>NZ_JBZCGM010000006.1:0-822614 GCF_058244615.1 Leifsonia sp. McL0627
CGAACAGGGCGGGGATGCGCGACGCGAACGCGATCACGAGGCCGACGACCACGACGGTCAGCGCGGCGGCGGTCAGGTAGACCGGTCGGCGCCTGTCCGGGCCGACCCTGCGCATCCACAGGGCGAAGCCGAGGACGACGGCGGTCGCCAGGAGGGCCACGATGACGGTGGAGGAGCGGGTGAGCGCGAGCGCCAGCACCGCGATCACCAGCCGGGTGATGCCCGTGCCCCTCCGCACGGTGCGGTCGGCGAGCTGGATGCCGAACACGATCAGCGCCAGCAGCGCCACCATCGCCAGCAGGTTGCTGTTCGTCGACGTGTTCGATTGCCCGCCGTGAAGAGCAGCCCCCTGCTCCAATAGAACGCGGACGGTTGCTTGCCCGGCGGGTAATGCGCCCAGAACGGCAGCACCGGGTGCCGCACGAACGCGGCCACGATGAACTCGAACAGCAGTGCGAGGCCGAGGATCCAGCGGAACGCGTTCGGGCGCGAGCGCGCAGCCACTGCGGCCAGTCGAGGCGGAGCGCCAGGAACACTGCGCCGATGGTCGTCGCGTGGCGGAGCGCGGCGCGCTCGCCCAGGATATGCCGACCACGCGATCGACACGGTCGCCAGCAGCAGGAAGAGGGCGAGCATCCTGGGCAGCCTGCGCCAGTGGAACGCCGGGCGCGTGCGCACCAGGATCACGATGCTGCCCGCCGCGAGCAGCCCGGCGAGCACGAAGTACCCTGGCCAGCTGATCAGGTTGCGCCAGAAGTCGCCGGCGAACAGCGTGAACAGCAGCAGCGTTGCGAACGCCGCGACACCCGACCCGGACGCAGCGGCGGCCACACGAGCCCTGATCGACGGAGCGGAAAGTGCAGGTCTGGTTTCGGAAGACTAGCGGACCGATATTCAGGCATTCGGTGTGGCGACGAACACGGTTCCGTCCCCGGAGATCGTGACCGCGGCCTCGTCGGGGGTGATCGAGAGCCCCCGACTGTCCGCGCCCGAGCGTCAGGCCGGCGTGTGCACCGGTCAGCTCCACCGAGCCGGCCGTGCAGATCGCGATGGCCGCCCCCGGCAGTTGGATGCTCGTGGTCGGGATCGCGGCTGTGGCCGCGCCGCCGACCGTGGCGTGGTCGAGGGCGAAGTCGGGCACGTCCGGACGGAACACGTCGACGCCGGGCGCAGGGTGCTCCGCGGCCATCGGTGTGGCCACGATGGGGCGGAAGTCCAGGATGCTCACCAGCTCCGGCACGTCGATGCGCTTCGGCGTCAGGCCGCCGCGCAGCACGTTGTCGGACGCGGCCATGAGCTCGATGCCGAGGCCGCGCAGATAGGCGTGGATGTTCCCGGCGGGCAGGTAGAGCACTTCGCCCGGTCGCAGGGTCGCCCGGTTGAGGAGCAGCGCGAGCACGATGCCGGGGTCGCCGGGGAACGCTTCTGCGAGCATTCGCACCGTGTCGGCGGCGACGGCGAGGTCGTCGCCCACTCCGGGTCCGGCTCGATGGCGATGGCCGTGGCGACGACGGCGCCGACGAGTTCGCCGACGGTCGGGTCGCCGCCGAGCAGCCACTCGGTCGCGCGACGCAAAACAGCGGTCGGCTCCCGGTCAGGGTCTCGGCGAAGGCGGAGACGACAGCGCGCTCGCCGTCGGCGGCGGTCTCCGCCAGCGCGGAGAACAGGGCGGCGCTGCGCTCGACGTCGCGGAACCCGCACAGCGCATCGAAGGTGTCGCTGAGCGCGTAGATGAGCTCCGGCTTGTGGAAGGGGTCCTTGTAGTTGGTTCTGGGGAGTCGAGCGGGATGCCGGCGGCGTTCTCCCTGGCGAACCCTGCTGCGGCCTGCTCCGACGACGGGTGCGCCTGCAGGGACAGCGGTCCGGCGGCGGCCAGCACCTTCAACAGGTAGGGGAGGTGCGCATCCGGTCGCCCGAGCGACGCCTGCGGGTCGGCGGCCGTCCAGGCGGCCAGGTCGGCCGCCCCTCCGGTCTGCGACGGATCGGCGATCACCGACGGCGAACCGGGATGAGCGCCGAGCCACAGCTCAGCCTCCGGCTTCCCGCTCGGTTCGGTGCCGAGAAGCCCGGCGATGGCGGTGGTGGAACCCCAGGCGTAGTCGCGGGGGGTATTGCCGATGCGCACAAACATCCGTCGTGGTCCCTTTCGATTCGTTAGACCAAACTACCAATCGCTTTTGCCCGCCCCGCCCGGCTGCTTAGGCTGGCGCTGGTCGCCCGCCGACCGTCACCCCGCCGTCCGACGCAATGGAGCAGCTATGGCCTTCGAGTCCCTCGCCAGCGATTTCTACGGATATGAGGACCTTCTCAGTACCCAGGAGAAGGACTTCATCGCGAACCTCCGTGCCTACCTCGAGGCCGAGGTGAAGCCGATCGTCAACGAGCACTGGGAGCGCGCGGAGTTCCCGCACCAGATCATCGAGGGCCTGCACAAGACGGGCACCATCGGCCTCGGCTTCCCCGACGGCCCAGTTCGAGAACTCGGCCGTGTTCCGCGGCTGGGTGGCGCTCGAGCTCGCCCGCATCGACGCCTCCGTCAGCACGTACGTCGGTGTGCAGAACGGCCTGGCGCTCGGCGCCGTCGGCGTGTGCGGCTCGGACGAGCAGCGCGCCGAGTGGCTGCCGAAGCTCGCCAGCGGAGAGGTCCTCGGCGCGTTCGGGCTGACCGAGCCGCTCTCCGGCTCCGACTCCCGCGCAGGGCCTCCGCACGATCGCCACCCGCGACGGCGACAACTGGGTACTCAACGGCTCCAAGCGCTGGATCGGCAACGCGACGTTCAGCGACATCACCATCATCTGGGCGAAGAGCGCTGAGGACGGCCAGGTCAAGGGCTTCATCGTCCCGACCTCCACCCCCGGATACACGGCGACGAAGATCGAGGGCAAGCAGTCCCTCCGCATGGTGCAGAACGCCGACATCACGCTGGAGAACGTGGTGGTCCCCGAGTCGCTGCGCTTGCAGAACGCGAACTCGTTCAAGGACACCGCCGCTGTGCTGCGGCTCAGCCGCCGAGGTCGCCTGGGCGGCGGTCGGCGTCGCCGTCGGCGCGTACGAGGCAGCGGTGAAGTACTCGAAGGAGCGCATCCAGTTCGGCAAGCCCTTGGGGTCCCACCAGCTCATCCAGGATCTGCTGGTCAAGTCGCTCGGCAACATCACCGCCTCGATCGCCCTCTGCACGCGGGTGTCGACGATGCTCGACGACGGCAAGCAGCGCGACGAGCACTCCGCGCTCGCCAAGGCGTTCGCCACCTCCCGGATGCGCGAGACCGTCGCGTGGTGCCGCGAGATCCTCGGCGGCAACGGCATCGTGCTCGATTACGACGTCATCCGCTTCTTCGCCGACGCCGAGGCCCTCTACTCGAACGAGGGCACCCGCGAGATGAACACCCTCATCGTCGGCCGCTCCATCACCGGCCAGGCCGCCTTCGTCTAGCCGGCCTTCGTCCAGCCCGACCCCTCCCGCCGCTCCCTGATGGCGTTGGCGGGGCCGATAGGCTGGGCGTTCGGCAGGACGACGCAGCCGAGCAGACGAGCGTATGAGGAGGACCGCGTGGCGTGGTTGGTGACCGGAGGAGCTGGATACATCGGCTCGCACATCGTGCGGGCCTTCCGTTCGGAGGGCATCGACGTCGTCGTGGTCGACGACCTGTCGAGCGGGCATGAGGAGTTCGTCCCTTCCGGCGTTCCGTTCTACCGCGGGACCATCCTCGACGGCGCGCTGCTCCAGCAGATCCTCGCCGAGAACAACGTCACCGGCGTCGTGCATGTCGCCGGCTTCAAGTACGCGGGCGTTTCCGTGCAGCGTCCGCTGCACACCTACGAGCAGAACGTGACGGCCACCGCCGTGCTGCTGGCCGCCATGCAGGAGGCCGGCGTCGACGCGATGGTCTTCTCGTCGTCCGCCGCCGTTTACGGCACCCCGGATGTGGACATCGTCACCGAGGGGACGCCCAAGAACCCCGAGTCGCCATACGGGGAGTCCAAGCTGATCGGGGAGTGGCTGCTGCGCGACCAGGGTGTCGCCGCCGCACTCCGACACACCAGCCTGCGCTACTTCAACGTCGTCGGCTCCGGCGACCCCGCGCTCCGCGACACCAGCCCGCACAACCTGTTCCCCCTGGTGTTCGACGCTCTGGCCGCAGGACGCACCCCGCGCATCAACGGCGTGGACTACCCGACGCCGGACGGCACCTGCGTCCGCGACTACATCCACGTCGCCGATCTGGCCGCCTCGCACGTCGCGGCGGCGAAACGACTGGATGCGGGGGAGGACATCGAGCCCGTCTACAACCTGGGCAGCGGCGACGGCGTCTCGGTCGGCGAGATCATGACGACCGTCGCGTCGGTGACCGGTATCGAGTTCACCCCAGAAGTGGGGCCGCGCCGCGCGGGAGATCCTGCCAGGATCGTCGCATCCGGTGAACTCGCCGCCCGGGATCTGGACTGGAGAATGCGCCACACCCTGGACGAGATGGTTCGCAGCGCCTGGGAAGCCCGCCAAGCGGCCTCCTGACCGCACTGCCAACCGTCGAACGGGGGTAGAACGGCCGGGCGTGTCGGGATTGTTGTCGACCGTCGGCGCGTCGCGAAGTCTCGACCTGGACTCAAGGCTTTACGATTTGCGACTTGACTCTTGGGAATGACAACGGTGTAATTATTCCAACACGTTGTCTGGCGTGTGCTTAGCAGTTAATGGGTGGGAGTCCGATATGACAGTTCCTGAATATCGCTCTGGAGTACCCGACGACTGGTTCATCGATCCGGTCAAACTCGGGGTTCCGGGAGTCCGGCCGAGTGTCGACGACGACAATCCGCTGGCCTGGCAGTCCGATTCGCTCTGCGCACAGACCGATCCCGAGGCGTTCTTCCCGGAAAAGGGCGGTTCGACCCGCGACGCCAAGAGGATCTGCACCTCGTGCGAAGTGCGCTCGCAGTGCCTCGAATACGCTCTCGCAAACGACGAGCGCTTCGGCATCTGGGGTGGTCTCTCCGAGCGCGAGCGTCGCAAACTCCGCAAGCGCGCCAGCTGACGATTCCTCGGTCTCTCGGCAGCTTTCTGCGCCGGTTTCCCCGCCCACGATCAGCGTGAACCCACCCGACTCCCAGGGCCGGTCGTGAATTCGCGCCGCGCCCGATCTGCCTCCACGAATCGACGCGACGCCAACCTAGGCTGACTCCCGATGTATCCGAGAGTCACTGCCATCGTCGTCGCCCAGGCCGGCGGCCCCCACCTTCAGCGCACTCTCGACGCCATCGCGGCCCAGACGAGACAACCGGACGCCGTGATCGCCGTCGATTGCGCGTCGACGGACGACGCCGCCAAGCTCTTCGCCGACTTCCATCCGACCCAGATCCTCTCCGTACAGGAGCGGCTGCCGTTCGGGGCCGCCGTCGCGACCGGCGTGCGGGTGACCGCGCCGCCGACGTCCGACCACGAGTGGCTCTGGCTGCTCGCGCAGGACACGGCTCCGGAGCCCGGCGCCCTCGAAGCGCTGCTCGGCGCCGTCGAGGTGTCGCCGTCCGTCGCGGTCGCCGGACCCAAGCTGGTCGACTGGGAGGACGCGTCGTTCATCCGCGAGTTCGGTGTGGCGATGACGCCGCTCGGCGCCGCGGTGCCACTGGTCGAGAACGAGATGGACCAGGCGCAGCACGACGGCCTCACCGACGTCCTTGGCGTCTCTTCCGCCGGCATGATCGTGCGCCAGACTGTCTGGGACAAGCTCGGCGGGTTCGACCCGGCGCTGCCGACCGCCGACGACGGCCTCGACTTCTGCACCAGGGTGCGCCTCGCCGGCTACCGGGTCTCGCTCGTCGCCCAGGCCAGGGTGGCGATCGCCGGGGACGGCATCGCGGGCCCCAATCTCTCACGCAAGTGGACCGTGCGCCGCCGCCTCACCAAGGAGCGTCGCGCAGCGCAGCTGCACCGCCGGATGGTCTACGCGCCGGCAGCGGCCGTGCCGTTCCACTGGCTCAGCCTGGTGCCGCTCGCGATCCTCCGCTCCCTCGGTCGCATCCTGCGCAAGGAGCCCGGCTCCGTCGGCGGCGAACTCGCCGCAGGATTCCGCGTCGCGTTCTCCGGGATGAAGGTGAGCAACGCGCGCAAGACGCTCGCCACGAACAAGACGGTCGGCTGGGCCGCCGTCGCGCCCCTGCGCATCCCGTTGGACGAGGTGCGGCGTGCGCGTGCGCTGAAACGCGAGGCGGCGCAGGTCGGCCAGCAGGGCGAACGCCAGGAGCTCGACTTCTTCGGAACGGGTGGAGGCTGGACGGTGCTCGCCGCGCTGGTCGTCGGCGTCGCGCTGTTCTTCCCGCTGTTCGGCAGCAGCGCGCTCACCGGGGGAGGGCTGCTTCCGCTGACCTCGTCGGTCGGGCAGCTCTGGGCGAACCTCGGCTACGGCTGGCGCGACATCGGGCTGGGCTTCACCGGGGCCGCCGACCCGTTCTCCGCCGTGCTGGCGGTGCTCGGTACGCTGACATTCTGGCAGCCGTCCATCGCCATCGTCGGGCTGTACTTCCTCGCGATCCCGCTCGCCGCTCTCGGCGCGTGGCTCGCCGCCGCCAGGCTCACCGCCAAGACGACGCTCCGCGTGTTCGCCGGGCTCGCGTACGCGTTCGCGCCGACCTTGCTGGTCGCGCTGCAGGGCGGCCGCCCGTCGGCCGTGATCGCGCACGTGCTGCTCCCGTGGCTGTTCTTCGCCGGGCTCGCGGCTCGCCGGTCGTGGGCGGCCAGCGCCGTCACCGCCCTCCTCGCCGCGGCGACGGCCGCCTGCGCCCCCGTCCTCATCCCGGCCCTCCTGGTGGCCTGGATCGCGGCCATCGCGTTCGGTGGACGAAGGGCGGCGCGCATCGCGTTCATCCCGTTGCCCGCCGTCGTGCTGTTCGCCCCGCTGGTCTGGCAGCAGATCAGCCGCGGGGCGTGGCTGTCGATCTTCGCCGACCCCGGAGTCGCACTGGATGCGCGCCAGACGCCCGCCTGGCAGCTCGCCCTGGGCTTCCCCGACGGAACGCTCGGCGGCTGGCACGACCTCGGCTCGGTGCTCTCGTTCCCGCTGCCGGAGGCGGCCCCGAACATCATCGTCCCGATCCTGCTCGCCCCGCTCGGCGTCCTCGCGATCCTCGCCCTGTTCCTCAAAGGGTCGAGCAGGGCCATCGTCGCGCTGCTCGTCGCCCTGGTCGGCTTCCTCACTGCTGTGGCGTCGCTGCACGTGCAGGTCGCCGTCGCCGGTTCGACCGTGGTCCCGATCTGGCCTGGCACGGCCGTCAGCCTGTACTGGCTCGGTCTGATCGGCGCCGCCGTCCTCGCTCTCTCCGCCATTGGACGCGCCGCGGTGTACCCGGCCTGGGTCGCGATCCTCACGCTCGCCATCGCCACCGTGCCGTCGGCCATCGGCATGCTCGACGGCCAGACGGACGTCGTCCAGAGCGACGGGCGCACGATGCCGGCGGTCGTCACGGCGAAGGCGGCGACGCAGCCGCGCACGGGGACCTTGCGGATCACCGCGCAGCCGAACGGCGGGATCGCGGCCGAACTCGTCCGTGGCTCCGGCCAGACCCTCGACGTGCAGAGCACGCTGAGTTCGACGGAGCGCACGCTCTCGCAGCAGCAGAAAGAGCTGGCGACGCTCGCGGGCAACCTGTCGTCGCAGAGCGGCTACGACGGCTCCGCCACCATGAAGAAGCTCGGCATCGACTTCGTGCTGCTCGCACCGGCCGCCAGACAGCTCGACCAGAAGTCCACGGAGCCTCTGCCGGTCAGCGAACCGGCGAAGGTCAGCAGGGTGCGTGCATCCACTGCACTCGACGCCAACCCGCTGCTCGCACCGGTCGGAGCGACCGTGAGCGGCCAGCTGTGGGCGTTCGACCGTGGCACTGCCGCAGAACCTGCTGCCGCGATCGTCCCGGCGGACGCCGGAGGGATTTGGCGCCCGATCGTGCTGCTGGTCCAGGGCATCATCGTCGGCATCGCGCTGCTGATGGCCATCCCGACCACGCGGTCGGCCGACCGCGTCGCCGAGCTGAACTCGCGTCGGCCCAAGCGCCGCCACGGCGAGGACGACGACGGCGTCGTGACGCCGGACGACGAGCCGGATCAGCCGAAGGACGGCGAGGAGAACGTGGCCGACGAGACGCTCTCGGAATACGAGGCGGAGCCGGACGACGAAGCGTCGGTTGAATCCACGGAGGAGGACGCCCAGGAGTCAGAGCCTGCGGTCGAGCCTGCGCCGGACGCCGAACCGGCGGACGAGCCTGCACCGGAGCCGGAGCCGGAGCCGGAGCCGGAACCCGAGCCCGCGCCGGAACCCGAGCCCGCACCCGAACCTGCACCGGAACCGGCCCAGGAGCCTGCTCCAGAACCAGAACCAGAACCAGAGCCCCAGAACCCCGAACCAGTGCAGGAGCCGCAGCCGAAGCCCGAGGACGTCCTCGTCCCTGCGACGCCGACCACCCTCGAGGAAGGCCTCGAAGAGACGATCATCCGCCCGCGTCGCGGAACGGAAGGAGGCGACCGTGGCTGATAAGCGTGGAATCGCCAGAGTCAGCATCCGCGTCGTCGCGGGCGTCGTCGGCCTGGGTGTGGCCGGCATCGCCATCGCCGGTGCATCGTTGCTTCCCATCCCGTCGTTCCAGATCTCCGCACCGGCTTCGACAGTGAAGCCCGTGCCCGCCGATCAGCAGCGCGTCTGCCCTGGGCCGCTGCTTGCACTCGCGGCGGACGCCACCGCGGCGACCACCGCTTCCCCCTTCGCCGCGCCGACCTCGACGTACGGGACGGACGGCGGCAGCATCCAGACCAGATCGCTGAAACCGGACTCCGACGGCTCTGACCCCTCCAAGGCTCCGCAGACGCTCACCGTCGCGACGCCGCCGGGCGCGAACACCCCTCCGCTCATCGCCGGCGCCCAGTCCCAGAACGCGACGACGGCCGACCTCGCCGGGCTGGCGACGACGGCCTGCGGCGAGGCGAACGCCGACAGCTGGCTCGTCGCCGGTTCCACGGCGCTCGGCCAGACCAGCCTGGTCATGCTCTCCAACCCGACCTCCGTGCAGGCGACCGTCAATCTCACGATCTTCGCCGAGACCGGTCCAGTGGATGCGCCGGGCGCGGCGGGCATCGTCGTTCCGGCCGGCACGCAGAAGGTGATCCCGCTCGCCGGGCTCGCGCCGTCGGTCGCAGCCCCCGTCGTCCATGTGCAGAGCACGGGCGGCCAGGTGCTCGCCTCGCTGCAGCAGAGCTTCGAGCAGGGCATCGACCCGCGCGGTGCCGAACTGACCGGTGCGACAGGGTCTCCGTCGCGCGTGCAGGTGATCTCCGGAATGACCATCGCCAACCTCGCCGCCATCGAGGGCGCGCAATCCGGTGAGAGCTACAGCTTCGGACCTGCCGGCCGTCCGGATCTTCGTGCCGGGCAGCACCGACGCCGACATCACGGTCGGCGCCGTCGGCGAGAACGGCACGGCCGCCGGCAACTCCTATGCCCAGACCGTCAAGGCCGGTGTCGTCGCCGAGATCCCGCTCGATCACCTGAAGGACGGCAACTACACCGTCACCGTGCGGTCGTCCGTCCCCGTCGTCGCCGCGGCGCGCACCTCGGTCGCCGGGGCGAAGTCGCAGGACTTCAGCTGGTTCGGATCGTCGCAGCCGATGGGCGACACGTTCCTCGCCGCCGTGCCGTCCGCTCCCGGCCCGATGGTGCACTTCGCCAACCCGGGCACCAAAGACCAGAAGGTGACCATCAAGGGCCGCTCCGGGGCTCCGGCGACCTTGACCATCCCCGCTGAGGGGGCGGCGAACGTCAAGGTCGGCGGCGGGATGTACACCGTCACGGGCGGCCACGGACTCTACGTGAGCGTCAGCTTCTCCGCCGATGGTCTGGCGAGCTCGTTCCCGCTCAACCCGCCTGGCCCGCTGGCCGCGCCGATCGAGGTGTACCCGCGCTAGCGCAGCGTCGGACCGTCAGAAGTGACGGTACCGATCCGGCGCCAGGTCCCACGGGTCTTTCCCCAGCAGCTCCGCGACGGCGCGGAACACGCAGCCCTCCACGAACATCCTGCGGTGCAGGTCGTCGTTGCGGTGCAGCTTCGTGAGGCGCTGGATGGGCACCCGGTAGAGCACGATGCGGCGCTGCGCGTGGTCGACGTGCCAGCGGTCGACGCCGTCGCTTCCCGTGTTGCCGATCGGTGTCGCCGCGACCTCGAAGTGCACGTCGGCGAGCTCGTTCGGCCAGACGCCTTTGAGGTAGTCGGCCGTGGAGGCGACGGTCATGTCGAAGAAGTCGATGCGGTTGTTCAGCATCGGCAGGTGCGGACCGGTGACGGGGCCTCTGGCTCCGCGCCCGTGCCTGCTGCGCCACCGGGAGGTGGCAGGCGGCTGGCTGCTTGAGCGGCGGTTGCGGGGCATGTCGCAATCCTACGTCGCCTGTGCTCGGGTATCCTGAGGCCGATGTTGAGCCGCCCGTGTTCCCGCGTGGCGTGTCCACGCGATGCTGTGGCCACGCTCACATACGTGTACGCGGATTCGATGGCCGTGCTCGGCCCGCTGAGCCTGAGCCACGAGCCGCACTCCTACGATCTCTGCGCCATCCACGCCGAGCGGATGTCCGCTCCGCAGGGCTGGCAGGTTGTGCGGCATCAGGTGTTCGGTGAAGTAGGTTATGGGGCGTGAGCACCAACACCGATACTCCGCACAACTCCTCGCTCGACGCCGTCGTGAAGACGTATGACATCCGTGGCCTCGTTGGCAAGGATCTGACCGAGGAGGTCGTCACCGCCATCGCGGCCGGCTTCGTCGACGAGGTCGGGGCTGCTGGGCAGGACGTCATCGTCGGACACGACATGCGCGACTCGTCTCCCACGTTCGCGGCCGCGTTCGCACGTGGTGCACAGGCCAGGGGAGCCAACGTCGTGTCGATCGGCCTGTGCTCGACGGACGAGTCGTATTTCGCATCCGGTGCGTGGGCGTCGGCCGCGGCCATGTTCACCGCGAGCCACAATCCCGCCACCTACAACGGCATCAAGCTCTCCCGCGCCGGCGCGCAGGGGCTCAGCATGAACACCGGGCTCGCCGGTGTGCGCGACCGCGCGGCCGTCTACCTGCACGACGGCGTCGACGCCGTGGACGAGCCGGGCGGCTTCCGCGAGGAGGACGTGCTCGCCGCGTACTCCGCCTACCTGCGTTCGCTGGTCGACCTCTCCGGCATCCGCCCGATCACCGTCGTGGTGGATGCGGGCAACGGCATGGGCGGACTGACCGTTCCCGCCGTGCTCGGCGAGGCGGCGGGCCTTCCCGCCCTTCCGCTCACGATCATCCCGATGTACTTCGAGCTCGACGGCACATTCCCCAACCACGAGGCCAACCCGCTCGACCCGAAGAACCTGGTCGACCTGCAGCGCGCCGTCGTGGAGCACGGGGCGGACATCGGCCTCGCCTTCGACGGCGACGCCGACCGCTGCTTCGTCGTGGACGAGAACGGGGACGCCGTCACGCCGTCCGCCGTCGCCGCGATCGTCGCGCTGCGCGAGATCGCGCGCGCCAGACGCGAGGACCCGGACGCCGAGATCACGGTCATCCACAACCTGATCACCTCCAACGTGGTCCCGGAGACGATCGAGGCGGCGGGAGCCACGCCGCTGCGCACCCGCGTCGGCCACACCCTCATCAAAGACGCGATGCGCGAATCCGGCGCCGTCTTCGGCGGAGAGCACTCCGCGCACTACTACTTCCGCGATTTCTGGAGTGCGGACAACGGGATGCTCGCCGCCATGCACCTGCTCGCCGAGTTCGGCGCCCAGGACCGGCCGCTGTCCGAGCTATCCGCCCGGTTCACCCCGTATCCGATGTCCGGAGAGATCAACTCGACGGTCGACGACGTCCCCTCCGCGTTCACGCGCGTGGTCGAGGCGTTCACCGGCCGGGCGGAGTTCGACGAGCTCGATGGGCTGACCGTCACCGGCTACGTCGGAGGCGACGAGCCGTTCTGGTGGTTCTCCGTCCGCCCGTCGAACACCGAGCCGCTGCTGCGGCTCAATGTCGAGGCGGCCGACCGGCCGACGATGGAGCGCATCCGCGACGAAGTGCTGGCGCTCATCCGCGCCTGACAGCGGGCATCCCGTCACACGACTGTGCGACGCGGGCACCGGATGCGACAATGGGGCAATGGCCACAACCACCGTCGCTGAATCCACCTCCACTCTTCCGTTCAAGGTCGCAGACCTCTCCCTCGCAGAGGCGGGGCGCCACCAGATCCGTCTGGCAGAGAACGAGATGCCCGGTCTCATGTCGCTCCGTGAGGAGTTCGGGGCGTCGAAGCCCCTGGCGGGCGCTCGCATCGCCGGCTCGCTGCACATGACCGTGCAGACCGCCGTGCTGATCGAGACACTTGTCGCTCTCGGCGCGCAGGTGCGCTGGGCCAGCTGCAACATCTTCTCGACCCAGGACGACGCGGCTGCGGCCATCGCCGTTGGCCCGAACGGCACAGTGGATGCGCCGGCCGGTGTCCCCGTGTTCGCCTGGAAGGGCGAGTCTCTGGAGGAGTACTGGTGGTGCACCCAGCAGATCTTCGACTGGACGACAGAGGCCTCGGCGGTCGGCGCCGACTGGACCGGCCCGAACCTGATCCTCGACGACGGCGGCGACGCCACCCTCCTCGTGCACAAGGGCCGCGAGTTCGAGCTCGCAGGTGCAGTGCCGGACGACGCGGCAGGCGACAGCCACGAATACCGCGTGATCCTCGCAGCGCTCCGCGCCTCCATCGCCGAGTCCGCCGACCGCTGGACCCGCGTGGCAGCCGACCTCCTCGGCGTCACGGAGGAGACCACCACCGGTGTCCACCGCCTCTATGAGCTCGCTCGCGACGGCCAGCTGCTCTTCCCGGCCATCAACGTCAACGACTCGGTGACCAAGAGCAAGTTCGACAACAAGTACGGCATCCGCCACTCCCTCCCGGACGGCCTCAACCGCGCCACCGACGTGCTCATCGGCGGCAAGATCGCCTTCGTCGCGGGCTACGGCGACGTGGGCAAGGGGGCGGCGGAGGCGCTGCGCGGCCAGGGCGCCCGTGTGATCGTCAGCGAAGTCGACCCGATCAACGCCCTCCAGGCGGCGATGGACGGCTATCAGGTGGCGCGCATCGAGTCCGTCGTCGACCAGGTCGACATCTTCATCACCGGCACCGGCAACCTCAACGTGATCACACTCGACCACATCCTGGCGATGAAGCATCAGGCGATCGTGGCGAACGTCGGCCACTTCGACAACGAGATCGACATGGCGGGCCTCGAATCGCTCGCGGGCGCCGAGAAGGTCGAGATCAAGCCGCAGGTGCACGAGTGGCGCCTGCCGAGCGGCCGCAGCGTCCTGGTGCTGTCGGAGGGCCGTCTGATGAACCTCGGCAACGCCACCGGCCACCCGAGCTTCGTGATGAGCAACTCGTTCACCAACCAGGTGCTCGCGCAGCTGGAGCTGTACGTCTCGCCGGAGAACTACCCGATCGGCGTCTACGTGCTCCCCAAGCACCTCGACGAGAAGGTCGCACGCCTCCACCTGGATGCGCTCGGCGTGGAGCTGACGACCCTGACCGACGAGCAGGCCGCATACATCGGCGTCAGCGTCGACGGGCCGTACAAGGTCGATCACTACCGATACTGATGACACTCACCTTCACCGACCGCGAGTTGCCGGGCGGCCTCACCCTGCGCGTGCGCAGGCCTGAGGACGCCCCGGCGCTCGCGGCAGCATACGTCGCCAACCGGGGCCACCTCGCTCCGTGGGAGCCGACCCGCACCGACGAGTTCTTCACCGCGGAGGCGCAGCGCAGGCACATCGAGAGGGCGCTTGCGCTCTACGGTGCAGGCACGGCCGTCCCGCTCATCATCGTGGACGGCGACGACGTCGCCGGGGGCTTCGACCTCAGCAGCATCGTGCACGGAGCCTTCGAGAGCGCGATGATCGGCTACTGGCTCGATCGCGCGCACACCAAGCAGGGGCTCGCCTCCGCCGCTCTCGGCGTCATCGTCGAGACGGCCCGCGACGACTTCGGGCTGCACCGCATCCAGGCCGCGACGCTGCTGCACAACCAGGCGTCGCAGTCCGTCCTGACGCGCTCCGGCTTCGAGCGCATCGGCGTCGCCCCGAACTACCTCAACATCGCTGGCCGCTGGCAGGACCACGTGCTCTTCCAGCGCATCCTGCACGACTGAGCCGCCTCCACCGCGCCCCACCAATCGAGTGGTCCCGAATCGCCGCAGCGCACACGTTGCGCACGGCAATTCGGGACCACTCGTTGCGTTAAGCCTCCGTGTCAGACCTCCGCGTATGCACGCACGGGGAACGTGCCGAAGGCCTCGACGGCAGGCGGGGCGGCCGTGAAGCGTGCGCCGCGCGCCGGAACGGACCCGAGGTTCGTCAGGTGCTCGACAACGTGGATGCCCGCCGCGAGCAGCAGGGAGTGCGCCGGGCGTTCGCCGCCGGACTCGGTGTCGTCGATGTTGAGAGAGTCGATGCCGACCAGGGTGACGCCCGCATCCACCAGGTGCTGTGCTCCAGCCTCGGTGAGGAACGGCGCTCCGTGCGCGTATTCCGGTCGGCCGAAGCGGGCATCCCAGCCGGTGTGCAGCAGCACGGCCGTCCCGGCCAGCGTGCGGTCGTGGAACACCGTCGCCGGGATGCCGCGCTCGCCCAGGTCGGTCAGGTGGAAGACCTCGGCTGGGAGGCCGACGAGCGTCGACAGGTCGAGCGACGCGAGGTCGCCGCCGTCCGCGTAGCGGTGGAACGGGCTGTCGAGGTAGGTGCCCGTGTTGCCGATCATGGTGATGATGTCCATTGCGAACTGGGTGCCGGGGGCGTACCTCGCAACGGAGTCCTCACGGGTCAGGTGCGGTGTGATCGTCGGCGCTGGCAGCCCGGGGTATGTGACGAGCCCGGCCCGGATGCGGTGACTCAGGTCGACGAGGCGCGCACGCTCCTGCACCGGCGCGGTCGACGGCTCCGGGCTGATCCCTCTGCTGCCCCTGTGCTGCTCCTCCACGATGGTGAGGCCGGACAGCCGCACCTCGCCGACGAGCGCGAGGCCGAGGTGCCGCACGAACAGTTCGGCGATCTCCTCCTCCGACTCGGCTGCGTCCGGCAGGTCGAGCCGGAAACCGTTGGTCTGCAGGCTGCCGCCGTTGACGAACGTCACCGTCGCATCGAAGTGGGCGCGGTATTCGGTCATAGTGCTCCTAGCGGATCGGGCTCAGCGGATCGGCCGAACGGGATGGGCTCGGCCGGATGTGCTCAGCGGTCGGGGAAGTCGTGCGGCAGCCCGTCGAGCAGCGGTTCGAGCCGTTGGAGGCGTTCCTGTTCGATGGCGAGGCCGGTGGCGTCGCGCTGACGGCGCAGCAGGGCGACGGCCACCAGGAACGTCTCCGCGTCGACAGGAGGGAGGGGGAGACGTACGCGGACGCCTCGGCCGCCAGCTCGGCACTCAGTCCGGCACGCGCGGTCGCCGTGAGCTGCGGCGCCTGGCGCACGAACTGGGCGATCCGGCGGGCGAGCCTGTCCGGCAGCTTCGCGACGTCCGCCGTGGCGGCCCAGCCGGCCAGATGCGGCGCGAGGAAGAGGGGGAGGGGGTCGGCCTTCGGCGCTCGCTCGTACTGGCTGTACGTGCCCGCCAGGAGGTCGCCGAGACGCTTCGACCTCGCGTTCAGGAGTCCGGTGAGGGCCGCAACGCCGCCGACGGTCATGAAGATCTCCAGCACGCCGACGAGCGCCCGGATGAACGCGTGCCGGAAGCCGATGGCGCCGCCGTCGTCGCGGACGATGCGCGCCCCGACCGCGAGCTTCCCGAGCGACTTGCCGTGACTCGCGAGCTCAACGGTCGTCGGGAGCACCACCATCCCGAATACCAGGATGAGCACGACGAGCGCCCGGCCCGCCGCCGCATCCAGCCCGCCACCCGTTGCGACGAGCAGCAGGATGCAGCCGAGCATGACGAGCATGTACGTCAGCCAGTCGATGGCGGTTCCTGCGGCACGGAGGATGTAACTGGCCGGTTTGACGTCGAGCGCGACGGCCTCGCCGGTGACGAGTTCGCGTTCGTCGTGGCCGGAGTACGTCTGCGCCGGTGCCGTCATGGCTATCATTCAAGCAGATGGATCTCGACGCATACACGGCAGCGCGCAGCGCGGACTGGGACAGACTCGCCCAGCTGGCAAAACGACGCCGTCTCGACGGCAAAGAGGCCGACGAACTGATCGACCTGTATCAGTCCGGTGCGTCCGACCTGTCGGCCATCAAGACCATCGCAGGATCCACGGCGACGGGCGACAGGCTCTCCCTCGCGCTCGCCTCCGCGCGCCTCAAATTCACCGGGGCGGGCGCGAACCTGTTCTCGATGCTTCCGCGGTTCTTCGTCTACCAGCTTCCCGCCGCCCTGTACCGCATCCGGTGGGTCGTGCTCGGCGTCGCCGTCGCGACCGTCGTGGTCGCGACGCTGTACGCGGTCTGGATCACGGGCAACCCGCAGGTGCTCGCCAACTTCGGCAGCGACGCGCAGCTCCGCCGCTATGTCGAGCACGACTTCATCGACTACTACTCGAACAACCCGGCGGCGTCGTTCTCCGGGCAGGTGTGGACCAACAACGCCTGGATCGCCGCCCAGTGCATCGCGTTCGGCATCACCGGCCTCTACGTGCCGTACGTGCTGCTGCAGAACGCCATCGGCGTCGGAACGGCGGCCGGGGTCATGTTCGCCTACGGGCGCGGCGACGTGATGTTCTCGTACATCCTCCCGCACGGGATGCTCGAACTCACGAGCGTGTTCGTGGCGGCGGCAGCGGGGCTGCGCATCTTCTGGGCCTGGATAGCACCGGGAGCCCGGACGCGCGCCCAGGCGCTCGCCGAGGACGGCCGTGCGCTGTTCACCGTGGCGGTCGGCTGCGCGATCTCGCTCTTCGTCTCCGGGCTCATCGAGGGCTTCGTGACGCCGTCGTCGCTGCCCGTTTGGGCGAAAATCGCGATCGGGGCGCTCGCGCTCGCCGCGTTCCTCGCGTACATGCTCGTCCTCGGCCGCCGCGCGGTGCGGCTGGGCGAGACCGGCGACCTGACCGAGTACGAGTCCGGCTCCCGTCGCGTGGTCGCTGGCTAGCAGCGTCGTCGCCGGCTAGCAGCGCCGTCGCCGGTCAGAGACGCCCGGCCGCCTTCAGCGCCAGGTACACGTCGCTGAGCGCCGGCGGAAGATCCTCCGGCGACCCCGTCACCACATCGGCCCCCAGCCGCTGGATGGCGGCGGTCACCCGGCTCACATCGAGGAGCGAGCGTTCGGCGGCGGCGGCACGGTACACCTCGTCGCGATTCCTCCGCTGTCCAGTCGCCTCGATGGTCTCCGGGTCGGTCACCGACGCCACCACCACGAGGTGCTTCTTCGTCAGCTGCGGCAGCACCGAGAGCAGCCCTCTGGATGCGCCGGGCGCCTCCACCGAGGTCAGGAGCACGACCAGAGAGCGCTGGCTGGTCACGGCGGCCACCTGAGCGGGGACGGCTGACCAGTCCATCTCGATCAGCGCGGGCTCGATGCCGGCCATCGCATCCACCATCCTGGACAGCAGTTCGGGGCCGCTCGCGCCCTGCACCCTGCCGCGCACTGCTCGGTCGTAGGCCAGCAGGTCGACCCGGTCTCCCGCCCGCGTCGCGAGGGCCGCCAGCAGCAGCGACGATTCGAACGCGGTGTCGATGCGCGGCTCGTCGCCGATCCTGGCCGCCGAGGTGCGTGCCGTGTCGATGACGATGACCACGCGCCTGTCGCGTTCTGGACGCCAGGTGCGCACCATCACGCGGGCACCCCGGCCGCTGTTCGGGTCGTGGCGCCTGGCCGTCGCCCGCCAGTCGATCGAGCGGACGTCGTCTCCGCGCACGTACTCGCGCAGCGAGTCGAACTCGGTGCCCTGTCCGCGCAGCATCACGCTGGTCATGCCGTCGAGCTCGCGCAGCCTCGCCAGCCGGGATGGCAGGTGCTTGCGGGCGTTGAATGGCGGCAGCACCCGGATGCGCCCCGGGGCGTCGAGCGTCGCCTGCCTGGCCCACAGGTGCAGCGGCCCCCACGAGCGAACGGTCACCTGGGCGACGCGGCGCTCGCCGCGGCGCCACGGGGTCAGCGTCGCCGTGATGCGCCGGCGCTCCCCGGCCGGGACGGAGACGCGCGTGCGGGACCTGTCGAGGCCTGCAGACGGCTCCCAGGCGTCTCTGACCGTTCCGTGGATGGCCCGGCGACCCGTGTTGGTCACGAGCAGCTCGCTCGTCGCCTCCGTTCCGAGCCTGACCCGCGATGGCAGCACCCTGCCGAGTGCGACGCGGCGCGGGGAGCCGGCGATCAGGAGGTCGAGCACGCCGAGGAGCACACAGAGCAGCAGCCAGCAGCCGAGCGCGAGGTAGGACGCGCCCTCTGCCGCGCCGAGCAGCACGACGGGGATCGCCCCGAGCGCGAGCAGGGCGACGAAACGTCCGGATACGGTCACGCGGCGGCCTAGATCGGAACCTGGACCTGCTGCACGATCGAGCGCAGGATCGCGTCGACGCCAACGCCCTCCAGCTCCGCCTCCGGGCGCAGCTGCACGCGGTGACGCCAGACGGGGAGGAGCATCGCCTGCACATGGTCCGGGGTGATCGAGTCGTAGCCGGAGAGCCAGGCCCACGCCTTCGAGGCCGCCAGCAGTGCCGTCGTGCCTCGCGGGCTCACGCCGAGCTTCACCGACGGGCTGATGCGTGTGGCGCGGGCGAGGTCGACGATGTAAGCGAGCACGTCGCCCGTCGCGCCGACGGCTCCCGCTGCGGCCCGCGCAGCGTGCAGTTCGGCGGCGCTCAGCGTCGGCGTCACCCCGGCGGCGGCGAGGTCGCGCGGGTTGAATCCCGCTGCGTGCCTGCGCAGCACCTCGACCTCGGTGTCGCGCGGTGGCACATCCAGGGTCAGTTTGAGCAGGAAGCGGTCGAGCTGCGCCTCGGGCAGTGCGTATGTTCCCTCGTATTCGATCGGGTTCTGCGTCGCGGCGACGATGAACGGGTCCGGCAGCTGGCGGCTGACGCCGTCGACGCTGACCTGGCGCTCTTCCATCGCCTCCAGCAGTGCGGACTGGGTCTTCGGGGGCGTCCTGTTGATCTCGTCGGCGAGCAGGATGTTCGTGAACACCGGTCCCTCGCGGAACTCGAAACCGCCGGTGCGTCCGTCGTAGACCAGCGAACCCGTCACGTCGCCAGGCATGAGGTCCGGCGTGAACTGGATGCGCTTCGTGTCGAGGCTGAGCGCCTCACTGAGCGCGCGCACCAGCAGCGTCTTCGCAACGCCGGGCACGCCCTCCAGGAGCACGTGACCTCGCGCGAGAAGCGCGATGATGAGCCCGGTGACGGCGCCGTCCTGGCCGACCACCGCCTTGCCGACCTCGGTGCGCACCCGTGCCAGGGCGTGCCGCAGGGCGGCGGAGTCCGCGGGAGCCTGCTGGACGGTCGGCTGCTGGAAGGCGGGCGGGGCCGCTGCCGTCTGCGGCGCAGCGGCGTGTGCTCCCGCGGGCTCGTTGCTGGGGATGGGCGCTCCGCTCGATCCTGTCGTGACGTCGGTCATGCATCCATTCTTCCGGTCGGCCCCGACGCTGCGGGGGTGACTGCTGCGGCGGTCGCTCGTTCGAGCGCCGCCAGGTCGTCGGACAGGGTGATCAGCTCGGCGTCCGTGCGGGGCACGGCGTCGATCAGTATCGTGCGTACGGTTGCTCTGTCGAGTCCCGTGACGGCGGCGACGGCGTCCGCGATCTCGGCAGCGGTCGCGGCGCGCGGCAAGCCGGCAAGCGTCGCCAGACGCCCGATGGCGCCGATCCGCAGCGCGTCCGCCGCACGAAGCCTGGCGGACGAACGCTGGTAGAGGCGCGCACGGCCTTCGCGGGTCTCGCCGGCGCGGACCACGACGGGCAGGTTCTCGACCACGAGCGGTCCGAAACGCCGCCCCCGCCAGAACGCGGCGGCGATGAACACGAGCAGGAGCAGGATCACGACCGGCGTGACCCACCCCGGCGTGAGCGCGCCGATGTCCGGCGGCCCGGTGACGGGACGGTCGGCGAGACTCGGGAGATACCAGACGAGCGTGTGGTGACCACCGAGCACGTTGAGGGCGAGCGCGGCGTTGCCGCCCCGGTCGATCCCGTCGTTCATCAGGATGCTCGCCGAGCCGATCAGGTAGACGGTCCGGCCGTCCGACGCCGACTTCACGAACGAGAACCGCTGGCCGCTCGTCTCGAAGCATCCGACGGCCGGGCTGCCTTCGATGTGGAACGAGCCTGCGACGCTCACATCGGACGTGGTGGACGTCGGGCGCGGGTCGATCCGCTCGGCGCGCACGGCCGCGGGAACGGAGCATCCCGCGGCGATCGGACCCTTCGCCGCCGGCGACCCTGCAGCCGACACACCGGGCGCGAGCCTGTTCAGCGCATCGAAGTCAGGCTCGACCAGGACGACGGTGCTCGCGACCGAGGTCAGCTCGTCGTATCCACTGGCGTCGAGGTTGCCGCTCGGATCGTAGACGAGCACGGTGGTGTCGTCGCTCGCCGCATCCTGCACCTGAGTCAGCGTGCTCGCGGTCCGAACGTCGACGCCCTGCCCGCGGAGCACCTGCGCCACCGCCTTTCCGCCGATCGGGCCGGCGTTCGCCGCATCCATCGGGATTCCGGCGGCCGAGTTCCGTCCGCTGAGGAGGGCACCGAGCAGCGCGATGACGACGGCGATGACCGCCAGCACGATCCACGGGATGCTGCGCCGGCCGACCTGACGGACGCCCGGGGAGACGGCGACGGCATCCTGCACGCCCGATGGCGTCCCGGGTTCCGATGGCTTCTGGGGTTCGAGCCCGCGCTCGAGCGTCTGCTGCGTCACCGCACGACCTCGTTCTGCGCGAAGGCCGGAGGACGCGCATCCTGAAGCTGCTGGTCGAGAGCCACGAGCTGCTGATAGTGCGCCTCGGTGCCGGGGCGTTCGAGGTAGCGCACGTCGTCGAACGCGCGGGCGGCGGAGAGGAGACGCTCCCGCTCCGCGGGCACAGCGCTCGCTGCACGGTGGGCGAACTCGGTCGCGGTCGTTCCAGGGCTCACCGTGATGAGCGTCCGCTCGTCGAGGCCCTGCGCGATGGCCCTGAACTGTTCCTCGATGGCGACGACCCAGTCGCCGGAGGCGGCGGCGGACGCCGCCGACCGCCGCAGCTCGGCCGCGGTGCGGGTGTCGTCGTCGCCGAACAGGGAGCGGCGGCCATCGGCCGTCCTCCTGTTGATGCGCGGCCGGCCGAAGATGAAGAACGCCGCGACGATCAGTCCGGCGATCACCAGCACGACGGCGAGCAGGAGCACAGGACCGGCGTTGCCCCCAGGACCCTGGAACAGCGAGGCGAGCCAGTCCTGGACTGCTTTCGACGCGAGGTCGAACCAGGTCGGTTTCGCGGTCTGGTATTCGGGCTTGGCGAGCTCATCCCCGATCCACTGCTTGGCGTCCGGCGAACTGGGGTCGACAGGGACGTCGGCGCGCAGCAGTGAGAGCACAGCGCCTGTCATGCGCCCGGCGGGGGAGGAGGGTACGAACCGGGAGGCGGATACGAGCCGGGCGCAGGCGGGTACGGAGCGGACGGCTGAGCGAAGACCGGAGCCGACAGGTACGGGTCCGGGGCGTCCTGGCCGGTCTGGCGCGCCTCCACGAAGCGGACGAGCTGCAGGTCGAGGCCCTCTTTGCGCATCCGGAGGTCGATGTAGATGAGAGCGACGACGGAGGTCTGCACCACGGCGAGGATCGCGCCGATGATGGCGCCGACGACGCTCCCGAGCAGATTCACGCCGATCTGGCTGGCGAACACCTGACTGAAGTCCGAGGCGTCCTGGGTCGACAGCGATGTCGGCGCGAAGAGCCCGCCGACGATGCCGCCGATGATGCCGAACGGGATCGAGATGACCTGTGCCACCGCGTAGACGATCACGGCGATCAGGGCGACGGTGCCGAAGGTCTTCCAGAAATAGCCGGCCGTGAGCCCCCACGAGCGTGCCATCGCGCGACGGATCGGGAGGCGTTCGAGCACGATCGCGCTCGGCACCAGGATGAGCTTGGTGTTCAGCCAGATGGCGAGGAACGCGAGGGCGAACAGGCCGACGATGATCACCAGGATCCCGCCGACAACGCCGGCGTTACCAGACAGGGCGAACAGCACGGCGGCGATCACGGCGACTAGGGAGACGGCGATCACCCAGGCGAGCGTGACGAGGAAGGTCCAGCCGATCAGTGCTCCGACGCGTCCGCGCACGATCTGCCAGATGCCGCGGAAGGTCAGTTTCTCTCCGACGGTGCCACGGGCGACCTCGCCGACGATCACGCCCTGCAGCAGCGCGCCGGAGATCGCATCGACGACCACGGAGACCAGACCGAGCACGATCGCGCCGCCGACGGCGCCAGCGGTGAGCGCGCTCCTGTCGCCGGCCGACGCGTTGATCGCCCTCTCCATCAGCAGGAAGATGCCGCCGAAGACGAGAACGCTCACGACGATCGACGGGATGCCCCGCAACAGCAGGGCGGCGCCGACGGTGATCTTGGGGTTGCGTCGCAGCGTCTGGAACGGCGCGCCGATGAGCGTGCCGAAGCCGAGCGGCCGCAGCGGGATGAGGCCTGGCTTGGGCGGGGGAGTCCAGCCGGGCTGCTGCTGGTAGCCGGGCGGCTGCTGGCCGTACGCGAAACCGGGCTGGCCCGGCTGCTGCTGCGCCCAGCCCGGCTGAGCGGGAGGCTGCTGACCCCATCCGGGCGGCTGCTGGCCGGATGGCGGCGGTCCCGGCGGCTGCTGCCCGTACGGCGGCTGCTGCGGCGGCTGCTGGCCGTACCCGGGCGCGTACTCGCCGTAGCGCGGTGCCTGCGGCTGCTCGCCGCCGCCCCCTGCGCCACCCTGCGACCCCGGTGCCTGCCAGTTCTGCTCGTCGGTCACGCGGTGCCCCTCTTTCCCGTGCGTAAGTCCGTGACCATGCTGGCACATCCGCGGCGCGAGCACTGCCCCGCCCACAGGGCACGTTCGGCTGGCTTTCACGGGTGACGCAGCAGTCTCGACTACGCTTGCACAGAGACTTCAGCGGTTACGGCCGCCCGAGAATGGTTGTGGGAAACTTCCGACATGAACAGTCGCATCCTGGTGGTCGACGACGACACCGCCCTCGCCGAGATGATCGGCATCGTGCTGCGCACCGAGGGATTCGACCCTGTCTTCTGTGAAGACGGCTCGCTGGCCGTCGACACGTTCCGCTCGTCCAAGCCCGATCTGGTGCTTCTCGACCTCATGCTGCCAGGACTCGACGGCATCGAGGTGTGCAGCCGCATCCGTGCGGAGTCCGGCACGCCCGTCATCATGCTCACAGCCAAGTCGGACACCGCGGATGTGGTCAAGGGGCTCGAATCGGGCGCGGACGACTACATGGTCAAACCGTTCAACCCGAAAGAACTCGTCGCTCGCATCAAGACCAGGCTGCGTCCCGCGTCCGCCGTCCCCGCCGCCGAGCAGTTGCGAATCGGCGACCTCGTCGTCGACGTCGCAGGCCACGAGGTCAAGCGCGGGGACACCCGCATCAACCTCACCCCGCTCGAATTCGACCTGCTCCTCGCGCTCGCGTCGAAGCCGCAGCAGGTGTTCACCCGCAAGATGCTGCTCGAACAGGTCTGGGGATACCACTACAAGGCAGACACCCGGCTGGTGAACGTGCACGTTCAGCGGTTGAGGGCGAAGGTCGAGCAGGACCCTGACAACCCCAAGATCGTGATGACCGTGCGCGGCGTCGGCTACCGCGCCGGCGCCGTCACCTAGCGCCGCACCGGCGGCCCGGATGCGCTACAGGTGGATGGACGGGCGGTGGTGGCGGGAGCTTCCATCGCAGGTCGTCGGCGTGTGGCGGCGCTCGCTGCAGGTCCGCACCGTCGCCATCACCCTGCTGCTGACCGGCATCGCGATCCTGGTGACCGGCATCTACATGGCGCTCAGCATCAGCAACGACCTCTACCAGTCGCGCCTCGACCAAGCGCTCCGTGACTCGAGCAGGGCCACGACCTCCGCGCAGTCGACGCTGAACGCCTCCGACGTCTCGGCGTCCGACTCCGGCAAGAACCTCCTGAACTCCACCCTGCAGACCGTGCAGGGGGCGACGTCGAGCAGGCTCATCGCCGCATACCGGGTGCCGGGGCAGGACGTCTCCGTCCCCGCTCCTCCCGACAGAGCCAGCCCCGGCCTGAACGGGGTGATCTCCGACCAGCTGCGCGCGCAGGTGCAGAACGGAGGGACGAAGCAGTTCTACCAGTCGGTCGCCCTCCCCGCCGGGAACGGGACGACGGACCCGGGAATCGTCGTCGGCACCCAGCTCACTCTGCCGAGTTACGGGCACTACGAGCTTTACATCGGCTACAACCTGCGCGACTCGGAGAACACGCTGGTGTTCGTGCAGAGCACGCTGCTGCTCGCCGGGTTCGCGCTCATCCTTCTTATCGGCGCGATCACCTGGGTGATCGTCCGGTTCGCCGTGCAGCCGATCAGGGTCGCGGCGGAGACCAGCGAACGGCTCGCCGCAGGCGACCTCGCCGTGCGTATCCCGGAACACGGGGAGGACGTGTTCGCGTCGCTGGCGCGCTCCTTCAACGGGATGGCGGACAGCCTGCAGAGTCAGATCAACCAGCTGGCGACGCTGTCGCAGCTCCAGCAGCGGTTCGTCTCCGACGTCTCGCACGAACTCCGGACCCCGCTCACCACCATCCGGCTCGCCGGTGACGTGATCTACGACCAGCGGGAGTCGTTCCCTCCGGCGACCGAGCGCACCGCCGAACTGCTGCACACCCAGATCGAGCGCTTCGACAGGTTGTTGTCGGACCTGCTCGAGATCAGCAGATACGACGCCGGCTCCGTCGCGCTCGAACCGGAGCCGACCAACCTGGTGCGGCTCGCCGACGATGTGGTGGACGAGTTGCGCACGCTGGCCGAGCAGAACGGCTCCGAGCTCCGATTGGATGCGCCGGGCGGCTACTTCGACGTCGGCATGGACCCGAGGCGCATCCGGCGGGTCGTGCGCAACCTCATCGGCAACGCCATCGAGCACGGAGACGGCAAACCGGTCGTCGTCACCGTCGACAGCAACGAGTCCGCCGTCGCCCTCACGGTGCGCGACTACGGGATCGGCATGAGCCAGCAGGACGTCAACCACGTGTTCGACAGGTTCTGGCGTGCAGACCCGTCGCGCAAGCGCACCATCGGAGGCACGGGTCTCGGCCTCGCGATCTCGCTGGAAGACACCACGCTGCACTCCGGCTGGCTGCAGGTCTGGTCGGCTCCGGGCTCCGGCTCGTGCTTCCGGCTGACACTGCCGCGCGTTCCTGGCAAGGAGATCGCGTCATCGCCGCTGCCGCTGCCGCCGACGGACGCCGGAGCGACGGATGCGGTGCGGACGGTTGCGGTGCCGGCCCCCGAGCTCACAGACAAGGGGGCGACAGCATGAGCGCCAGCAGCCCGATTCGCCGCGTTCTCACCGGAGTCGTCGCGGTGGTCGTCCTCTGTGTGCTCGCCGCCTGTGCGAGCATCCCGAGCTCGGGCCCCGTCCGCCAGGGCGGCCCCGTCGCGCAGGTGAACGATTCCCTCGACCTCGACTTCAACCCGTCTCCGCCGGAGAAGGGCGCGACCCAGCAGCGCATCGTCCAGGGCTTCATCGACGCGGCGTCCAGCCCCAAGAACAACTTCGACATCGCGAGGAAATACCTCACCAGGTCCATGTCGGCCAAGTGGAACCCTGATGAGTCCGTGACGGTCGACGACGGCCGCAACCGCACATACGACCACGAACTCAACCAGTGGAGCGTGTCGGTCAACCCCGTCGCGAACGTCGACAGCACCGGCGCGTACCATCCCGTGTCGAGCACGGCCCCCGTCGGGTTGCGCTACGAACTGCAGAAGCAGGACGGCGAGTGGCGCATCGCCGTCGCGCCGAACGGCGTCGTCATCGACGACCCGACGTTCCGCTCCGTGTACTCGCAGCAGCCGGTCTATTTCTTCAGCCCCGACTACGGCTACCTGGTTCCGGATGCGCGGTGGTTCCCCGCCCGCGTCGCCACGGCGGCGACCAGGGTCGCGAGCGCAGTGCTGGCCGGCCCATCCAAATGGTTGAGCGGCGCGGTGACGAGCGCGTTCCCGCAGGGGACCCAGCTGGCGCTGCCGTCGGTGACCACCTCCGGAGGCGTCGCGCGCGTCGACCTCAGTTCGGAGGCAGGGACGGCGGACACCCTCGCCTTGCAACGGATGCAGCTCGAACTGGAGCAGAGCCTCGGCAGTCTCGCGCAGAGCGTCGAGATCTCCATCGAGGGCAACCAGCAGCAGATCCCGCCGCTGAGCGATGCGAACGCGCCCATGCAGGATCCTCCCCTCGATTCGCACGCCATCGTCTACCGGCAGAACACGTTCGGCCTGCTGAGCGGTTCGAGCGTCACGGAGCTGAGCGGGATGAGCGACAAGATCGTCGCGCTGCAGCCGACCTCCGTCGCCCTCACGCCCGCCCGCGACGTGGCGGCCGTGCAGTCCCACGGGGCGGCGTACGCGGTCAAGAAGACCGCGGTGCCGCTGAAGGTGGATGTGCGCCCAGGGCTGATCGCCCCGGCCATCGACGCGGGCGGCTGGGTCTGGTCGGTGCCGCAGGCGACCCCCGGCGCGCTCGTGGCGTACGGCCAGGATGGGCAGGCGCACCCCGTCAAGACGGAGTGGCCGTCGGCGACGGCGATCATCTCCCTCGCGCTCTCCCGCGACGGGACGCGCGTGGTCGCGCTGCTCAGGAACGGCACGCAGACCCTCGTCGTCGCCGCCGGTGTCGTGCGCGGGGAGGCAGGAGTCCCTGTCAGCCTCACCGAGCCGATCGAGCTGGCGGTCGGTCAGGGCACGGCGCGCTCCATCGCCTGGACGGGCGAGCTGACCGTCGCCGTGCTCGGCAACACCACCGGGGATGCGACGTCGATCACGGAGCAAACGATCGGCGGAACGTCGACGACCACCGCTGGACCGGGCGGGGGGACGACCATCGTCGGTGCAGGCGGACTGTCCCGCTATCTCGTTCTCACGGCCGACGGATCGTTGCAGGCCCCGACCGGCACGGGCTGGCAGGCGCAGACGGACAAGGTCGGGGCTGTCGCCGTGCAGCTCGGCCAGCCCTGACGTACATCGCGTCGCGCGTCGCGTCGCGCAGCGCGCCCCTCCACAGCCGCGCCGACGCAGGCGTTCTCCACCGATTCGAGACGACGCGGCCGCCGCGGCTGCGGCAACGGCAGGCTCGACGCATGACATCGACACACCTGATCCGAGAATCCATCCTCGACGCGGCCGCGGTGCTGCTGCCGGTGCGCTGCAGCGGCTGCGGGCGTCCGGACAGGGGTGTGTGCGCGGAGTGCGCACGCGCGTTGCGTCCGGAGACGGTCGTCGCGGACGGGTCCGGGCTGCCGCTGTTCGCCGCCCTCGTCTACGAGGGGGTCGTGCGGCGGGTCCTGCTGGCGTTCAAGGACGGAGGGCGTACGGACGCTGCGGCCGCCCTTTCCGTCGCGTTGGGCGAGGCCGTCGTGGCCGCGCAGGCGAACGTCGCGCCGGACACGCGCTCCGCGCTCGTCCCCGTCCTCGTGCCGTCCACTCGCGCCGCTTTCCGGCGGCGGGGCTACCACCCGACCGCGCTCATCCTCCGGAGGTCGCGCATCCTGGTCCCCCCGCTCTGGCGTGCATTGCGTCTCACCAGGCAGACCGAGGATCAGGCGGGGCTCAACGCCCGCGAGCGTGCGGACAACAGACGGGGCAGCCTGATCGCGTCCGGCCGGCTGCGTCAGAGGGATTGCCTGATCGTCGACGACATCGTCACGACAGGCTCCACGGTGCGGGAGGCGGCCCGCGCGATCGACGCGGTGGGAGGTCGCGTGGTGGGCGCAGTAGCAGTCGCGCGCACGCCGCTGCGAGCCGCCTCGCCGACGTTGCCCTGATGCTCGGAGACCACACGGGAACTCTTCGGCAGATCGAGTACCTCTACCTGTTCACTTCCGAGGCGGACGGCACTACGGTGGTCGAAAAGGTGTGGATGACCCGCCCTTCGTGATCCGGGCGGACGGCACGCCGGAACAGGGAGGTCTCCATGGACATCAACATCATCGGACGCAACCTGGGTATCACCGATCGTTTCCGTGAATACGCGACTGAGAAGGCGGAAAAGGTCTCGCACCTCGCCGAACGCGCGATCTCGTTCGAGATCAAGGTCAGCCGCCACAACGAGAAGGTGGGAACCCAGAACGGCGATGATCGCGTCGAACTGACCCTCGTCGGCCCGAAGGCCGTCGTGCGGTCGGAGGCGACCGGGACCGACAAATACGCGGCGTTCGACATCGCCCTCGGCAAGCTCCTGGAACGGGTGCGCAGGGCGAAGGACCGTCGCAAGGTGCATCGCGGCCAGCACAGGCCCACGTCGCTCCGAGAGGCGAGCACGGACGGTTTCAGCACCGTCGGACTCGCAGCGGCCCCCGTCGCGGTACTCGATCAGGTGAGGACGGGCAGCGTTCCCGTCGTCTCCGATGATGCGGAGGGGGCGGCCGAGGCCGAGGACGACTACTGTCCCGTCGTGATCCGCAAGAAGGTGTTCGCTTCCGTCCCGATGACCGTCGACGACGCTCTGTATTACATGGAGCTCGTCGGCCACGACTTCTACCTGTTCATCGATCAGGAGAATCAGCGTCCGAGCGTCGTCTACCGTCGCAAAGGCTGGGACTACGGTGTGATCGCGTTGGACGACGACGCCGAAGAACTGCAGGAGGTCGCGACGGCCAGTCGCAAGCTCGGCGGCTGAGCCTCCGGCTCCAGCACCCCCGATCAGCGCCGATGGTGGCGGCCCAGGCGGCCGTCGCCATCGGCGCCTCGCTGTTCCGGAGGGCCCTCACAGGAACTACCCGTCGAACCCAACGGTGAAACAAGTACGATATGTCTAGCGTCGGCCGCGGCCGGCGGTTCGACGTGCGCCCGACTGGGCGACAGGCGACACCAGCCTGAACAATCAAAGTGGAGTGCATACGTGGCCTCAGTATTGGAAAAGGTCCTCAGGGTCGGCGAGGGTCGCACCCTTCGCCGTCTGGAGGCATACGCCAAAGCGGTGAACGCGCTCGAAGACGACTTCAGCGAACTCACCGACGAAGAGCTCATGCACGAGACCGTCGAGTTGCGGGAGCGGTACAGCAACGGAGAGTCGCTCGACGACCTCCTTCCCGAGGCGTTCGCCGCGGTCCGCGAAGCGGCGAAGCGCACGCTCGGGATGCGCCACTTCGACGTTCAGATCATGGGCGGCGCTGCGCTGCACCTCGGCAACATCGCCGAGATGAAGACCGGTGAGGGCAAGACGCTCGTCGCGACGACGGCCGCCTACCTCAACGCGATCTCCAGCCGTGGCGTCCACGTCATCACGGTCAACGACTACCTCGCCAGCTACCAGTCGGAGCTGATGGGGCGCGTGTTCCGTGCACTCGGCATGTCCACCGGCGTCATCCTCGCCGGCCAGACGCCGGAAGAGCGCCGCGAGCAGTACGCGGCAGACATCACGTACGGCACCAACAACGAGTTCGGCTTCGACTACCTGCGCGACAACATGGCGTGGCAGGCGAGCGACATGGTGCAGCGCGGTCACTTCTTCGCGATCGTCGACGAGGTCGACTCGATCCTCATCGACGAGGCGCGCACCCCGCTGATCATCTCGGGACCGTCGTCCGGTGAGGCGAACCGCTGGTTCAACGAGTTCGCCAACCTCGCCAAGAGGCTCGAAGCCGAGGTCGACTACGAGATCGACGAGAAGAAGCGCACCGTCGGTGTGCTCGAGCCCGGCATCGAGAAGGTCGAGGACTACCTCGGCATCGACAACCTCTACGAGTCGGCCAACACCCCGCTCATCTCGTTCCTCAACAACGCGATCAAGGCGAACGCCCTGTTCAAGCGCGACAAGGACTACGTCGTGATGAACGGCGAGGTGCTCATCGTCGACGAGCACACCGGCCGCATCCTGATGGGCCGCCGGTACAACGAGGGCATCCACCAGGCCATCGAGGCCAAGGAGGGCGTCGAGGTCAAGGCCGAGAACCAGACTCTCGCGACGGTGACCCTGCAGAACTACTTCCGCCTCTACAAGAAGCTGTCCGGCATGACCGGTACCGCCGAGACAGAGGCGGCCGAGTTCATGAGCACCTACAAGCTCGGCGTCGTCCCCATCCCGACGAACAAGCCGATGCAGCGGATCGACCAGTCCGACCTCGTCTACAAGAACGAGGAGGCGAAGTTCGCTCAGGTCGTCGAAGACATCGCGAAGCGCCACGAGAAGGGCCAGCCCGTCCTCGTCGGGACGACGAGCGTCGAGAAGAGCGAGTACCTGTCCAGGCTGCTCGCCAAGAAGGGCGTCCGCCACGAGGTCCTGAACGCGAAGAACCACGCCCGAGAGGCAGCGATCGTCGCGCAGGCCGGCCAGCTCGGCGCCGTCACTGTCGCCACCAACATGGCCGGACGTGGAACGGACATCATGCTCGGCGGCAACGCCGAGTTCATCGCCGTGGCCGAGATGAACTCCCGCGGCCTGTCGCCCGTCGACACCCCCGAGGAGTACGAGGCCGCCTGGGACGAGGTGTTCAACTCGGTGAAGGAGAAGGTCCAGACCGAGGCGGACAAGGTCGTCGACGCCGGCGGGCTCTACGTGCTCGGCACGGAGCGTCACGAGTCGCGCCGCATCGACAACCAGCTGCGCGGTCGTTCCGGCCGTCAGGGCGACCCGGGCGAGAGCCGCTTCTACCTGTCGCTGACCGACGACCTGATGCGCCTGTTCAACGCGGGCGCCGCCGAGTCGCTGATGGGCAGGGGCAACGTCCCGGACGACCTGGCGATCGAGTCCAAGGTGGTCAGCAGGGCCATCCGCAGCGCGCAGTCGCAGGTCGAGGCCCGCAACGCCGAGATCCGCAAGAACGTCCTCAAGTACGATGACGTCCTCAACCGCCAGCGTGAGGCGATCTACGGAGACCGCCGCCACATCCTCGAGGGCGACGACCTGCACGAGCGCACGCAGCAGTTCCTCACCGAGGTGATCGACGACATCCTCGACCAGCACACGGGCGAGGGCAACGGCGACGACTGGGACTTCGACGCCCTCTGGGCCGAGCTGAAGACGCTCTACCCCGTCGGCGTGACGATCGACGAGGTCATCACCGAAGCGGGCAACAAGGGCAAGATCAACCGCGACTTCATGCGCCGCGAGATCCTCTCGGACGCCCGGATCGCCTACCAGAAGCGCGAGGAGTCGCTCGGTTCGCCGGCGATGCGCGAGCTGGAGCGTCGCGTGGTGCTGTCGGTGATCGACCGCCGCTGGCGCGACCACCTCTACGAGATGGACTACCTGAAAGACGGCATCGGTCTGCGTGCCATGGCGCAGCGCGACCCGCTGGTCGAGTACCAGCGCGAGGGTTACGCGATGTTCCAGCAGATGATGGGCTCCATCCGTGAGGAGACCGTCGGCTTCCTGTTCAACCTGGAGGTAGAGGTCAACGAGGCCCCCGGTGAGGTCGAGGTTCCGACCGTCGCCGCCAAGGGCCTCGGTCGTGGCCAAGAGGACCCGCGCCTCAGCTACTCCGCGCCGAGCGACGACGGCGGCGTGGAGGTGCGCAACCAGCGCGGCCAGATCGAGCAGAGCGCCACGGCTCGCGCTCAGCGCACCCAGGCGCAGCTGAACGAGGCGTCCGCGCCGCCGGCGCAGGGAGCGACGCAGCGCGGAGCGTTCGGCCAGCGCGTCAGCGACAGCGACGAGCCGGCTCCGAGCAATCGCGCAGAGCGCCGCGCCCAGGGCAAGAAGGGCTGACACCCTCCCGTTCGCACGATGGCCGTCCCTTCGGGGGCGGCCATTCGCGCATCCGGTGCTCACAGCACGCTGAGGGCGCTCGCCCGCCAGCGCACCCCCACCGCGTCGAGCCGGATGGCGACGGCGCGGGAACGGTCGGGCTGATGGACCATCACCACCGCCTCGACGACACCCGCGCTCGGCCTGGCGATGATCGGTTCGCCCACCCAGACCCGTGGGCGTTGCACGGAGACGCCGCTGATGCGTCTGGTCTGCGCGGCGATCGTGGCGCGGCGGAGCAGGTGCACGAACACGGAATCGTTCACCCACCGGCCCAGCTGGTCGAGGTCTCGTGCGCCCGCCAGGACCTCGACGACGCAGAGCGCGAGGTTGGCCGCGAGCGGCGCCGGGTCCGGGAGTTCACCCTCGCCCGCGGCGGTCATCAGGTCGACGACAGGATGCGGGGTCGCCGAATGCCCGCGCAGGCGCTCGGTGGTGCTCTGCAGGACCCCCGTCGGTGCGACAGGCGTCGGGCCTGCGCGGTGGTGGTGGTCGAGTACGGTGCTCACAGGGATTCCCCTCATCGGTGGGCGCGGTTGCGCGGTGACTTCTTCGGCCGCGACGACGGGGGACCCTCCCCGCTCCGGCTTGTGCGTGGGTGACACTCAAGCAGGAGCATCCACCGGGAGTCCAGGGCTCCAACACGGGCTGTGGATAACATCCGTGATCGCATCCGGGGGATGCCTAGACTAGAGCCGTGTCGACGCTCAGTGATCTCGTGCAAGCCCATGGCCGCTCCTCGGAGGCCGATGTCGATTGGCTGCACGGCCTCGTCGGGGACTGGCAGCTCCTCGCCGACCTCGCCTTCGCCGACATCGTGCTGTGGGTGCCCACCACCGACGACGACTTCGTCGCCGTCGCGCACGCTCGCCCGTCGAGCGCCGCCACCCTCTTCTACCGCGACTTCGTCGGTCAGCGGATCAAGCCGGAGTGGCGGCAGCAGGTCACGGACGCGTTCCAGACCAAGAGGATCATCGACACCAACGCGCCGGACTGGTTCGAGGAGACACCCACCCGCGTGCTCGCGGTGCCCGTCATCCGCCGACTGAGCGTCAACTCCCCTCAAACGGCGGAGCAGCCCGTCGCCGTCATCACCAGGCACTCCAACCTCAGCGACGCACGCACTCCTGGCCGCCAGGAACTCACGTTCAACGCCTGCGCGAACGACCTCTTCAACATGATCGCCACCGGCGACTTCCCCGACCTCGGGGCGCCGAGCGGCCCGCGTCGTGGCGCGCCCCGCGCCTCCGATGGACTGATCAGGCTCGATGTGGACGGTGTGACCACCTTCGCCAGCCCGAACGCGCTCAGCGCCTTCAACAGGATGGGATTCACGGAGGAGCTGGAGGGGGAGTCGCTCGCCACGGTCACGACCAAGCTGCTGTCCGGCCGGATGACCGTCGACGAGTCGTTGCCGCTGGTCGTCACGGGGCGTGCCCCCTGGCGCACCGACATCGAGGCGCGGGGCGTCACGGTGTCTCTCCGGGCGATCCCGATCCGCAACAGGGGAGAGCGGATCGGTGCGATCGTGCTCTGCCGCGACGTGTCGGAGCTGCGCCACCAGGAGCGGGAGCTGATCACCAAGGACGCGACCATCCGCGAGATCCACCACCGGGTCAAGAACAACCTGCAGACCGTGGCGTCCCTACTGCGCATCCAGGCGCGCCGCACGCACTCGGAGGAGGCACGCGAGGCGCTCAGTCAGGCGATGCGCAGGGTCGCGGCCATCGCCGTCGTGCACGACACCCTCTCCACCGGGCTCAACCAGATCGTCGACTTCGACGAGGTGTTCGCCCGCGTGCTGCTGCTCGTCGCCGAGGTCGCCTCCAGCCACAACACGACCGTGCACCCCAAGTCCTCCGGCAGCTTCGGTTCGCTCCCCAGCGAGTACGCCACCCCGCTCGCCCTCGCGCTCACCGAACTCGTCACGAACGCCGTCGAGCACGGTCTCGCCGGGCGCGAAGGCCAGGTGGAGATCATCGCCGACCGCTCCGACGACACGCTCACAGTGAGGGTGGTCGACAACGGCTCCGGGCTCCCGGAGGGCAAGGTCGGAAGCGGGCTCGGAACGCAGATCGTCCGCACCCTCATCCAGGGCGAGCTCGGCGGCACCATCGACTGGCACACGATGATGGGCCAGGGCACCGAGGTGACCATCGAGGTGCCGCTCCGCTACCTCACGAAGTCATAGCGTCCCGCTTGCCGGCCCTGCGCATCCATTTGTCGCGCCGAAATGCGGGCAAAGGACGAAACGTTCTGCGGAATCGGCGTTTCTCGCGAGAAGTGCCATCGCGCCCGGGCGGAATGCGTCTCGACTGGACGGATCGCGCGCCCGTTTGACAGGGGCCGGGGCACTCGGGGCAGAATGGTCCGCCGTGACCGCCTCCACTCAGAACCCGCTCGCCTCCGCCCCGATCGACGGAAAGTTCTTCGACATGATCTCGTCGACGGCGAGTGACGTCGCCGACGGTGCTCCGACGCGCTTCCTCTACCGCGAGGAGGCCGGGGTGCTCTGGGGCGAGTACGTCGGGGACACGGTCGCCGTCGGGCGCTTCGTGGGGCGCAGGGAGGACGACGTGCTGCACGTGTCGTTCGTGCACCACGGGATCGACGGCAGCACCACGCAGGGGAGTGCGACGTCCACGATGTCCACGGACGACGACGGCAGGCTCCTCCTCACCGAGGAGTTCGCGACGCCGGACGGCGCGCAGCACGTCTCCGTGTGCCGCGAGGTCGTCTGACCGACTGGTCGGGGCGTCAGCGTCGCCGGCGGGGATCGGGGGTCGATCGCTCCGCCCGCTGGTCGCTCGTCCGCACGAATCTGGTCATTCCGTAGCGTTCCCCCGAGGTCTGCAGCGCATCCGATGTGTCCTTGGGCATGCGGAGCGACACCCTGGTCGCCTGTTCGTCCATCAGGAAAACCGTGACGGTCGCCTTGATCGACGGCCACTGCGCGAGCTTGGTCGCGACGAGGTTGTGGATGGCGGACACGCCGCTCGCCCTCACCAGGAGCATCGCGTCGTGCTCGCCGGTCATCACGGTGAAGTATTCCAGCTCCGGCAGCGTCTCCAGTCTGCTGCGGAAGTCGGCCCACTGACTCTGGCGCAGGGTGACGAAGACGAGGGCGGAGACGCTCAGACCGACGGCGGCAGGGTCGATGTCCGCGTGCACTCCGCGGATCACTCGGTTCTTCACGAGTGCTTCGTATCTGGCGTACGCGTTGGACCGCGAGATGCCGAGTTCCTCGGCCAGCGCGGCGATGGAGGTGCGCCCGTCTTCCCGCAAAAGTTCCAACATCCGGATATGCGTCTCGTCGAGTTCCATGCGCCCTCACATTCGTCCTCTGACCGGGCGAAATGCCCCGCGTGATGGAGATAATATGCCGTTTGTGCGGAAAGCGCAGCACTTTCGTCCGACATTTCGCGGCAAAGTTGACACACATTCATGGATGACAGTAATTTCGCAGCTAACCTTCCAACCAACTCAAAGGGGTCATCCGTGTCCCATTCCCTGCGTCGTGCCGCACTCGTCGGCATCGCAGTCGCCAGTGCTCTCGTCCTGAGCGCCTGCGGCGGCACCTCCAACAGCTCATCGTCGTCCGGCGGGAAGTCGATCGTGGTCGACGCCTCGTTCGACCTCAAGACCGCCGACCCCAACCGCGAGTACGAGACGACCGGCGGCATGGTCGCCCACGCGCTCTACCAGACCCTCCTCACCTTCAACGGCAGCGATGTCTCGAAGCCGGTCGACGGGCTCGCCAGCTACTCGATGTCGGCCGACAACAAGGTCCTGACCCTCACCATGAAGGGCGACTCGACCTTCTCGGACGGCTCCAAGGTCACCGTCGACGACGCCGTGTTCTCGCTGCAGCGCGTGCTCGGCATCAAGGGCAACCCGTCGTTCCTGCTCGATGGCATCACCGTGGCGAAGGCGTCGGACACGACGCTCACCCTCACCTCGGCCGAGCCGAACCCCGCCCTCCCGTACATCCTTCCGAACCCGGCGCTCGGCGTCGTGAACAAGAAGGTCGTCGAGAAGAACGGCGGAGCGGCGACCGCCGACGACAAGGCGGAGTCCTTCCTCAACAAGACCTCGGCGGGCTCCGGCCCGTACATGCTGGAGTCGTTCGACGCCGCCTCGCAGGTGGTGCTGAAGAAGAACCCGAAGTACGTGGGCACCGCCCCCGCCTACGACCGCGTCGTGCTGCGCAACGTGCAGGGTCCGACCCAGAAGCTGAACGTTGAGGCGGGCGACTCGCAGATCGCGCTCGACCTCAACCCCGACCAGGTCGCGGCGATCGACGCCTCCAAGGTCACCGTCATCTCGGCGGCGTCACGGTACACGATCTTCCTCCTGCTCAACCAGGACAAGGCGGTCGACCCATTCACGAGCAACCCCGACTTCCTCGACGCCGTCAAGAAGGGGATCGACTACGACAAGATCCTCGACCTGGCCGGCAAGGGCTCGGAGCGTCCGGGCGGCGTGATCCCGTCGATCTTCATCGGTGCGCTCAAGGCGTCGGACGGCAACCAGTTCGACCTCGCCGGCGCGAAGGCGGCGCTCGCGAAGTCCGGGTACAAGGGCGAGACCGTCAAGCTCAACTTCCCGAACGACATCACCGTGCAGGGACTGTCGCTGCAGTCGGTCGCCGAGTCCATCCAGGCGCAGCTGAAGACCGTCGGCGTCACCGTCCAGCTCGCACCTGCCCCTGTCGCCACCGAGCTGGATGCGTACCGCAACGGCAAGGAGCCCATGGGCCTCTGGTACTGGGGCCCGGACTTCCCTGACCCCTCGAACTACCTGGCGTTCACCCCCGGTGAACTGGTCGGCCTCCGCGCCGGCTGGGCGGCAGGCGCCGACCCGACCGTGAGCGACCTGGCAGCGAAGGCCACGGCCGCGACCGGCACGGAAGCGCGCACCGCTGCCTACCAGGCGCTGCAGAAGGCGCAGAACGCCTCAGGGCCGTTCATCCCGCTGCTGCAGCCTGCGCAGAACGTCGTGACGGCGAAGAGCGTCACGTCCCTGTCGCTCAACCCGCTCTGGACGATCGACTTTGCGGGCATCAAGTAAGACGCCTCCGGGCGAGCGCGAGAGGAACGCGCCGGCGGGGGTCCCCCCGCTGGCGCGTTACCTCGCGGTCAGGCTCGGCATCACCGTCCTGCTCATGTTCGGCGTGACGCTCGTCACGTTCACACTGACCAATCTCGTCCCCGCAGACCCCGTGCAGGCGGCGCTCGGCGAGCAGGCAGCGGCCGACCCGGCCATCGTGCAGCAGTTCCGCGAGGCCCAGGGTCTCGACAAGCCCCTGCCCGTCCAGTACCTCACCTATCTCGGCAACGTGCTCCACGGCAACCTCGGCACGTCGACGCAGACGCGCAACGCCGTCGCGTCCGACCTGTCCCGCGCATTTCCCGCCACGATCGAACTCGCGGTGACCGCGATCGTCATCTCGATCGTCCTGGGCATCGGTCTCGGTCTCATCGCTGCGCTCAAACGCCGCACCTTCTGGGATCAGCTCATCCGGGTGATCAGCCTCATCGGCGTCTCGATGCCGGCGTTCTGGCTGGCGCTCGTCGTCTATTTCGTCTTCTTCTACCAGCTGCACCTGTTCCCCGGATCGGGGCGGCTGGCTCCGACGGCCATCGCGCCGCCTCAGGTGACGGGCCTCTACACCGTGGATTCGCTGCTCGCGGGTGACCTCCCGACCTTCTGGGATGCGGTCTACCACCTCATCCTGCCCGCCTCCGTCCTCGCGCTGTACACGATCGGCCTGCTCACCAGGTTCGCGCGGTCCGCGGTGCTGGAGGTCCTGGACCTCGACTACGTGCGCGCCGCCCGCGCCAAGGGGCTGCCGGCGCACACCGTGGTGTTCCGCTATGTCCTCCGTGGCGCGCTGGTTCCGATCATCACCGTGGTCGGGCTCGCGTTCGGCTCGCTGTTGTCGGGAACCGTGCTCGTGGAGAAGATCTACTCCTGGCATGGGCTCGGCGAGTACGCGTTCTCCGCGGCGACCAAGCTCGATCTGCCGGCGATCATGGGCGTCGGCCTCGTGGTCGGCTTCGTCTACATCGGGCTGAACCTCGTCGTCGACATCGCGTACGGCCTCATCGACCCGAGAGTGAGGGCGGCATGACCCAGGACGTCCTGACCAGAGGCCTCCGGCGCCCGTTGCGCGCCAGATTGAACGTGCCTCGCGCGATGCGGACGCCGCTCGCCGTCACCGGGGGAGCGATCGTGCTCGTCTGGCTGTTCGTCGCGATCTTCGCGCCTTGGATCGCGCCATACGACCCGCTCGCCCAGAGTTTCACCAAGCTGCTCGCGCCGAACGCCGTCAACTGGTTCGGAACGGACGAGGTGGGCAGGGATGTGCTGTCCCGCGTCATCGCCGGATCGCGCGTCTCCATCCTGCTCGCGCTCCTGCTGGTGGCGTCGTCGCTCGTCATCGGCACGATCCTCGGAGCCATCGCCGGCTACATCGGCAAGGCGGCCGACGAGATCATCATGCGTATCGCCGACCTGGTGTTCGCGTTCCCGACGATCATCCTCGCCATGGTGATCGCCGCCTCCCTCGGGCCGAGCCTGACCAACGCGGTGATCGCCATGCTGATCGTGTCGTGGCCCGCATACGCCCGCGTCACCCGCTCGCTGGTCCTCGGCGCTCGCACGAGCGAATACGTGATCGCCGGGCGGCTACTGGGCAACAGCGCGGCGGTGTCGCTGTCGAAGGACATCCTGCCGAACATCATCGCCCCGGTCTTCGTGCTCGCGACCCTGGATGTGGGAACGGCGATCCTGCTCCTCTCCGGGCTGTCGTTCCTCGGCCTGGGCGCCGTGCCACCGACGCCGGACTGGGGTGCGATGGTCTCGTCCGGCGTCCTCAACTTCTCGTCCTGGTGGATCGCGGTGTTCCCGGGGCTCGCGATCCTGACGGTCGTGCTGGCGTTCAACTTCCTCGGGGACGCGCTGCGCGACTCTCTGGACCCGCGCACGGCCGAGAGCGTTCAGGGGAGGGCCCTGTGAGCGGGTTGAGCATCCGGAACCTGACGATGTCGATCGGCACGGGGGAGTCGGCCAAGCACATCCTGCGCGACATCGACCTCGAGGTGCCTGCAGGCCGCATCACGGGCCTGGCCGGCGAGTCCGGCTCCGGCAAGACGATGACGGGGCTCGCGGCCCTCGGGCTGCTGCCGGCCGGGTCGCGGACGGGTGGGACGATCGAGTTCGAGGGGCGCAACCTGCTTGACCTCCGCGGTCGGGCGCTGAACGAACTGCGCGGGTCCCGGGTCGCAATGGTGTTCCAGGACCCGACCGCGAGCCTGCACCCGATGCTGACGATCGAAGGGCAGCTCACCGACCATCTCCGCTCGCACCGCCGCCTCTCCAAGAAGGACGCCGTCGCGCGGGCCATCGAAACCCTCGAACTGGTCAAGGTGCCCGACCCGGCGGGGGCGTTGAAGAAGTATCCGCACCAGTTCTCCGGCGGCCAGCTGCAGCGCATCGCCATCGCGATGGCGATCATCTGCGGCCCGTCGGTGCTCGTCGCCGACGAGCCCACCACGGCGTTGGATGTGACGGTCCAGGCGGGCATCCTGAGACTGCTGCGCACGCTCTGCGACGAGCTGGACCTCGCCGTGCTGCTGGTCACCCACGACCTCGGAGTGATGTCTGCGCTGGCGGACACCGTCGCGGTGATGCGTCATGGCGAGATCGTGGAGCACGGCGACCGGTTCCAGATCATCACCGACCCGCAGAACGAGTACACGCGTGCGCTGATCGCTGCGCTGCCGAGCGCTGACCGCATTGACGGCACCGAAAGCGCCGACCGCACCGACCTGGAGGGCGAGGGCGTATGAGTCTCCTCGACATCGAAGACCTCGTTGTCACCTACAAACAGCCGGGGCGCGGACGGCTCACCGCTGTCGACGGCGTCAGCCTGCGGCTCGACACCGGTCAGGTGCTCGGCCTGGTCGGCGAATCCGGCTGCGGGAAGTCCACGATCGCCCGCGCGGTCTGCGGCCTCGAGCCGGTGCAGCACGGAAGCATCCACTTCGCCGGGCAGCCCGTGCGCCGGCTAGGACTGCGCAAGCGCGACAGAGCGCAGTTGCGCATCCAGATGGTGTTCCAGAACCCGTACGCCTCGCTGAATCCGCGGCGCACGATCGGGAGTCAGCTCACCGACGGCCTGCGCATCAACCCGGACCGGTCGGCGTGGACCGTGGCGTCGCTGCTGGAAGCCGTCGAACTGGATGCGTCGGCGGCGACCAAGCACCCGCACGCGTTCTCCGGGGGCCAGCGTCAGCGCATCGCCATCGCACGTGCCATCGCGACAGGCCCGGACCTGCTCATCGGCGACGAGCCGATCGCGTCGCTCGACGCGTCGCTGCAGGCCAGAGTCGCCGGGATGATGCGGACGCTCGCGATCGAGACCGGCGCCGCGCTCCTGTTCATCAGCCACGACCTCGCGATCGTGCGCGAGATCGCCGACGATGTCGCGGTGATGAGCGCCGGACGCATCGTCGAGCGCGGACCCGTCGCCCAGGTCTGGAACGACCCGCAGGCGAGCTATACGAAGCGGCTGCTCAGCGCCATCCCGAAGGTGGACGGTCTGGGCACACTGCCGGGCTGAGGCAGCCAGAACGGACGCAGTCCGAACAGAAGAAAGCCGAGGCCGCTCCCTCTACTGCTAGGTGTGTGAGGGAGCGCCTCGGCGGCGCCTCGTGTGGAGTGCGGTACTAAGAAGCCCGGCGGGCACGGGCGGCGCGGCGCTTGAGGGCGCGACGCTCGTCTTCGGAGAGGCCGCCCCAGACGCCGGAGTCCTGTCCGGTCTCGAGGGCGTACTGAAGGCAGATCTCCGTCACGGTGCAGCGAGCGCACACAGACTTGGCCTTGTCGATCTGATCGACGGCGGGCCCGGTGTTGCCGACGGGGAAGAAAAGCTCGGGGTCCGCGGTGAGGCAGGCAGCTTTGTCGCGCCAGTCCATGAAGATGTGCTCCTTGTTTGCTGAGTGTTCCCCGGCCGTGACGGCCTAGGATGCTTGTTTAAACAGCCGAGCTACAGGGTGATTGATCCATTGGGGGAAAGACCTGCCCACGACCCTGTGAGCGTTAACTCGACCTCGAATATGCTCCCATAGCGCATAATCTGAATCAATAGTTTTGTATGAGATAACGCTGTGAACACAAGCGAGAAATGAATGAGTGCTAGAGTTCCGCCCCCGGATGGGGACCAGTCCAACCGTTCCACCGGGCCCGTGAGCGAGGGCCCTGCAGGCGTCGGTTCCGCAGTCCAGCAACGCCCCCGGATGCTCATCGTGCTCGCCGTGCTGCTCTTCCTGGAGGCGGCGCTCGTTCATCGGAGTGGCCGTGTGGCTGCTCGTCGAGTTGCTCACCGAGACCCCGCGGTCGTTCGCGTCGGCCGTCGCCATCGTGGTGCTCGTCGTGCTCGCCGCGATCTGGGTCGTCGCGACCGCGATCGGGGCGCTCCGGGCTCAGAACTGGTCTCGCGCCTCCGCCGTGACCATCCAGATCCTGCAGATCGCGATCGCCATCGGGTCGTTCCAGGGGCTGTACGCCCGTCCGGACCTGGGCTGGGCGCTGCTCGTCCCCGCGGTGGTCGGGATCGTGCTCGCGGTGTCGCCGTCTGTCGTGAAGGCGACGACGCGCAACACGGCGCAACACGAATAGCGCGAAGGCGGGAACAAGTCGCACACTCGGATTGTTATGCCCGACATCGTGACTGAAACCTCCAGTGCCCCCCTCGCCTCCGCATCCACCATCGACGAAGCCCGTTCCGGCCACCAGGCGTGGCGGGAGTCGCGCCTCGCGTCCGTCGCATCGCCGACAGGCAATCTGAGCCTCATCGAGACCAGGTGGCTGCCGCAGGGCGACGAGACCACCGCTCAGGATGCACTGGCAGGCCTGCCGGAGACGGTCACCGCGACGGAGCTCACCCGCAGCAACCTCGACACAGGGGAGCCGGAGCGCGGCATCCGCCTCTGGGACGCGAACTCGCCGGCGATCCAGGCGTTCGAGACCGTCACGGCCTTCCCGTTCGACCCCGCGTGGGTCATCGAGGCCACGTTCACCCCTGTGGATGGCGCCCGCACCGTGCCGTTCGAGCACATCCGCGACAACGGAGGAACGCGCGACCTCGTCGTGCCCGGCGACATCACGTTCAGCAAAGACGGCGTCGAGTACACGCTGAGCGCGTTCGACGACGGCGGAACGCTGCTGCTCGTCTTCGGCGACCCGACCAACGGTGCAGAGGGCGAAGACGGCACATACGGCTCCGGCCGGTTCCTGTTCGTCCTGCATGACGGCGACAGGGCCGTCCTCGACTTCAACCGCGCATTCGTTCCGCCGTGCGGTTTCTCGGACCAGTACAACTGTCCGCTCCCTCCGCGCAACAACCGCTTCGGCGTCCCCGTGCGCGCTGGCGAGAAGGTCGTCGTGTTCCGCGGCGGCACGGCGCACTAGCAACACAGCGCACCAGCAACACAGCGCACCAGCAACACAGCGCACCAGCAACACAGCAACCGCAGTCCTGCATCCCTCCAACCCCCAGGAGAACTCCGTTGAGAAAGAAATCCCTTCTCGTCGTGCTCGCGACGACCGTCGCCGCCACGCTGGCGCTCGCCGGCTGCTCCGGTGCGTCGTCGTCGACCGGCGCTGACGCATCCATCGCCATCGGCTCGCTCTACGAGCCGGTCAACCTCGACAACACCGCAGGCGGCGGCCAGGGTGTGACGGAGGCCCTGAACGGCAACGTCTACGAGGGCCTGTTCAAGCTCACCGACGACGGCAAGGTCGAGCCGCTGCTCGCCACCAAGTACACCGCGAGCCAGGACGGGCTGACGTACACCTTCACGCTGCGCGACGGCGTGAAGTTCCACTCCGGCAAGCCGCTCACCAGTGCAGCCGTCAAGAGCAGCATCGAGCGCGTCACCGCGGCCGACTCGCAGTCGGCGCGCAAGTCGCAGCTCGCCGTCATCTCGAAGATCGACACCCCGGACGCCAAGACCGTCGTGATCTCGCTGAAGTCGCGCTCCATCTCGCTGCCGTACAACCTCAGCTACATCTGGATCTACGGCCCGGGCACCACGAACTACAAGACGGCGGAGGACGGCACAGGCCCGTACACGCTCGGCACCTGGAAGCGCGGCAGCTCGCTCAGCCTCGAGCGCTCGGCCGACTACTGGGGAACCAAGGCCAAGAACAAAGAGGTCGTCTACGACTACTTCACCGACGCCACCGCGCTCTCCAACGCGCTCCTGACCAACCAGGTGGATGTGGTCACCAGCATTCAGAGCCCGGATGCGCTGACCCAGTTCGAGGGCAACAAGGACTACACGATCACCAACGGCAAGTCGACCACGAAGGAGCTCCTCGCCTTCAACGACAAGGTCGCGCCGTTCAACAAGGCCGAGGTCCGTAAGGCCGTCTACTCCGCGATCGACACCAAGAAGCTGCTGAGCTCCATCTGGGGCAAGTACGGCACGCTGATCGGCTCGATGGTCCCGCCGAGCGACCCCTGGTACGAAGACCTCACGAAGGTGAACCCGTACGACGTCACGCTCGCCAAGAAGGAGCTGGCAGAGGCAGGCTTGCCGAACGGCTTCACGTTCACGCTCGACACCCCGACTTACGACCCGCACCCCGCTGTCGCCGAGTTCCTCAAGAGCGAGCTCGCCAAGGTCGGGATCACGGTGAACATCAACTCCATCTCGGCCGACCAGTGGTACACGAAGGTGTTCAAGAACCACGACTTCACGGCAACACTGCAGGAGCACGTCAACGACCGTGACGTGGTCTGGTACGGAAACCCGGACTTCTACTGGGGCTACGACAACCCGCAGGTCACCCAGTGGGTGAACGAGGCGGAGCAGGCCACCACCACGGCCGACCAGACCGCGAAGCTGAAGCTCGTCAACGAGCAGATCGCGAAGGACGCGGCCAGCGCCTGGCTGTACCTCTACCCGCAGATCGTCGTGGCGTCGAGCTCCGTGAGCGGCTACCCGGTCAACGGGCTCAACTCACAGTTCTACGCATACGACATCGTCAAGAAGTAGACAGGCGAGAGTTATCCACAGGATGCTCGGGGTGCCGTTCCGCGGCGCCCCGAGCATCTACCCTTGAAAACGTCATGGCCGTCTATCTTCTGCGTCGCTTCGCCTTCCTGGTGGTGTCGCTGCTGCTTGCCATGGTGGTCCTCTTCCTGCTGCTGAGGGTGCTGCCTGGCGACCCGTCCAACGCGCTGCTGTCCGTCAACGCAACGCCGGACCAGATCAAGGCCGCCCAGGAGCAGGTCGGCAGCGACCAGCCGCTGCTGCAGCAGTTCGTCACCTGGTTCGGTCAGATGCTGACGCTGAACCTGGGCCAGTCGTTCATCACGTCGCTGCCCGTCGCACCGGAGATCGCCTCCCGGCTGGCGGTGACCATTCCGCTCACGCTCATCTCGTTCGTGATCGCGCTGGCGCTCGCCCTCGTGATCGGCTTCGTCGCTGCATGGAAGTCGGACACCTGGTACGGCATCTCGCTGTCGGCCATCTCACAGCTCGGGATCGCGGTGCCCGTCTTCTGGGTGGGCATCCTGCTGGTCAGCGCGTTCTCGATCAACCTGCGCTGGTTCCCGTCCGGTGGCTTCCCACGCGACGACTGGGCCGACCCGGCCGCCGCGCTGTCGTCGCTCGCGCTTCCCGTGATCACGATCGCGGTGGTGATGAGCGCATCCATCGCCCGGTATGTGCGGAGTGCGACGCTCGACGTGATCGGCAGCGACTACCTGCGCAACTCGCGTGCCCTCGGCTCCAGCTTCGGGCAGGCGATGCGCAGGCACGGGATCCGCAACGGTGCGGTGCCCGTCATCTCGATCCTCGGCATCGAACTGGCCACGACCTTCCTCGGGGCGGTGGTGGTCGAGAGCGTCTTCACCCTGCCGGGGCTCGGGAGCATGCTGCTGCGCGCCATCCAGCAGCACGACTACCCGAACATCCAGGGCATCCTGTTCGTGAGCACCCTCGCCGTGCTGCTGATCGGCTTCGCGGCCGACCTCGTGCAGCGTCTCATCGACCCGCGCCTGCGGCAGAGCATCTCGGGCAACCGATGAGCGCGATCGTCGACCAGACCGCCGGGCACGCCGGTGAGAGCGGACCGGAGGTGCAGCAGCGGGAGCGCGTGCGGCGTCGCCGGTCGGCGACGCTCACGATCGGCATCGTGCTGGTCGGCATCGTGGTGCTGGTGGCGGTCGTGTCGTTCTTCTGGCTCCCGTACGCCCCGAGCGACACCTCGGGAGGCCGGCTGGAGAACCCGGATGCGTCGCACTGGCTCGGCACGGACAAGCTCGGCCGCGATCTCCTGTCGCAGCTGATGGTCGGCGCGCGCATCGCGCTCGCCGTCGGGATCGGCTCCGTCGCCATCGGCGCGCTGATCGGCATCACCCTCGGACTGCTCGCGGCGTTCGCGACCACCTGGGTGGACGACACGATCTCCGCGGCGCTCGACATCCTGATCGCCTTCCCCACCCTGCTGCTGGCGATGCTGATCGTCGCCGCCCAGGGCGCGTCGCTCGGCACGGCCATCCTGGCGATCGGGCTCGCCATGTCCGCCGTCGTCGCCAGGCTCACCCGCGTGCTGGCCAAGCGCGTGCTCTCGCAGCAGTACGTCACCGCGGCGCGCACGTCAGGCACGAGCTGGCTCGGCGTGGTCGGCAAGCACATCCTGCCCAACATCTGGCCGACGCTCAGCGTCAACCTCGCCCTGCAGTTCGGCGTCGCCGTGCTGGCCGAAGCGAGCCTGTCCTACCTTGGCCTCGGGGCTCCGCCGCCGAACGCCTCCTGGGGCCGACTGCTGCAGGAGGCGCAGGGCACAGTGGCCACCGCGCCGGTCGGGGCCATCGCGCCCGGTGTGGCGCTGGTCATCCTGGTGATCGGCGTGAACCTGGTCGCCGACGGTCTGCGCGACGTCGCTGACCCCACGAGGAGGCGATCGCGATGAGCGACGACGTGAAGCCCATTCTCGACGTGCGCGGGCTTGGCGTGGCCTCCGCCGACGGCACGCCGCTGGTGCAGGACGTGTCGTTCAGCGTCGCCGCCGGGGAGCGGCTGAGCCTGATCGGCGAGTCAGGCTCCGGAAAGTCGCTCACCTCGTTCGCGGTGAGCGGCCTGCTGCCGGCAGGGCTCGTCGCCTCCGGCAGCGCTGTGCTCGGCGGCGTCGAGGTGGTCGGAGCGAAGGAGCGCGACCTGGTGGCGCTGCGCGGCAGCGTCGCCTCGGTGGTCTTCCAGGAGCCGCTGACAGCACTCGACCCGCTGATGCGGCTCGGCAAGCAGGTCGCCGAACCGTTGCGCCGCCACCTCGGCCTGCGCGGGAAAGACCTCGATCGCGCCGTGCTCGACGCGCTCGCCGAGGTGCGCCTGCCGGAACCGGAGCGGATCGCCCGCGCATACCCGCACGAGATCTCGGGAGGGCAGCGTCAGCGCGTCGCCATCGCCGCCGCCCTCGCCTGCCGCCCGCAGTTATTGATCGCCGACGAGCCGACCACGGCGCTCGACGTCACCGTGCAGGAGGAGATCCTCGCGCTGATCGACGCGCTCGTCGCGGAGCGGCGCATGGCGCTCGTGTTCGTCAGCCACGACCTCGCCGTCGTCTCCCGGATGACCGAGCGCTCGCTCGTCCTCCGGGCCGGCCGCGTGGTCGAGACCGGAACCATCCGTCAGCTGCTCACAGCCCCGAGCGACCCGTACACGGTCGAACTCGTCGCCAGCGCACGCGAACTCGACCGAGCGCTGGAGGTGTCGTGAGCGCCATCCTGGAGCTTCGTGACGCGGGTTTCCGCTACCGCCGCGCATCCACTGCCGCGCTGGACGCCGTGTCGTTCGCCGTCGAGCCCGGCCGCAACGTCGGGCTCGTCGGCGAGTCCGGCGCCGGCAAGACCACCGCGCTGTCGCTCCTGCTCGGGCTGAGCAGCCCGACGAGCGGCGAACTGCTGTTCGACGGCGTCCCCCTCGACCGGCGCGACCGCAGCAGGATGCGCGCGTTCCGCCGCAGTGTGCAGACCGTCTTCCAGGACCCGTACTCGTCGCTCGACCCGCGCCAGAGCGTCGGGCGCATCATCGCGGAGCCGCTGACCAGCCTGAAGGTCGCCTCCGGTCAGGATGCGCGCGACCGCGTGGCGGACGCACTCGCCGCCGTCGGCCTCCCGGCGGAGGCGGCCGGTCGATACCCGCACGAGTTCTCCGGCGGTCAGCGGCAGCGCATCGCCATCGCGCGCGCCGTGGTCTCCCGGCCCCGGGTGCTGCTCGCGGACGAGCCGGTGAGCGCGCTCGACGTGACCACCCGCATCCAGATCATCGAGCTGCTCGGCGAATTGAGCGAACGCGATGGCATGACGGTGGTGATGGTGTCGCACGACCTCGGCGTCGTCGCGTCGCTCTGCGAGCAGACCGTCGTGCTCCGCAACGGCACGGTGGTCGAGCAGGGCGCGACCCGCGCCGTCCTCGGCAACCCGCAGAACGCGTACACGCAGCGACTCCTCGCCTCGGTCCCGCGCCTCCCCGCCTGACGCGCCGCTGGCGCTGCGCCGACCGCACCGGACCGCACCGGACCACTCGTGCGAAAGGTGCGGTGCGCGCGTCCCGCACCGCACCTTTCGCACGAGTCGCGGTGCGCCGGCCGCCGCGCGGGCGTGGCCGCGCCACACGGTACACGCCGCGCGCGGCGGCCGGAGTCGGTGGGGTCGCGCGTCAGCCGCGCGGCCAGACGGGCAGCACGTCGCGCTTCCAGGTGGCGTTCGTGACGCCGGCCCAGGAGGTGTACAGCGCTGTGAGGCCGGTCGCGAGGCCGAGCCAGCCGCCGAAGCGCGTTGCGGCTTCCGCTCCGGCGAGGTCGCCGATGGCGAGGGCGGCGAACGTGATCGTGAGGAGCACGAACACGGCGAGCGTCGCACCGTTGGTCTTGGCGGCGGCGACCGTCATGAGCGCCGTGAACAGCGTCCAGGCAAGCAGATAGGCGCCGACGCCGGCCGAGCCTGCGCGCTCGGCGACGTCCGGGTTGGTCTGCAGCCACCAGAACGAGAGCCAGAACGCCCCGTACGCAGTGAACGCCGTCGCCCCGAAGGTGTTGCCGCGGGCGAACTCCCAGAGTCCTGCCGCCGCCTGCGTGAGACCGCCGAAGAACAGGGCCATGCTCACCGCCGTCGCCCCCGCCTCGGGGAGCACACCGGCGTTCGCGAGGCTCAGCAGCAGCGTCGTGAGCGCGAACGCGGCAAGGCCGAGTGGCCCCGGGTCCGCAACCTCGACCCGCCCAGTGGGAAGGGGCGCAGGCGCAGCGGCAACAGGCGCAGTGGATGCGGTGGCCGGCTCGGCGGTGGGACTCATCGGGGACACTCCTTCGTGCGGGATGCGGAGCGTGGGCACCGCATCCCGACTCTAGAGTGCAGAATCAAGAATTGTAAATATTTGCAAACCTAGTCGAGACCGAGCTTCTTGCGGAGCATGGCGACGTGGCCCGTCGCCTTCACGTTGTAGAGCGGCAGCCGCACACTGCCGTCCGGGTCGACGACGAACGTCGAGCGGATGACGCCGGTGACGGTCTTGCCGTAGAGCTTCTTCTCGCCGTACGCGCCGTATGCCTGGTGCACGGCCAGGTCTTCGTCGCTCAGCAGCGGGAAGTTGAGGCCCTCCTGCTCCTGGAACTGCTTGTTCTTCGCCGGGGCGTCCTTGGAGATACCGATGACCTGGTAGCCGGCGGAGGCCAGCGAGTTGAGGTTGTCGCGGAAGTCGCACGCCTCCGTGGTGCAGCCGGGGGTCATCGCTGCCGGGTAGAAGTACACGATCACGTTCTTGCCCGCGTAGTCGCCGAGCGAGACGGTGGTGCCGTCCTGGTCGGTCAGGGTGAACGCCGGGGCTGCTTGGCCCGCTTCGAGTCGCACGTCAGTCATGCGACTATTCTCCCGCACGGTCGCCGCCGACGCGCGGGGCGAACGTGGCGAGGAGGCGCTGGAGCGAGTCCAGTCTGGAGCGGCCCGCCTCGCCGAGCGCTCCGGCCTCGACCGCTTCGATGATCGCGCAGTCCGGTGCGTCGGGCAGGTGCGTGCATCCACGGGGGCAGTCCTCCGCGAGTTCGGCCAGGTCGGTGAACGACTTGAGGATACTGTCCGTGTTGATGTGGCCGAGCCCGAACGAGCGGACGCCGGGGGTGTCGATGACCCAGCCGTAGCCCTCCGCGTTCTCCACACGCAGCGACACGGTCGACGACGAGGTGTGACGGCCGCGGCCGGTGACCACGTTGACGTGGCCGGTCGCCCGCATCGCGCCGGGCACGATCTCGTTGACCAGCGTCGACTTGCCGACACCCGAGTGCCCGACCACCACCGTGTCGTGCCCGACGAGCGCGGTTTTGATCGCATCCACCGGGATGTGGTCCTCGCGGCTCGTGAACACCGGCAGGTCGAGCCCGGCGAAGTTCTCCAGGAACGGCCCGGGGTCGGCGAGGTCGATCTTGGTCACGCACAGCATCGGCGAGATGCCAGCGTCGTAGGCGGCGACCAGGTAGCGGTCGACCAGGCGGGTGCGCGGCTCCGGGTTGGCGGCGGCCACCACGATGAGCATCTGGTCGGCGTTGGCGACGATCACGCGCTCGACCTCGTCGGTGTCGTCGGCGCTCCTGCGCAGCAGGGTGGTGCGCGGCTCGATGCGGACGATCCGGCCGAGCGTGCCGTCCTCGCCGGTCGTGTCGCCGACCACGGCCACCCGGTCGCCGGTCACGATGGCGTGCTTGCGCAACTCGCTGGCGCGGGCCGCCGTCAGCCGCCGCTCCTCCGGGGTGTTCTCGTCGAGGAGGACGGTGTATCTGCCGCGGTCGACGCCGAGGACCCTGGCGATCTGCGCGTCCTCGTGCTCTGGCCTGGTCTTGGTGCGCGGCCGGTTGCCTTTGGGGTTGGGACGGCTCCGGATGCTCGACTCGTCGAAGTCGGCGTACTCGTCGTCCTCATCGTCGTCGACGTCCCACCAGGATCCCGTGTTCTCCGTCACGCTGGGGCGGCGCCTTCCTCGACCAGGCGCGTCCACAGCTGGGTGAACTGGGGGAGCGTCTTCGCCGTGGTCGCCACGTTCTCGATCTCGACGCCGGGGACGACGAGGCCGATGATGGCTCCGGCCGTCGCCATCCTGTGGTCCTCGTAGCTGCGCCACACGCCGCCCGTGAGTGGGCGCGGCTCGATGCGCAGGCCGTCCTCCAGCTCGGTGACCGCGCCGCCGAGCCCGTTGATCTCCGCGAGGAGTGCCGCCAGCCTGTCCGTCTCGTGGTGCCGGATGTGCCCGATGCCGGTGATCTCGCTCGGGCCGTCGGCCAGGGCCGCGATGGCGACCAGCGCTGGGGCGAGCTCGCCGCCCGTCGTCAGGTCGAGCGTGACGCCCGGGATGCGCTCGCCGCCGGTGACCGTCAGCCGGTCGCCGTCGAGCGTGACCGTCGCGCCGAACAGGGCAGAAGCTCGGCGAGGCCGGCCCCGACCTGCGTGGTCTGCTCCGGCCATCCGGTGAACGTCACGGAGCCGCCGGTGACGACTGCCGCTGCCAGGAAGGGGGCGGCGTTCGAGAGGTCCGGCTCGATGTCGACGTCGCGCGCGGCGATCGTGCCCGGTGCGACGACCCAGCGGCCGACCTCTGGCGACTCGACGGTGACACCGCGAGCCGCGAGGGTCTCGATGGTCATCTCGATGTGCGGGAGGCTGGGCAGACGCTCGCCCGAGTGCGTGAGGTCCAGGCCATCGTCGAAGCGGCTGGCGGAGAGGAGCAGCGCGCTCACGAACTGGCTGGACGACGACGCGTCGATGGTGATCGCGCCGCCCGCCACTCTTCCCGTGCCGTGGACGGTGAACGGCAGGGAGCCGCGGCCGTCGTCGTTGATGTCGACGCCGAGGTCGCGCAGCGACGAGATGATGGACGACATCGGCCGGCCGCGCGCGGAGTCGTCCGCGTCGAACATCGTCGGGCCGAGTGCGAGGCCGGCGATCGGCGGCACGAAGCGCATCACCGTGCCCGCCTGACCGCAGTCGATGGTCGTGCTGCCGAGCAGTTCCTCCGCCGGTGTCACGAGCAGGTCGTCGCCGAACTCGCTCGCACCTTTCTTCGCCTCGATGCCGACGCCGAGCGAACGCAGCGCCTCGACCATGTTCTCGCTGTCGCGCGAGTGCAGCGGCGCGCGCAGCAGCGATGGCCCGTCTGCGAGGGCGGAGAGCACCAGCTCGCGAGCCGTCAGCGATTTGGAGCCGGGCAACGACACGGACGCGGTCAGCGGGCCGCGCGCGACGGGCGCAGGCCAGAGCGTGTTCGGCTCGTCGGCACGGTTGTCGCCGTACGGATCGAACTCGGGCGCGGAATATTTCGAGATCAGCATTGTTGACCAGATTATCCGCGTTTTCGATCGAAGGAAGGAAAGTCTGTGGCACTCGCGAGCACTGTCCTCGACTCTCCAAGCGTCTTCACACGCTCGGAACTAGACTTGCCCGTGATGACCACCGCAACTGACGACCTCGGTCCGCTCTTCGAAGAGCAGGCGCTGCAGTACATGGACCAGCTCTATGCTGCTGCCCTCCGCATGACCAGAAACCCGGCCGACGCGCAGGACCTGGTGCAGGAGACCTTCGTCAAAGCGTACGCGGCGTTCAACCAGTTCCAGCAGGGCACCAACCTGAAGGCCTGGCTGTACCGCATCCTCACCAACACCTTCATCAACACGTACCGCAAGAAGCAGCGCGAGCCGTACCAGGGCACCATCGACGAGCTCGAGGACTGGCAGCTCGGCGGCGCGGAGTCGACCACCGCATCCTCCAGCCGTTCGGCGGAGGCCGAGGCGATCGACCACCTGCCGGACAGCGCGGTCAAAGACGCGCTGCAGGCCATCCCGGAAGACTTCCGGATGGCCGTGTACTTCGCCGATGTCGAGGGCTTCTCCTACCAGGAGATCGCCGACATCATGAAGACCCCGATCGGCACCGTGATGAGCCGCCTCCACCGCGGCCGCCGGATGTTGAGGGAGCTTCTCGCCGACTACGCGCACGAGCGGGGACTCTCCGCCGTGCAATCACCCAGGAGCACGAAATGACCGACTGCGGCTGCGACAAGGCCAAACAAGACCTCGAGGAATACCTGCGCAACGAACTCCGCAGCGAAGATGCTGCAGACATCCGCGAGCACCTCGCCACCTGCACAGGATGCGCGGACGAAGCGCACCTGAGCGTCGTGCTCACCGAGGTGGTGCAGCGGGCGTGCAAGGAGACGGCGCCGGAGACCCTGCGCGCCGAGGTGCTGCTGCGCATCCGGAGCATCCAGGCCACTCACTGAGCCTGGGGCCCGCTTGTTCGGGGCTACGCCTCCTGCTGCACCTGGTGCAACAGGAACAGCCCGCCCAGCGGGTCGGTGACCTGCGCGAACCGGCCGAAGTCGCTGTCCCACGGGTCCCGGATCACGGTGCCGCCGAGTTCGACGACCCGCGCACACGACGCTTCGGCGTCGGTGACGCCGAAGTACACGACCCAGTGCGACGGGATGCCTTCCGGCAGCATCTTGTCCGCGTCGTAGACGCCGCCGGCCGGTGAGCCGTCCGGGCCGAACGTCGCGTACCGGAAGTCCGCGGTGTCCCCGAGTACCTGCGTCTGCCAGTTGAAGACCTTCGTGTAGAAGTCGACCTGCGCCGCGTAGCTGCGGGCGTAGAGCTCGTGCCAGGCCGGTCCGCCGACGTCGGCGACCAGCTCGAAGCCGCGGTGCGCCCCTGGCTGCCAGAGTCCGACCGCCGCGCCTCCCGGATCGGCGACCACGGCCATCCTGCCTTGGTCGCCCACGGTCATGGCGGGGGAGTACACCTCGGCGCCCGCCTCGACGGCGGCGCGTTCCAACGCATCCACGTCTTCGACGAGCAGGTAGGTGAGCCAGGTGTTCGGCTGCTCATCGCCCATCACGGCGCCGAGACCTGCGACGGCGTGGCCGTCTCTGCGGAAGGTGATGTACCCGCCGTACTCGCCGCCGCCCTCTTCCGCCGTCCAGCCGAACAGCGTGGAGTAGAAGTCTCTGGCCCGTGGGACGTCCGAGCTGGTGTAGTCGACCCAGCATGGTTCCCCGAGGCGGTGCGTCGTCACGACAGTCATGTCGTCAGCGTACGCGCGGCCGCCGCAAACGGCGAGGGGCGCCTCGCTCGCGCGAGACGCCCCTCCACAGGATCCGGGATGCGGTTACAGCGAGAGTGCCCGCTGGATCAGGATGCTCTGCTCCTGGGCGTGACGCTTGGCCGAACCGGCGGCGGGGGAGGCCGATGCCGCCCGCGAGATGACGCCGAGCGGGCGCGGGCCCAGCTTGGAGGTCTCGAGGATCATGTACGGCCAGGCGCCCTGGTTCTCCGGCTCGTCCTGCACCCACACCAGTTCGGCGTTGGGGTAGGAGTCGACGACCGCCTTGAGCTCGTCGGCGGGCAGCGGGTAGTACTGCTCGACGCGCACGAGTGCGATCTCCGGGTTGGGGTTCTTCTGCAGTTCGTTGGCGAGGTCGTAGTAGAGCTTGCCCGCCATCAGCAGGACGCGCTTGACGGCGCCCTTGTCGGTGATCCGTGCGTCGTCGATCACCGGCTCGAACTTGCCCTGGGTGAAGTCGCCGACCTCGCTCGACGCTCCACGCAGTCGCAGCATCGCCTTCGGGGTGAAGACGACGAGCGGCCGGCGCGGGCGGGCGTATGCCTGGCGGCGCAGCAGGTGGAAGTACGACGCCGGCGTCGACGGACGCGCGACGGTCATGTTGTTCTCCGCGCACAGCTGCAGGAAGCGTTCGATGCGAGCGCTCGAGTGGTCGGGGCCCTGACCCTCGTAACCGTGCGGGAGCAGCAGGACGAGCGAGGAGCGCTGGCCCCACTTCTGCTCCGCCGACGACACGAATTCGTCGATGATCGTCTGCGCGCCGTTCGAGAAGTCGCCGAACTGCGCCTCCCACAGCACCAGAGCGTCAGCACGCTCCACGGAGTATCCGTATTCGAAGCCCATGGCTGCGTACTCGCTGAGCAGCGAGTCGTAGATCCAGAACTTGGCCTGGTTGTCGCTGAGGTTCGCCAGCGGCAGCCATTCCTGGCCGTTCGTGCGGTCGTGGAACACCGCGTGACGCTGCACGAAGGTGCCGCGCCTGGTGTCCTGGCCCGCCATGCGAACCGGGGTGCCTTCGAGCAGCAGGGAGCCGAGGGCGAGCAGCTCGCCGAAGCCCCAGTCGATGCTGCCGTTGCGGCTCATGTCGCCGCGCTTGGCGAGGAGCTGCTGCAGCTTCGGGTGCACGCTGAACCCGGCGGGCGGGTTGTTGAACGCGTCGCCGATGAGCTGGATGACCTGGTCGGTGACCGCGGTCGTCTCTGGCTCCCCGACGTTGTCCTCCTGCTGGGCGGCGAGGGGTTCGAGGTCGGCGCCGGTGATGACCGGCGTGGAGTTGGTCTGCGCTGCGTGCGTCTCCATGAAGGCGCGCTCCAGGCGCTCCTGGAAGTCGCGGTGCGCCTGCTCGTACTCCTCCTCGGTGATGTCGCCGCGGCCGACGAGGGCCTCGGTGTACAGGCGGCGCACGGAGCGCTTGGCCTCGATGAGGTTGTACATCAGCGGCTGGGTCATCGAGGGGTCGTCGCCCTCGTTGTGACCGCGACGGCGGTAGCAGATGAGGTCGATGACCACGTCGCGCTTGAACTCCTGGCGGTACTCGAACGCCAGCTGGGCGACGCGCACGACGGCCTCAGGGTCGTCGCCGTTCACGTGGAAGATCGGCGCCTGGATGGTCTTCGCGACATCGGTCGAGTACACCGACGAGCGGGACTCGGCTGGCGGCGTGGTGAAGCCGACCTGGTTGTTGATGTTCACGTGGATGGTGCCGCCGGTGCGATATGCACGCAGCTGCGACATCTGCAGCGTCTCGGCCACGATGCCCTGGCCGGCCATCGCGGCGTCGCCGTGGATGACGACGGGCAGCGTGAGGAAGGTCATCGGCGGGCGACGGTCCTGCTTGGCGCGGACGATGCCCTCCAGGACGCCGTCGACGGCCTCCAGGTGCGACGGGTTCGCGGCGAGGTAGACCGGGATCTCTTCGCCGTTGGCCCCGCGGAAGGTGCCCTCGGTGCCGAGGTGGTACTTGACGTCGCCGGACCCCTGCACGGTGCGGGGGTCCTGGGTTCCCTCGAACTCGCGGAAGATCTGACCGTATGTCTTGCCTGCGATGTTGGTGAGCACGTTGAGGCGGCCGCGGTGCGCCATGGCGATGGCGACCTCGTCGAGGTTCTCCGTGGCCGCACCCTCGAGGATCGCATCCAGCAGCGCGATGGTGGACTCGCCGCCCTCCAGGCTGAACCGCTTCTGCCCGACGTACTTGGTCTGCAGGAAGGTCTCGAACGCCTCGGCCTCGTTCAGCTTGCCGAGGATGCGCAGCTGCTCGTCGTGCGACGGCTTCTCGTAGCCGCGCTCGACCTTGTTCTGGATCCACTTGCGCTGGGCCGGGTCCTGGATGTGCATGTACTCGATGCCGACCGTGCGGCAGTACGAGTCGCGCAGCACGCCCAGGATGTCGCGGAGCAGCATCTTGCGCTTGTCGCCGCCGAACTGGCCGGTGACGAACTCGCGGTCGAGGTCCCAGAAGGTGAGGCCGTGGCTGGCGATGTCGAGGTCGGGGTGCGTGCGCTGCACGTACTCGAGCGGGTCGATGTCGGCCATCAGGTGACCGCGGACGCGGAAGGCGTTGATCAGCTCCTGCACGCGGGCCGTCTTGTCGACGGCGCTCGCCAGGTCGACGCTGATGTCCGGAGCCCAGCGGATGGGCTCGTACGGGATGCGCAGCGCGGCGAAGATGTCCTCGTAGAAGGTGCGCTTGCCGATCAGCATCTCGTGCACGATCTTGAGGTACTCGCCGGAACCTGCGCCCTGGATGACGCGGTGGTCGTAGGTGCTGGTGAGTGTGATCGTCTTACCGATCGCGAGACCGGCGAGCGTCTTCTCGCTCGATCCCTGGAACTCGGCGGGGTATTCGAGGGCGCCGGCGCCGATGATCGCGCCCTGCCCCTTCATCAGACGGGGGACCGAGTGCACGGTGCCGATGCCGCCCGGGTTGGTCAGCGAGATGGTCGTCCCGGCGAAGTCGGCGGCGGTCAGCTTGTTGTTGCGAGCACGGACCACGAGGTCTTCGTACGCGGCGAGGTATTCGCCGAAGCCCATCGTGTCTGCACGCTTGATGCTCGGCACGAGGAGGGCGCGGGTGCCGTCCGGCTTCGGCAGGTCGATGGCGATGCCGAGGTTGACGTGCGCTGGAGCGACGACCGACGGCTTGCCGTCGACCTCGTCGTAGAAGACGTTCTGGCTCGGGAACTCCTTGAGCGCCTGGATGAGCGCCCAGCCGATCAGGTGCGTGAACGAGACCTTGCCACCTCGTGCGCGCTTGAGGTGGTTGTTGATGACGATGCGGTTGTCGATCATCAGCTTGGCCGGGATGGTGCGCACGCTGGTCGCGGTCGGGACCGTGAGCGACGCATCCATGTTGGTGGCGAGCGTCTTGGACATGCCGCGCAGCGGCGTGACCTTGTCCTGCGGCTCCGGGGCGCCGTCGTCGCCGGCGACGACCGTCTGCGGTGCCGTCACGGGGGCGTCGGCCGGAACGGGCTGCGGCTTCGGGGCGATGGAGGTGGTGCGGGCGACGGGCTGGGCGCCGATGACCGGGATGGGGGCCGTGACGGGGTGCGCTTCGCCGGCCGGGGTGGCCGGCTCTGCTGGGGTCGGGGCGGTGGGCTCCGCCGGAGTCGGAACCGTGGGTTCCGTCGGGGTTGGCGCCGTGGGTTCCGCGGGCGTCGGGGCGGGGGTCTCGCTGGGGGTGGGCGTCGAGGCCTCGGTGTCGTCTTTGACGGTCGGCTGGTAACTCTCGAGGATCGGCCACCATGACTTGTCGACCGAATTCTTGTCGACGATGAACTGCTCGTACAGTTCGTCGACGAGCCACTCATTGGCTCCGAATTCGCCCGACGATCCGTCGTCGGTTCCCACTCCTGTCAGTTGGCTCGACACAGCCGCTCGCCCACTCTCTCCATTGATTCTCGGTGCACAGGCAGCACGGTCACCGCCCGTTTCCATCCAGTCGTCAAGCCTAATCCCTTCGGGCAGCGGGTGCGGGCGTTCACCGGGGAGGGATACCGTTATTCCCATGCAGTTTTATGGAACGACCCCGCGCCACGATCTGACGTACTCCGACGTGTTCCTGGTGCCGTCGAGATCGAACGTGACGAGCCGCCTGGACGTGTCCCTCGCACCCAACGACGGGACGGGGGCGACCATCCCGATCGTGTCGGCCAACATGAACTCGGTGACGGGCAAGCGCCTCGCCGCCACCCTCGCCAGGCGCGGTGGACTCGGGGTGCTCCCGCAGGACATGCACCTGCAAGATCTGGACGACGCGATCCGCTGGGTCAAGGCCCAGCCCGTCGCCTTCGACACCCCATACTCCGCCTCACCGGAGGAGACGGTCGCCGACGCGCTTCAGCGGGTTCCCGCCGTCGAGGGCCACGGCATCGTCATCCACGGCGCGGACGGCGCATACCTCGGCTGCCTCGCGGCCACTCAGCTGGGCTCAGCGCTTCCGGATGCGCGCCTCGGCGACCTCCTGCACGGAGCCATCACCTCGCTCGACGCCGAAGACCTGCCGGACGGCCGCGCCGCCTTCGACGTGATGAGCGCTGCTGGACTCGAATTCGCCCCCGTGCTCGACCACGGCCGCATCGTCGGGACGCTCAGCAGGAAGTCCGCGATGCGCTCCACCATCTACCAGCCGGCGCTCGACGCGCACGGACGCCTGCGTGTCGCCGCCGCCGTCGGCATCAACGGCGACGTGGCGAGCAAGGCCAAGGCGCTCGCAGCCGCCGGGGTCGACGTGCTCGTCATCGACACGGCGCACGGCGACCAGGACGGGATGCGCCGCGCCATCCACACGGTCAAGGGGCTCGGTCTGGGACTGCCGATCGTCGCGGGCAACGTCGTCACCGAGCAGGCCGTGCGCGACCTCGTCGCCGCGGGAGCCGACATCCTGAAGGTGGGCGTCGGACCGGGCGCGATGTGCACCACGCGCATGATGACCGCCGTCGGCCGCCCGCAGTTCTCCGCTGTGCTGGAGACGTCCGAGGCGGCGAGGGAGCTCGGCGCCCACGTCTGGGCGGACGGCGGCGTCCGCTACCCCCGCGACGTGGCCCTCGCGCTCGCCGCGGGAGGGGCGTCGGTGATGATCGGCTCCTGGTTCGCCGGGACGATCGAGGCGCCGGGCCTCCTCGACAGGGATGCGAACGGCGGCCTCTTCAAGGAGAGCTGGGGGATGGCCAGCACGAAGGCGGTCAAGGGACGCTTCGAGCGTCTCGACGCGTACGAGCTGGCCAGGAAGACCCTCTTCGCGGAGGGCATCTCCAGCTCGCGCATCTACCTCGACCCGCTTCGGCCGTCCGTGGAAGACCTGCTCGACATGATCACGACGGGGGTGCGCAGCTCGTTCACCTACGCAGGCGCACGCTCGGTGCCGGAGTTCCACGAGCGCGCGCTGGTCGGCATCCAGTCGGCGGCGGGGTACGAGGAGGGCAAGGCCCTCCCCGTCTCCTGGTAGGTCAGCCGTCGCCCGCTACTGGCCGCTTCCTGACTGACCGCTGCCTGACTGACCGCTGCCGGATTGGCCGCTGCCGGACTGACCGCCGTTCTGGCCGAACCCGTTGCCGTTGCCGAACTGGCGGGGCACGAAGTTCTGCCCTGTGCCGGTTCCGAAGCCGGTGCGTCCGTGGTCGACGGCGTTCGCGGTGAAGAACCCGGCGAAGAACACGATGACGAGCACGGCCACCGCCCCGACGATCACGGCGGTGTTCTGCGCCCAGCGCGGCCACCGGTGAAGCACGTATCCGGATGCGCGCGCCGGCTGCTGCGGAGGCTGCGGCGCCTGCTGGTACGGCGGCTGCGGCGCCTGCTGGTACGGCGGCTGCGGCGCCTGCTGGTACGGCGGCTGCGGGGGAACAGGGGACTGCTGCGGGGGAACGGGCGGCCCGGGCTGCCAGGGCTGGCCGTTCGGTGCTCCGTACTCGGGGGAGGCTGAGGTCATGATGCTGTCCTTCTCGTCGTGCTTCTGTCCAGACGGAGCTGGACGTTCAGACCGGAGTGTGGACCTCGGCGCTCGGCGACCGCTATGAACGGATTATGGACGTGCTGGGAGCGCTGAGAACCCCGCGCACACACCGCTTTCCCGGAAACCCCGCCGGTATACTGAGCGGGAAATGGACGACCCTCCTTCTGCCAGCCCATTCGCCCCGGCGAGTTCCTTGACCTCGCCGCCCACCCGCGGTCTCCGACCCGAGCGGGGTGACCGCCGTGCTCTCTGAGTGGATCATGCTCGGCGTCGGTCTCCTGCTGACCGTCGGCACCGGCCTCTTCGTCGCGAGCGAGTTCGCGCTGGTCAACCTCGACCGCGGAGACCTGGAGGCACGCCGTGAGCGCGGCGAGTCCAGGCTCACGATGACCATCGCAGCGCTGAAGATCACCTCGACGCACCTGTCGAGTGCTCAGCTCGGCATCACGCTCACCACCCTGCTCACCGGTTACACGATGGAGCCGGCGATCAGCACGCTCCTGAATGGGCCGCTCACCTCGACCGGTCTACCAGAGGGCGCCGTCGCGCCGATCGCGACCACGGTGGCGATCGTCGTCGCGACGCTGCTGTCGATGATCCTCGGCGAGCTCGTGCCGAAGAACTTCGCCCTCGCCCTCCCGCGGGCGACCGCCAAAATCGTCATCCCGTTCCAGACGGTGTTCACCGCGATCTTCCGGCCGTTCATCGTGCTGCTCAACGGCACGGCCAACGGCGTCCTCCGCCTGTTCGGCATCGAGCCGAAGGAGGAACTCTCCGGGGCGCGCACGGCGGAGGAGCTGTCGTCGCTGGTGCGACGCTCGGCCAGCGCCGGTCTGCTCGAAGCGGACACAGCGACGCTGCTGAGCCGCACGCTCGCTTTCTCAAAGCACACCGCCTCCGACGTGATGACGCCGCGACCCCGCATCGCGACCGTGCAGCGCAGCGAGCCGGCGCAGGCCGTGCTCGACCTCGCGCGGGCGACCGGGTTCTCCCGGTTCCCCGTCGTCGACGACGACATCGACGACGTGGTCGGGTTCGTGCACGTCAAGCAGGCCGTCGCCGTTCCGCGCACGCGGAGAGAGCGCGTCCCCGTCTCCGCACTGCAGACGGATGCGCTGCGCGTGCCGGAGACCATGAACCTCGACACGCTCCTCGGCGAGCTTCGTGGCCGCGGCTACCAGATGGCCGTGGTCGTGGACGAGTACGGAGGCACGTCCGGGATCGCGACGCTCGAAGACCTGGTCGAGGAGATCGTCGGCGAGGTGGCCGACGAGCACGACCGCACCCGCGCGGGCGTCGTCCGCGGCACGGACTCGTTGACCTTCCCCGGCATCCTCCGCCCGGACGAGCTCCTCGAACGCGCGGGAGTGACAGTTTCGGACGACGGCCCGTACGAGACGGTCGCCGGCTTCGTGATGAACGAGCTCGGCCGCCTGCCGAAGGTGGGCGACGAGGTGCTGATCGACGGCGGGACCCTCCGGGTCGAACGACTGGAGGGCCGACGGGTGGACCGCATCCGGTACACGCCCGATCCTGTGCTCCCCGGCGAGGAGGTGAACGGCCATGAGTGATTGGGCCGGAATCGCCTGGCTGGTGGTGCTGTTGGCGATCAACGCATTCTTCGTCGGCGCCGAGTTCGCTGTCATCTCCGCCAGAAGGTCGCAGATCGAGCCGCTCGCCGAACGGGGCAAGCGCAGCGCCAAGACCGCGCTGTACGCCATGGAGCACGCGACGCTGATGCTCGCCACGACGCAGCTCGGCATCACCGTCTGCTCGCTGCTGATCCTGAACGTCTCCGAGCCCGCGATCCACCACCTGCTCGAAGTGCCGCTGCACGCGACGGGATGGTCGGACGACGTGATCGGAACGGTCGCTTTCATCGTGACGCTCGTGCTCGTGTCGTTCCTGCACGTGGTGTTCGGCGAGATGGTCCCGAAGAACATCTCGTTCTCGATGCCGGACAAGGCCGCGCTGCTGCTCGCTCCGCCGCTGGTCGCGATCGGCCGTGTCGTCAAGCCGATCATCGTCGCGCTCAACGCGACCGCGAACAGCGTGCTCCGGCTGTTCGGCGTCGAGCCCAAGGACGAGGCGGCGAGCACGTTCACACTCGACGAGGTGGCGAACATCGTCAACCAGTCGACCAGGGAGGGCGTGCTCACCGACAGGACCGGCGCGCTGACCGCCGCGTTCGAGTTCACCGAGAAGAAGGTGCGCGACGTCGCCCTCGGCCTCGACAAGCTCGTCGCGCTGCCCGCCCAGCCGACCCCGGCCGACGTCGAGAAGGCCGTGTCGAAGAATGGCTTCTCCCGGTACGTGGTGCTCGACGAGTCCGGTGAGCCGACCGGTTACCTGCACCTCAAGGACGTGCTCGACCTGGAGGAGACCGGGTTCGAGCTCCCGGTGCCGGCCAAGCGCATCCGGAGGCTGGTGACCGTGTTCGCGGAGAGTGACCTGGAGGATGCCCTGGCGACGATGCGACGCTCCGGCAGCCACTTGGCGCGGGTGGTGGACGCGGAGGGCCGCACGGTCGGGGTGTTGTTCCTGGAGGACATCATCGAGGAGCTCGTCGGCGAGGTGCAGGACGCGACCAGGCGTTCCTGATCGCTGCGGCCGGTAGAACCGCTCTTCCAGTTCCGGCGGCCGAACCGACGCGAGTAGCGTGACGAGCGGGAGTGGAAGAGAAGAGGAACACTCATGTTGGAGTCGTTGGCAACGTACTCCGTCCTTCCCGCCTCGAACCTGCAGCGTGCCACGGAATGGTTCCGCGACAAGCTCGAGCTCGAACCGGAGGAGACGGGCGAAGGAAGTGTCGTCTACGGCACAGGAACCGGCGCCAAGATCCAGGTCTACGAGACCGCGAACGCAGGCACCGCGCAGAACACCGCGATGGGCTGGATGGTCGACGACATCGAAGCGGCGGTCGACCATCTCCGCGGACGCGGCGTCGTGTTCGAGGAGTACGACTTCCCCGGACTGAAGACCGAGAACGGCATCGCGACCAACCCGACCGACCGGGCGGCGTGGTTCAAGGACAGCGAGGGCAACATCCTCTGCATCTCGCAGCACAATTGACGTTCGCCTGATCGCGCCCGACAGCGGCCGCTGCTACTCTTTTCCGAGACCGGACGAGAGCAAGAGGAGGTGGTACCTGTGAACGAAACGACGTGGGTGCTCCTCGCAGAGGTCACGGTCGGGCGATAGGTCGTCCGGGAGGGCCGCATCAGCGCACTCCCGAAAGGCACGACCATGAACATCACCTTCATCAACGAAAAGCGCATCGACGGCGACGTCCTCGAGCGCGAATTCACCATCGGCGACATCCCCGGCATCCTCTGGACTCCGGCGTCGGCCACTGACGCGACGCCTGTCCCACTGATCCTGCTCGGGCATCCGGGCGGACTGTCGATGATGCGGCAGCGCGTCACGGGACGGGCTCTCGCCTCGGCGGAGAACGGCTTCGCCTCCGCCACGATCGAGCTGCCCGGCAGCGGGGATCGGCCCCGCTCGGCGGACGCCGAGCAGGCCCGCGCCGACCTGCGCAGCGCCATTACGGCGGGGGAGCCGGTGGACGAGATCGTCGACCGACTCATCGTCCCGCTGGTCGAGAAGGCCGTGCCGGAGTGGCAGACCACTCTGGACGAACTCCTCGCGCTGCCGGAGATCGGCGGACCCGTCGGGTTCTCCGGTGGAGCGATCGCCATCCCCGTCCGGCTGGCGTCCGTCGACCCCCGGATCGTGGCCGCCGGCCTGTTCGCAGGCAGCTATCTGCCCCGCTCGATGTTCGACGAGGCTCGGCAGCTCACGATCCCGGTGCATATGCTGCTGCAGTGGGACGACCAGGGGAACGACAGGCAGCTGGCGCTCGACCTGTTCGACGCCTTCGGCTCCAGCGAGAAGACGCTCCAGGCCAACCTGGGCGGCCACACCGGCGTCCCGCCGTGGGCGGGGGAGGACGCGGCGAGGTTCTTCGTCCGCCACCTGAGCTGAGAGCCGGCCGGGCAGCCGGGCTCTCTCGACTGCCTGGCCAACGCTAGCGCCGCCGCGCTATCTCCGCCGCCGTGCTACCTCCGCCATTGGGCGCGGAGGTACTGCGGCGGCCAGTAGCCGATGTCGTAGCCGAGTTCGTGTGCGGCCCGCAGGGGGAAGTGCGGGTCGCGCAGGAGCTCGCGCGCCAGCATGACGGCGTCGGCGTGACCGTTCTCCACGATCTCGGCAGCCTGTTCCGGTGTGGTGATGAGCCCGACGGCGCTCACCTCGACTTCGGCGGATGAGCGGACGTGTTCGGCGAACGGCACCTGGTAGCCCGGCTGCAACGGGATGCGGATGCCGGTCTGGATGCCTCCGCTGGAGATGTCGAAGAAGTCGGCTCCCGCATCCTCGGCCCAGCCGGCGACGGTCGCCGTCTGCTGCTCGTCCCAGCCGCCCGGCGTCCAGTCGCTGCCGGAGAACCGCACGAACAGCGGGACGCCGTCGCCGATCTCTGCGCGCACGGCCTCCACGATGCGCAGGAGCAGCCGCGCCCGGTTCTCGAGGCTGCCGCCGTATTCGTCGCCGCGCTGGTTGGCGATGGGGGAGAGGAACTGGTGCACCAGGTAGCCGTGGGCCGCGTGCACTTCGAGCACCCGGAATCCGGCGTCGATCGCGCGGCGGGCGCCGGCGCGGAAGTCGTCGACGATCGCGTCGATGCCTGCGTGATCGAGCTCGGCAGGCGTCTCCAGATCGCCGAACGCGACAGGGGACGGCGCGACGGTCGGCCAGCCGCCCTCGCTGACGGGGACGCTGCCGCTGCGGTCTTCGTATCCCCAGGCCGGCCAGCTCGACGCTTTGCGGCCTGCGTGCCCGAGTTGCATGCCGGCGACGGCTCCCTGCGACTCGATGAACGCGACGATGGGCTTCCAGGCGTCGCGCTGTTCGTCGTTCCAGATGCCGGTGTCGCGGGGGGGAGATGCGCGCGGCGGGGCTCACCGCAGTGGCCTCGGTGAAGACCAGCCCGCTGCCTCCCGTGGCGAACGAGCCGAGATGCACGAGCTGCCAGGTCTGCGGGACGCCGGAGGCGTCGAGCACGGAGTACTGGCACATCGGGGAGGTCCAGATGCGGTTGCGCAGCGTCACGTCGCGCAGGGTCAGGGGGTCGAAAAGTGTTGCCATGCTGGTTCTAAGCCGCCAATGCCTCGAGATATGCCCGCAGGTCCGAGCCGGTGGTGAAGACGTGGCCGGCGATGCCGAGGTCTTCTGCCCCGCGCACGTTGACCTCTTTGTTGTCGATGAACACCATCTCGGCCGGGCCGATGCCCAGTTCGCGCATGACGTGCTCGAAGATGTCGGCGCTCGGTTTGATGGTGCCGAGCTCTCCACTGACGAACACCTGCTCGAACAGATCGCCGAGAGTGCCGTGCCGGAAGTATGAGCCGAAGTCGCGTCCCGCGTTCGACAGCAGCGCCATGCGGGTGCCGCCGTCGTGCAGGTCGACCAGCACATCCAGTGTGTCGTGATCGATGCTCAGCCAGCTGCGGAAGTCGGCCAGCCACAACCGGTGGATCTTCGCATCCCCCCACTGCTCGCCCAGCTCGCGCTCGATGCCGCGCCAGTATTGCTGGATGGTCATGGTGCCCTGGTCGAGGGCGTCCCTGTGCCGCCAGTACGCCGGCCAGAACACCTCGGCGTCACCGCCCGCCAGACCGGCGAGCACCTCCCTGTCCGCCTCGGACGGCGAGGTGGAGATGACCTCGCCGTAGTCGAACACGATGACCTTGCCGGGGATGCTGATGCCCATGAAACCGCCCTCTTTCCTTGCTCTTCAACCTATCGTGGAGTGAGCACGCGGTCGGCGGAGAGCGGAGGAACGGTGGATAACTGGCAGAGCTGGGGAGCTGTGGAGAGCGCGCGCTGGATCGCTGTCCCCGGCGACACGAGCGACAAGTACACGCGTGGGGTGCTCGGCGTCGTCACCGGCTCGGACCTGTATCCGGGCGCCGCCGTGCTCGGCGTCGAGGCCGCCGCCCGCACCGGGCTCGGGATGATCAGATACCTCGGTGCGCCGGGAGCGGCGGCCGAGGTCTTGCGCAGACGCCCGGAAGCCGTGACAGCGCCGGGCAGGGTGCAGGCGTGGCTGATCGGGTCGGGGATGGATGCGACGCAGCGACCGGCGGACGACGCCCACCGGCTCGCGGCGGCGCTCGCCGATGGCGCCCCGCTTGCGATCGACGCGGGGGCGCTCGACCTGGTCGGCAGAGCGAAGGGTCCCGTGGTCATCACGCCGCACTACCGCGAGCTCGCGGGCGTGCTCGCCAAGGTTGCCGACGACGACCCGGATGCGGTCACGGCCGACGACATCGCCGCCGACCCTGCTGGCTGGGCGGTGCGCGCCGCCGAGAGCCTCGGCGTCACCGTGCTGCTCAAGGGCCATACCACCCACGTCGCCGCACCGGGCGGGGCCAGGTACGCGGTGACGGCCGGTCCGTCGTGGCTGGCGACCGCCGGAAGCGGCGACGTGCTCGGCGGGGTGCTCGGTACGCTGCTCGCGACGCACGCCGACGAGATCGCGGCCGACGGGGCCGCCAGGCCCGCCGCAGACGGCGCATCCACGATGGCGTCCCTGGCCGCGACAGCGGCGTACCTGCACGGGAGGGCGGGCGCGCTCGCGTCGCGGGGCGGCCCGATCGTGGCGCTCGACATCGCCGAAGCGCTCCCGGAGGCGGTGCGCGAGCTGCTCGGCGGCGCGTCGGACCGTTAACCGGGGACGCCCCCGTGCCCGCTACGATGACCGCATGGGGATCGAGGCAGCACAGGCTCCGGCTCCGGCGTCCCCGACCACGGTCCAGCGCGTCGCCGCCAGTCCGCTGAGCCTGTGGATCGCCTTCCTGGTCGTGCACCTCGTGCTCGGCGGTCTCGCCCTCTCCGCCAACGGGATGGGGCTCGGCGACGTGTTCCTCGTCTACAAGCCGTGGGCGCAGCTCGCGGCGCAGGGCACCGACATCGTCGGGGTGCAGTCCGATTGGGTGTATCCGTTCGCCGCCCTCGTGCCGATCATGCTCCCGCTGCTCTTCGGGGCCGACAACTATGTGGGCGGTTGGCTCACGCTGGTGCTGCTGATGGATGCGGCGGCGTTCGCCGTGCTGATCGGCGGCAGGGAGCGTCGCCGGCTGGCCGCGGGATGGTGGTGGCTCGCCTTCCTCCTGCTGCTCGGACCGATCGCCGTCGGCCGGCTCGACGCGGTCTCCGTCTCGCTCGCCATCGTGGGAATGCTGTGGCTGATGCTGCACGAGCGCGCCGCTGTCGTCACCCTCACCATCGCCACCTGGATCAAGGTCTGGCCCGCCGCGCTCCTCGTCGCCGCCGTCATCGCGCTCCGCAGCCGGTGGCGCATCCTGGTAACGGGTGCTGTGACCAGCCTGCTGATCGTGATCGTCCCGCTCATCTTCGGTGCAGGGATGCACGTGTTCAGCTTCATCACGATGCAGACCGGTCGCGGACTCCAGATCGAGGCGCCGATCAGCACGATCTGGATGTGGCAGGCGGCGCTGCACGTGCCGGATGCGGTCGTGTACTACGACAGGAACATCCTCACCTTCCAGGTCACCGGAGCGGGCAGCGTCACGGCCGCCTCGCTGATGAACCCGCTGCTCGCCGTCTGCGCCGTCGTCGTCGCGCTGATCGGGGTGCGCTCGGTGCGGCGGGGGACGCCGGTGACGCGCATCCTGCCCGAACTGTCGCTCGCCCTGGTCAGCGCGTTCATCGCGTTCAACAAGGTCGGCTCGCCGCAGTACGTCGCCTGGCTGGCCGTGCCCGTGATCATCGGACTCGTCTACCAGGGCCGGGGGTTCCGCATCCCGGCCATCCTGGTCATGGTGACGGCCGCGTTCACCCAGCTGTTCTACCCGTACCTCTACGACTTCCTGCTAAGCGTGCAGCCGGCGATGGTCGCGGTGCTCACCGTGCGCAACCTCCTGTACTTCGTGCTGCTCGGCTGGGCGATCTGGGCACTGTGGCGGGGGCCGCGCGGCGGGGAGGCCGACGGGGACTCCGTGCCGGCGCACGCGTGGCCATTCAGGGAGAAGACGCAGGAGCCGGCGGACGACTCGGTGGCTAGGCTGTAGACGCGGCGCGAGGACGACGTCGCCGCGCGAGGAGGAATCATGCTGGTCGCGTTCTCGGTCGCACCGAGCGGGGGAGAGGGAGCGGACGCCTCCGTGCACGACGCGGTGGCTGCGGCCGTGCGGATCGTGCGTGAGTCCGGCCTGCCGAACCACACGGATGCGATGTTCACCACCATCGAGGGCGAGTGGGACGAGGTCTTCGATGTCGTCCGGCGCGCGACGGACGCCGTCGGTGTGTTCGGCACCAGGGTCTCGCTCGTGCTGAAGGCCGACATCCGGCCGGGGCACACCGGGGAGTTGACCGGCAAGGTCGAGCGGCTCGAAGCCGCCCTCGACCGCGAGGCGTGACGCCGTGACCATCTCCGACTGGGTGCTGTCGGTCTTCGTGGCGTTCTACCTGTACTGGCCCGTGGTCGCCGTCGCCGCGATCCTGATCATCGGTCCGCTGCTCGGGTTCGTGATCGTTGCAGTGGTCGGCGCGATCCGCACCGGTGTCGCCGGCCAGGAGGAGGACGATCAGGAGGCGACGGACGAGCTGTTCAGCGAGTTCGAGGGGCTGCGGGACGAGTTCGTTCCCGGCCGTACATCTGATCGAAACGATTCGATATAAACTATCCGGGTGAAGCAGACCCCCTCCGGAACCCGCGCGTGAGCGCCGCCGACGCCACGAAGACCTCCACGCCCGTCCTGACCCCTGCGCGCACGCGCCTCGCGCTGCTGGCGCTCGCCCTCGGCGGCTTCGGCATCGGCTCGACCGAGTTCGTGGCCATGGGGTTGCTGCCCAACATCGCGCACGACCTCCTGCCCGCCGTCTACGCGGCATCGCCCGCCGAGGCGAACGCGCAGGCCGGGTGGGCGATCTCCGCCTATGCGCTCGGCGTCGTGGTGGGGGCGCCGACCATCGCCGCGTTCGCCGCCCGGCTGCCGCGCAAGCAGCTGTTGCTCTGGCTGCTGGTCGCCTTCACGCTCGGCACGGTGGCGTCTGCGCTCGCGCCCACTTTCCAGCTGGTGCTCGTCGCCCGCTTCCTCAGCGCCCTGCCGCACGGCGCATACTTCGGGATCGCCTCCCTGGTCGCCGCCTCTCTGATGGGGCCGGGCAAGCGCGGGCAGGGTGTGGCGTTCGTGCTCTCCGGCCTGACCATCGCGAACGTGATCGGCGTCCCCCTCATCACCTGGCTCGGGCAGACGCAGGGCTGGCGTTCGGCCTACCTCGTCGTCGCGGCGATCTTCGCGCTCACCTTCCTGGCGGTCGCGATGCTGGTGCCGTGGCAGCCGGGCAACCCGAAGGCCACGATGGCCAACGAGCTGAAGGCGTTCAGCCGCCTGCAGGTGTGGCTGGCGCTTCTGATCGGCGCGATCGGCTTCGGCGGGTTCTTCGCCGTGTACACCTACGTGGCGCCGATGGTCACCACGGTCACCGGGCTCAGCGCGTCCTCTGTGCCGCTCGTCCTCATCTTGATCGGCCTCGGTATGACCGTCGGCAACCTCGTCGGCGGACGCGTCGCCGACCGCGCCCTCAAGCGCGGGATGCTCTCCTTCTTCGTCATCCTGCTGTTCGGGCTCGGCGCGCTGTACGTCACCGCGTCGAACGTGGTCGGCCTGCTCGTCTCGCTGTTCGTGATCGCCGCCGCCTGCAGCGCGATGTCCCCGACCATCCAGACCAGGCTGATGGATGTGGCGCACGAGAGCCAGTCGATCGCCGCCGCCCTCAACCACTCGGCGCTCAACATCGCGAACGCGGCGGGTGCATACCTCGGCGGCCTCACCATCGCGGCCGGGTTCGGCTACCTGTCGCCGATCGTGGTCGGCGCGATCCTCTGCGTCGCCGGCATCGCACTCGCGGTCGTGTCGTTCTCGATCGACCGCTCCAGGGAGCGACGCGGCGTCGACACCGGCGTCGTGCACGCTCAGCACCCGGACCCAGTGCCCGTCGACTGACCGGCGCGGGGCGCCGGGCGCGGGGCGCCGCGCGCAGGACGCGTCAGGCCGGGGCGCCCTCTGTTCGGCGCACGATCTCCGCGATCCAGAGCGGAGCGAACGGCGACGTGCAGCCCGGCGGCGTTGGATAGTCCTTGAGCACTTCGAGTCGTTCGCCGATCGCGATGGCGCGTGCGCGCAGCTCCGGCCGGTGGATGCCGATGGTCGCCAGAACCCCGTTCATATCCCATTGCAGCCGGTCGGGGGCGTCCACCAGCTCCGCCTCCACCGTGTCGAGGAGGCCGGGGAGGTCGAGGCCGTCCGGAGCGGTCGCCACCCGGTCGCTCGTGAGCTTCCAGCCGGCGCTCGCCACAACAGGATCGTCGTCTGAGAACCAGCTGACGCGCAGCTCTTCGACGTGCGGACTCTTCTTGACGACGTAGGAGAGGAGCCAGTCGTGCACCTTCGGCACGCGCGCGTCCCTGAGCATCGCATCCAGATCGGCCGCGGTGTATTCGCGCGGGCGGCCGATCAGGATGGCGACGAGCCTGGCAGGGGTCTCCCCGGTGTCCCAGAGTTCGCCGGAGAGCTCCTGGTCGGCCCCGACGCGTTTCGCGACGGCGCGCAGCTTCGTGAGGTTGACCCCGTGGTCGTCGCCGTGACGCTCGTTGACCGCCCTGACCTTCGGGTCTTCGAGCGCCGCTAGCTCGGCCAGCACATCGCCGACGGTGGCGGAGGTGGACGAACGTGACATGACCGAGATCCTATCCCGGTCACCTGCCGCGCGATTCGTGCCGAAAGTGCGGTCGCAGGCCAGCGCACCGCACTTTTTGCACGAGCGGTGCCCCCGTCAGGGGAACAGGAGCTAGTCGTTCTGCAGCAGGATGCCGTCTTGGATGGCGCGCTTGCGCAGGGCGACCTTGGTGCCGACGTCGTAGCCGGCGACGCGGTACTTCTCCCTGATGCGCTTGAGGTAGCTCTTCGCCGTCTCGTCGGAGATGCCGAGCTGGAACGCGACGGCCTTCACCGGCTCGCCTGCGCCGTACAGCGCCATGACGCGGCGCTCCTGGGCGCTCAGCTTCGGGGCGCCGCCGACCTCGCCGGAGTTCAGCGCGAGGTCGAGCTCGGCCGAGATGAACGACTCTCCCTTGCGTGCGGCGCGGATCGCCTCGACGATCATCTCCGCGTCCTCGCTCTTGACGAGGTAGCCGAGCGCGCCGGCCGCGATGGCCTCGCGTACGACGGCCGGCTCGGAGTACGTGCTCATGAGAACGGTGCGGACACCGGTCGTCTTCAGTGTCGACAGCTTCAGCGACACGGGGATGTTGTCTTTGAGATCGAGGTCGAGCAGGACGACGTCGACAGGGAACTCGGGATGTGTGAGCAGCTCCGGCCAGCTGGCGACGGCCGCGACCATGCGGATGTCGTCTGCGGCGCTCCGGATCCATTCGGTGAGTGCCCCGAGCAGCATCTTGTGATCGTCGACGATCGCGATTCTGATGGGAGGTGCCTCGGTCACGGGCTGCCTTTCTTGACGGTTAGGGGGGAACCGACGGAGTTACGGTCAGACGAGATCGGCGGAACTGTCACTCACGCTGGTGATCTCGACGCGCAGCGTCGAGCCCGAGAAGGTCTCGACGTACCGGCCCACCTTACGGATAGCTTGCCACGTGGCAGGGTCTACCCCGTTTCGCGGCACACCGGTGGTCGAGATCACGATGGATATTCTGGCACCCGGAGGGGGGTCGCCGTGTTCTGGCGCGCTGGGACGGTTCAGGTCGAGTGTCAGACTGCGCGGCTGCGACGCACCCTGGCGCACAGGGTCGCTGATCAGGAGCCACACCGCGGTGAGCAGTCCGTCGCGCTGATCGCGGGTCAGGCCGGCGGCGAGCCCGTCGCTGTCGGTCAGGGTCACGGCCGGTCCGAGCAGGGCGGACTCCGTCACGGCGTGGTAAAGCCAGGTCTCCTTGCGGCCCTGGATGAGGTGCAGACGCAGCTCCGTCGCGATGCTCGCGGCCGTCGAGGCTGTCTCCTCGTCCAGCGGGAGGGGCGTGCGACCGCTGGCGACGCCGTCGAGGAGCCGCTCGGCCGCGAGGTCGAGTCTGGCGAGCTCTTCCGATGCCAGCATTCCCACTGCGTAGCCGGGGGAGGAGACCGTGCTCTGCACCTGCACGAGGTCGAGCTCCAACTGAATGAGGGTGCGCAGGGAGCGCACGATCTGAACCCCGAGCAGCGGAGGGGCGACACTCAGTGCGATGGTGACGAACGCCGGTCCGAGCGCGGACAGGTCGTGCTGCCCGCGGAGGACGAACGCGGCAGCGAGCACGACGCCCAGGCAGATGGAGGCGATGACGATGTCCGCTGGGGGACGCGCCGCGACGCAGAGCAGCAACGCGGAGCCGACGGCGACGGCCGCGGTCGGCTGAGCGCCGGAGTCGCCTGGCCCCCACGTGCCGACGAGGTCGAGGAGCACCACCGCAGCCCAGACCCCGATGGCGGAGTAGAACATCCAATTGGGGAGCTCGTCCGGCAGCCGGGGGCGGACGGCGACGGCCACCACGAGCGTTGCGAGGAGACCGGCCCAGGCGATCAGGCTGAGCGGCAGGTTGGCGTATGCGCTCGTGTTCATCAGCATCACGGCGAGCTGGTACGCGATGAGTGCGAAGGCGGCGACGTTGAAGCCGATGTCGAGCCTGGCGCGACCGAGTGCGTCGCGCTCGCTGTCGCTTCCGACTCGGCGGGGGACCGTCTGTTCTGCCACGCGGCTCATTTCGGCACCTCGAGGACCACGGTCGTTCCGCTGCCGGGGGAGGAGAAGAGCCGGGCATTGCCTCCAACGTCGCGCAGCCTGGCGACGATCGACTCGGTGAAGCCGAGCCTGCCCTGCTCGATGCTCGTCACGTCGAAGCCCTTGCCTGCGTCGGTCACCATCGCACGCACGGTCGTCTCGTCGTCCGTGATCGTGACGTGAGCCTCGTTGACGCCGGAGTGCCTGCGCACATTCTCCAGACATTCGCCGAGGGCGAGCAGGAAGGCATCCAGGACGTCGCTCGGCAGGAGCACCTGGCCGGAGCCGTGCCAGTTCACTTCGAGACCCATCCGGCGGAAGCGCTGCTTGACCGATTCGAGCGTGTTGCCGAGCGTCGACTCCTCGACCGGTTTGAGTTTGTAGTCGCCGGAGCGCGTCGGGTCTGGGGTGAAGCCGAGCCGCAGCTGCCGCAGCAGCGCCGCATCCTCTCCTGCCTGCTCGCGGAGCGCGCTCGCGCTGACGCCGACCCCGGAGTGCGCGAGCAGGGTGAGGGTCGCCAGCACCGTGTCGTGCAGGAGTCTCGCTCCCTGGCGGCGGCGCGCCTCGGTTTCGCTCGCCTGGCGTTCCACCCGGTATGCGCGGCTCATCGTCGAGATGCGCGTCAGTGTCCTCGGAACGGTGCGGGACAGCCACACGCCCGTCGCCGTCAGCGCGACCCAGCCGGCGACCGTGAACAGGAGAGGCTCGGACAGCTGCGAGCCGCTCAGGACGAGGGTGGCCGACTCGGCGACGAGGGTGACGACGGAGGCGGCGATCAGCAGTCCGACGCGTGGGCGCGACGTCACCGTCGGGATCGCGACGCTCGCCACCGCTGCGCCGGCCAGCATTCCGACCGCGCTGAGCGCCGCAGGGCCGAGTGGAGCATCCGGGAGCAGGTTGAGCAGCACGATGGCGGCGCCCGCGATGACGATCACCGTCACCCAGAGCGTCGTGCGCGCGAGCGTCACGAGCTGGAACTGGGCGTAAGCCAGACAGGCGAGCAACACCACGGCCGCGAGATACAGCGGCAGCGGCAGCGTGCCGGGAACGCTCAGGCAGAACAGGGAGGTCGCGGTCGCCGTGAGGCCGACGTTCCTCGCCGTGATTGCGAGGAGTCGATCACGCTCCTTCTGGATGCGCGACATTCTCCTCCGTTCGGCTCAGGCGGCGAAGAGCCTGCGCAGCTGCTCGCTGACGGCATCGTCCTCGATGAGAAAACCGTCATGCCCGAAGTCCGACTCTATTACGACCGGCTCTGTTCCGTCGATGGTGGACGGGAGGTACGCGGCGATCTTCTCCTGGCCTTCGACGGGGAACAGCCGGTCGCTGTCGATGCCGACCACCAGCGTGCGGGCGGTGACGCGGGAAAGCGCTGCCGCCAATCCTCCTCGGCCGCGGGCGACATCGTGCGAGTTCATCGCCTGCACGAGCACGATGTAGCTGTTCGCGTCGAACCGCCTGGTGAACTTGTTGCCGTGGAAGTCGAGGTACGACTCGACGGCGAAGCGCCCGTTGTCGCCGAGCGGGCTGATCTCACTCTGCCAGGTGCGCTCGAACCGCGCGTTGAGCTCCGACGGGCTGCGGTAGTTGATCAGCGCCATCCGGCGGGCGAGCGCGAGCCCCTGGTGCGGGCCGTTCCCGTCGCCGGCGTCGTAGTAGAGGCCCCCGCGGAACAGCGGGTCCGTGCGCACCGCCTCGATCTGCACGGAGTTGAGCGCGACCTGGTCGGCCGTCGAGAACGGCGGGGCGGCGATCACCGCGAGCCGCTCGACGCGCTCCGGGTAGCTGACCGCCCACTCCAGGGCCTGCATCCCGCCCATCGAGCCGCCGACCACGCCTGCCCAGCGGTCGATGCCGAGCTCGTCCGCGAATGCGGCCTGCGCGTTCACCTGATCCCGGATGCTCGTGAACGGGAACCGCGGACCCCACTCCGTGCCGTCCGGAGCGATGGAGGCAGGCCCGGTCGTCCCCTGGCAGCCCCCCAGCATGTTGGGCGCGACGACGAAGAACCGGTCCGTGTCGATCGCCTTGCCAGGACCGATGATGCCCTGCCACCACCCGGCGGTCGGGTGTCCAGGTCCGGAGCTGCCCACCGCGTGGCTGTCGCCGGTGAGGGCGTGCAGCACCAGCACGGCGTTGTCCCGTTCCGCTGAGAGCGTGCCCCAGGTCTCGTAGGCGATCCGCACATACGGGATGCTCTCGCCGCTCTCGAAGGTGAACTCGCCGATCCCTGCGAACGACCGCGAACCGGCCGGATCGGATTCCTTCCAGGCGCCGCTCGCCGGCGGCTTGCCGAGGAGCGACCTCGCTTGGGCGTCCGTGATGAAACTCGACGGGGCCGTATCGGCGGATGTCTGCCACTCCATGTCTCCATACTGGCCGACCGGACCGGGAGCGCGGTCTGTGTTACGCGGGCGGCACGTGGTCCGGGTCCGCCTCGGGTTCATGGCGGCGGTCGCGGCCGTTCTCGTGGTCATCGTGCGCACCAGGCGGACGGAGACGCTGCGACTGCTCGGTGATGTACGAGACGATCGTCGCGCTCGCCGTACCGACGATCGCCACGCCGCCGAGCATCAGGATCACGGCCAGGATGCGGCCGGGCACCGTGATGGGGACGAAGTCGCCGTAGCCGACCGTTGCCATCGTGACGCAGGCCCACCACACCGCGTCGCCGAAGCTGACGATCGTGGCGTGCGGCGCATCCCGTTCCACCTGATACACCGCGAGGGCGATCACGTAGACGAACAGCACGACGGAGGAGCCGGCAACGATCAGCACACGCCTGCGCACGTGCGACGGCGACCGGCCGCGCAGCAACGGGATGCGGTGCAGCTCCCGGAGCAGCCGGAACGGCCGGGCGACGGGGAACAGCACGGACGCCAGATCGATCGGGTTCTTCCTGACGAACAGCCACTTCCTGCTGCTGAGGCTCAGCCGCACGACGTAGTCGACGAAGAACGCCGTCCAGACGACGAACAGCACGACGTCGAGCGTCGTCGCCAGCCAGGCCGGGCTCTTCGGCTCCAGGATCGACCACGAGTACGCGATCAGGAACAGGACGCTGGCGACGAGAAGCGGCCACGCCGTCCTGTTCTCCCAGCGGGTCCGCCGTTCGTCGCCGGTCATGTCAGTCGCCGCTGACCCGCAGCTCGCCCTTGTGGAATCGGTACGGCGCGGCCTGCGCAACCGGTTTGATCACGATCAGGTCGAGGTCGACGTGCCTGGGTCTCTCCAGGGCATCCACGATGGTCGCCGCGACGTCCTCCGCGGTCAGCGGCTCCGGAACGTCCGCATAGACCGCATCCCGTTTCTCCTTGTCTCCGCCGAACCGGACGAGGGAGAACTCCTCCGTCGCCACCATGCCGGGGGCGACCTCGATCACGCGGATGGGCTCGCCGTTCAGTTCGAGCCGCAGCACCTCGGTGAGGGCGTGCTCGGCGAACTTGGCCGCGTTGTAGCCGCCGCCGCCCACGTAGGCGGTGTGCCCGGCGATCGAGGTGAGGTTCAGGATGTCCGCGTGCCCTGTCGCCGCCGCCCCCGCACGCAGCAGGGGGAGCAGCGCGGTGATGACCCGTTTGGTCGCGATGACGTTGATCTCGTACATCCATACCCAGTCGTCGATGGACGACTTCTCGACGGAGTCGAGCCCGAGGGCGCCCCCGGCGTTGTTGACGAGGGCGTGGATGGGGCCGGTCGCCTCCAGGTGCGCGCGGAGCGCATCCACGTCGTCCTGCTTGGTGAGGTCGGCGGCGAACACCTCGGCCCCGGTCTCGGCGGCGATGGCGGCGAGCCGGTCGGCGCGGCGCGCGACCCCGACCACCTCCCAGCCGTTCGCCCTGAACAGCCGCACGGCGGCCTCCCCGATCCCCGAACTGGCACCCGTCACAACGACCCGTCTCGCACTCATGCGCCTATTCTTCACGGATTACGGCATGTTGCACGCGCGTTGCCCGCTGGGCGCGGCGCATCTAGCCTGTATTCGACGGCGGTGGCAGACCGCTCGACACCCATCCACCCGAAGGAGTGAGCCATGACCGACGCCGCCGACTGGCAGTTCGAGACCAAGCAGATCCACACCGGAGCAGCTCCGGACCCGGTGACGAACGCCCGCGCCACCCCGATCTACCAGACCACGTCGTACGTGTTCAACAACGCTGAGCACGCCAAGAACCTGTTCGCGCTCGCCGAGTTCGGCAACATCTACACGCGCATCCAGAACCCGACGCAGGCTGTCGTCGAGGAGCGCGTCGCAGCGCTCGAAGGCGGAACGGGCGCGCTGCTCGTCGCCTCCGGTCAGGCCGCTTCCACGTTCGCCATCCTGAACATCGCGCAGGCGGGGGACCACATCGTCTCCTCCAGCTCGATCTACGGTGGAACGTACAACCTCTTCAAGTACACGCTCGCCAAGCTCGGCATCGAGACGACCTTCGTGGAGAACCAGGACGACGCCGACGAGTGGCGTCGCGCCGTCCGCCCGAACACGAAGCTGTTCTTCGCGGAGACCATCGGGAACCCGAAGATCAACATCCTCGACATCGCCCTCGTCGCCGATGTCGCGCACGAGTCCGGCGTTCCGCTGATCGTGGACAACACCATCGCGACCCCGTACCTCATCCGCCCGTTCGAGCACGGTGCGGACATCGTCGTGCACTCGGCCACCAAGTTCCTCGGCGGTCACGGAACGGTCATCGGCGGCGTGGTCGTCGACGGCGGCAAGTTCGACTGGTCCGGAAACGCCGAGAAGTTCCCCGGCCTCACCCAGCCGGACCCGTCGTACCACGGCGCGGTCTACACGGCGGCGGTCGGTGACGGTCTCGCGTACATCATCAAGGCGCGCGTCCAGCTGCTCCGCGACCTCGGCGCCGCCATCGCGCCGGCCAGCGCCTGGCAGCTCATCCAGGGCATCGAGACGCTTTCGCTGCGTGTCGAGCGCCACGTGCAGAACGCGCAGGAGATCGCTGAGTTCCTCGAGAACCACCCGGATGTGGCCACGGTCAACTACTCCGGACTGCCCACCAGCCCCTGGTATGCGGCCGCCAACAAGTACGCCCCCAAGGGCGTCGGCGCCGTGCTGTCGTTCGAGCTCAAGGGCGGTGTGGATGCGGGCCGCGCCCTCGTCGACAACCTCACCCTGTTCAGCCACCTCGCCAACATCGGCGACGTGCGCAGCCTGGTCATCCACCCGGCGTCGACCACGCACTCGCAGCTCACCCCGGAGCAGCAGCTCACCGCCGGTGTCACGCCGGGCCTCGTGCGCCTCTCGGTCGGCCTCGAGAACATCGACGACCTGAAGGCGGACCTGCAGGCCGGCCTGACCGCCGCCCGCTCGGTCGTGGAGGCCGCGCGCGCGTAGTCTGCGCCACCCCGCGTATCCCGCTGTCCCAGCTTCCAGAATCGAGTGGTCCCGAATGGCCGCGTGCACAAAGTGCGCACGGCAATTCGGGACCACTCGTTTGTGACGGGACAGGCGTGGCGGAACCGGGCGGCCGCGACGGGACGGGAGGCGCGTCTCAGGCGCGCGCCGCGTCGACGCAGGCGCGGAGGAGTGCGACGGCCTGGAGCGCGTCGGCAACGACGAAGCGCTGACGGTCGCCCGCGCGGTCGAGCACGGCCCTGCGCAGCAGGTCGGCGTGCTCCGGCCAGCGCTCGGCGGCGAACGCGGCGGCGGCGGTCTTCGAGATGATCTCGCCGGTCTGCACGGTCGCGACCAGGCGCGCGGGTCCGAGCGCCACCCAGCGCACCGTCTCGGATCGCACGGGGGAGTCCGGCGCGCGCCCCGCCAGTTCGGCGACGACGCGGTCGCCGAACGGCTCCCAGTATTCGAGCAGGTTGGCTCGGGAGAACGCGATGGAGCCGGCTGCGGCATCCGGATGCCGGTCGGCGACGGGCGACCAGATCACGTCCCCTCCATCCGGGACGCCCTGCACCCCGTACTCGAGCTCACGCCAGGTCACCCAGCTGAGCTGAGCCCCGGCCTGCGCCGACACGAGCACGCCCTCGATCACCTGGGGCGCGGTCTCCAGCGAGTCCGGCCCGCGCGCGATCTCCGACTCGGTGAGGTAGACGCCGTCGATGTGGGGCTGGGAGGCGGCGTGCAGTCCGGCGAGCAGGTCCAGCTCGGGGAGCGGGTCGCGGGTGACGACGAAGACCACGTCGATGTCGCTCACGCCGTCGTGCCAGTCGTCTGTCACGGCCGATCCGGTGACGACCGCGCGGCTCACCAGCCCCGGCGCGATCGTGGCCTGTTCGAGGAGGAAGCGGGTGAGCGCTTCCGAAACGGTCGGGGGGAGGTGTGCATCCATGTCAGACCACCGGTGACTCCGCGGCGATGATTTCGGGGGTGCCCGCATCCGTTTCGGTGTCCGCGAACGCGAGCTTGGGGACGAAGAAGAGCAGCACGGCCGCGACGATGGCGCCGACTCCGCAGATCGTCCAGACGAGCATGTAGCCGAACAGGCTGGCGGCCGTCGCGGTGACGGTCGCCGCTCCGGTCAGCAGCACGACGCCGAACACGGCGGAGGCGAACGAGCCTCCGATGGTCTTCGTCGTGTTGGTGAGGGCGGTCGCGATCCCGGTCTGGCCGCGAGGAGCGGCAGCGGCGGCAGCGGCGGGGAGCGCCCCGACCAGTGCGCCGGAGCCGATGCCCGCGATGGCCATGTTGGTGAACACCTGCCACGTCTCGAAGTGGAACGGCAGGAACAGCAGGTAGCCGATGCCCACCAGGAAGGCGGCCACGATCAGCGTCACCCGCGGCGTCAGCCACGACGACACGATCGGGAACAGCACGGCGCCGACGATCATCGAGATCAGGTAAGCGCCGATCAGGATGCTGCGCTGACCGGCCGAGAGACCGAGCCCGTATCCGTTGACGGGGTCGGTTCCGGCGAACGTGCTGAGCGGCGCCTGGGCGCCCAGCAGGCTGATGCCGATGAGCCCGGCCGTAAGCTGCACCGGCCACATGTTGGGGCGCCGCAGCACGCGCAGGTCGATGGCGGGGTCGTCCTGCTTGAGCTCCCACCGGCCGAACGGGATGAACGTGAGGATGCCGACGGCGATCAGCGCCCACACCCACCAGGTGCCGACGCCGTTGAGGCGCAGGAACGTGAGGCCGGAGGTGATGAGCAGCAGGCCGAGAGTCAGGATGGTGAAGCCCACCGCATCCAATCGGCGGCCGGGGACGGACTCGGATTCCGGCACGCCGAACAGGATGGCGAAGAAGACGAGCGTCACCGCGATGGCGGGGACGATCAGCGTCAGTGTCACGTTGCCGCCGAACGCCTCGAAGAGCAGCCCCGCGCCGATCGCGCCGACGATCGCCCCGGCCTCCAGGGCGACGACGAGCAGCCCTGCCGCCCTGCGGGTCTGCGAGGCGGCTGTCCCCGTGCGGCGGCCGCGATCGAAGATCAGTGCGACCTCCAACGGAAGCCAGACGACGTAGAAGCCTTGCAGCGCGAACGCGATCAGGAAGGTGGTGAAGTTGCTGGAGAAGGCGAGCGCCCAGGTCGACAGTGCGGTGAGCACCGTGGCGATCAACAGGATGCGCTTGTGCCCGAACATGTCGCCGAGCTTCGCGAGCACCGGCACCACAAGCGCGGACAGCAGCAGTTGGGCCGCCTCGAACCAGTTGTAGTCGGCGTCGTGGATGCCGAGGTGCTCGACCACGTCGGAGATCAGCGGGACGTAGTATCCCTGCAGAATTCCGCTGGTCACCTCGACGAACGCCAGCCAGCCGATCAGCCCCGCCGTCACGCCGATCGCAACGGCGCCGCGGCGCCCCGTCCCTGTCCTCACCGACTCCATTTCTGGATGCTAACAGCGGGGCTGGCCGCTACGGTAGAAGGATGGCAGGCGAACTCGACGACTCAGGATCAGCCGTACTCCAGGAGACGGAACGGGAGGTTCTCGGCTGGCTCGAATTCGGTGAAGCCTCCCGGCATTTGGCGGGTGAGGTCGTCGAGTCGGGTTTCGAGCCGGATCTGGTCGTCGCGATCGCCCGCGGCGGCCTTCTTCTTGCCGGGGCGATGTCCTACGCGCTCGGCATCAAGTCGTGCGGCGCGCTGAACGTCGAGTTCTACACCGGGGTCGACGAGCGGCTGCCGGAGCCCGTCGTGCTGCCGCCGATGCTCGACCAGAGCGCACTGAACTCCAAGCGCGTCCTGCTCGTCGACGACGTGTCGGACTCCGGGAGGACGCTCGCCATGGTCGTCGACCTGATCGCCGCCTCCGGCGCCGAGGTGCGCACCGTGTGCCTGTACTCGAAGCCGCGCACCGTGCTCGACCCCGACTTCGTCTGGCGGCGAACCGACCGGTGGATCACCTTCCCGTGGTCGGCCCTGCCGCCCGTCACGGCCGGCGCCTGAGCGCCGCATCCTGAGCGCCGCATCCTGGGTGGACGTGCCGAAGTCGCTCGCCGAGCTGGCCGCCGACGGATCCATGGATCCCGGCTGGTCGGCCGCGCTCGCTCCGGTGGCCGACCGCATCGCCGCGATGGGCTCGTTCCTGCGCGCCGAGGTCGCCGCCGGGCGTCCGTACCTGCCGTCCGGAGACAACGTGCTGCGCGCGTTCCGCGCTCCGCTGTCGGAAGTTCGCGTGCTGATAGTCGGGCAGGACCCGTATCCGACGCCCGGGCATCCGATCGGCCTCTCGTTCGCGGTCGAGCGTCACGTTCGCCCGATCCCGCGCAGTCTGCAGAACATCTACCGCGAGTTGCGCGACGACCTCGGCGTCACCCCTCCGCCGCACGGCGACCTGAGCGCCTGGTCCGAGCACGGCGTGATGCTGCTCAACAGGGTGCTGACGGTGCGGCCGGGGGAGCCCGCGTCGCATCGCGGGAAGGGCTGGGAGGCGGTCACCGAGCACGCCATCCGTTGCCTGGTGGAGCGGGGGACGCCGCTCGTGTCCATCCTGTGGGGCAACGATGCGCGCACGTTGACGCCGCTGCTCGGCGGCAACCCGTCGATCGTGTCTGCGCATCCGAGCCCGCTGTCCGCGTCGCGCGGGTTCTTCGGCTCCCGTCCGTTCTCGCGGGCGAACGCGGAACTCGTGCAGCGCGGTGTTCAGCCCGTCGACTGGTCGCTCGAACAGTAGCCAGGCTGTAACGCACACGAAATGCAGCGCGCGTAGGCTTGTTCCGTGCTTGAAGAGGAATACCAGCCGCGCAGGGAGCTGCCGCGGCACCTGAGGAAGACGGAGCCCGCCGAGGCGCCGTTCGACTATGCGATCCGGGATGCGGTCCCCGCCGATCTTCCCTGGGTCCGCGAGATCTATAACCACTACGTCGCCAACAGCACGGTCACGTTCGACGAGGACGCGATGACGCTGCGCGAGTGGAAGAGCAAATTCGCCTACCTGCACAAGCTGAACATGCCGTTCATCGTCGCCGTCTCCCCGAACGGCCAGATCCTCGGCTATGCGCTCGTGTCCCCGTGGAAGCAGAAGCGGGCGTACCGGTTCACGGTCGAGAACTCGATCTACCTGGGCGCCGCCTCCACAGGCAAGGGCCTCGGACCTGTGTTGATGCAGGAGCTCATCGACCGCTCGAAGGCGGCAGGGCTCAAGGAGATGATCGCCGTCATCGCCGACAAGGGCGCGGAGGCGTCGATCAAGATGCACGAGAACTTCGGCTTCACCGAGATCGGCCGGATGGGCAGGGTCGGCTACAAGTTCGACAGGTGGCTCGGCACGGTGCTGATGCAGCGGTCGCTCAAATAACGGTTCTGCATCCACCAGGGCAGGAAGCGACTCCGCGCTGTACGCTGACCGCAGCGCCTCACGCGCTCGCATACTCCGGGGGGAATATATGAAGAAATCGTCGGCGTCCATCCTGATCGTCGCCGTCGCAGCGGCTCTGGCCATCACACTCACCGGATGCGCGCAACCAGCGCCGGCAGCGCCGCAGACCACGGCGATCGCGACACCGACGCCGTCGCCGACCGCGACGACGGCAGCCGTGCCGAGTGTCCGCGTGCAGACCACCTGCGATGCGCTCACGACGCAGGCGCTGCTGGACCAGTCTGCAGGCACGCACCTGCCCGTATCCTCGTTCGCGCCGGGCGCGAGCCCAACGAGTTACGCCGATGAGCGGATGGGCGTCCTCACCTGCACGTGGTCGACGGACGACCCGACCACCTACCAAGGACCGGCCGTGACGATCTCCGTCGTCCCCGGCGCCACCGAGGCCGGGTTCCAGGCCTATCGCACCGGTGAGGCCGTCGGGTCGCAGGACACCGCGTCGGCGGTCGGTCCTGAGGCGTACACGACCTGTCAGGGCGACCCCGTCATCCTGTGCGGCTTCCACGCGCTGCTGCCGGGGTATGGACTCGTCGGGACGGTCCACAGCAGCACCGCATCGACCGACGCGGTGCGGTCGGCCGTGGATGCGATGCTCGCCCAGAGCTACGCGGTGGTCGCGGCGCTCCCCGCGCCCGCGCCGGTTTGGCAACCGCCGAGCCCCGCGCTCCGTGGCGCTACGACCTGCGACGGGCTCGCGACGACGGCGCAGCTGTCGTCGACGACCGGCGTCGGCACTACCCACGTGGCGAAATCGGACGACGGTGAGTACTCGGGTTCGACCTTCGACATCGGCCACCAGGTCGGGTCGTACTGGTGTGACTGGGTCGAGGACGGCGGAGACACGAGCATCTCCATCGGCGTGCTCCCCGGCGGTGCGACCTATCTGCAGCACCTGCGCGGCAGTGATGCCTCCGCGCAGTCCGGCGTCGGCCAGGCCGCGTTCTGGGCGCCGAACGGTGCGCTCAACGTGGTGACCGACTCCGGTTGGCTTCAGGTCGGCGCGGGGGCAGACACGAACGGTGCCGCTCCGACCAAGGTCCAGCTCGTCGCGCTCGCCAAGCAGGTGATCGCCAACCTCGGCACCAGCTGACGGTCGGCCTGATGGCCGGCTACGCGTTCGACAGGTGGCTCGGCACTGTGCCGACGCGGCTGCCGCGCTCTGAGGGGTCCGCCTCGGCGCCGAGACCCACCTGCAGGGTGAACCGGGTGGAGAGTTCCGACCCGGCCTCCACGACCAACGGACCGAGCGCTTCGCCGTCCGGCCAGTACTCACGGCTGGCCGGTTCGATCGCGAAGCCGGACACGGCGCCCCACCACGGGAAGTGCTCCGTGCGGTGCTCCTGCCAGACGTGCGCGAACGGGAACAGCTCCGGATCCCAGTCGAGGCGGGCGAACGCCCCCGTCTCCGGGTTGTGCACGACCGCGGAGCCGAGTGCGCCGGACGGCTCCGTGCGGAAGCCGCCGCCGGAGACGCCGTCGGCGGGGAAGTCGAGGTCGAGGCGTCGGCCGGCGAGGTCCACCGTGGTCGCGGGGGAGACGAACACCTCGCCGAGCACCGGATGCTCCGTCCAGGTGATGCTCACCGGGACGGGGGAGACGTTGACGGCCGTCTGTTCCACTGTCAACGCGCCGTCGACGAGCGTGAACGTGCGCGTCACAGCCAGGGGGACGGTGCGCAGCAGCACGCCCAGCCTGCACGAGTTCTCGTCCGCCGCCTCGACGCGCCAGCGTCGCCAGGCGGCTTCGCCGTGGAACGGGTGGGCGACGCCGCCGCTCTCCCTGCCCTCTCCCGCGTTCGGGAGGAGGGTGTGCCAGCCGCCAGGGTATCGCCGGTGCCAGGTCTCGGAGGTCGACGGCGACGGATGGTCGTCCGTCCAGTCCTCGTCGGCCCACGGCGTGCGCAGGAGGTAGTCGGTCTCTGTCGCCCTGTCGGCCAGGGTGAGCACGGCGGCTCCCAGGACGCCGATCACGGCCCGGGTCGTGGCGGAGGTCAGCGTCACCACGGACGCGGTCCCGTCATCGATCGCACCGAGGGGGCGAAGGAGCCGTGGAAGATCGAGGACGCCGCACCGATCGCTCCGGCCGTGTCCTCCAGCACCGAGAGTTCGACGGCGACGTGGCGAGCACTGCGGGCGGTCGGAACACTGTTGACGGCCGCATCCAGGGCCGTCAGCACGATGTCGCGGAGCTCCGGCTCGAATGCCGGACCGCCGACCACCATGAGCGGCAGGTCGAGGAGGTCGATCAGCCCGACGGCGCCGCGCGCGATCACGTCGGCGACCCGGTGCGCGGCCGCCACAGCCTCCGGAACGCCGCGGCCGACCTCGCGGCACATCTCCGCATACGTCCTGGCCGGACCGCCGTAGCCGAGCTCCAGCGCGATCTCCGGGATGGCCGTGGTCGGATTGCACTCGCGCACCAGTGTCGGCCGGCCGAGGTCGTCGAGCTGGCCGATCTGGATGGCGGCGAGCTGGCCGAACTCGCCCGCGTTGGAACTGGTGCCGCGATAGATGTCGCCGTTCAGCACGAGCCCGGAGCCGATGCCGGTGCCGAAGTAGAGGTAGACGAAGTCGCTCGCCCTGCTGTTCTGCCCGATCCAGCGCTCGCCGATGGCGGCGGCCTCGCCGTCTTTCTGGACAATGACCCCGCAGTGCAGTCGCTCGGCCAGCATCCGGCGCAGGGGGACGTTCCGCCAGGCGCGTGAGAGCGGCAGTTCGAGCAGGTCGCCGCCGTTGGTGATCGGTCCCGGCGTCGCGACGCCCAGTCCGAGGAACGTGCTCCTGTCGATGCCGGAGGCCGTGACCATGTCTTCGACGTGCGCGCCGATGATCTCGACCAGCGCCTCGGGGGAGACCTGGCCGTCGAAATCCTCCGAGCGCCGCTCCACCACGGTGCCGTCGAGTTCGGCGAGCACGCAGGTGAGCCGCTCGGGGTCGACCAGCACCCCGGCCGCATGGGCGGCCTCCGGGCGCAGCCGTACAGGGGTGCGTGGCTTCCCGACCTTCTCGCTGCGGAGCTGCTCGCCCTCGGCCAGCAGCCCCCGCTCGATGAGGGTGCGCAGGATGCGCGACACCGACTGCTGCGTCAGACCGGTTCGCTCGGAGATCTCGGTGCGGCTGATCGAACCCGCCTGCCGGATGGTCTCGATGATCGTCGCCTCGTTGAACGTGCCGAGGTCGTATTGGTTGGCGCCGGGCCGCGGCCCAGCCCCCGAGTTCTGGATGCGGGTGCGCTGCGGGGAGCGCCCCGTGGATGTCGCTCCGTCGAGCAGGTCGGTCACGGGGCCTCCAGGGCGCCGTCAGGACGACGCACGCCCGCCGCCCACGCGTCGTGGCCGGACAGCTCGGCCGGATAGCGCGCCGCAGCGGCCTCGTCGAGGTCGATGCCCCACCCAGGAGCGTCGTTGGGAGTGAGCCATCCGTTCACGATTCGAAGCGTACCCGGGAACACCTCGTGCGTGCGCTCGTTGTAGACGTGGCCCTCCTGGATCCCGAACGCCGGGGAGACGACGTCGAGTGTGACGTTGGCGGCCGCGCCGATCGGCGAGGTGTCGCCTGGTCCGTGCCAGGCGGTGCGCACGCCGAAGATCTCCGCCAGGTCCGCGAGCTTCTTGGCGGGGGTGAGGCCGCCGATGTCGGAGACGTGGCTGCGGATCAGGTCGACCCCTCCTCCGCTGATCAGTCGGGCGGCGTCGGTGAACGACGTCGTCAGCTCGCCCACCGCGATCGGCAGCGGGGAGGCTGCGCGCACCTCCGGCAGACGGTCCCAGTGCTCGGGCGGCAGCACATCCTCCAGGAAGAACAGGCGATACGGCTCGAGGGCGCGCGCCAGCCAGATCGCGTCCTTCGGGGTCAGCCGGGAGTGCACGTCGTGCAGCAGCTCGATGTTCGCGGGGAGGCGGTCCCTGGCCGCCTCGAACAGCGCAGGAGTGCGGCGCAGATAGTCGCGGGCGCTCCAGCCGTTCTTGTACGGCGCATCCGGATACTCGGTCGGCACGCTGGGCGCGCCGTACCCGCCGCCGCCCGGTGTGGACTGCTGGAGCCGCACGAAGCGCTGGCCTGCCTCGATCAGTCGCTCCGCGTCGTCCAGGGTCTCGTCGATCGTGCGGCCGGACGCGTGCAGGTAGGTGTCGGCCGCGGCGCGGACCTTGCCGCCGAGCAGTTCGTACACGGGCATCCCCGCCCGTTTGCCCGCGATGTCCCAGAGCGCCTGGTCGACACCGGACACCGCGTTGTTGGTCACGGGGCCGCCGCGCCAGTACCCGGTGAACGAGATCAGCCGGGTGAGGTCGCCGATATCGCCGGGATACCGGCCGATCAGGAGGCGGGCGACGTGGTCGTTCACGAACGTCTCCACCGCCTTCCAGCGCTGGGTGAACGTCGCGCAGCCGAGGCCGTAGAGCCCCGGCACGTTGGTCTCCACCTTCACGACGACGAGCGCCGTGCCCTCCGGAGCTGTTGTGATGGCGCGCACAGAGGTGATGCGGATGTCTTCGCGCGGGGTCCAGGGGTTGGCGAAGGTGTCGGTCACGGTGGGCTCCAAGTCGTCGGGGGCGGTGGTCACTGGGGGTCGGGAAGGTCGAGTGTCGGCAGGTCGAGTTCGTGCTCGGCGCGGAAGCCGATCGTCCGCTCGGCGGTGGTGAGGTCGATCGGGACCTCCCGCCCGGCGAACGCGCGCGTGCGCAGCAGTCCGGGGGCGTACCGGTCGAGCAGGTCGTCCGTGCGGTACGGCACGATGGTGGTCGGCGCCGCCAGATAGAAGGCGTGGGCGCCGTGCACGTCGGCGGCGAGCCCCTGCCCGATGGCGGCGGCGGCGTCCCGCACGTCGAGGTACGACCATCCCTCGGTGAGAGAAGGACGCGGGTCGTCGGCGAGCTGCGCCGCCATCCGTTCGAGCACCTCCCGTGTGTTGGTGTGGGGGAGGCGCAGGGTGACCACATCCATGCCCCAGCGCCGCCACACCATGCGCGACGTGTTCTCGTCGTTGAGCTTCGAGAGCGAGTACCAGTCGGAGACGTCGGTGGGGATGTCCGTGTCCAGCGGCAGGTAGGCGGGCAACGCGCCGGAGTCGATGCCCTGCGGCAGCCCGTACCTGTTGATGCTCCCGGCGACGACCGCCCGCCGGATCCCGCGCTCCGCCGCCTGCGTCAGCACGGCGAAGGTCGAGACGACGTTGGTGCTGTACACGTCGTATGCGGGGGCGATGTCGCGGTGCGCCAGCGCGGCCAGGTGCACCACCGCATCCACGTCGGCGAGCGCTCGTGCGACGTCGTCCGGCGAGCGGGTGTCCCCGGCGACCACCCGGTCGGCGCCTTCCACGGCGTCGCCGTCCAGGGACATCGCCGTCACGGCGGCGCCGAGACCGGCCAGGTGCGCCGTCGCGACCCTGCCGATCCTGCCGGCCGCCCCCGTGATCAGGATGCGGCGGCCGTTCAGCGCGCTCATCCTTTGAGCCCGGAGGCGGAGCTGACCCCGCGCAGGAACTGCTTCTGGAAGATCACGAACAGGATGACCGGGATGATGATCGTCAGGAACACCGCCGCCATCTGCACCGAGAACGGCATCGCGCCGTTCGGCATGTTCGCGAGCGTCACAGACACTGGTTGCAGGTTCGGGGACGACAGCACGAGCATCGGCCACAGGTAGTCCTTCCACGACGCGACGATCGTCAGCAGCGCGACCACGCCGATGATCGGCCGGGAGAGCGGGATGATCAGCGTCGTGAAGACGCGGATCCCGCCGGCGCCGTCGATCTTGGCCGCCTCGATCAGCTCGCGCGGGATCGAGTCGAAGAACCGTTTGAGAACGATCACGTTGAACGCGCTCGCCCCGGCCGGGAGCCAGACTCCCCAGAAGGTGTTCTGCAGGTTCACGCCGATGACCGGCATCTTCAGGATGGTCAGGTACAGCGGCACGAGCGAGATCACGCCGGGCAGGAACAGCGTGGCGAGAACGGCTCCGGAGAGGATCGGCGCCCACTTCGGCCGCAGCGTGCTCAACAGGTACGCACCCGTCATGCTGACGAAGAGCGTCGCGACGGTGCTGCCCACCGCCACGATGACCGTGTTGCCGAGCGACGAGCCGATCTGGGCGCCGTCCCAGGCCTGGCCGATGTTGCCCCATTGGAAGGGCTTCAGCCAGATGCCCATCGGATCGCGCAGGATGTCCTGACTGGTGGAGACCGACGCGCGCGCCGACCAGGCCAGCGGCCCGAGCCCGGCGAACAGCAGGCCGATGAGCATGACGATCTGCAGCACCCACAGCCAGACGCGGACGGAGGGACGCTTGCGGTCGGTCACCGAGATCGCGCCGCGCTCGCGTTCCTCCCGCACCTTCGTCTTGCCTCGCCTGCGCGGGCGTACCGCCGCCGGCTGGTCGTCGATGGGGTCGACGATGACCCCCGTTCCTATGACGCTCATGATGGGCTCCACCTCTTGGTGACGTAGTAGTAGACGACCGACAGCAGGCAGAGGAAGAGTGCGAGGAGCACGCTCAATGCCGTCGCAGACCCGTAGTCGCCGTTCACGAAGGCGTACTTGTAGATCTTCAGCATCACGGTCTGGGTGGCGTTGTTCGGGCCGCCTCCGGTGAACAGGAACGGCTCTGTGAAGAGCTGGAACGTCCCGATCAGCTGGAGCAGCATCATGATGAAGATGATGTTGCGAAGCTGGGGGAGCGTGACGTGCCACAGTCGCGACCAGATGCCGGAGCCGTCGATCTCGGCCGCCTCGTACAGTTCGGTGTTGATGCCGCCGATCGCCGCCAGATAGATGATGGCGGTCGCGCCCGCCCCTGCCCAGGTCGTGTACAGCACCAGCGACGGCATCGCCATCGCCTCCGAGTTCAGCCAGGGGAACGGGCCCAGCCCGACCCAGCTCAGGATCGAGTTGAAGATGCCCTCGGAGGACGGGTCGTAGAAGAACTTCCACAACAGGATGCCCGCGACAGGAGGCACGACAGCCGGCAGATACGCCAGCAGGTTGTACGCCCAGCTGCCGCGGCGGAGCTCGTTGATGAACACCGCCAGGATGATCGGAACGGGGAAGCCGAGCACCAGGCCGAGTGCTGCGTAGTAGACCGTGTTGAGCGCGGCCTGCGGGAGCTCTGGATCGGTGAGCACGAACTGGAAGTTGTTCAGGCCGACCCAGCTGGCCACCGTCACGAGGTTCGTCTTCTGGAAGCTCATCACCAGGCCGCTGATCACAGGACCCCAGCTGAAGTAGAGGAACGTCAAGACGATCGGGACGGCGAAGAGCACGGCCACGAGCCCGCCGGAGCGGTACCAGCCGGTGAAGGTCATCCGGCGTCTGCGCCGGGGGAGACGGCCGGGGGCCGGTGACCCGGTGGCCGGTCGTTCGAGTGTCTGTGTCATTGTGTCGCTCGCTTTCGTTGGGGCGGCGGGGCGGAGCACGGCTCCGCCCCGCCGCCACGGCTCAGCGCTGCTGAGCCAGGTTCCTGTCGATCGCGGTCGATGCGCCGGACACGAGCTGCTTGATGTCGGCGTTCTGGTCGGTGAGGACCTTCTGCACCAGCGGGTCGAGGGTCGCGTAGGTGTTCTGCGCGTCCGCCGGCTCGGGGATGAGCTTCAGCTTCGAGTCGATGTACCCGGTGAACTGGTCGCGCGGCACGTTGATCTGGTCCTTGATCCAGCCGAGGTAGGTGTCGTAGACCGACTGGCTGACCGGCGGGAGGCCCGGCGTCCCCACCGCGGTGTTCGACGCGGCGTCCGCCGTGGCCGATGCGATGGCGAAGTCCTTGTCGAAGTACTTCTGGAAATTCATGTACTCGACCCAGCGCGCGGCGGCCAGCAGTTCGTTCGGCGATGCCTTGGCGTTGAACATGGCGATCGTGCCGCCTGTGAGCGTGCCGTGCTCGCCGTCCGCCTGCGGGAGGGCGCCCTGACCGTAGTCGGCCGGCTTCATCCCGTAGTTGTGGATGGCCTGGTCGAACGCATCCGGTGCCTGCATCACCATGCCGATCTTGCCGGCGGCGAACGCCTTGCGGACGTCGTCCTGGTTGTAGAGGAACTGACTGCCCATGGAGTTGTCCTTCCAGCGCATGTCGTGCAGCAGCTGGAGGGCGTTCTCGGTGGGCGCTCCCATCGTGGTCTTCTTGCCTGCGCTGTCGGTGACTGTGCCGCCCATGCTGTACGTCATCGTGGTGAGCATCCAGCCGCCGGTGTTGTTGGTGGTGAGCTGGGCGTAGCCCGCGACGTTCGGCACTTTCTCCGCGATGGTCTTGGCGTCCTGCCTGACCTCGTCCCAGGTGGTCGGCGGCTTGTCCGGATCGAGGCCGGCCTGCTGGAAGATCGCCCGGTTGTATGCGATGCCGACGGAGAACAGTCCGTATGGCACGGTGTACACGTCGCCCTTGTCGTTCTTCACGTTCTCGAGCGCGAGCGGGTTGAGCTTGTCGAGCAGGCCGATCTGCTTGAGGTACGGCGTCATGTTCGGCAGCTGCCCGTTGGCGATGAGCTGCTTGCTGTACGTGAGCGAGACGTTCATCGTCGTGGGGAGCGTGCCTCCGGCGAGCTTGGCCTGGAAGGTCTGCGCCTGCCAGTACTCGGTGGACGGCTTGACGGTGATGTTCGGGTAGAGCTTCTGGAACTCGTCGACCTTCTTGAGGAAGTTCTCCCTGTCCGCCTTCTTGTCCGCCGTCGGCTCGTCGCCGACCGTGATGGTGACCTTGGCTTTCGGGTCCGCTGTCGCGGACGCCCCTTCTGTGCCGCCGCTGGAGCAGCCGGCGAGTGCGATCAGGGCGGTCGCCGCTGTCACGGCGAGCCCGGCCCTCAGTACATGTTTCTTCATTGAAACCCCTAGTCGTGTGCTGTGCCGCCCAGGTCGACGGCTCGGTCGGGCCGCCACGTGCTGTCTCATCTGTGCGACCACGATCCCGCCGGGAGGGCGGGTGCTGTAAATATAAAACTCAGAGAGTTATTAATCAATGGGTGTGATCCGACGAAAGTTTTCGCGTTCCCGTGACACGCGGACGGACGCCGCACAGCCCCTTCGGTCGCACCCGTGACTAGGGTGTTTTCCGTGACCACCGTGACTCCGGACAACGGCCGCGTCGCCTCCGCCGCACCAGCGACGCCCGCGAACCTGCCGCTTCGCCAACGCCCCGTCGACATCTTCTTCCTGGTGATGTTCTCGCTGTTCATCGTGACCTGCATCATCAGCGACGCCATCCCGACGCTCGGCATCCCGCAGACGTCGACCACTCACAACCTGTTCGCGCAGTGGAACTACACGTACTCGTCGCAGTACGACCCGCTGTACCAGAACCCGCCGATCTGGCTGCGGTTCATCACCGGCACCTCGGCGTTCATCTACCTGCCGTTCTACGTGCTGCTCGTCGTCTGCCTGGTCAAGGGCTACAACTGGATCCAGCTGTACTGCGTGATCTACGCGACCATGATCATCAGCCTCACGGGCATCCCGATCTTCGGTGTCGAGTTCTTCGGCGACGCGGCCCAGCGCACGCCGCAGCCGCTCATCTTCCTGCTCTACAACGGCCCGTATGTGCTGGTTCCGCTGCTGCTGCTGATCAGGATGCGGAAGCCCCTGCCGTTCACGCGGAAGTTCTAGCCCCGCCCAGCTCCAGCAGGCCGACGCCGCCGATCACCAGCACGATCCCGGCGATCTGCACCCAGGTCAGCGACTCCTTAAAGAACACCCACGAGATGATCACGATCGCGACGACGCCCACCGCCGACCAGATCGCGTACGCGATCCCGAGCGGGACGCCGCGGCCGAGCGACAGCGAGAGGGCGAAGAACGAGGCGACGTACCCGACCACGACGATGACGTATGCCCACCAGCGGGGGTTGTCTCCCGACGTGAATTTGAGGAAGGTCGTCGCGACCACTTCCGTGGCGATCGCGATGCCGAGGTACAGGTAGCCGAGCACGAGACCCAACGTAGCGGGAGGACGGCCCGCTGGACCAGGTGATCAGCTCTTCGGCGTCGCCCTGCTGATGATGAAGTAGCCTGACACCGCCGCCAGCGCCGTCGGCACGAGCAGCCATGCCGCCACGCCGGTCGGCCCTGCCTCCGCGAACCAGGTCCCGACCGCCGGCCAGCTACCGGTGAGGGTGATGAGGGCGACGGCTCCGACGATGATCAGCACGAGCACCGCTCCGGCGACGAGCACGCCGTTCATCCGCCAGCGCATGTACAGCGTGCCGCTGCCCGAGCCGATGAAGAAGAAGAACAGCATCGAGGCGAACACGATGAACAGGCGGGCGAAGAACCCTCCTCCACCGAAGTAGACCGACGTGAACAGGTGGCCGCCGAGACCCCAGCCTCCGGTCGCCTCCTCCAACGATGACAGGATGGTGAACCCGATGGCGTACCCGGCGGCCAGCAGGATGAAGGTCAGCGCAGTGCCCAGATAGAAGTCGCGCCTGGTCACGCTGTAGCCGAGTGCGAACGGGAAGGTCATCGCGATCACCTGGATGCCGACCACGAGCATGTAGACGAAGATGTAGAACCCTCCGCCGCTCCACTGCGTCCCCTCCAGCGCGTGCGCGCGCTCTGCCGGGGCGGTCGCTGCCCAGATGATCCACCAGATCAGGTAGTTCACCAGCCAGATGAAGCCCATGATCATCACGGGCACCCAGATGGTGGTCCACTTGTTGACCAGATTCAGCTTCACCACTCGCCAGATGCGGTGGGCGGACGCGGGGGCGGTGCGGAGGTTCGCTGCCTCTGGTGCGATGGCGGTCATGCGCTCTGCTCGAATTCTGTCGCGGTGACGTTGGTCTTGCGGACGATGAGTTGCTGGAGGGACACCGGGCTCAACTCGAGCCCCGCCGCGGCGGCCTGAGCGCGCTCGGCCGGTGAGAGGCCGGCGACCGTGACCGAGGCGAGGCCGCCGATCCCGTCGCGGTGGAGGACGTCGCGTCCGGTGACGAACTGCTCGACGGCGCTGCGCTGGCCGACGACCGTGCTGGCCGATCCGCGCATCTCTTCGGCGTCCTCGTCGATCAGGATGCGCCCCTGGTCGATCACGATGACGTGTTCTAGCAGGTTGGCGACCTCGTCGATGAGGTGCGTGGACAGGATGACCGTGCGCGGGTGCTCCGCGTAGTCCTCGAGGAGGCGGTCGTAGAAGATCTGCCTGGCGACCGCATCCAAGCCGAGGTACGGCTCGTCGAAGAAGGTCAGCGGCGCCCGGGAGGCGAGGCCGACGATCACGCCGACGGCCGAGAGCTGCCCGCGGGAGAGCTTCTTGATGCGGCGGTCCACCGGAAGGCGGAAGTCGGCGATCAGCTGTTCGGCGAAGTCCGCATCCCAGTTCTCGAAGAACCAGGGTGCGCTGCGGAAGACGTGCTTCGGCTGGAAGTCGTCGGGGTAGCGCTGGCTCTCCTTGATGAAGCAGAGGTTCTGCAGCACCCTGGCGTTCTCCACCGGGCTCTCGCCGAACACCTGGATGTCGCCGGCGGTGGCGAAGTCCTGGCCGGTGAGGAGTTGCATGATGGTGGTCTTGCCTGCACCGTTGCGGCCGAGGAGGCCGTAGATCTTGTTGGGCTTGACCGTGAAGCTGATGTCGTCGATCGCGGTGAACGATCCGAAGCGCTTGGTGAGGCCGTCGACGTGCACGGCGGGCGCAATGGAGGTCGGTGTTGCTGTGGCGGTCATGCGCTGACTCCTTCCGTGGTGATCATGGCGGTGAGCTGGTCTGGTCCGATCCCGAGCTTCGCCGCTTCGGCGAGCAGGGGGCGGAGGTATTCGTCGCGGAACGCGTCGCGCCGCTTGGCGATGAGGCGCTCGCGGGCGCCGTCGGCAACGAACATGCCGATTCCTCTCTTCTTGTAGAGAATCCCGTCGTCCACCAGGATGTTGACGCCTTTTCCTGCGGTGGCGGGGTTGATGCGGTAGAACGCCGCGAACTCGTTGGTCGACGGCACTTGTGTCTCCTGCGGGTACACGCCGTCGAGGATGTCGTTCTCGATCTGCTCGGCGATCTGAACGAAGATCGGCTTTCCCTCTTCGATCATGTGTGCCTCCGACTTCTCTAACCTCATGGGTTAGTTACTGATGTAACTAACCAACCAGGCCTGCCCGGATCTGTCAAGACATTTCTTCCCTCGGGCGTCAACCCGAACGGGATAGCCTCGATGCATGGCCGAACTGCACGAGCTCACCGCTCTCGCCCTCTGGCAGGAACTGCAGAGCGGACGGGTCTCGCCTCGTGACCTCGCCGCGCACTACCTCGACCGCATCGACAGGCTCAACCCGCAGCTCGGCGCGTTCGTCACGGTCACCCGCGAGCAGGCGCTCGCCAGGGCGGACCGCGTGGCCGCCGAGGTGCCGAAGACCGCACCGCTCTGGGGTCTGCCATCCGGAGACAAAGACCTGTGGATGCGCGCCGGCGTCCGCACCGGGTTCGGCTCGCGCCTGATGGCCGACTTCGTGCCGGAGACCTCGGACGAGATCGTCGAGACCCTGGATGCGGCGGGCGCCGTCAGCCTCGGCAAGACGAACGCCCCCGAGTTCGGCCTGCCCGCATACACCGAATCGCTCGCCGCGCCTCCCGCCAGGAACCCGTGGGACCCGACACTCGGCTCCGGCGGTTCGAGCGGGGGAGCGGCGGTCGCGGTCGCGAGCGGGATGCTCCCGTTCGCGCCTGGCTCGGACGGCGGCGGATCGGTGCGCATCCCGGCGGCGGCCTGCGGGCTGGTCGGGCTGAAGCCGTCCAGGGGGCTCGTGCCCGCCGGAAGCGGCATCGACTCGCTCGCCGGCCTCGTGGTCGACGGCCCGCTCGCGCGGACAACGGCCGACGCTGCACTGCTCCTCGACGGCATGATCGCGAGACGTGACGGCCGCATCGACCACCACTACACGCTGCGCGCCCCATACGACGACGACGGCCCATTCCTCGGAACGGCCGTGCGCGGGGAGGGCCGCTTCCAGCTCGGCGTCATGACGACCTCGGCCTGGGATGACGCGTACGACATCACCATCGCGCCGGAGGCCACGGCGGCACTCGACGCCGCCGTGCAGGCGTTCAGCGCGATGGGTCACGGGATGGAGGAGACAGCGCTGGTCTCAGACCCCACCTATGCCCCGGCGTTCCGCACGATCTGGCAGGCCGGGGCCGCGCGCATCCCGGCAGAGGGGGAGGCGGAGGAACTTCTCGAACCACTGACGAAATGGCTGATGCACCGGGGGCGCGCGATCAGTGCAAGGGAGCTGAGCGAGGCGCTGTCCGCGCTGACCGCGTACGAGCGCTCCCTCATCCGGCAGCTGTCGAGCTTCGACGCCGTGCTCACCCCCGCGATGGCCATGACCCCGCGCCCCGTCGGCTGGTACGACCAGGAGGACGGCGAGCGGAATTTCGCCCAGCAGGTGCAGTACACGCCGTTCACCTCGATGCTGAACGTGTCGGGGCTGCCCGCCATCGTGCTGCCTGTCTCGCAGACGGCCGACGGCCTCCCGATGGGCGTCCAGCTGATCGGGCGGCCGGGCGGAGAGCGCACCCTGCTCTCCCTCGCCGCCCAGCTCGAACGCGCAGTGCGCTGGACCCTCCGCCGCCCGCCACTCTGGTGACGAAGCACTGGGAGGGCTGGGGGACGATTAGGTGACGGGGCCGGTGTACTTCTCGCCAGGGCCCTTGCCGATGGGGTCGGGGATGGGGGAGGCCTCGCGGAAGGCGAGCTGGAGGGAGCGCAGGCCGTCGCGCAGGCTGCGCGCGTGCTGGTCGCCGAGGTGCGCTGCGCTCGCCGTGACCAGGCCGGCGAGGGCGTCGATGAGCTTGCGGGCCTCGTCGAGGTCGGTCTGCGCATCCGGGTCGTCGGCCAGGCCGCATTTGACCGCCGCAGCGCTCATCAGGTGCACCGCGGTGGTCGTGATGACCTCGACCGCCGGGACTTCGGAGATATCGCGGGTGGCCGCGCTGATGTCGTCGGTGGGGTCGTCACTGAGGCCGTCGCCGGCGCCGAAGACATGGGATGTGTCGCTCACTGCTTTCCTCTGTTAGAATCGTTCGGGCTCCGGGACTTCTGTCCCGGTACGAAAGTGGAGATTCCTCCCACCCGCGCTTGACCGCTTCACTAGGTTACCGGGTTGTTGCACTCCGCCAACGCGCGCAAGCGCGGGGGTAGTCAGGGTGCTGTACCAGGCCTGCGAGAAATCGCAGGAATGCGTTGGTGCGTGGAAAATCCTCTTTCGCCGGTGTCGTCACCCGACGGGATCGTGGCCGCGAAGTATCGCTTGATCAGAGGAGAAAAGCATCAGCGATCCCCGTACCAATGACCGTATCCGCGTCCCGGAAGTTCGACTTGTCGGCCCCAGCGGAGAGCAGGTCGGCGTCGTCAAAATCGAGGTCGCCCTCCGTCTCGCGCAGGAAGCAGACCTGGATCTGGTTGAGGTTGCTCCCAACTCCAAGCCGCCTGTCGCGAAGATCATGGACTACGGCAAGTTCAAGTACGAGGCTGCGCAGAAGGCGAAGGAAGCCCGGCGCAACCAGGCGAACACCATCCTCAAAGAGGTGCGTTTCCGCCTCAAGATCGACAAGCACGACTACGAGACCAAGCGCAAGCGCGCCGAAGGCTTCCTGAAGGCCGGCGACAAGGTGAAGGCCATGATCCTGTTCAGGGGTCGCGAGCAGTCGCGTCCCGACCAGGGTGTCCGCCTTCTCCAGCGCTTCGCAGAAGATGTCGCCGAGTTCGGCTCGGTGGAATCCACCCCGACCATCGACGGTCGAAACATGGTTATGGTCATCGGCCCTCTGAAGAACAAGTCAGAGGCCAAGGCCGAGGCCAACGCACAACGTGCCGCCACGAAGGCGCGGGCTCAGGGCCGCGACTCCGAGGAGGTTGCTGACGCAGACGACTCTGCTCAGTCCGATGAGAGTTCGCCCGCCGAGGCGACGAACGAGGAGAAATAATGCCCAAGCAGAAGACACACTCCGGGGCCAAGAAGCGTTTCAAGATCACCGGTAGCGGCAAGGTCATGAAGCAGCAGGCCGGGATGCGCCACAACCTGGAGGTCAAGTCCAGCGACCGCAAGCGTCGCCTGAACCAGGACCAGGTCGTTCCCGAGGTGGACGCGAAGGTCGTCCGCCGCATGCTCGGCAAGTAACCCCACCCCGTCTTTAAGGAAGTAAAGAAGACATGGCAAGAGTAAAAAGGGCGGTCAACGCTCACAAGAAGCGTCGGGTCATCCTCGAGCGCGCAGAGGGCTACCGCGGACAGCGTTCGCGCCTCTACCGCAAGGCCAAGGAGCAGGTCACTCACTCGCTGGTCTACAGCTACCGTGACCGCCGTGCCCGCAAGGGTGACTTCCGTCGCCTGTGGATCCAGCGCATCAACGCTGCGAGCCGCGCGAACGGCCTCACATACAACCGTCTGATCCAGGGCCTGGGTCTCGCGGGTGTCGAGGTCGACCGTCGCATCCTCGCCGAGCTGGCCGTCAACGAGCCCGCCACGTTCGCGGCGCTGGTCCAGACCGCCAAGAAGGCTCTTCCCGCCGACACTTCGGCGCCGAAGGCTGCTGCCTAACCCGCACCACTTCCCGAGAACCCGGTCGACCTCCGTCGGCCGGGTTTTCGCATTCCCGGCTCCCCTCATCATCGAGCCGGGACTTATGTACGCGACACGCCGCTGCGAGCGTGCATAAGTCCCGACTCGATGATGTGGGGAGTGTGGGGAGTGTGGGGAGTGTGGGGAGTGTGGGGAGTCCGGGGCGGTGACCTCTAAGCTGGTGACATGCTTGACAACCCGCGCTCACCGCGCGTTCGCGCCGTTGCCAAACTCGCGAAGCGACCGGCCAGGTCGGAGACCGGACTATTCCTCCTCGAAGGCCCGCAGGCCGTCGCGGAGGCGCTCTCGTACCGCCCGGAGCTCGTGGTCGAGTTGTACGCGACGCCCACCGCGCTCGAACGCTACAGCGACATCGCCCAGACGGCGGTCGACGCGGGCGTCGACGTCGAGTTCGTCACCGAGCAGGTCCTGGATGCGATGGCCGACACGGTCACGCCGCAGGGCTTCATCGCCGTGTGCCGCCAGTTCCCCACCTCGGTGAAGGACATCTTCGCCGGGGAGCCGCGCCTCGTCGCGATCCTCGAAGAGGTGCGCGACCCGGGCAACGCCGGAACGATCATCCGCGCCGCGGACTCTGCGGGCGCCGACGCCGTCGTGCTCACCGGGCGCACCGTCGACCTCTACAACCCGAAGGTCGTCCGTTCGACCACCGGGTCGCTGTTCCATGTGCCTGTCGCCGTCGGTGCCAGCCTGGACGACGTCGTGCAGCGTGCGCACGCAGCGGGACTGCAGGTGCTCGCCGCCGACATCAAGGGCGAGGACCTCCTCGAAGCGCGCACCGACGGGCAGCTCGCCCGACCGACCGCCTGGGTCTTCGGCAACGAGGCCCATGGTCTGGCCGAGGAGGAGCTGCAGCTGGTCGACCGCGTCGTCACCGTGCCGATCTATGGCCGTGCGGAGTCGATGAACTTGGCGACCGCTGCGAGCGTCTGCCTGTACGAGTCGGCGTTCGCGCAGCGCTCGGCCGCCACCGACTGAGTCTTGATTAAAGCTTGCGTTATATAACGCAGACCTGATACGTTCGCGTCATGGACGCACTCGAAGCCATCGGAGACCCTGTCCGCCGGCGATTCGTCGAACTGCTCGCCCGCGGGGAGCAGCCCGCCGGGCACCTGGCCGAGCTGGCCTCCGGCGAGTTCGGGATCAGCCAGCCCGCCGCCTCCAGACACCTGCGGGTGCTGAGGGAGACGGGACTCGTCGTCGCGCGCGTGCAGGGAAAGCAGCGCGTCTACGCCCTGGACCCGGCAGGGATCGACGCCGCCGCCGCGTGGTTCGACGGCGTTCGCGCATTCTGGGATCAGCGGCTGGACGCCCTGGACACCGAGCTGGCGCGCGGACGGGCGGCGGCGCGAACGGACGGAAGGCAGGCATCATGACCATCTGGGGAGACATCGCGCTCGACGGCGCACGACGCACGGTGACGATCGAGCGCGAGTTCGCGGCGACCGTCCCTGGCCTCTGGAGCGCGCTCACCGAGCCGGCCAGGCTCCGCCGCTGGATCGGCGAACTCGAGCAGACCGACGACCGCTTCCTGCTCAGGATGGGCGGCCCCGACGCGGAGGCGGTGGCCACCGGCCGGGTGCTCGCCTGCGAACCGCAGCGGCGCATCCTGGTCGGCTGGCGGTTCAGTGGCGATGGCGGGACCGAGGCGGACACCGAGCTGGAGGCGACACTGGAGGCGGTGAGCCAGGACCGCTCGCGGCTCACCCTGCGGCACGCGCGGGTGCAGGCGCTGACGGCCGCGGACTACGGGGCCGGCTGGGAGGACATGCTCACGCACCTCGCGCGGGCTGTCGGGGAGGAGGCGTCGCCCGTGGGCGAGCGTCCGTATCTCGGCGAGGCGGCCGACGCCGCCGCATACGGGGCAGCGCTGGAGGAGTACCGCCGTGCAGAGGCTGCGCTTGTCCCTGCGACGATGCTTCGCGAGGGCGGCCGCTCCGGCGTGCACCTGGAAAGGCTGCTGGATGCGCCGATCGCCGAAGTCTGGGATGCGCTCACCCTGCCGCATCGGATCGGCCGCTGGCTCTGGCCGGTCGTGGCGTGGCCGGACGACCCGGAGCGCGTGCGCAGGCTCCGCCTCGGCGACGAGTTCCGGCTCGGCGACGAGAACGTTCCGGACGGCGTGCACGCTATGGAGGTGCTGGACTTCGACGAGGGACGCCTGCTCGGGTTCACCTGGGGGCCCGACCGGTCGGCCGTGCGCATCCGGTTGTCGGAGAGCGGCGACGGAACGCTGCTGGTGCTCGATCAGGAGGCGATCCCCGACGTGTTCGGTGCAGGCCGGATGCGCTCCGCCCCCGATTTCGCGGCGGGCTGGCACGCGCTCGTCGACGGTCTGACGCTGCTGCTCGCCGGGCTGACCGTGCCGCAGCAGGCCGGTCTGTGGGATGCGGCGTACGCCGTGTACGCGGAGGCGGACGCGCCCGAGTCCTGAAAGGTCAGGGCTCCGACGCGCCCGCCAGGCGCAGCGACTCAGGTGCGGTGACTCAGTGCGCGACGACCGGCTCGCTGTCCACCGGTGCGTCCGCCGACGTTCCGGATGCGCCGGTCGGGTTGCCGAGCGACGCCCCGTGTCCGCGGCGCCGGTAGAGCAGTCCGGAGAGCACCGCGCCGACCACGAAGAACCCTGCGCCCCACCAGTACGCGGTGGCGTAGCTGTGCACGGCGGCCTCAGCGGCGACCGACGGCGTGAGCGGGAGGTGCGAGGCCACGTAGTTGGTCGCTGCGGTCGCCGCGAGGGTGTTGAGCAGCGCCGTTCCGATCGACCCTCCGACCTGCTGGCTGGTGTTCACCATCGCGGAGGCGACGCCGGCGAAGTGCCTGTCGACCCCGAGCGTCGCCGTCTGGATCGCCGCCGGCATGATCGTGCCCATGCCGGTGCCGAGGATCATCAGCGCGGGGAGCACATCCGTCGCGTAGTTGGCGGTGACGCCGAGGTGGGTGAGGTAGACCATGCCGATGGCTGCGATGGTCATGCCGATCGGCACCATGACCTTCGGACCGAACCGGGGGACGAAGATGTTGGTCGACAGCTGCGCGGCCAGCACCAGCATCAGGATCATCGGCAGGAAGCCGAGCCCGGTCTGGATCGGGGTGAACTTCAGCGTGGTCTGCAGGTAGTAGGTGACGAAGAGGAAGATGCCGAACATCCCGACGCCCGCGATCAGGATCGAGCTGTACGACGCCCCGCGGTTGCGGTCGAGCACGATCGAGAGCGGGAGCAATGGATGCGCGGCCCTCCGCTGCCAGAGCACGAACGCGATCAGCAGCACAGCCGAGGCGGTGAGCAGCCCCCAGCTCTGCACCGAGTCCCAGCCGTCGGTCTCGGCGTTCGAGAAGCCGTAGACGAGGGAGAACAGTGCGGCCGAGACGAGGATCGTGCCCGGCACGTCGAGCTTGGGTCGCGGGCCGGTGCGCGCGACGGTGCTGACGAAGATGCTCGCGCCGATGATCGCGATGATCGCGATGAAGACGTTGATGTAGAGGTTCCAGCGCCAGTCGAACTGCTCGGTGAGGAATCCGCCGAGCAGGAGGCCGACCGCTCCTCCCGCTCCGGCGATGGCACCGAAGATGCCGAATGCGCGCGCACGCTCCTTCGGGATCGTGAACGTCGTGGTGAGCACGGCGAGGGCGGTCGGGGCGAGGAGCGCGCCGAACGCCCCCTGGAGTGCGCGGGCGCCCACGAGCATCCCGAAGGTGCCGGCCGCTCCGCCGAGCGCTGACGCGCCCGCGAAGCCGATGAGGCCGATGATGAACGCGCGTTTGCGTCCGATGAGGTCGGAGAGCCTGCCGCCGAACAGCAGCAGGCTGCCGAAGGCGAGGGAGTAAGCGGTGACGATCCACTGGCGGTCGGCGTTGCTGAAGCCGAGGTCGGCTTGGGCCGAGGGGAGTGCGATGTTCACGACGGTGGAGTCGAGGACCACCATGAGCTGCGCCAGGGCGACGGTGACGAGCGTCCACCAGCGGCGGGTCGAAACGGGAGGGGGAGTCTGGGACATGGAGGTCAGCATATACGAAACTAACCAGTTCCGGATCTCCTAAGTTCTAAAATTAACCTTACAATGGTCTGGATGGAAAGCAACATGACGAAGGAAGCCGCAATGACGCAGCTCGACACCGTTGAAGAGACGCAACAACCGCCCGCCAAGCTCGGCAGGAAGCGCGACCACACCCGCGACCCCGAAATCCTCGCCGCAGCGCTCGACGTGCTCGCCGAGACCGGCTACGAGCGGATGACCATGGACATGGTCGCGGCCCGCGCCAAGGCCGGAAAGGCCACGGTCTACCGCCGCTGGGGGTCCAAGGCGGAGCTGGTCATCGAGGCCGTCGCCTGCATGAAGCAGGCCGATGTCGACCTGACCGCGTTGCCGGACACCGGGACGCTGCGCGGGGACATGATCGCGATGATCAAGCCGCACAACCTCGTGGATGCGGAGAAGAAGCTCCGGGTGATGGCCGGGCTCATCTCCATGCTGGCCCAGGACCCCGACCTCGCCGAGGCGGTGAACGCCGCGATCGTCGAGCCCCGCGCCTCCGTCAACCGGTTCTTCATGCGCAGGGCGATCGAGCGCGGGGAGATCCCCGCAGACTGCGACATCGAGACGCTCGCGCTCGTCTCGCCGTCGATGGCGTCGTACCGCACGCTCATCCTGCACAAGCCGGTGAACAGGGAGTTCCTGATCGGGCTGATCGACGGCGTGCTGCTTCCCGCTGTCGGGCTTGGCCGTCATCCGGAATAGCTGGCCGGCCGGTTGGACTTAGCTGGCTAAACTTGGGTCTCGTGTCTGAAACCTCCGAAATCTCCGAAGCCTCTGTCGAGGCGGCGGTCGCGTCGGCTCTCGCTGCGATCGACGCAGCGGCCGACTCTGCGGCGCTCAAGGTCGTGCGCGCAGAGCACACGGCCGAAGGCTCGCCGCTCGCGCGACTGAACGCCGCCATCCGCTCCATCCCCAACGAGCAGAAGGCGTCCGCCGGCAAGCTCGTCGGTCAGGCGAGGGGCACGGTCAGCCAGGCGTTCGCCGCCAAAGAGGCGCAGATCGAGCGCGACGAGAACGAGGCACGGCTCGCGGAGGAGGCGCTTGACGTCACCGCCCTCCCCTCGCGCTGGACGCCGGGGGCCAGGCACCCGCTGTCGCTGCTGCAGGAGCGCATCGCCGACGTCTTCGTCGGCATGGGCTGGGAGCTGGCGGAGGGCCCGGAGCTCGAGAGCGAGTGGTACAACTTCGACGCCCTCAACTTCGACGAGGACCACCCGGCCCGGGCCATGCAGGACACCTTCTTCGTCGAGCCGACGAACGCGCACCTCGTGATGCGCACCCACACGTCTCCCGTGCAGCTGCGCGCGCTCCTCGGCAACGAGCTGCCGGTCTACCGGATCGCGCCTGGACGCGTGTTCCGCACCGACGAGTTCGATGCGACGCACCTTCCCGTGTTCCACCAGACGGAGGGCATCGCGGTCGACAAGGGGCTCACCATGGCGCACCTGCGCGGCACCCTCGACCACTTCGTGAAGACGCTGTTCGGCGACGAGGCCAAGGTGCGCCTGCGCCCCAACTACTTCCCGTTCACCGAGCCGAGTGCCGAGCTCGACCTCTGGCACCCCACCTTCAAGGGCGGAGCGCGCTGGATCGAGTGGGGCGGCTGCGGCATGGTCAACCCCAACGTGCTGCGCTCGGCGGGGATCGACCCAGAGGTGTACTCGGGCTTCGCGTTCGGGATGGGCGTCGAGCGGGCGCTGATGTTCCGCAACGACGTCAAAGACATGCGTGACATGGCCGAGGGCGATGTCCGGTTCTCTCAGCAGTTCGGAATGGTGGTCTGATGCGCGTCCCCCTGAGTTGGCTCGGCGAGTACGTCGACCTCGAGCCGGGAACGACGGCGGAGGACGTCCACGCCGCCCTCGTCTCCGTCGGGCTCGAAGAGGAGGAGATCCACTCGTTCGAGATTTCCGGTCCCGTGGTGGTCGGCGAGGTCCTCGACTTCATCGAGGAGCCGCAGAGCAACGGCAAGACCATCCGCTGGTGCCAGGTGCGTGTCGCGCCGGACGGTGAGCAGGCGGCGGACGGCGGCGACGCCGTGCACGGCATCGTCTGCGGTGCAGGCAACTTCTTCCCCGGAGACAAGGTCGTCGTGACCCTGCCGGGGTCCGTGCTGCCCGGACCGTTCCCGATCGCCGCGCGCAAGACCTACGGTCACATCTCCGACGGCATGATCGCTTCGGCTCGCGAACTGGGTCTCGGCGACGAGCACGACGGCATCCTGCGGCTGGCGACGCTCGGACTCGACCCGGAGGTCGGCTCCGACGCGATCGCGCTGCTCGGCCTCGACGACACCGCTGTCGAGGTCAACGTGACCCCTGACCGCGGATACGCGTTCTCCATCCGCGGCATCGCCCGCGAGTACTCGCACGCCACCGGAGCAGCGTTCCGCGACCCGGCGGACGCGGCGGGCATCCTGCCGTCCGGTGCGCACGCGCACGGGTTCAGCGTCGCCATCGACGACCGCGCCCCCATCCGCGGCCGCTCCGGCGCGTCGGTGTTCGTGACCAGGGTGGTCCGCGACGTGGACGGCTCCCGCCCGACACCGGCGTGGATGATCGCCAGGCTCAAGCTCGCCGGCATCCGGTCCATCTCGCTCGTCGTCGACATCACCAACTATGTGATGCTCGAACTCGGCCAGCCGATCCACGGCTACGACCTCGACAAGCTGCGCGGCGGCATCGTCGTGCGCAGGGCGCACGTGGGCGAGACGCTGGTGACGCTGGACGACCAGACCAGGACGCTCGACGAGGAAGACCTCGTCATCACCGACGAGTCCGGTCCGATCGGCCTCGCCGGGGTGATGGGCGGCGCCTCCACCGAGATCGGCGCGGACACCACGAACGTGCTGGTCGAGGCGGCCAACTTCGACCCGGTCTCGATCGCCCGCACCGCCCGCAGGCACAAGCTGCCGAGCGAGGCGTCCAAGCGCTTCGAGCGCGGCGTCGACCCGCGCGTCGCCGTCGCGGCGGCCGGTCGCGTCGTTCAGCTGCTCGAACAGCTCGCCGGCGGCCACGCCGACGAGCTCGGCTCCGTGCTCGACGCAGCGGAGGCGCCGGAGGCGATCCGTCTGCCCGGCCGGTACATCGCCTCGCTCGTCGGGGTCGAGTTCACCGACGACGAGGTGCGCGGAGCGCTCGCCGAGATCGGCGGAGCCGTCTCGCCGTCCGGCGACGATCTGCTCGTCGTGCCGCCCACCTGGCGGCCCGACCTCCGCGACAAGTCCGACCTCGCGGAGGAGGTGGCGCGCATCGTCGGCTACGACCGCATCCCGTCGGAGCTGCCCGTCGCGCCTCCCGGCCGCGGTCTCAGCCGCGAGCAGAAGCTGCGCCGCGCCGTCGCGCAGACGCTCGCCGACAACGGCGCAACCGAGATCCTGTCGTTCCCGTTCCTCAGCGAGAAGGCGAACGACCTGTTCGGCTCGCCCGTCGCGGGCGGCGTGCCGGCGGTCAAGCTGGCCAACGCTCTGGATGCGACGGCCCCGTACCTGCGCACGGCTCTGCTGCCGGGTCTGGTCGACGTGGCGAAGCGCAACCTCGCCCGCGGCCTGGTCGACCTGACCATCTACGAGCTCGGAACGGTCTTCCGGCCGTCCGGCGCGGCCATCGGCAGCGAGACGCTGCCTCCGGGCGCCGCGCTCCCGTCCGACGAGATCCTGGCCGGGCTGAACGCGGGCATCCCCGCGCAGCCGCGTCACCTCGCGGGGCTGGTGCTCGGGCACCCGGTGCTCAAGGGTCCGGGTCAGGAAGCGATTCCGGCCGGTGTCGCCGACGCGCTCACGATGGTCGCGCAGACCGCCGCGGCCGTCGGGCTCACGGTCGACCCCGTGCAGGGTACGCACCAGGCGATGCACCCCGGCCGCACCGCGCAGCTGATCGCGCGCGGTCGAGACGGAGAGGGAGTGCCCGTCGGCTATGCGGGCGAGCTGCTGCCCGCGCTGGCTGAGGACCTCGACCTGCCCCGCGTCGTGGCCGTGTTCGAGCTCGACCTGGATGCGCTGATCGCCGTGGCGCCCGCCGACATCGTCGCGGGCACCATCGCCGGGTTCCCCGCTGCGACGCAGGACCTGTCGCTCGTCGTCCCGGCCGAGACCCCGGCCGGTGACGTCAAGCGCGCGGTGCAGGACGGTGCAGGCGCGCTGCTCGAGCACATCCGGTTGGTGGACGACTACCGTGGTCACGGCGTTCCGGAGGGGCACAAGTCGCTGACGTTCGCCCTGCGTTTCCGCGCGGACGACCGCACGCTCACCGCGGCAGAGGCTTCCGAGGCCAAGCTCGCGGGCGCAGCGCGCGCCGCCGAGCTGCTCGGAGCGCACATCCGCGACTGACGCCCCGTGCAAAAGCGCGGCGCGATCCTCGTGCGAAAAGCGCGGTCCCACACGCTGGGACCGCGCTTTTTGCACGAATCGTGCGCGAGCCGGGCGCGGGGTGGCGAAGGTGAGTGCAACCGTGGGCAGCGGGATTGGTGCGGGGCGCCACGCTGACGATAGGGTTGGCGCATGCTTTCGGGTCTGCGCACTGACGACACGCGGCCGGCTCTTGCCGCCCGCGCCATGCGCCGACGCCTGCGCGACCGCCGAATCTAGGCGGCGCTGACCCGACCCTTCACGAGGGCCGACGTGGGTGCCGCCTTCACCGAGGCCCCCTGTCGTCCACTCAATAAGGTAGAAGCATGACTTTCCAGGTAGCCGTGGCCGGAGCATCCGGATACGCGGGCGGAGAGCTCCTCCGGATTCTCGCCGGTCACCCCGACTTCGAGATCCGCACTGTCACGGCGCATCAGAATGCCGGGCAGCCGCTCATCGCACACCAGCCCCACCTCCGTTCCCTCAGCCACCTCACCCTCGTCGAGTCGACGGCGGAGAACCTCGCCGGTCACGACGTGGTCTTCCTGGCCCTCCCGCACGGCAAGTCCGGCGAGATCGCCGCCCAGCTGCCCGCCGATACCCTCGTGGTCGACTGCGGCGCCGACCACCGCCTCGAGAGCCCGGAGTCGTGGGCCGCCTTCTACGGCGGCGAGCACTACGGCTCCTGGGCGTACGGCGTGCCTGAGCTGCCCGTCGGCGACGGCAAGCAACGGGATGCGCTGGCCGGTGCCAAGCGCATCGCCGCTCCCGGGTGCAACGCCAGCGCCGTCTCCCTCGCGCTCGCCCCCGGCATCGCCGCCGGGCTGATCGAGGAGGAGGACATCGTCGCGGTCCTCGCCGTCGGGCCGTCCGGAGCTGGCAAGAGCCTCAAGACCATGTACCTGGCCAGCGAGATCCTTGGCTCCGCCAACCCGTATGCGGTCGGCGGCACGCACAGGCACATCCCGGAGATCCAGCAGAACCTCCGCAAAGCGGGGGCCGCGCAGCCCACTGTCTCGTTCACCCCGGTGCTCGTGCCGATGTCGCGGGGCATCCTCGCCACCTCGACCGCCCGCCTCAAGCCCGGCGTCACGCCGGAGCAGGTGCAGAGCGCGTGGGAGGCCGCCTACGACGGCGAGCCGTTCGTGCAGGTGCTGCCCGCAGGTTCCGTGCCGCGCACAGCGGACGTGCTTGGCGCGAACACGGCGCTGATCGGCGTCGCGGTCGACCAGGGCACCGGCCGGGTCGTCACCGTTCTCGCGCTCGACAACCTTTACAAGGGAACGGCTGGCGCAGCCATCCAGTCCGCCAACATCGCCCTCGGTCTCGACGAGACCGCCGGCCTGACCGTGAACGGAGTGGCACCGTGAGCGTCACAGCAGCAGCCGGATTCGCCGCAGCGGGCGTCGCAGCCGGCCTCAAGGCCAGCGGCAAGCGCGACCTCGCGATCGTGCAGAACCTCGGACCGCTCACCGCGGCGGCGACGGTGTTCACCACCAACAGGTGCAAGGCCAACCCGGTCCTCTGGAGCGAGCAGGTCATCCAAGACGGCGTGGTCTCCGCCATCGTCCTCAACTCCGGCGGCGCCAACTGTTACACCGGCGCGCAGGGCTTCCAGACCACGCACGCGACCGCGGAGGCCGTCGCCGAGCAGCTCGGCGTCTCTGCCGGAGACGTGCTCGTCTGCTCGACCGGCCTGATCGGCGACCAGCTCGACCTCGGCAAGCTGACCGCCGGCGTCGTGGAGGCGAGCAGCGCGCTCGCTTCCGACGCGGGCCTCGCAGCGGCCGAGGCGATCATGACCACTGACACCAAGCCCAAGCAGGCCGAGCACCGCTCGCCCGCCGGGTGGACCCTCGGCGGCATGGCCAAGGGCGCAGGGATGCTCGCGCCCGGCCTCGCGACGATGCTCGTCGTGATCACCACCGACGCCGTGCTCGACTCCGCCCAGCTGGATGTGGCACTCCGGGCCGCCACGCGGGTCACCTTCGACCGGCTCGACTCCGACGGCTGCATGTCCACCAACGACACGGTCGCCCTGCTCGGGTCCGGCGCGAGCGGCGTCGCCGCGGACGAAGCCGAATTCGCTGAAGCGCTCACCGACGTGTGCCGCAACCTGGCCGAGCAGTTGCAGGCCGACGCCGAGGGCGCCTCCCACGACATCGCCATCGAGGTCGTCAACGCCGCGAACGAGGATGACGCCGTGATCGTCGGACGCGCCGTCTCGCGCAGCAACCTGTTCAAGGCCGCGATCTTCGGCAACGACCCCAACTGGGGACGCGTGCTCGCCGCGGTCGGAACGACGGATGCCGCCTTCGACCCGTACGGCATCGACGTCGCCATCAACGGCATCCAGATCTGCACGGCGGGGGAGCCGGACCAGCCCCGCGAGCTGGTCGACCTCACGCCGCGCGCCGTGCACATCCTGATCGACCTGCACGCGGGCGACGCGACGGCGACGATCCTCACCAACGACCTCACGCACGACTATGTGCATGAGAACAGCGCGTACGCCAGCTGATGACCGACTCAACGAATCCAGAGTCCGACGCGGCCGAGGCCGAGGAACGGCGGAGCGCATCCGCCAAGGCCGAGACGCTCATCGAGTCGCTTCCGTGGCTGAAACGCTTCCACGACCAGATCATCGTTGTGAAGTTCGGCGGGAACGCGATGGTCAGTGAGGAGCTGCAGCAGGCGTTCGCCGAGGACATGGTCTACCTCCGCTACGCGGGCATCCGCCCGGTCGTGGTGCACGGGGGAGGCCCGCAGATCTCCGCGATGCTCGACAGGCTCGGCATCGAGTCCGAGTTCCGCGGCGGCTACCGGGTGACGACGCCCGAGGCGATGGATGTGGTGCGTATGGTCCTCACCGGCCAGATCAATCGCGACCTCGTCAGCAACATCAACAAGCACGGTCCGCTCGCCGCCGGGATCTCCGGAGAGGACGCCGGGCTGTTCCAGGGCCGCAAGCGCGGAACGGTCGTCGACGGCGTCGAGGTGGATCTCGGGCTCGTCGGCGACGTGATCGGCGTGAACCCGGAGTCGGTGCACGCGCAGGTGGAGGCCGGGCGCATCCCGGTCGTGTCGTCCATCGCGCCGGACATCGACGACCCCGGGCACTCGCTCAACGTGAACGCCGATGCGGCCGCAGCGGCCCTCGCCGTCGCCCTCGGGGCGGCCAAGCTCGTCATCCTCACCGATGTCGCCGGGCTCTACAGCGACTGGCCGAACCGCGACTCCCTCCTGTCGAAGATCGACGCCGCCGAGCTGCGCGAACTGCTGCCGTCGCTCGAATCGGGCATGATCCCCAAGATGTCCGCCTGCCTCGACGCGGTCGACGGCGGTGTCGCGAAAGCGGCGATCATCGACGGGCGCATCCCGCACTCGATCCTGCTCGAAGTGTTCACCCAATCGGGGATCGGAACGGAGGTGGTGCCGTCATGAGCACCAGCACGACGACCGGCTGGACCGACCGGTTCGGCCACACCATGATGCGCACGCTCGCCACGCCCAAGCTGATGCTGGCGCGCGGAGATGGCTGCCGCGTCTGGGACGTGGACGGCAACGAATACCTCGACTTCCTCGCCGGGATCGCCGTCAACTCGCTCGGCCACGCGCATCCGGTGCTGGTGGATGCGGTGAGCCGCCAGATCGCGACCCTCGCGCACGTCTCCAACTACTTCGCCACCCCGCCGCAGCTGGAGCTCGCCGAGCGCCTGACCAGGATCACCGGTGCGGGCGACAAAGGCCGCGTGTACTTCTGCAACTCGGGCGCCGAGGCGAACGAGGCCGCCTTCAAGCTGGCCAGGCTCAACAAGTCGGGCGGTCACCGCACCCGCGTGCTCGCCCTGAACAACGCGTTCCACGGCCGCACGATGGGCTCGCTCGCGCTCACCGGCAAGCCGCCGATGCGCGAGGCGTTCGAGCCGCTTCCCGCCGGGGTCGAGCACATCGACACGACGATCGAGGCCCTCGAAGCCGCGATCGACGACAGGGTCGCCGCACTGTTCATCGAGCCGATCAAGGGCGAGGCCGGCGTGATCGACCTGCCGGACGGCTTCCTGAAGCGCGCCCGCGAGCTGACAGAGCAGCACGGCGCCCTGTTGGTCATCGACGAGATCCAGACCGGCGTCGGCCGCACGGGGCGCTGGTTCGCGTACGAGCACGCCGACATCCTGCCGGACGCCGTGACGGTAGCCAAGGGCATCGCAGGCGGCGTGCCCATCGGTGCGCTCGTCACGTTCGGCTGGGCGTCCGAGCTGTTCTCGCAGGGCCAGCACGGTTCGACCTTCGGCGGCAACCCGCTCGCCACCGCGGCAGGCAACGCCGTGCTCGGCGAGATCGAGCGCGCCGACCTCGTCGGTAATGCCGAGCGCCGCGGCGAGGAACTGCGGGCGATCATCCGCGGCTACGACTCCCCGCTGATCGGCGAGGTGCGCGGCCAGGGACTCCTGATCGGCATCGGGCTGACCGAGGGGGATGCGCACCGGCTGTCGGATGCGGCGCTCGCCAACGGCCTGATCATCAACGCCCCCAACGAGTCGAGCATCAGGCTCGCACCGCCTCTGATCGTCGGCGACGAGGAGCTCGCCGAGTTCCGCGAGCGTTTCGGCCGAGCCCTCGCCTCCATCCACACCACAGGAAAGAAATCATGACCAGGCATTTTCTGCGCGACGACGACATCACTCCCGCCGAGCAGGCCGAGATCCTCGACCTCGCGGTCCAGCTCAAGCAGGACCGCTTCGGCAGCAAGCCGCTCGCCGGCCCGCAGACCGTCGCGGTGATCTTCGACAAGTCGTCGACCCGCACGCGCGTCTCGTTCGCCGTCGGCATCGCCGACCTCGGCGGCAGCCCGCTGATCATCTCCACCGCGAACAGCCAGCTCGGCGGCAAGGAGACCCCGTCGGACACCGCCCGCGTCCTGGAGCGCATGGTGTCGGCGATCGTCTGGCGCACCTATGCGCAGTCCGGCCTCGAGGAGATGGCGAAGGGGACCACCGTTCCCGTCGTCAACGCCCTCTCCGACGACTTCCACCCGTGCCAGATCCTCGCCGACCTGCTCACCATCCAGGAGAAGCGCGGTGCGCTCGCCGGGCTCACCCTCACCTTCTTCGGCGACGGGGCGAGCAACATGGGCCAGTCCTATCTGCTCGGCGGTGTGACGGCCGGGATGCACGTGCGCGTCGCAGCCCCCGCCGGTTACCAGCCGAGCGCGGAGGTCGTCGCGGACGCGGAGGCCATCGCGGCGCAGACCGGCGGGTCTGTCGCGCTGTTCACCGACCCGGCCGAGGCGGCAGCGGGCTCCGATGTGATGATCACCGACACCTGGGTGTCGATGGGCAAAGAGGACGAGAAGGCGGAGCGCATCGCCGTCTTCGGCGGCTACCGCGTGGACGCCGCGCTGATGGCGCTGGCGAAGCCGGACGCCCTGTTCATGCACTGTCTTCCCGCCGACCGTGGCTACGAGGTCACGGCCGATGTGATCGACGGCCCCCAGTCGGTCATCTGGGACGAGGCGGAGAACCGCCTCCACGCCCAGAAGGCCCTGCTGGTCTGGCTGCTCGCGAAGAACGCCGCATAAGCGGCACTCCCTAGAATCTTTTACGAACCACAAGCTGAAGGAGAATCATGGCGGAACGTGTTGTTCTCGCGTACTCGGGCGGTCTCGACACCTCGGTCGGCATCGGCTGGCTGAAGGACGCGACCGGTAAAGAGGTCGTGGCCCTGGCGGTCGACGTCGGGCAGGGCGGAGAGGACATGGACGCCATCCGTCAGCGCGCGCTCGACTGCGGCGCCGTCGAGTCCATCGTCGTCGACGCGAAGGACGAGTTCGCCGACGACTACATCATGCCGGCGCTCAAGGCCAACGCGCTCTACCAGAAGCGCTACCCGCTGGTCTCCGCGCTCAGCCGTCCGGTGATCGCCAAGCACCTCGCGCAGACCGCGAAGGCGCTCGGCGCCGACAGCGTGGCCCACGGATGCACGGGCAAGGGCAACGACCAGGTCCGGTTCGAGGCTGCGGTCGCCGCCCTCGCCCCCGACCTCACGTCGCTCGCCCCGGTGCGCGACTTCGCGCTCACCCGCGACAAGGCCATCGTCTACGCGGCGGAGCACAACCTCCCGATCGAGCAGTCGAAGAAGTCGCCGTACTCCATCGACCAGAACGTGTGGGGCCGCGCGGTCGAGACCGGCTTCCTCGAAGACCCGTGGAACGCCCCGATCGAAGACCTGTACACCTACACCCAGGACCCGACGGTCACCCGCCAGCCGACCGAGGTCGTCATCTCGTTCAGCGAGGGCATCCCGGTCGCGATCGACGGCAAGCCGGTCACCCCGCTGCAGGCCGTTCAGCTGATGAACGAGGTCGCAGGCGGCCAGGGCGTCGGCCGCATCGACATCGTCGAGGACCGCCTGGTCGGCATCAAGAGCCGCGAGGTCTACGAGTCGCCTGCCGGCATCGCGCTGATCGCCGCCCACGAAGAGCTCGAGAACATGACCGTCGAGCGCGACGTGGCCCGCTACAAGCGCACGGTCGAGGCCAAGTGGTCGGAGCTCGTCTACGACGGCCTCTGGTTCTCCGGACTCAAGCGTGCCCTCGACGTCTTCATCGACGAGACGCAGAAGTACGTCACCGGCGACATCCGCCTCAAGCTGCACGCAGGGTCCGCGGTCGTCACCGGCCGCCGCAGCGACACCAGCCTGTACGACTTCAACCTCGCCACCTACGACACCGGAGACACCTTCGACCAGTCGCTGGCGAAGGGCTTCATCGAGCTGTGGTCGCTGCCGAGCAAGATCTCGGCCCGTCGCGACCAGGCTCTGTAAGGAGTACGGTGTCCGATCAGAACGATCAGCCGGCCGCAGGCAATCGCGCCGGCGAGGCGGGAGCCCTCTGGGGCGGCCGCTTCGCCGGCGGGCCGTCGCCGGAGCTCGCAGCGCTGAGCAAGTCCACCCAGTTCGACTGGCAGCTCGCCGCGTACGACATCGCCGGTTCGCGTGCGCACGCCCGTGCCCTCGCGGCGGCGGGCTATCTCGTGCCGGAAGAGCTCGACGGGATGCTCGATGCGCTCGACCGGCTGGATGCGGACGTCGCCTCCGGCGCGTTCGCGGCGCTCGAATCGGACGAGGACGTGCACTCCGCCCTGGAGCGCGGCCTGATCGAGCGCGCCGGAACGGAGCTCGGCGGCAAGCTGCGCGCCGGACGCAGCCGCAACGACCAGATCGCGACCCTCGTGCGGCTCTACCTGCGTGACCACGCCGGTGTCGTCGCCGAACGCCTGATCGCCTTGATCGACGCCATCGCCGCGCAGGCGGACGCGCATCCATCGGCCATCCTGCCAGGGCGCACGCACCTGCAGCACGCCCAGCCCGTTCTGCTCGCCCACCATCTGCTCGCGCACTGCTGGCCGCTGGTCCGCGACCTGGAGCGTCTGGCCGACTGGGACAAGCGCGCGAACGTCTCGCCGTACGGCTCCGGCGCCCTCGCCGGTTCGACACTCGGGCTCGACCCGCTGCTGGTCGCGCGCGACCTCGGTTTCGCCGCCAGCTCGGAGAACTCGATCGACGGAACGGCCGCCAGGGATGTGGTGGCCGAGTTCGCGTTCGTCTGCGCCCAGATCGGCGTCGACCTGTCCCGATTCGCCGAGGAGATCATCCTCTGGAACACGCGCGAGTTCGGCTTCGTCACCCTCGACGATTCGTACTCGACCGGTTCGTCGATCATGCCGCAGAAGAAGAACCCGGACATCGCCGAGCTCACCCGCGGCAAGGCCGGGCGTCTGATCGGCAACCTGACCGGCCTGCTCACCACGCTCAAGGGCCTCCCGCTCGCGTACAACCGTGATCTGCAGGAGGACAAGGAGCCGGTCTTCGACTCCGTCACGACGCTCGAAGTGGTGCTGCCGGCGTTCACCGGCATGGTGGCGACGCTGCACTTCCACACCGACCGGATGGCGGAGCTCGCGCCGCAGGGCTTCTCGCTCGCGACCGACGTGGCCGAGTGGCTGGTCAAGCAGCACATCCCGTTCCGGGACGCACACGAGATCACGGGCAACCTGGTCAAGTACGCCGAGGAGCGCGGCCTGGAGTTGAGCGACGTCGACGACGCCGGTCTCGCCTCCGTGTCGCCGCTGCTGACACCGGATGTGCGTGCAGTGCTGACCATCGACGGCTCCGTCGCCAGCCGCGACAACGTCGGCGGCACCGCCCCCGTGCGCGTCGCCGAGCAGCTCGCTGCGCTCACCGAGCGGGTGCGAACGCTGACCTCCGCCTTCGTCGCGGCCAGAAGGGATCTCGGCTGATGAGCGGGTCTCGACCGGACAAGAAGTCGCCGAAGTATCCGTGGATCATCCCGGCGATCGTCGTGGTCGCCGTGCTGGTGATCGTGGTCGGCCTCATCGTGACGGTCGTGGCCGGCGGCCGGATCTTCTGAGCGGCACTCTGTGATGACGGAGGGCGGCGACGCCGGGCTCTTCCGGCCGGACCGGGAGTTCTTCCTGGCGTCGTCGCTCGATGTCGCCCCCAGACTGCTCGGCGCCGTGCTGCGGCACGAGACGCAGGAAGGCACTGTCGGCCTGCGGATCACCGAGGTCGAGGCGTACATCGGCGACGGCCTCGACCCCGGCTCGCACGCCTTCCGCGGCCGCACCAAGCGCAACGCCGTGATGTACGGCGAGCCCGGCCACCTCTACGCGTACTTCACCTACGGGATGCACGTGTGCGCAAACGTCGTCTGCTCGCCGCCCGGTGAGGCATCGGCCGTGCTGCTGCGCGGGGCGGAAGTGGTGGAGGGCGACGAGCTCGCCGCCCTTCGCCGTTCCGGGCCCTCCGGCCGCGTCGTGCCCCGGCGCGACCTGGGGCGTGGACCTGCCAGGCTCGTCGTCGCCGCGGGGATCACGCTTGCCGACGACGGCGCCGACCTGTACGCCGCGCCGTTCTCGCTGCTGCTGCCGCGCATCCCGTTGCCGTTCGAGACGGGGCCGCGCACCGGGGTGTCAGGGGCCGGTGGGGGAGCGGCATTCCCGTGGCGCTATTGGCTGCCGGGCGAGCCGACGGTGTCTGCGTACAAGCGGCACCCGAAGTCGCACGACTAGAAGGGTCGCCGCCTCAGCCGGCCGCGACCCGGAACAGCACCGCGCACACGCACGCCCAGACCAGGCTGGTCAGCGTGCCGATGATGAACCGTTCCCGCGACTCGGCCACGTCCAGTTCGGTGAAGCGGCCGACGCCTTTGATGGCGACGAGCACGGCGATGGCCTCCGGGAAGCCGGCCATGATCGCGCCGGTCGTCGCGAAGCGTTCCAGGAAGCCGATGGTCGTGCCGCCGCGGAGCACCTCGCGAGTGCTGTCGATGCCGTCGAGGCGTTCGGGGACGACGATGCCGCCGTGCACCCCTTCGACCGTGGCCCGGGAGGCGAGGGCGAGCACGACCTGCGAGGCCGGTCCGCCTCCCGCCACGCTGAGGGCGATCGCGACGATGCCGATGAGCACCTGGAAGAGCAGGGGAGCGTGCTGGCCGGGCAGGAGCACGAACACGACGGCCAGGGCGAGCAGCCCGGAGGCGACGTAGACGAGCGGGCGTCGTGGCGAGCGGAGGGTCGCGACCATGCAGCACAGGGAGGCGATGGCCAGCACGAGAGTGGCCGACCAGGCGGCGATCGGTCCGATCACCCCGAACAGGGAGTGGATGGGGATGGTCGTCACGCTCTCTCCGTTCTCCGGCTGGACACGTCTGGCGCGGACACGGCGGTGTCGTCGGCGCGCTCGACCAGCCTAGTCAGCGCCGGGACGGCGGCCAGTTCGACACGGAGGTTCGCCGCGCGCGCCCTGTCATTGGCCGACTGCGGCGTGATGCCGAGCCTGGCGCCGGCTTCCGCCTGGGTGAGACCCGTCACGAGCAGGTCGTAGAGCTCCCAGCCTGCCTCCGATCGCCCGGCCCGGATGGTCAGGAGGAGGTTCAGCACGGCCTCGACATCGGCGGCCGATTGCTGGTCCGTGACCGATTCCGCTGCGAAGCGGGTGGTTGCGCGTTTCGCCCTGGTGACGGCCTCCCTGGCCGCGACGAACGCGTCCCCCGCCGCTTCGCGCGTCTCGGCCGGAAGCGGGGTGCGCACGGCGCCGATACCGAGGCCGACGCTCCACGCTCCGTGCCTGGTCAGCTCCAGGGTGAGGTCGACGGCGGCGTCCGGCGACGCCGTGAGGGCCTGGAGTTCGTCTCCGGCGTTGCGGTCGACGGGGAGTTCGAGGCGGCCGGTATATCGGTCGTTGAGGTCGTTCAAGGTCTGGGCGACGATGTCCTGGCGGTTTCTGCTGTCCACCTGGTCGGCGGTGATGACGTACATGCAGCGCTCCTTCCCATCAGGCCTGAGAACCTGATTCTGATAATATCAGGCCCACAGACCTGATTCAACCCTCATCAGGCCCACAGCCCTGATCCCGGTGGAGTCCGGCCCTCTCATCCCGCTGATAATCTGAGTGCGTGTCCGACTCCGAAACGCTCAACGCACAGACCAACGACCCGTCCTTCGACGACGTCTGGGATGAGCTGAAGTGGCGAGGGCTCATCCACGTCTCCACGGATGAAGCAGCGCTCAAACAGCTCCTCGCTGGCGAGCCGATCACCTACTACTGCGGGTTCGACCCCACGGCGCCCAGCCTGCACCTCGGCAACCTGGTGCAGTTGCTCACCATGCGCAGGATGCAGCTGGCCGGCCACCGGCCCCTCGGCCTCGTCGGCGGCTCCACCGGCCTGATCGGCGACCCGCGGCCGAGCGCGGAGCGCACGCTGAACACCAAGGAGACCGTCGCCGAGTGGGTCGGCTACCTGCAGGGGCAGGTCTCCCGCTTCCTCAGCTCCGAGGGCGACAACGCCGTGCGCCTGGTCAACAACCTCGACTGGACGGCCCCGCTGTCCGCGATCGACTTCCTCCGCGACATCGGCAAGCACTTCCGGGTCGGCACCATGCTCAAGAAGGACGCCGTCGCCACACGCCTCAGCTCCGACGAGGGCATCAGCTACACCGAGTTCAGCTACCAGATCCTGCAGGGCATGGACTTCCTGGAGCTGTACCGCGCATACGACTGCGTGCTGCAGACCGGCGGAAGCGACCAGTGGGGCAACCTCACCAGCGGAACCGACCTGGTCCGCCGCGTCGAGCACGTGCCCGTCCACGCCATCGGCACCCCGCTGATCCTCAACAGCGACGGCACCAAGTTCGGCAAGAGCGAGGGCAACGCCATCTGGCTGGATGCGTCGCTCACCAGCCCGTACGCCATGTACCAGTTCTGGCTGAACACCGACGACGCCGACGTGATCGACCGCCTCAAGGTGTTCACCTTCCTCAGCCGCGACGAGATCGCACGACTCGCAACGGCCGTCGCCGACGAGCCGTTCCGGCGAGAGGCGCAGCGCACGCTCGCATACGCGGTCACCAGCCTGGTGCACGGCGCTGCGTTGACGGACGCCGCCATCGCGGCCGCGCAGGCGCTCTTCGGCCAGGGCGAGCTGACGGCTCTGGATGCGGTGACGCTCGAGTCCGCGCTGCGCGAACTGCCGAACACCACCACCGCCCCGTCGGCGACCGTGACCCAGTCGCTGGTCGACACCGGACTCACCGCGAGCCTCGGCGAGGCCCGCCGCGCCATCGCGCAGGGCGGCGTCTACGTGAACAACGTGAAGGTCGAAGACGGGGAGACGCCGGTCGGCGACCTCGTGCTCCCCGGCAACGTCATCGTCCTCCGCCGCGGCAAGAAGACCCTCGCCGGCCTGTTCGTCGAGTAGCGGAGCGGGTCATTCCCGCGCGGGCGCACCGGCTCCCGTCGGCGTGTGCTCGCGCCCCCACGTCGCGAACGTGCCGTTCAGTTCGTACTCGCCGATGCTGCGCGCCCGCTGGCGTGCCGGGTTGTGCGAGGCGAGCGTGCGCGCGTTGCGCCAGTGCCTGTCGAGCCCGAAGCCGAGCCCGACGGCGCTCGCCCCTCCCACCTCGAACAGTTCCGTCGTCGCTTCCAGCACGATGCCCGGCAGGATCTGCTGCACCCGGAACACCCCCAGCGCCGCCTCCCGGAACGCCGCCCGCCGCGTCTCCAAACGAGTTGTCCCGAATTGCCGTGCGCGCACGTCGGCTTGCGGCAATTCGGGACCACTCGCTGCGCGGAGGACGTCGAGCTCGCGCGCAGCGGAGAGCACCAGGCGGCGGGCGGCATCCGCCGCGCTGCTGAGCTGTCCGACGACCTGCTGCACCAATGCGTCGTGGCGGGGGAGCGCCTCCCCGGCGAAGCCGAAGATGCGCCGCCTCGGCCGCACGAACTCGACGGTGTCGCGGAGGGCGGCCGCGGCGATGCCCGCCTGCACGGCGAGTAGCGTGAGCTGGAACACCGCGGCCACGTATTCGCCTGCTCCGTCGTCCTCGTCGCTCCAGCCGGCCACGTCGGCCTCGTCGATCGGCACAGACGCGAACACGGTGGTGCCGCTGCCGGTGAGCGGCTGCCCGAACCCGTCCCAGTCGTCGACGCTGGTGACCCCGGGATGCGACGCGTCGGCGAGCACGTTCACCCTGTCGTCGCCGAGACGGGCAGTCAGCAGGATCCAGTCGGAGTAGATGCTCCCGGTCGTGTAGTACTTCGTGCCAGACAACCGCAGACCGTCCGGTGTCCGTTCGACCTCCGTCGCGACCTCAGCGGTGTCGCTCCGTTCCGACTGTGCGTTGCCCACCAGGATCCCGGATGCGCTCCTCGCCAGCCACTGGTCGGCCCACGCGCGGTTGTCGTCCACGTGGAGGCTCTCGACGAAGCCGATGTGCCCCCGGAACACGTGCGCCAGGTTGGGGTCGATGGAGGCGAGGTGGACGAGCCGCTCGAACACGTCTTCCAGCGAGCCGCCTGCACCGCCGTGTTCGACCGGCACTCGGAGTGCCCCGAACCCCGCGTCGACCAGCCGCCGCACGGGCTCGTGCAGCAGCACGCGGTCGCGTTCGCGCTGCAGGGTCGTGCCGGTGAGCTCGGCGGTGAGGTCGTCGATCGCGGCGTCAAGCGCATCCACTGGACGGGTGAAGCCGACGCGCGATAGAGCGGGGACGGACAGGGCGGGGAGGGTGCTGGTAGCTGCCATGGACGGGGACGTTACGCACGGCCGGACCGCTGCGTCACGCGCCGTCGTCACGAAGCGTAAGGAACGTCACAAACCGCAATCCGGGCTCGACCGGCGCTCGGGGGCGCCGCGATAGTCGTCGCTCGTACCCCTCCCTGAAAGGACGACCGATGGCAACCTCGCCCCTCGAGACCCTCGGCGCACGAGCGCTGAGCCGACGCAACTTCTTGGCGGCGACCGCCATCGGCATCGCCAGCGCGACCATCCTGGCCGGCTGCGCCGCCGACGGGACGCCCGTCGTGGCGGGCTCGCGCGGCGGCACCCTGACCTACCTCGACCCGGAGATCCCGACCTCGGCGCAGGTGCAGGAGTCCGGCACCTGGCAGACCCGCGACCTCATCCAGAACCTGGCCGACCGGCTGATCAACCGCAACCCCAAGACATTCGAGCTCGAACCGTGGATCGCGGAGAGCTGGACGCAGTCGGCCGACGGTCGCGATTACACGTTCGTGATCCGTGAGGGCGTCACATACTCGGACGGCACGCCGCTCGACGTCGCCAGTGTGAAGAAGAACCTCGAATGGCAGGTGAACGGCGACAGCAAGAACGGCGTCTCGGCGAACAGCCAGTTCCCGCGCGCCATCGCCGTGACGACCGACCCGGTCAAGCGCGAGGTGCGCGTGCACCTCGACACCCCGTACGCGCCGTTCCTCAACGTCCTCACCTCGTGGAGTTCCGGTCTTGTGGCGAACGCGACCATCGACGCCCCGCACGACCAGCAGGTGAAGTACGTCAAGCTGGTCGGAAGCGGCCCGTTCCGTGTCTCGTCCGAGACATACGGCAAGCAGTACGTGCTCGAACGCCGCTCCGACTACGCCTGGGCTCCGGCGAGCGCGAAGAACCAGGGCGAGTCGAAGCTGCAGAAGATCGTCTGGGTGCCCACAGAGGACGACGCGGTCAGGCTCGGCGCTGTGCAGTCCGGGCAGGCGGGCATCCTGCGCTATGTCGAGCCGAAGGACGAGATCGCGCTCGCCAAGCAGAAGTACACGATCGTGGCGAAGTCGGGCGTCGGCCTGTCGAACCAGTGGTTCCTGCGCACGACCACCCCACCGCTCGACGACCTCCGGGTGCGCCAGGCGCTCTCGCACGCGATCGACCGCGAGCAGCTCCTGAAGGACATCTACACGAGCAGCTGGAGCGCGGCCACCAGCGTGCTCTCCCCGCACACCTTCGGGTACAAGGATGTCTCCGACTCGTTCGCGTACGACCCGACGACGGCGGAGCAGCTGCTCACACAGGCCGGCTGGACGGGCAAGGATTCGGCGGGCTACCGCACCAAGAACGGCACGCGCCTGCACCTCAAGACGTACATCGACGTGTACGACAACACCGGCAACGCGTTGTTCCAGGCCGTGCAGTCGCAGTTCAAGGAGCTCGGCATCGAGCTGGACCTGAACAAGCTCGACTACTCCAGCTACTGGGCAAAGGCGTTCGCCGACAAGGAGGTGGGCTTCCTGCGGGTCGGCTGGCCGCATCCCGACCCGACGGTCGGACTCGTCGAGTACTACAGCAAGGGCGGCTCCGACCTGTTGGGGCTGAAAGGTACGGACGCGACGCTGGAGAAGCTGCTCGCAGACCAGCTCGTCGCCGTGGACGACGCGCAGCGGTCGAGCCTCCTGCAGCAGACCCAGGACCACCTGATCACCGAGAAGGCGTATGTCATCCCCATCCTGAACGACAGCCAGGTGTTCGTGGTGCGGCCGGGGATCACGGGGTTCGAGCTCTCGGACGGTGCCCTGCCGCTGTTCTCGAACGTGAGCGTGCCGAGCTGATCATGCCATCCACCGGATATGTGCTGAGACGGGTCGGTCAGTCCGTCGTCGTCATCGCGATCGTGTATGCGCTCACGTTCGTCGCGCTCTTCGTCCTGCCGGGCGACCCGATCGACAACAAGATCAACAACCCGGTGAACCCGCTGCCGCAGTCGACAGCAGATGGGCTTCGCGCTTACTACAACACCGACAAGCCGGTGGTCGTGCAGTTCTTCCTGTCGGTGGCGCGGCTGCTCCGCGGCGACCTCGGCTACTCGCTCACCAACGGCAAGTCGGTCGCCGACCTGATCGGGCAGGCGCTCGGCCAGACCCTCCCGCTCGCGGCCCTCGCGCTGCTGTTCACCGTGGTGCTTTCGCTCGGCATCGCCCTGGCGGCGACGCTCGCGCCGTGGAAGCCGGTCAGGGATGCGGCCCGCGCGGTTCCCGTGCTGTCCATCTCCGCGCCGAGCTTCCTGGTCGGCTACGTGCTGATCGTGGTCTTCTCGTTCCAGCTCGGCTGGGTGTCGTCGATCACCGACCAGGGGTTCGTCTCGCTCATCCTCCCGGCGATCACCCTCGCGTTCGCGTCGAGCGGCGCGCTCAGCCAGGTGCTCATCCAGGGACTCGGGGATGCGGCGGCCCAGCCGTTCGTGACCGTGCTGACGGCGAAGGGGGTGTCGCAGGGCGGGATCGTGTTCCGGCACGTGCTCAAGAACGGCGCCATCCCGTCGATCACGCTGCTGGCGCTGATCGTCGGCGACGTGCTCGCAGGGTCGGTCATCGTCGAGACCGTGTTCAACAGAACGGGGCTCGGCTACTTCACATACACGAGCGTGCGGGACCAGGACACCCCGACCATCGAGGCCATCGTGCTCATCGTCTCGGCCGTGTACCTGTCCATCAACCTGATCACCGATCTCGTCTACCCGGCACTCGATCCGCGGATCGGACAGGGCGTCGCCGGACGGCCTGGTGCCGCACGACGCACGACGACCACGAACACGGAGGTGGCGGCATGACCGCGGAAGCGACCGTCACGACCACGAGGGCCGGGCGCGACGGACGCCGGTCCGCCGCCGCTGCCGGCCGGCTGCGCAGGATCGCCGCGCGCCTCGGCTGGGTCGACTGGATCGCCGTCGCGCTGCTGGTCGCGCTGCTCATCGCGCTGGTCGTGCCCGGGATACTCGCGCACGACGACCCGCTCGCTGCCGACCAGTCCAGCGTCCTCGCAGCGCCGAGCCCGCAGCACTGGCTCGGCACCGACTACCTCGGCCGCGATCTCTGGTCGCGCATCGTCTTCGGCACGGGCAGGACGCTGCTGGGGTCGGCGGTCGCAGTGATCGTCGGCCTCGGCGTCGGCACTCTTCTCGGGCTCGTCGCCGCGTCGGCCGGAGGATTCACCGACGCCGTGATCAGCCGCATCGTCGACGCGCTCCTGTCGATCCCCGGTCTGCTGCTGGCGATGGTGATCGTCGTCTCGCTGGGCTTCGGCAGCCTCAACGCCGCCATCGCTGTCGGGATCTCGTCGGTCGCGACGTTCACCAGGGTGATGCGGTCGCAGGTGCTGACGGTCAAGAACCTGCCCTTCGTCGAAGCGTCGGCACACATCGGGGGACGTCCGGCCTCCGTGCTCTGGCGGCACGTGTTCCCGAACTCGTTCTCGGCGGTGCTCTCGCTCGCCGCCCTGCAGTTCGGCACGGCCATCCTGTGGATCTCGGCGCTCAGCTTCCTCGGCTACGGCGCCCCGCCTCCCGAACCGGAGTGGGGACTGCTCGTCTCCGAGGGGCGCCAGTACATCACGTCGTCTCCGTGGCTCGTGGTGTTCCCCAGCATCGCCATCGCACTGACCGTGTGGGCGATCAACCAGCTCAGCAACACCGCGAGGAACGGACGGAACCGTGGCTGAACACGACAACACGCCTCTGCTGGAGGTGACCGACCTGCGCATCTCGTATCGCACGGGGCGCGCGGACGCCGAGGTCGTGCACGGCGTGACCTTCGCCTTGGCCAGAGGCGAGACGCTCGCCCTCGTCGGTCAGTCCGGCTCGGGCAAGACGACCATCGCCAGAGCCGTCTCCGGGCTTTTGCCGGACGCCGGGCTCGTCACCGGCGGCACGGTCGTCTTGAACGGCACGGACGTCACCGGGTTCCGGCGACGGGACTGGCGGCCGCTGCGCGGCACCACGATCGGCTACGTGCCGCAGGACCCGCTGAGCTCCCTCGACCCCCTCCAGAGGATCGGCGGGCAGCTGGCCGAAGCGATCCGCGTCGGCAGGCCGGGCATCCAGCGCGCCGAGGTCCGGGCGAGGGCAGTCGCGCTCCTCGACCGCGTCGGCATCCCCGATCCGGATGCGCGAATCGCGTCGTATCCGCACGAACTGTCCGGCGGTCAGCTGCAGCGCGTCCTCATCGCCATCGCCATAGCGGCCGACCCCGCCTTCCTGATCGCGGACGAGCCGACGAGCGCCCTCGACGTGACGGTGCAGAAGCGCATCCTCGACCTCATCGACGAACTGCGCACGGAGCGCGGCCTCGGCGTGCTGTTCATCACGCACGACCTGGCGCTCGCCTCCGAACGCAGCGACCACGTCGCCGTCCTGAACGGCGGCGAGCTGCTCGAACACCGCAGGGTCGAGCACCTGCTGACCGGCGCTCAGCACGAGTACACGCAGCGCCTGTTCGCGGACGTGCCTGCCGCGACACCGGACAAGTACGCGCACCTGCGGCTGGTCGGCCGGGACGAGCATCCACCGGTCATCAGCCTGCGCGACCTGGGCAAGGTGTTCCCGGCGCGCACGGCGAAGGGGACGGGTTCGGGCGGCGTGACCGCGCTCGACAGCGTGACCCTCGACGTCGCGGCCGGCGCCGTGCACGCGATCGTGGGGGAGTCCGGCTCCGGCAAGACGACGCTCGCACGGATCGTCGCCGGCCTCACCCCGTATTCGTCCGGCACGGTGACGGTGCACGGACGTGAGCTGCCGCGCGCGGCCTCCAGGTTCAACGAGCGGCCAGAGGATCTGCTGCTCGTCTACCAGAATGCGCTCGCCGCGGTCGACCCCCGGTACACGGTGGAGCAGATCATCGCGGAGCCGCTCCGGATCACGCGGACAGGCTCGGCGCGCACGCGTCGCACCCGCGTGCAGGAGGCGCTCGACTCCGTCGCGCTCCCGCAGACGGTGCTCGGCCGACGGGCGAACGAACTGTCCGGCGGGCAGCGGCAGCGCGTGGCCCTCGCGCGCAGCCTGGTCGTCGCCCCGCGCATCCTGGTGCTGGACGAGCCGACCTCCGCGCTCGACGTGAGCGTGCAGTCCCAGATCGTCGACCTGTTGTTCGCGCTGCGGACCGAACACGACCTGACCTACCTGTTCATCTCGCACGACCTCGGCCTGGTGGAGCAGATCGCCGACCACGTCTCCGTGCTGAGCAGGGGGAACTCGTCGAGTCCGGCCCGGCCGCCGAGGTGCTGGCCGACCCGCAGCATCCGTACACGCAGGAGCTCCTGGCCGCTGTGCCGGGGCGGGAGATCTTCGAACGGAGCGCCGTCGCGTACCGTTGAGGCTATGGATGCGACAGACAGGGGTGAGGACGGGCTCGTCTCGCGCCTCACCGTGATCGAGGAGCAGGCGCTGACCGCGCGGGCAGAGGCGTACGCGCAGGTGCACGACGAACTGCGCGATCAGCTCGAGGGCGGCGACGTGCAGCGCCATGGCTGAGTCCCGTCTCGATGTCGCGCTGGCGGCCAGGGGTATCGCGCGGTCCCGCACGCACGCGGCGACGATCATCGCAGGGGGACTGGTGACCGTTGACGGCAAGCCGGTGACGCGCGCCTCCCAGAAGGTGCGCGACGACCAGGTGGTCGCGGTCGCCGGGGCCGATCACTACGTCAGCAGGGGCGCCCACAAGCTCATCGGGGCACTGGAGGCGTTCGGCATCCCGGTCGAGGGACGCGTCGCGCTCGACGCTGGCGCCTCCACAGGCGGGTTCAGTCAGGTGCTGCTGGAGCGCGGCGCCGCCAGGGTGATCGCCGTCGATGTCGGCCACGGCCAGCTCTCACCGGTCGTCGCCGCCGACGAACGGCTCTCCTCGTTCGAGGGCATCAACGTGCGCGGGCTCACCGCGAGCAGCCTCGCCGGGCTGCTCGGAGAAGACCTCCGGCCGGATCTCGTCGTCGGCGACCTCTCGTTCATCTCGCTGACGCAGGTGCTTCCAGCGCTCGTCGAGACTGCGGAGGACGGCGCCGACTTCGTGCTGCTCGTCAAACCGCAGTTCGAGGTGGGCCGCACCGGCATCAAGGAGGGCATCGTGCGCGACGCCGCCCTGCGCTCCGACGCCGTCACCTCCGTGCTCTGGGCGGCATTCGACGTCGGACTCGGGACCGCCGGCTTCGTCGCGTCGCCGATCGCCGGCAGCCAGGGCAACCGCGAATACCTGGTCTGGCTGAACGCCTCCGGCGCCAACCCGACCGAGTGGCTCGCCGAGGTGCAGGCGGTCACCGCGCACTGAACAGCTGGTTCTCCACAGCTGAAAGCTTTCCCCAACCTGTCCCGCGCTCACACAGCCGGAGCGAAAACCGACAGAATGGGAAGACCGGTTTCCACCACCAGAACGGAGCGTGACGCGTATGGATGCACCCACCAGGTACATCCTCGTCGTCGCGCACACCGGTCGCCAAGATTCTCTCGAAGCAGGGGTGCAGGTCTGCTCCCAGCTGATCGAGGCCGGGGTCGTCCCCGTGCTCAGCGAAGACGAGCGCCGCGACGTCCTCGCGGCCAAGCCGAGCTTCGACGACGTGGCCGTGCTCGGTGTCGACGTGCAGCCGAGCGAGCTGGAGCTCGTCATCGTGCTGGGAGGCGACGGCACCATCCTGCGCGCGGCCGAACTGATCCGGGGGTGCTCCGCCCCGCTCCTCGGCGTCAACCTCGGTCATGTCGGCTTCCTCGCCGAGAGTGAGAGGGACGATCTGGCGCTCGCCGTGGCGCGCGGTCTCGCCAAGGACTACGAGGTCGAGGAGCGCATGACGCTCTCCGCGCGCGTCAAGCTCGGCAAAGAGGTCGTCTACGAGAGCTGGGCCCTCAACGAGGCCACAGTCGAGAAAGCCAGCCGCGAGCGGATGCTCGAAGTGGTCATCGAGGTCGACGGACGCCCGATGTCGAGCTTCGGCTGCGACGGCGTCGTGATGTCGACCCCGACCGGCTCGACGGCGTATTCGTTCTCCGCTGGCGGTCCTGTCGTCTGGCCGGGCGTCGCCGCCCTGCTGCTCGTGCCGCTCAGCGCGCACGCCCTCTTCTCCCGTCCCCTGGTGGTCGACGCCGACTCCTCGCTCGCGGTCGAACTGCTCGACCGGACAGACGGCGCCGGCATCCTCTGGTGCGACGGCCGCCGCGCGTTCGACCTCCCGCCCGGAGCGCGCGTCGTCGTGCGCCGGTCGCCCATCCCGGTGCGTCTCGCCCGGCTCCACCCCGGTCCGTTCACCGACCGGCTGGTGCACAAGTTCAACCTTCCCGTCACGGGATGGAGGGGACCGGCCGACCGTGACTGAGAACCGCGGAGGGATCGAGGAGATCTCGATCAGAGACCTGGGCGTCATCGCCGATGCCTCGCTGCCGCTCGGGCCGGGATTCACAGCGATCACCGGCGAGACCGGCGCAGGAAAGACGATGGTGGTGTCCGCGCTCGGGCTGCTGCTCGGCGAGCGTGCTGACACCGGAGCCGTGCGGCTCGGCAGTGCGCAGGCGTGGGTCGAGGGGCGCTGGCGGATCGCGGAGGACAGCGACGTCGTCGAGCGCGTCCGGGATGCCGGAGGGGACGTCGATCCTCTGGGCGCGGGCGGTGCAGAGCTGGTGCTCACGCGCTCGGTGTCGTCGGAGGGCCGGTCGCGGGCGATCGTCGGAGGGCGCAGCGCGCCGGTGAGCGTGCTCACCGAGCTGGGCGGCCAGCTGGTCGTCGTGCACGGTCAGTCCGACCAGATCCGGCTGCGGTCCGCCGTCGCCCAGCGCGAGGCGCTCGACCGGTTCGCCGGTCCGGAGTTCGCCGCAGCGGTCGACGCGTACGCACAGGTCTTCCACCGCTGGCGCGACAACAGCACCGAGCTAGGCGAGCTCGTCGCCGACCAGGAGCGACGCGCCAGGGAGGCGGAAGACCTCCGGATCGCGATGGCCGAGATCGAAGCCGTCGCACCGCAGGCGGGGGAGGACGACGAACTCGCCGAGCGCGCCGAACGGCTCTCCAACCTCGAAGAGCTGCGGCTGGCGGCGGCCGGTGCGCGCGAGCTGCTCTCTGCGGAGGAGTCGGAGGGCGTCGACGCGCTCGGAATCCTCGACAACGCCAGGCGGCAGCTGGAGCGCGTCTCCGAGCACGACAGCGCGCTCGTCGCCGTCGCCGAGTCCGTCGCGAACGCCAACTACCTGATCTCCGACGTCGCAGCCCAGCTCTCGACCTACCTGGCGACGCTCGACACAGACGGTGCGCGCGAGCTCGAACTGGTGCAGGATCGGCGCGCAGAGCTCGCGACCCTCGTGCGGAAATACGGCCCGACCCTCGACGACGTGATCGGCGCGCTCGACACCGGCAGCGCCAGGCTCCTCGAACTCGACGGAGACTCGGACAGGATCGAGGAGCTGCGCGCGGAGGTCGAGGCCGACGCCTCGCTCGCCGAGCAGCTCGCCGACGACCTCGGTGCGCGCAGGAGGGCGGCGGCCGAGCTGCTGAGCCGCGCCGTGTCCGACGAGCTGACCGCACTGGCGATGCCGGATGCGCAGGTCGTGGTCGACGTCACCAGGCGCGACGAGTTCACGGCGGCCGGTCGCGACCAGGTCACGATCCTGCTGCAGCCGCACTCGGGAGCCGAACCCCGGCCGCTCGGCAAGGGCGCGTCCGGCGGAGAGCTCTCCCGCGTGATGCTGGCGATCGAGGTCGTCATCGCGGGAACGGACCCGGTCCCCACCTTCATCTTCGACGAGATCGACGCAGGCGTCGGCGGAGCCGCCGCCATCGAGATCGGCCGCAGGCTGGCCAAACTGGCGGAGAGTTCCCAGGTGATCGTCGTCACGCACCTCGCGCAGGTCGCGGCGTTCGCCGGCAACCACCTCACCGTGGTGAAGGGCAGTGACGGCTCTGTCACCGCATCCAGTGTGCGGCAGCTGGGCGGAGACGAGCGGATCGCCGAGATGGCCCGCCTGCTCTCCGGCCTGCCGGACTCCGAGAGTGGACTGGCGCACGCGCGCGAACTGGTGGAGATGGCCGGGGCGTCGCGGTGAGATGCGCACCGAACATGCCGACCGTGGTGATAGCATAAAAGCCCGTGGTGGATAAAACAGACGCGGGCATTTCGAACGGCATTACCAAACACATTTTTGTGACGGGTGGTGTCGTTTCTTCGTTGGGCAAGGGCCTCACAGCGGCCAGCCTCGGCAACCTTCTCACTGCTCGCGGCCTCCGTGTCGTGATGCAGAAACTCGATCCGTACCTCAACGTGGATCCTGGAACGATGAACCCGTTCCAGCACGGCGAGGTCTTCGTGACGGACGACGGCGCAGAGACCGACCTCGACATCGGTCACTACGAGCGCTTCCTCGACATCAACCTCGGGCAGTCGGCCAACGTGACCACGGGGCAGATCTACTCCAACGTCATCGCCAAGGAGCGCCGAGGCGAATACCTCGGCGACACCGTGCAGGTCATCCCGCACATCACCGACGAGATCAAGCGCCGGATGCGCCTCCAGGCTCAGCCTGGACCGGACGGCGAGCCCGCCCCCGACGTGATCATCACCGAGATCGGCGGAACGGTCGGCGACATCGAGTCGCAGCCGTTCATCGAGTCAGCCCGTCAGGTGCGGCACGAGCTCGGCCGCAAGAACTGCTTCTTCGTGCACGTCTCCCTGGTGCCGTACATGAACGCCTCCGGCGAGCAGAAGACCAAGCCGACCCAGCACTCCGTCGCGGCCCTCCGCTCCATCGGCATCCAGCCGGACGCCCTCGTGCTCCGAAGCGACCGCCCCGTCTCCGAGTCCAACAAGCGCAAGATCGCGCTGATGTGCGACGTCGACGAGTCGGCTGTGGTGAACGCGATCGACGTGCCGAGCATCTACGACATCCCCACGATGCTGCACGACCAGGGCCTCGACGCGTACATCATCGACCAGCTCGGCCTCGACAAGGCCAACGACGTCGACTGGGACGGCTGGAGCGACCTGCTCGACGCCGTCCACGACCCGAAGCACGAGGTCACCATCGGCCTGGTCGGCAAGTACATCGACCTCCCGGATGCGTACCTCTCGGTCACCGAGGCGCTGCGAGCGGGCGGTTTCGCGCACAACACCAAGGTGCACCTCAAGTGGATCGCCTCCGACGAGTGCCAGACTCCGGAGGGCGCCGCGGCCCAGCTGAGCGACGTCGACGCGATCTGCGTGCCGGGCGGCTTCGGCGTCCGCGGCATCGAGGGCAAGCTCGGCGCGCTGCGGCTGGCCCGCGAGAACGGCATCCCGGCTCTCGGCCTGTGCCTCGGCCTGCAGTGCATGGTCATCGAATACGCCCGCCACGAGGCCGGCCTCGCCGGTGCGTCGTCGTCGGAGTTCGATCCGGACACCGAGTTCCCGGTCATCGCCACGATGGCCGAGCAGGTGGAGATCATCGCAGGTGGCGACCTCGGCGGCACCATGCGCCTCGGCCTCTACCCCGCGCTGCTCGCCGAAGGCTCGATCGTCTCCGAGCTCTACGGAGCGCCCGAGGCGTCGGAGCGTCACCGTCACCGCTACGAGGTGAACAACAACTATCGTGAGCAGATCGCCGACGCCGGCCTCTGGTTCTCCGGCACGTCGCCGGACGGCCACCTGGTCGAATACGTCGAGCTGCCGCGCGACGTGCACCCGTTCTACGTCGGCACGCAGGCCCACCCGGAGCTTCGGTCGCGGCCGAACCGCGCGCACCCGCTGTTCCGCGGGCTCGTCGGCGCCGCCCTCGACCGGCAGAAGGCCAGCATGTTGTTCGAAGTGGCCGCGGACGCCTGATGACGGCGGAGCCGACCGCGCAGGACCAGCTCACCGACGACCCGTTCTCCCCGGAGATCGTGGCGTCGGAGACGGTGTTCACCGGGCGCGTCTGGAATGTGCGGCACGAGACGTTCCGCTACAACGGCCAGGAGATCGGCCGTGACTTCGTCGACCACACCGGCGCTGTCGCGATCCTCGCGCTCGACGACCAGGACAGGGTGCTGCTGATCAAGCAGTACCGGCATCCTGTGCGCTACCGCGACTGGGAGATCCCGGCCGGTCTGCTCGACGTGCGCGGCGAGCATCCACTGGAGGCGGCCAAGCGCGAGCTGGCGGAAGAGGCGGACGTCGAGGCCGACGAGTGGAATGTGCTGTCCGAGTTCTACACGAGCCCCGGCGGAAGCGACGAGGCGATCAGGATCTACCTCGCCAGGGGGCTGCGGCCGACGGCCGAGGCGTTCCAGCGCGTCGACGAGGAGGCCGACATCGAGGTGCGCTGGGTGCCGCTCGACGAGGTGGTGGATGCGGTGCTCGCGCGCCGCGTCCAGAACCCGTCGCTGACGATCGGCGTGATGGCGGCGCACCTCGGCAGGCAGCGCGACTGGGCGCAGCTCGGGGCCGGCGACCTGCCGTGGCCGCGGCACCCGAAGCTCGGGGCATGACCGTCGAGACGGCCGCCGACTCCTATCTGCGGCACGTCTCGATCGAGCGCGGCCTGTCGGCGAACACCGTCGCCGCCTACCGTCGCGACCTCGGCGTGTACACGTCCTGGCTGACCTCCCGCGAGGTCACGTCACCGTCGGAGATCACAACACCGCTGATCTCCGAGTTCACCGTGCACCTCGGCTCGCGGGCGGAGTCTCCGCTGACCGCGTCGTCGCTGGCCAGGATGCTCTCGACCGTCCGCGGCTTCCACCGGTTCCTCCTCGACGAGGGCATCGTGGAGAGGGACGTCGCCCACGAGCTCAAGCCGCCGAAGCTCGCCAGCCGTCTGCCGAAGGCGATCAGCGTCGACCAGGTGTCGGCGCTGCTCGCCGCGACGGACGGCGACGACATCGCGTCGCTGCGCGACAAGGCGCTGCTCGAACTGCTGTATGCGACCGGCGCGCGCGTCAGCGAGGCCGTGAACCTCAACGTTGACGATGTCATCGACGACGACATCGTGCGGCTGACCGGCAAGGGCAGCAAGCAGCGCATCGTGCCGCTCGGCAGCTACGCCAGGACGGCTATCGACACCTACCTGGTGCGCGCTCGGCCAGCGCTGTCGCTGAAGGGCAGGGCGACGCCCGCTCTCTTCCTCGGGATGCGCGGCGCCAGGCTCTCCCGTCAGAACGCCTGGCTGATCATCCGGTCGGCGGCGGAGCGCGCGCAGCTCGGCGTCGAGGTCTCGCCGCACACACTCCGCCACTCGTTCGCCACGCACCTCCTGGCCGGGGGCGCTGACGTCCGCGTCGTGCAGGAGCTCCTGGGGCATTCGTCGGTCGCGACCACGCAGCTCTACACGCTGGTCACCGCCGACACGCTCCGCGACGTCTACACGTCGGCGCACCCCCGCGCGCGCTGAGCGCGCGATTCGTGCGAAACGTGCGGTGCACGCCGCGCGCACCGCACCTTTGGCACGAGCGGACAGCGGCGGTGCGGCCCGCGAGATGGGGGTTGCGTCGGTAGGATGGGCAACTGACGCAGGACGGCGACAAAGGGAACGAGGAACACGCAGGTGACGCGCAACGACGAGGTCAGAACCCAGCTTCCGGGCATGGATGACACGTCCATCGCCGTGGCCCTCGGACCGACGGGCCGCCCGCTGCGGCCGTTCCCGATCCCTCCGGTGCTGAAGGGCCACGGCCCGGCGCGCATCGTCGCGCTGTGCAACCAGAAGGGCGGCGTCGGCAAGACGACGACCAGCATCAACCTGGGCGCGACGCTCGCCGAATACGGCCGCCGCGTGCTCGCCATCGACTTCGACCCGCAGGGCGCGCTGTCCGCCGGGCTCGGGGCGCAGACGCACGACGTCACCACCATCTACGACCTCCTGCTGTCGCGCTCGAAAGACCCGGCAGAGGCCATCCAGAAGACCGGCGTGACCGGGCTCGACATCATCCCGGCCAACATCGACCTGTCCGCGGCCGAGGTGCACCTCGTCAACGAGGTCGCCCGCGAGCAGATCCTCGCGAGCGTGCTGCGCAAGGTGAGCGCCGACTACGACGTGATCCTGATCGACTGCCAGCCGTCGCTCGGCATCCTCACGGTGAACGCGCTGACCGCAGCGCACGGCGTGCTGATCCCGCTCGAGTGCGAGTATTTCGCACTGCGCGGCGTCGCCCTGCTGATCGAGACCATCGACAAGGTGCGCGAGCGTCTCAACCCGGCGATCGAGTTGGACGGCATCCTGGCCACCATGTACGACTCCCGCACGCTGCACTCGCGCGAGGTGCTCGAACGGGTCGTCGACGCGTTCGGCGACCAGGTGCTCGAGACGGTGATCTCCCGCACGGTGAAGTTCCCGGATGCGTCGGTCGCCGCCACCCCGATCACCCAGTTCGCGCCAGAGCACGCGGCGGCGGAGGCGTACCGCCAGCTGGCGAGGGAACTGATCGCGCGTGGCGCCGTCGCCTAGGTCCGCCGGCAGCGAGCACGAGGCGGACGCCGCCGACATCCGGGTGACCGCCGAGATCAGCGTCGCCGACGCCATCCCGTCGGCCGAGCCTGCCGCGCCGGCCGACCCGGCCGCTCCGGCGACGTTCCGCGTCGCCCTCGGCTCCTTCGAGGGGCCGTTCGACCTGTTGCTGTCGCTCATCGCCAAGCATGAACTTGACATCACCGAGATCTCGCTCAGCCGGGTCACCGACGAGTTCATCGCCTACCTGCGCGCGCTCGACTCGGAGGACAGCCTGGACGAGGCGAGCGAGTTCCTGCTTGTCGCCGCGACGCTGCTCGACCTCAAGGTGGCGGGGCTGCTGCCGCAGGGCGAGCTGGTGGACGCGGAGGACGTCGCCATGCTCGAAGCCCGCGACCTGCTCTTCGCCCGGCTGTTGCAATATCGCGCGTTCAAGGAGGCGTCCGCCTGGTTCCAGGCTGGGATGGAGGCGGAGGCCACCCGCCACACGCGCACCGTCCGGCTGGAGGACAAGTACCGGCAGCGCACGCCGGAGCTGGTGTGGACGCTGTCCGCCGACGACTTCGCCGCCATCGCGACCTTCGCGCTCACCCCGCGCGAGATCCCGGTGGTCGGGCTCGACCACCTGCACGCGCCGCTCATCAGCATCCGGGAGCAGGCTGCCTTCGTGGTCGGGATGCTGCGGTCGGGGGAGACCGTGTCGTTCCGGCAGCTGGTGGCCGGCGCCGACCTCAAGGGGGTCGTGATCGCCCGCTTTCTGGCGGTCCTGGAGCTGTACCGGCACGCGGCGATCGCGTTCGAGCAGCTCGAACCACTCGGTGAGTTGACGCTCCGCTGGACGGCGGAGCACTGGTCGGAGGAGAATCTGTCGAATTTGGGAGCGGACTATGACGGTTGAAGATACGGCGCAGGTGACCGAGGAGTCCCGTCCCGCCCTGCCGGACGGCGTCGCCGTCGAGCGTGCCATCGAGGCCATCCTGATGGTCGCCGACGAGCCGATGAGCGTCGTCGCCATCGCCACCGCCGTCTCCGTGCCGGTCAAGCGCGTCCGGGCGGCAGTGGATGCGCTGGTCGCCGACTTCGACGGAGCGGACGGCGGCGTGCGGCGCGGTTTCGAGCTGCGCGAGGTCGGCGGCGGCTGGCGCATCTATGTGCGCCCGGAGTTCGACCCGGTCGTCGCGGACTACGTCCTCGCCCAGAACCCCACGAAGCTGTCGCAGGCCGCGCTGGAGACGCTCGCCGTGATCGCGTACAAGCAGCCGATCAGCCGCGGAGCCATCGCGTCCATCCGTGCGGTCAACGTCGACTCGGTGGTGCGCACCCTGCTGGGTCGCGGCCTCATCACGGAGATGTTCACCGACAGCGAGACCGGCGCCATCAACTACGGCACCACAGACCTCCTGCTCTCCCAGCTCGGCATCAATTCGATCGACGAGCTGCCCAAGATCTCCCCGCTGCTGGCGGACGGAACGGATGGATTCGACGGCGATGTCCGATAGAGACCGCAACAACGCATACGCACAGCAGGCAGACGGAAGCCCGGAGGGCGAGCGGCTGCAGAAGGTCATGGCCGCCGCGGGCGTCGCCTCCCGCCGTGTCTCCGAAGACCTGATCTCGGCCGGCCGGGTGACCGTGAACGGCGAGGTCGTCACCGAGCTCGGCCGCAGGATCGACCCGCTCACCGATCTGGTGGCCGTCGACGGCTCCGCCGTGCAGCTCGACACCTCGCGCCGCTATGTGATGCTGAACAAGCCGGTCGGCGTGGTCAGCTCGATGCGCGACGAGCAGGGCAGGCCGGACCTGTCGCGCTTCACCGCTGACTTCCCCGAGCGCCTGTTCAACGTCGGGCGACTGGATGCGGAGACCTCGGGCCTCCTGATCCTCACGAACGACGGCGAGCTCGCGCACGTTCTCGCACACCCGAGCTTCGGCGTGACGAAGACGTACATCGCGCGGGTGCGCGGCGTCGTCACCCCGCAGACCATCGCAACGCTCACCCGCGGGGTGGAGCTGGAGGACGGCCCGATCGCCGCCGACAAGGCGCGCCTGCTGGAACGCAGCTCGGCGAGCAAGGACAGCCTCGTCGAATTGACCCTGCACTCCGGCCGCAACCGGATCGTGCGGCGCATGATGGCCGAGGTGGGACATCCGGTGATCGAGCTGGTCAGGCGTCAGTTCGGCCCGCTGCACCTCGGAACGCTGCGGGTGGGTCAGATGCGCGACCTGACTAAGGTGGAACTCGGCCAGCTCCTGACCATCTCGCGCCAGAAAGACACCGAGTGAACGACACCTCCTCCCGGCTCAGCGGGCCTGTCCGCGTGGTCGGCGCCGGGCTCCTCGGCGCGTCCGTCGGGCTGAGCCTCCGCGCCAACGGTGTGGATGTGCTGCTCGCCGATGCCTCTCCCGCCCACCTCCGGCTCGCCGCCGACTACGGTGCTGGGCGCGCGGACGACGGCACGACGACGCCGGCGCTGATCGTCGTGGCCGTGCCGCCGGACCTCGTGGCGCAGGTGGTGCTGGCCGAGCTGGCCGCGCATCCGGACGCGGTGGTCACCGATGTCGCGAGCGTTAAGGTCGCTCCGCTGTCCGAACTCGAAGCGTCGGGCGTCGACCTGTCCAGGTACGTCGGATCGCACCCGCTTGCCGGGAGGGAGCGCGGCGGCCCGAGCTCCGCGCGCGCCGACCTGTTCGTCGGTCGCCCGTGGGTGGTCTGCGCCAGGCCGGAGAATGACAGGGCCGCAGTCTCCCTGGTCGAGTCGCTCATCCTGGATCTCGGCGCGACGCCGATCGAGATGGGGCCGACCGAGCACGACGCCGCCGTCGCGCTCGTCTCGCACACCCCGCAACTCGTCGCGAGCCTGATGGCCAAGCGCCTCTCCGGCGCGACAGACGCCTCTCTCGCGCTCGCCGGTCAGGGCCTGCGCGACGTGACGCGCATCGCGGGCAGCGAACCCGAACTCTGGGTGCAGATCCTCGGAGCGAACGCGCCCGCCGTCGTGGAGATCCTGCACGCGTACCGCGACGACCTCGACAGGGTGCTCGTCGCGCTCGGCGACATCGACGCGTCCGGTGCCAGGCGCACCATCGCGGAGGAGATCGCCGGAGGCAACCTCGGCGTCTCCCGGCTGCCGGGCAAGCACGGCCAGGACAAGCGGTACTCCTCGATCGTCGTCATGGTCGACGACCGGCCGGGGGAGCTCGCCAGACTGCTCACCGAGCTCGGCGAGATCGGGGTGAACCTCGAAGACCTTCGACTGGAGCACTCGCCGGGAGCGCAGGTCGGTCTCGCAGAGATCGCCGTCCTGCCCGAGGTGCTGCAGCGCACGATCGACGACCTGACGGACAGAGGATGGAGGTTCGCCGGATGACAGCGACCCACGACACGACGGCAAGCGACAACGACCGGATCCCCACCGTCGTCGCCGTCGACGGCCCGGCCGGCAGCGGCAAGTCGAGCGTCAGCAAGGCCGCGGCCCGCTCCCTCGGCTTCGCCTACCTCGACACCGGAGCCGCCTACCGCGCGCTGAGCTGGTTCGTCGTCGCCCGCGAGCTCGACCCGACAGACTCGGACGCGGTGGTCGATGCGCTGCCGGACTTCGACTACCGCATCGGAACCGACCCGGACACCTACCAGGTGTTCGTCGGCGACCACGACGTCACCGACGCGATCCGGGAGCCGGAGGTGACCGCCGTCGTGAGCGCCATCGCCCGCGTTCCGGAGGTGCGGAGCTTCCTCACCGACCTGTTCCGACGCACCATGCGGCAGACCGAGAAGCCGGGCATCGTGGTGGAGGGTCGGGACATCACGACGGTGGTGGCGCCGGATGCTCCGGTGCGCATCCTGCTGACTGCCAGCGAAGCGGCTAGAATAGCCAGGCGTTCCGCGGAACTCGTCGGCCACTCCGCCGCCCATGTCGGTGAGCAGCTGCACCGCCGCGACCTGGCTGACTCCCGGGTCGTCGACTTCATGAACGCCGCCGACGGTGTGACCACCGTCGATTCAACCGATCTCGACTTCGAGCAGACCGTGGCCGCGGTCATCGACGTCGTACAGACCGAAATCCGGAAAGGCGCCTGACGCGCATGTCTGACAAAGAACTTGAGGAGCCCCAGGGCGCCGACGACCTCGTCGAGCGACTCTCGGAGCTCGACGAGGAGCTGGCAACGCAGCGCGCCGCCGCCCTCCGCACCGGGCTGGACGACTACGAGCTGGACGAGGGCGACCTCGACATCCTCGAGACCGTCAGCGAAGACCCCGACGCGATCACCTACCTCCCCGCCCTTCCGGTGCTCGCCATCGTGGGACGCCCCAACGTGGGCAAGTCGGCGCTGGTCAACCGCATCCTGGGCCGCCGCGAGGCCGTCGTTGAGGACACCCCCGGTGTCACCCGCGACCGCGTCTCGTACCAGGCGGAGTGGAACGGCCGCCGGTTCACGATCGTGGACACCGGTGGCTGGGAGCCGGACGCCAAGGGCATCGACGCCTCCGTCGCCGCCCAGGCAGAGATCGCGATCGACCTCGCGGACGCCGTGCTGTTCGTCGTCGACGCGAACGTCGGAGCGACGGCGACCGACGAGCATGTCGTGCGGATGCTCCGCAAGAGCGACAAGCCGGTCTTCCTCGCCGCCAACAAGGTAGACGACCTGCGCCAGGAGCCGCATGCGACCGAGCTCTGGTCGCTCGGCCTCGGCGAGCCGCGCCCGGTCTCCGCGCTGCACGGCCGCGGCGTCGCCGACCTGCTCGACGACATCCTGAAGAAGCTGCCGGAGGTCTCCGCCGTCGCCAAGCAGGAGGTCGGCGGTCCGCGCCGTGTCGCGATCGTCGGGCGACCGAACGTCGGCAAGTCGTCGCTGCTCAACAAGGCGGCCGGCGAGGAGCGCGTTGTCGTCAACGAGCTCGCGGGCACCACCCGCGACCCGGTGGACGAGCAGGTCGAGCTGGCGGGCAAGGTGTGGCGTTTCGTCGACACCGCCGGCATCCGCCGCCGCGTGCACCTGCAGCAGGGTGCTGACTTCTACGCGTCACTGCGCACCTCCACCGCGCTGGAGAAGGCGGAGGTCGCCGTCGTCGTGCTCGACGTGTCCGAGCCGATCAGCGAGCAGGACGTCCGCATCATCGACCTCGTCCTCGAATCGGGCCGCGCGCTCGTGCTCGCCTTCAACAAGTGGGACCTCCTGGACGACGACCGTCGCCGCTACCTGGAGCGCGAGATCGAGCAGGACCTCGCCCACGTGTCGTGGGCGCCCCGCGTCAATATCTCCGCGCGCACCGGTCGCCACCTGGAGAAGCTGGTGCCGGCACTGGAGCTCGCGCTCGAGTCGTGGGACACCCGCATCCCGACCGGCAAGTTCAACGCGTTCCTGGCCGAGCTCACGGCGGCGCACCCGCACCCCGTGCGCGGTGGCAAGCAGCCGCGCATCCTGTTCGGCACCCAGGCGTCGAGCCGCCCGCCGACATTCGTGGTCTTCACCACCGGCTTCCTCGACCCCGGATACCGTCGATACATCGTCCGCAGGCTGCGGGAGATCTACGGCTTCGAGGGCACGCCGATCACGCTCAACATGCGCGTGCGCGAGAAGCGCAAACGCTAAAGAACGTCGCTGACGGCGAAGCGGCCCGCTGCGGCCGCTTCGCCCAACGCCTCGAAGTCGGCGAGCGACTGGTCGGCGTACGCCATCGACCACGCGGTCATGGCCGCGGGCAGCACGTCTCCCTGCCCGATGTATCCGGCGATGAACGCGGCGGCCGGGCTGCGTGAGTGCGCCCTGGCGAGGATCGTCGCGCAGGTGCGCGAGTAGTCGAGGAACGGCACGTCGCCCATTCCCGGGATGTCGAACGACGCGTTCCTGTCGCGGAACTGCCGGACATAGAACCCGAAGCCCTCGAAATTCACGTAGCCGAGGAACGGGTCGGAGACCGCCTGCAGGATGCGCTGGCTCGCGGTGACGCGGTAGCCGTGGTGCCCGGCCAGCTTCGACCTGTCGATCCCGGCGACGTCCACGTGGGCCACGCCGCCGAACTGGTGCAGGACCGATTCCGTCGCCTCCTTCACCTGCAGCACGAGCGGTTCGCCGCGTGGACCGGTGAGCACCACGATGAAGCACCGGGTGCCGACACTGCCGACGCCGACGACGCGGCGGGCGATGTCGGTGACGGTGTACTGGTCGAGCAGCAGCGCGATGTCGGGGGAGACCGTCTCGCTGTAGAGCGCGAGCACCTCTCCGACGCTCTCCTCGATCTCGGCGGGGACGTGGGTGAGCCTGGGTGGGTTCTCCACGATCCGCCGAGAGCCGTCCTCCGCCAGCTCGGTGATGCGCGACACGACGTGCGCCGAGGTGCGCTTCTCCGTCTGCGCGACTGTCTTCTTCACCAGCTGCTGCGTCGCCTTGCCGTACTGGCGTCCACCGTGGATGGTGGCCGCTTCGAAGAAGCGCTGCGTCACGTCGAGCGCCAGCGAGGCGCGCAGCCCGTCCCGGTAGCTGGCCGCGGCGAGCAGGGCGGCCTCCTCGGCAGCGCCCTCCGTCGCGCCGCGGCCGCGGGCGGCGATGACGACGCTCGTGACGAGTCTCTTCAGGTCCCACTCCCATGGCGCGACGGTCGCCTCGTCGAAGTCGTTCAGGTCGAACACCAGGCGGCGCTCGGGGGAGGCGAAGATGCCGAAGTTGGCGATGTGCGCATCCCCGCAGGCCACGACGTTGGCGCCGGAGACGGCCCCACCCGCCAGGTCGGCGGCCTGCAGCGCAGCGGTGCCTCGGTAGAACGCGAACGGGTCCTGGAGCATCCTGGCCGTGCGCAGCGGGATGAGTCCTGGCAGGCGGACCGAGTTCTGCTGCTCGAGGATCGCGAGCGGGTCACGCCGCGCATCCGGGACGTACTCGGCGTGCGCTGACCGCGGAACGCGGTTCCTGGCATCCCGGCCGAGCTGATACTGATCCCGGTCGCTGGCGACCGGCTCATGGTCGTACCGCAGACGACCGGCGACGCTGTCCATTTCGTAACCATAGCGCTGTGCGCACGACATGACCACAAAGGGGGGTTTGTACCCCGGCTTGTCCTCACTATTGTGGACAGTGAGAGCTACCCGACCGCGCGACCCGAAAGCGCGGGCTCTCTACCTTTCAAGGACGCATACCCGATCATGAGTTCTACAAGTTCATACACCCCTGCCCGAAAACGCCAGTGGGGCGCAGAGCGCCGCACCGAACCACTGCCGACCGTCCACCCGAAACCCTCCGACCGCAAGGTCACCTGGAGCCGTGTCGCCATCGTCGCGACCGTGCTGTTCTGGGCGATCTACGTCGTCACCACCATCATCCGGCAGTTCCTCGTGCTCGGCACGCAGGACTTCCGGTTCACGATGGAGGCGATCGGTTACCTGATCGTCGTCACCTTCCTGACGTTCTCCGCACTGCTCTACCTGGTCGCCCGCCAGGGAGCGCTGCAGCGGTTCCAGAAGCACGTGCGGGTTCCCCGCGCCGAGCTGGACCGGCACTTCGCCGAGAACCAGCCCTCCATCACGGTCCTCGTGCCCTCCTATGCGGAGGAGCCAGAGGTGGTGCGGATGACGCTGCTCTCCGCCGCGCTGCAGGAGTTCCCGTCGATGCGCGTCGTGCTGCTGGTCGACGACAACCCCAACCCGAAAGACCAGGAGGTCGCGTCCAAACTCGCGGCCACCCGGAACCTCGGCACGGAGATCGCCGCGCAGCTCGCCGAGCCGCGCACCCGCTTCAGCGACGCCCTGCTGCACTACGAGCTGACCGAGAACGGCGCGTTCGCGACCGCCTCCGACGCGCTCGACCTCGCTGATCACTACGTCTGGGCGGCCGAATGGCTGCACGCCCAGGCGGACGCGCACGGCATCGAGGACCACGTCGACCTGTTCTTCGCCGACCAGGTGCTCCGCGCCCTCGGCGACGAGCTCGTGCTCACCGCCCAGGCGGTCGAAGCCGCCGTCGAGGAGGGCGCGTCCCTCAGCTCGGAGCGCATCGCGCAGCTCTACCGTCGCCTGGCGTGGACCTTCGACGCCGAGCTCGATGTGTTCGAGCGCAAGCAGTGGGCCTCCCTGTCGCACGAGGCCAACAAGGCGATGAACCTGAACGCGTACATCGGCCTGATGGGCGGGACGTACCGCCGCGAGGAGACGCCGGACGGCCCCATCCTGACTCCGGTCAGCTCGCGTCGCCCCGGCGACATCGTCATCCCGGACAGCGACTTCCTGCTGACCCTCGACGCCGACTCGATCCTGCTCCGCGAGTACTGCCTGCGCCTCACCTACCTGCTGCAGCAGCCGGACAACGCCAGCGTCGCCGTCACACAGACGCCGTACTCGTCCTTCCGTGGAGCGGGCACCCGCATCGAGCGTCTCGCCGGTGCGACCACCGACATCCAGCACATCCTGCACCAGGGGATGAGCTTCTACGGAGCCAGCTTCTGGGTGGGGGCGAACGCCGTCATCCGCAAGCGTGCACTCGAAGACATCGTCGAGACAGAGTTCGTCGGCGGGTTCGAGGTGCGCCGCTACATCCAGGACCGCACGGTCATCGAGGACACCGAGTCGAGCATCGACCTCGGCACCCATGGATGGACGCTCGTCAACTACCCGGAGCGCCTCAGCTACTCCGCCACGCCTCCCGACTTCGGCTCGCTCATCGTGCAGCGCCGGCGCTGGGCGAACGGCGGTCTGCTGATCCTTCCGAAGCTGTGGCGCCAGGTCCGTGAGCGCAAGCGTCGCGGCGAGGTCATCTCCCGCACCGAGCTCATGCTGCGCATCAACTACATGGCGTCGATCGCCTGGGCGAGCTTCGGCCTGATCTTCCTGCTGGCGTACCCGTACGACGGCCGTCTGCTCAGCCCGGTGGTCCTGCTCGCTGCCCTGCCGTACTTCATCGCGATGGCCAGCGACCTGCGCTACGCCGGCTACAAGGCGTCCGACGTCTTCCGGATCTACGGCTTCAACCTGATCCTGCTCCCGGTGAACCTCGCGGGCGTGCTCAAGTCGATCCAGCAGTCGCTAACCGGCAAGAAGATCCCGTTCGTCCGCACCCCGAAGGTGAAGAACCGCACGGCGTCGCCGCTGCTCTATGTCGTCACGCCGTTCCTCATCGTCGCGTTCTCGCTGTTCACGCTGTGGCGTGACGTCAACGCGCAGAACTGGGGCAACGCCGCGTTCGCCGCGTTCAACGCGACCCTCGCCATCTGGGCCATCGTCAGCTACATCGGCATCGGCAACGCGATCGTGGACATCTGGCTCGGTCTGACCAAGCCGCTCTACGTCGACAGGAACCGTAAGCGCGAAGACGCTGCCCCGGTCGAGGTGGCGGACGTGATCGACTGGCGTTCGGTGCTCTACCACGGCCACACCGGCGGAGACCTGCCGCACGTTGAGCGCGTCGCGCTCCCCGTCGGCGACAGCGAGAAGCAGGCCGCCTGATGTCGAAGAAGAGCACGCAGCTCAACCAGCAGCAAACAGCCCAGGATGCGCAGGCTCCCGCCGGTGGCAACACCGACGGCGGCCGCCGCCTCTCTCCTCTCCGCGTGATCGGTGCGGCGCTCGTCGCCGCGGTGGTCGTCAGCGTCGGCGTCGTCGGCTTCCAGTGGTGGAGCGCGAAGGCCGCCGTGGAGGCCCAGCCGTGGTTCGCGTCGTACGTCGACGTGACCGCCACCCCGCGGTTCGCGTTCGAGAACCTCGGCACCACCAAGACCAAGGACGCCGTCCTCTCTTTCATCGTCTCCGACTCCGCGTCGGCGTGCACCCCGTCGTGGGGCAACGCGTACACGATGGACCAGGCGCGCGGCTCCCTCGACCTCGACCGCCGCATCGCCAGGCTGCAGCAGCAGGGCGGCACGGTCGCCGTGTCGTTCGGCGGCCAGCTGAACGACGAGCTGTCCGTCGCATGCACCGACCCCGTGAAGCTGAAGGCCGCGTACGCGTCCGTCGTCGACCGGTACAAGGTCGGCACGATCGACCTCGACCTGGAGGGCGAAGGCCTCTCGGACGCCGACGCGAACGCGCGCCGCGCCTCCACCATCGCCGCTCTGCAGAAGGAGCGGAGGGCGGAGGGCAAGTCGCTCGCCGTCTGGCTGACGCTCCCCGTCGCCCCGAGCGGGCTGACCAGCCAGGGCACCGACGCGATCGCCGCCATGCTCAAGGCCAAGGTCGACATCGCCGGCGTCAACGTGATGACCATGGACTACGGGGCGGGCAAGCCGGCCTCGCAGTCGATGGCGTCCGCCGCTCAGGACGCGCTCACCGCCACCCAGCGTCAGCTCGGCATCCTGTACGACCGTGCCAAGTTGCACCAGAGCGACCCGAGCCTGTGGTCGAAGCTCGGCGCCACCCCGATGATCGGCCAGAACGACGTCGAGAAGGAGGTCTTCTCGCTCGCGGACGCCAAGACGCTCAACGCGTGGGCGGTCTCCAAGGGCGTCGGCCGGATATCGATGTGGTCGGCGAACCGCGACAAGACCTGCGGGTCGAACTACGTGGACACCACCGTCGTCTCCGACGCGTGCAGTGGCGTGAAGCAGGGCAAGCAGACCTTCGCTGGCCTGCTGTCCACAGGCTTCAACGGTCACATCTCGCTCGGCGAATCGGCCGTCACCACCCCCGAGCCCGTTTCGACCGCGACCAAGGACGACCCGGCGTCGTCCCCATACGCGATCTGGACCACGACCAACTCGTACCTCAAGGGCACGAAGGTGGTCTGGCACCACAACGTCTACGTCGCCAAGTGGTGGACGAAGGGCGATGTGCCGGACAACCCCGTTCTGAACGCCTGGGAGACCCCGTGGGACCTCGTCGGCCCCGTGCTCCCCGGCGAGACGCCCATCCCGCAGCCGACCGTGCCCGCCGGGACGTATCCGGAGTGGACCGGCGCCGCCCAGTTCGACAAGGGCGCGCGCGTCCTGTTCGACGGCGTCCCGTTCGAGGCCAAGTGGTGGACGCAGGGCGACAGCCCGGAGGCCGCCAGCTCCAACCCGGACGCGTCGCCGTGGGCCCCGCTCACGCAGGACGAGATCGACACCATTCTGGGCGGCGCCACCGCCGCTCAGTGAGACTCGGCGGCGGGATGCAGATTCCCCCCTGAACGCATCCCGTCGCCGACCAGACCCGGACCCCCGCTGCGGGGCGGAGGTTCTGGGCATCCAGTGGACACGGCACACTGTCGGGTCGTGTCCGCTGGCGAGAGTGCCGGTGCGAGCCGGGCGGACTTTCGGGTAGCGAGCCCGTGAGTGACCGCCGGCACTCTCGCATCCACCGCGGTGGGTACTGTTGAGGCGGGAAGGAGAGCGACGTGGGTCGTGTGACGATCTCGGGCCTCGCCGCCCAGTTGAAGCTGTCGAAGGCGTCGGTCTCCTATGCGCTCAACGGGCAGCCCGGCGTGAGCGACGAGACGCGCAAGCGCGTGCTCGATCTCGCCGCCGACCTGGGCTGGCATCCGAGCGCGAGCGCCCGCGCGCTGTCGCGGTCCCGCACCGACGCGATCGGCATCGTGCTGCGCCGCGATCCGAGCCTGCTGGGAACGGAGCCGTTCTACATGAGCCTGCTCGCCGGGGTGGAGAGCGTGCTCGCCGAGACCGACCAGGCGCTGCTGCTTCGGATGGTCGGAACCGGCGTCGGCCAGGACCTCGACACCTACCGGCGCTGGAGCGCGCAGGGCAGGGTGGACGGCGTGATGCTGTTCGACATCACGATCGACGACCCCCGGCCGGCCCTTCTCGACCAGCTCGGCCTCGACTTCGTGCTGCACGGCAACCGCGCAGACGTCGCGCCGGGCAGGGTGCTGCTCTACGACGCCCGGGGAGACTCCGCCCTGATGATCGGCGACCTTGCGCGGCTGGGGCACCGCAGGGTGCTGCACATCGCTGGCCCGCTCGAGTTCGAGCACGAGCTCGACCGGCGCAGCTCCATCGAGGCCGAGGCGTTCGCGCGCGGCATCAGCACGGTGTTCGCCTCCTCCGACTACTCGGTGGAGGCGGGGGAGCGCATCGTGGTCGAGCGGCTCGCCGCTGACGAGACCATCACCGCGGTCATCACCTCGAACGACATGCTCGCCCTCGGAGCCGCGACCGGCTTCGAGCGCATCGGCCGGCCGGACATCGCACTGATCAGCTGGGACGACTCGCTGGTCTGCCGCCTCGGCTCCCGCCCGATCACCGCGCTGGCCCGTTTTCCGGAGGAGCAGGGCAGGCGCAGCACGCGGATGCTGCTGGATGCGCTGGCCGGTGCCCCGTCCACCGTCACCACCGCGGCGCCGAGCGAACTCGTGGTCCGCTCCACGAGCATCCCGGCCACGTTGTAGCGGATCAGACGATGCAGAATCGTTTCTCGAACCCCCTTGACAACTGAACCGGTTCAGTTAGCGTAGTGGTCGTGGTGTGTGGCCACGACCAAGAGACAAGGGAGTCACTATGAAGAAACGCGCCATTCTCGCGGGCGCCATCGCCGCGGCCGTCGCGCTCATCGCGGCCGGCTGCAGCAGCTCAGGATCAGGCAGCTCGGCCAGCGGCTCGACCATCACATACTGGGCCAGCAACCAGGGGACCAGCCTCGACAACGACAAGCAGGTCCTCACCCCGGTGCTCGACGACTTCACCAAGAAGACCGGCATCAAGGTCAAGCTCGAAGTGATCGGCTGGAACGACCTGCAGACCCGCATCCAGACCGCCGTCACCAGCGGGCAGGGCCCTGACGTGCTCAACATCGGCAACACCTGGGCGGCATCGCTGCAGGCGACCGGCGCGTTCATGCCGTTCGACGACGCGAACATGAAGGCCATCGGCGGCTCCGACAAGTTCGTCAAGACCGCCCTCGAAACCGGTGGCGCACCGGGCAAGACCGTCACGAGCGTCCCGCTCTACGGCCTCGCATACGGCCTGTACTACAACAAGAAGATGTTCACCGACGCCGGCATCCAGGCTCCGACCAACTGGGAAGACCTCGTCACCGACGCCAAGAAGCTGACCACCGGCTCCACTTACGGCTTCTCCCTCGCAGCGGGCAGCTACACGGAGAACGCGCACTTCGCGTTCATCACCGCCGCGCAGAACGGCGCAGAGTTCTTCGACTCCAAGGGCAACCCGACGTTCACCTCGACGGGCGCGGTCGACGGCATCAAGCGCTACCTCGACCTGATGCAGACCGACAAGGTCGTCAACACCTCCAACGCGCAGTACGACAACGGCGTCCAGGCGGTGAACGACTTCGCGACGGGCAAGGTCGCGATGATCCTCAGCCAGAACAACGCCGACTCGTCGATCAACGCCAATGGCATGAAGACCGACGCATACGGTGTCGTCCCGTTCCCGACCCCCGCGGGCGGCAAGGACGTCGCCAGCCACGTCGCCGGCATCAACCTCTCCATCATGAAGAACACCAAGAACAAGGATGCGGCCCTCCAGTTCGTCAAGTACATGACGAGCGAGTCCGTCCAGACCACTCTGGGCAAGCCGTACGCCACCCTCCCGGTGCTCAACGGGGCGAAGGCCAACTTCACCGACAACGCCGAAGAGGCCGCCACCTTCCAGAAGATCTACAACACCATGTCCAAGCCGCTGCCGCTGGTTCCGGCAGAGGACCAGTTCGAGAACACGGTCGGCAAGGCCATGAACGACATGTTCGCGAAGATCGCCACCGGCGGCACCGTCTCCGACAGCGACATCAAGTCCGCGCTGCAGTCCGCGCAGGACCAGGTGAAGCAGTCGATGGGCGGCTAGGCACCTGACACCGGCACCCGGTGCGGGATGCGCGTGCACTGAGCCGCGCATCCCGCACCGGTTGCTCACCCCCAGCATCCACAGACCATCCTCCTGACCAGACAGAGGTCACCATGTCGACGACGACATCAGCAGACAGCCCGCGCGGCACGGGAGTGCTCGGAACGGCCGCGGCGCCAACCACGGCACCACCTCCCAAGCCCAAGCGCAAGCGCAACAAGGGGTGGTGGATCCCGCTCGCCCTGCTCGCGCCCGCCATCATCTTCGAGATCCTCATCCACGTCATCCCAATGATCACCGGCATCTGGATCAGCTTCGTGCAGCTCACGAAGTTCTACATCGCCGACTGGAGCGCCGCTCCGTTCGTCGGCTTCAAGAATTACGCGGTCGCCCTCGACTTCAACGGCTCGGTCGGCGCGGCCCTGCTCCAGTCGTTCCTGGTCACCTGCGGGTTCACCATCCTGGTGGTCGGCATCTCCTGGTCGCTCGGGATGTCCGCCGCCGTCGCCCTGCAGCGCAAGTTCTGGGGCCGAGGCTTCTTCCGCACCCTTTTCCTGGTGCCGTATGCGCTGCCGATGTACGCCGGCATCATCGCCTGGAAGTTCATGCTCCAGAAGGACACCGGAGCGGTGAACCACTTCCTCTACGACAATCTCGGCCTGCCAGGCGACAAGCCGTTCTGGCTGATCGGCGGCAACGCGTTCTGGTCGATCGTGATCGTCGCCATCTGGCGGCTCTGGCCGTTCGCGTTCCTCATGCTGATGGCCGGGCTGCAGTCCATCCCGGAGGAGGTGTACGAGGCCTCGGCGGTCGACGGCGCCAAGCCGGGCAGGCAGTGGGGTGCGATCACCCTGCCGATGCTGCGCCCGGTGAACACCGTGCTGCTGCTCGTGATGTTCTTGTGGACGTTCAACGACTTCAACACTCCGTATGTGCTGTTCGGCAATGCCCAACCCGCGGCGGGCGACCTCATCTCCTTCCACATCTACAACGCCTCATTCCTCACCTGGAACTTCGGCTCCGGGGCCGCGATGAGCGTCCTGCTGCTGATCTTCCTGCTGATCGTGACCGGCGCATATCTGCTCGTGCTGAACCGGAGGTCCCGTCGTGCGTGAGACAACATCCTCGAAAGCCTTCCGCTGGGTGGTCCTCGTCATCCTCACGATCTTCACCGCCGTGCCGGTCTACGTGATGATCACCTCCTCGATGAAGTCGCTGGCCGACGTGCAGGGCGCCTTCACCTGGTGGCCGACCCAGATCACCTTCCAGCCGTTCATCGACATGTGGTCGACGGTTCCGCTCGCGTCGTACTTCGTGAACAGCCTGATCGTCGCGGGCTCTGCGACCCTCCTGAGCCTCGTCATCGCGGTGTTCGCGGCGTACGCCGTCTCCCGCTACCGGTTCAAGGGCCGCAGCGTCTTCACCACCACTGTGCTGTCCACCCAGATGTTCCCCGGGGTGCTGTTCCTGCTCCCGCTGTTCCTCATCTTCGTGAACATCAACCAGGCCGTCGGCGTCCAGCTGGTCGGCACCCGGTTCGGCCTCGTGATCACCTACCTGACCTTCGCCCTCCCGTTCTCGATCTGGATGCTCGCCGGCTACTTCGACGGCATCCCGCGCGACCTCGACGAGGCCGCGATGGTCGACGGCAGCGGTCCGATGGGCGCCCTCTGGCACGTCGTGCTCCCCGCGGCGCGCCCCGGCCTGATCGCCGTCGCCATCTACTCGTTCATGACGAGCTGGGGCGAGGTGCTGTTCGCCTCTGTGATGACGACCGACGAGAACAGGACGCTCGCGGTCGGCTTGCAGCTCTACTCGACCCAGACGAACGTCTACTGGAACCAGATCATGGCCGCCTCGCTCGTGGTGAGCATCCCGGTCGTGGTGGCGTTCCTGCTGCTGCAGCGCTCGTTCGTCGCCGGGCTGACGGCGGGCGCCGTGAAGTAGCCGCCCGCGCATCCTGCACTTCTCGCTCGTCGCTCACTCTCCGTTCGTTTCGGAAGGAATCATGGAACGCCATTCCCCCCTGCTCACTGTCGACGGTGCGCCGGCCATCTGGCTCGGGGCCAACTTCTGGTCCAGGTCCGGCGGCCCGCTGATGTGGACCAGATACGACCCGGCCGTCGTGCGCTCCGAGCTCGCCGTCCTCGCCGAGCACGGCCTGAACATGACCAGGTCGTTCTTCTACTGGCCTGACTTCCATCCCACCCCGGACACCCTCGACGAGCAGTGCATCGCCAACTTCCACGACTTCCTGGATGCGCACGTCGCCGCGGGCATGACCACCGTGCCCACGTTCCTCGTCGGCCACATGTCCGGCGAGAACTGGGACCCAGCCTGGCGCGACGGCCGCGACCTCTACAGCGACATCTGGTTCGTCGGACGCCAAGCCTGGTACGTCCGCGAGCTGACCGCCCGCTTCGCCGAGCATCCGGCTGTCGCGGGCTGGCTGCTCACCAATGAGGTCCCGATCTACGGGGGAGAGGCGCCGCGCCCGATCGTGGACGCGTGGGCGTCGCTCCTGGTGGATGCGGTGCGCGCCGGGGAGGGACGCAGCCGGTCTCCGTCGGCGATGGAGCCTGGGGCATCGAGACCACCGGCCACGACAACGGCTTCTCCACCACCGACCTCGCCGCCTTCACCGACTTCGTCGGACCGCACGTCTACCGGATGGAGTCCGACCAGACCCGTCAGCACCTCAAGGCCGCATACATCGCCGAGCTCTGCCACATCGCCGGCCTCCCGGTGATCATGGAGGAGTTCGGCCTGACCAGCGACTTCGTCTCCCCATCCGGTGCTGCGTCGTACTACCGCCAGCTCCTCTACAACACGCTGCTGGCCGGGGCGACCGGTTGGATCGCCTGGAACAACACCGACTACGACGACCTGATCGCCCAGCGCCCCTACTCCCACCATCCCTTCGAGCTGCACTTCGGCATCACCGACTCGACCGGAGCCCCCAAGCCCCCGCTGCTGGAACTGGCCTCCTTCGCCGCCGACCTCGCCGCCATCGACGTCGCCTCCGTCACCCGCTCCCCAGTGGATGCGGCCATCGTCGTCCCCTCGCACCTCGCGGCCGACTACCCCTTCACCCAGGAGCCGGAGCGCGCCCTCATCGTGGCGACCGGCGAGCAGGCCTACGTCGCCGCCCACGAGGCGCACGTCCCCGTCGCCGTCGTGCGCGAGGCGGAAGACGGCGGCATCCCGTCCGGCTACGGCCTGTACCTGCTGCCGAGCGTGAAGCAGCTCTGCGGCCCCACCTGGAAGCAGCTGATCACTCTCGCCTCCGAGGGAGCGACCGTCTACGCCTCATACTGCGTCGGCGACATCGGCGTGCAGCGCGGCCCCTGGTGGGCATACACCGAGGAGCTGTTCGGCGTGCAGCGCGATTCGGCATACGGCCTCGTCTCCCCGGTGACCGACGACACGGTGACGGTGCGCTTCGTCGCCCCGTTCGGCACTCTTGAGCCCGGCACTGAGCTGACGTTCGCCGCAGCGGGCAACGCCCACTCCCGCTCCTTCCTCCCGGTGACCCCGACCACCGGAACTGTGATCGCCGTGGATGCGCACGACCGCCCGGTCATCGTCTCCCAGCCCCACGGAGCAGGCCACGCCATCCTCTCGACCTACCCGCTGGAGTACTTCGCCTCCGAACTCCCCGGCGTGAACCCCGAAGACACCTGGCGTCTCTACGACGCCCTCGCCGACGTCGCCGACGTCGAACGCGACGTCCGCCTCGACGACCCCCAGATCTTCACCGACACCCTCATCCACGCCGACGGCCGCCGCTTCGTCTTCTTCGTCTCCCAGCACCCCGACGAGGTCACGGTCACCCCACGCGTGGCCGGAACGCTGAACACCCTGTCCGGCGATCCCGCCGCGTCCGTGACGCTCCCCGCCTACGGTGTGGAGGTGCGCGAGCTGGTCTTCGAGTAGGTGGCGCTGGCACCCTGCGGGACACGCTAGTATGGACAAGTTGCTTTGGGGCTCCACCCTCAAAGCGACATTCGGGCTGTGGCGCAGCTTGGTAGCGCACTTGACTGGGGGTCAAGGGGTCGCAGGTTCAAATCCTGTCAGCCCGACCGGCAGGTCTTCGTGAAACTGTTCATGAAATCCACTCGAGAGAAAACCGCTCCGGAGATCCGGAGCGGTTTTCTCGTTTTCTAAGCGGAAGAGCAGACGCTCCGTCGATCGACTGCCAGTTTCAGTCGCTCAGGTTCGTGTTCTGTGCAGGTTCGCGCCGTCGTTACGGGTGGGTTGCGCCCTCTTGGACAGTAGTGAGGCGGCTGTGAGATCAGCGCCGCGAGGGCGGGCTGCTTGTCTTCAGGCGCCGCGACGAGGCTTTGCGTCAGGCGGCAGGGGCACGCCTTCTGGGTAGGTGTTGATGTCAGCGTGCGCAATCTGTCGTCCCGGGCTCGCGACTTCGTCGCCTTCGGCCGGGCGCCGCGGTGTGGAGATGGTCGCGTATGAAGGTGGCCACTTTGTCGAGGTGGAATGCGGTGATCACCATCGTCATCATTAGCTAGGCACCGGCGAGGCCGCGGACGCGGCGTCGATAGGAGCCCTCGAGGTCGTGCGTTACGCCGCGCGGTGTCGACGCGCTAGTCCGGATCGACATCAGTCCATCTGAGGTCGGCGATTCTCTAAAGTACGACCACAGTGGACTGCGAATGCGGCAGCGTACCTCTAGTACATGCAAGACGTTGTTCAGACGTGGGTCTGATGCATTTGATCGGCGGGTCGCCTCCAAACAAGTGTTGCTTGGCTGTCACGATTGGCTCATTCGCACGGACCGATGATCGTCGGGAAATGGAGAACGAGTGAGCCGCGCACGCAGCAAGCTGGCCCTCGGGCTTCAGGTCCTGTTGGGACTGGTTTTCGTCCTCGTCATCGTCGGACTCACCCTGCTCGCTGTCAACGCTTTCCCCTGGACGGTGACATGGGACCTCTGGACCGTCCTGACAGCGATCGGCACTGTAGGCGCGACCGTGGTCGCCACGGTTCTCGCTTTGCGTAGCTGGGAGCAAGAGAAGGACGCGACCGCGCGTTTCAGCTCAGCCTGGGTGACGGAAGAGTATCAATCGCGTGAGGACGGATCTGCGTACAAGCGACTAGTGCACCTGCACATCGCGAACGAGTCGAATGAACCGGTCTTCAATGCGATGGTCAACGTGCACATTGGGCGCGAGAGGACACCGCTCGGGCCGTTGGCTGCTCCGACACCGATCAGTGTGATTCCGCCCCGGCGGGAACTGACGTTCGACATTTCCGTACCGCTCCTCGCTCACTCGGATAGTTGGTACCCGAGAGCGACGCTCACATTCACCGACCCAAAAGGTCGACGCTGGCTTCGAGGACTCGACGGTGAACTGCGAGACGTCAGCACGCAACGGGTTCGTTGGTCCAAGGCGAGTAGGCCAGCCGACACAAAACAACTGGGCGCCCAGGAGAGCCTCTTCAACCCGATGTTCGTGGCGATGACCTTCCTTGGGGGCCTTCAGGACGGCGACACCAAGGTGGAGGACCTCTTCATTTTGCTCGCGCCCGAAGCTCCAGGCTGGGCAAATATCGACTGGGACAATATGCGAGCGGACTTGCTGAACTATCAGCCGACTTCAATGGTCGACTACCCTGCTCCGCGGATCGCGCGCGTAAAGTTATCTGGCGACAAGGCCCTTGAAGGGAAGCGAGTCGAGGGCAACGGAAAACCCCTCGAACTCGCCAACTACATTTTCCTTACCTTGACTCTGGACCCACATGTCGGATGGCGAATCTTCGGAGTCGGAGGAAACGTTCCACCTGACGCGATCTACTTCGGCGGAACGCTGTCCGAGGAGGTCACTCCATATGGAACAGTTGTTCCGCAAGCGGGGTTGTCGAATACGTCGGGTGTGTGCGATTCGCGGTAATAGCCTCATACTCGAAGGCATCCTGACGCTGGCGCGTCAGTGCGATGGCGCTCAACCTGCGCGCGTATCGGCTCGGGTGTTTTCGACTGGACCTACGGCACGCTTGCCAAGCAGCGTTCGATGGCTGGCTCCCGGCACGTTGAGCCTGGCTCCGATCTTCGCGCTGAGTCGTCGAGCCTGCTTACCCAAGTCATGAGCGATATGCGGGGCCGCGGCCAGGGGTTGTCGAGCTTGCTCGCCTTTCTCGAGGTGCGTGCACAGGACGGCCAAGACCTGATGCTCGGCATCGTGACGTTCGCCATTCAGGGCGACGGTGTTGGCCGTTAGCGAAGTACCACTGAGCTTCGGGATGCCTCGCTCGCGCCTGTCGCTGACCTCAATGCGCGGCACGGATCTCGCTGAGCGCACGCGGAGCCGACGCACGCTCTGAATCCCGTTCAGCCCGCGACGTCGGCTGTCGAGCGTGTCCTTGAAATGACTCTCGGCCGGATCCATCGTCCCGAACTGGGGTAAACCCTTTGTCCGGACGACCGGTATCGTTTGGATTCGAGGGACGCTCATTGCGGGATCTGCCACGTACGTATGGCTTCCTTTACTGAAAGCGGCCACGAAAAAATGACCGCGCGTGACCGACAAGCTTTGGGTGTCCTTTGAACGGTGTTCGGGATGGGTCCAGATAGGAGAGTAGTGACTCTTAGTGACGATCTAGCGGACTGGTTGGCGACGCGTCCGGATTGGCAGAAAGACGTTGCGGCGCGCTTCTGCCGCAGCGAGTCGTTGTCCGCTGAGGACGCATCCAACATTGCGGATCAACTGATTGCGGCAAGCTACCCCGTGGCCGCAAACATCGGGGTTGCCGACATTCCTGGCTCAACGACAGCGGGCGATCCCGTGAGCATGGTCAAGGTCACGGACGTTGAGGGTGTCAATGCGCTCGCCGGAGGCCAAACCCTCTCATTTGGTGCCGCCGGTCTTACCATCGTTTTCGGCAACAACGCCAGCGGGAAGTCTGGCTACGCTCGACTCATCCGTGAAGCCGTCACCGCTCGCGTCAAGACTGACCACCTCCTTGGTGACGTCTTCTCGGATGTTGACATCGCCCAGACGGCGAAAATCGTCTACCAGGTCGGTGCTGACGCAAAGAGCTGGAAGCTCGGTGAGACACAAACCGTCGAGTTGTCCCGGATCCGGTTCTACGACGAGGACTGCGGCGAGGCATATGTCACGGCGGCGTCGGAAGTCACCTACCGACCATCAGCACTTACGATTTTGGATCGACTATCCGATGCGTGCGAGACAGTTGCCGCTGAATTGAATCGCCGGCTTGGTGTCAACCAGACCGAGCGACCGCAGCTTCCCGTCCTCCATCCAGGAACTGCGGCCTCTGCGTTTCTGTCAGACATCTCGGCCACCACCTCTAAGGAGGCGATCGCGGAGGCTACCAATCTGGCTGAGGATCACGACGAGCAGCTTGTGAAGCAGTTAGCGGAGGAGGCGCGACTCAAGGGGAGTGACCCAAACAAGGAGAAGGAACGACTCGCGGCACTCGGACGCGACTGGTCGACGGTCGAGGTACACGCTAGGACGGTGGAAGACGCACTCGGTGATGAGGGGCAGCGCGCACTGAGAGATCTCCACCAGAAGACGATTCAGCTTCAGGAAGCTGCACGCATTGCATCAGCACGAACCTTCGACTCTGAGCCACTCTCCAGCGTCGGCTCGGAGACCTGGCGTTCGCTCTGGGAGGCTGCGCGCAAGTTTTCTCTGAGCGACGCGTACCATGAACACGCCTTCCCAGTCACGGACGGTGGCGCTGTTTGTGTGCTCTGCCAGCAGCCCTTGAGTGAGCAGGCCGCTGATCGACTCTCTCGCTTCGAGGCGTTCGTGGCAGACACAGCGTCACGTGACGCGGACGCGTTCGCCAAGGCACTCGCGATCTACAGAGCTAACTTCGCCGACCTTCAGACGCTTCCGGTCGCGGTCTCTGCTGCAATGAATCGACTGCAGGACGGTGGCGAGGCTGTCCAATCCGTGCTCGATTGGTTCGAAACCGGAACTCGCGCAGCTGCGGCGGCGGTTTCATGGCTGGATGGCAAAGAGGGCATAAGTCTTCTTGCGCTCACAGACCCGATCAGCGGTCGGGCGAACACGCGGGCACACGCACTGACGACGGAGGCGCGAGACATTGACGCGTCGACTTTTGCTCAAACGCTCAGCATGACGAGCAAGACGGTTGTCGAACTGCACGACGCAAAGACCCTCAGCGAGGCGAGAGCGGTCATCGAGGCCGAGGTGACACGGCTCACCCAGCGCAAAGTGATCGAAGACGTTCGTCGCCTCACCGCGACGAACGCGATTACGAACAAGCGCGGAGAACTGACCGAGACGTATGTGACCGCGGAGGTCCGGGATCATTTCACCCGAGAGACCGAGGGCTTGGACCTGCGCCGCGTCACCCTCAACCGAACCGGACGAGGTCGTAACTCCGCACTCGAACATCAGCCGAGGCTGCTCGGTTCGCGACGCAATGCAGATGTCGACCAGGTGCTTAGTGAAGGAGAGCAGACGGCGCTCGGCCTGGCGGGATTTCTTACCGAAGTCGAACTTGACGAGTCGCGCTCCAGCGTTGTCTTTGACGATCCTGTATCGTCCCTAGACGCGGAGCGGCGATCGAAAGTCGCTCGGCGCCTTGTCGAGCTGGCGAGCCAGCGACAGGTGATCGTATTCACGCACGAAATCACCTTCGTACACGCGTTGATCAAGGCGGCAAAGAGCAAGTCCGTCCCAGTAGCAATGCGGTCGATCCAACGCATGGGAGGGGCTCAGCCTGGTCTTGTCGTTGACCAGCTCCCCTGGGCCGCGAAGGACATCCCTGAACGCATCAACAAGCTTGAGGCAGACCTCGCCCAACTGAAGCGAGAGCGAGAGGGCCTGTCAGAGGACGACTACACGGAGCGGACGGCCCAGATCGCGGGACGACTGTCGGAGACCCTTGAGCGTGCGGTGAATCTGCATATCGTGAACGAACTCGTTGACCGTGGGACCAACGAGGTGCGCCCGACGATGCTTAAAATTCTTCCTCTTTTCACGCAGGAGGATCACGATGAGTTCCAGTCCACTTACGCGAAGACATCGAGCTGGGCAGCGCGACACGACAACGCGCCAGAAGAGAACTACGTCGCGCCGACTGTCGACGAACTTTGCGACGAAGTCTCTGGGCTCAAGGGATGGCACGCTCGGATCAAGCAGTACACGAGATGATGCCGAAGCCCCGGACCACGCGAATCTCGCGTGGTCCGGGGCTTTTTCTTTTGCCTGACGCTCTCGTTCGCCATCGTGCCCGTCGACGCGCGCGACAGCACACTACATCGCGGCGCTCATTCAACGCACAACGGCAGCGGCAGGATCCTTCGTTCCGCCCCGGCGATTGAGCGCCTCCAGGTCGCCTTCGCTCAGTCGCACCCTCGCCGCCGCCACGTTCTCCTCCAGATGCCCGATATCCCCGGTCCCAGGAATGGCCAGCACATTCGGCGCACGATGCAGCGACCACGCGAGTCTCACCTGCGCCGGCGAGAGTCCGAGGCGCCTGCCCACCAACTCGACCTCCGGGCTCTCACCTGCAATGGCCCCGCGCTCCCGCCCTTCCCCGGCGATCGCGAAGTACGGCACGAACGCGATCCCGAGCCGCGTGCACTCCGCGAGCAGTGCCTCCGATTCCGGTGTGGTGTTGCCGAGGCCGAATCGTGCCTGCACGCTGACGACCGGAGCGATCGTGCGCGCCTCCGCGAGTTGGTCCAGCGTCACGGTTGAAACGCCGAGCTCGCCGATCAGACCCTCCTCGCGCATCCCTGCCAGCGCTTCATAGTGTTCGCCGATCGACTTTTCCCCATAGACGCGGAGGGTGACGAGGTCGAGCCGGTCGAGGCCGAGCTGGCGCAGATTCTCTTCGACCTGGCCGCGCAACTGGTCGGGGGTGGCCCAGTCCAGCCAGTCGCCCGACGGCACCCGGCCCGGCCCGACCTTGGTGCCGATGACGAGTCCGGCACGGTAGGGGGCGAGCGCGGTGTTGATCAGTTCGTTCGCCGAGCGCAGTCGCGAGAAGTAGAACGACGCCGTGTCGATGTGGTTCACACCGAGTTCGATCGCGCGTTGCAGCACCGCGATCGACGAGGCGCGCGACCGAGGCTCGCCCAGGTCGAACGCCGCCGTGCCGGTGACGCGCATCGCGCCGAATCCGAGCCGGTTGACCGTGAATTGTCCGAGCTGCCAGGTTCCCGCCGCCGCCGCGGGCGCATCGTTCGTCGTCACCTCGGGATCGTATCGGCACGCCACGCCTCACGAGCCCACCGCCACCCAGCCCACAACGAAAGCCCCGGATGCACGCCGCCTTCCGCGCGCCTCCGGGGCCTCCCGATCGTGGTGCCGCCTACTCCGTCAGATCGACCACAGCCGCGCTCGGCGCGTTCGTCTGCACGGACTCGATCCCGTTCTTCGCTGAGGCCTTCGACTTGTAGCCTTCGGACACCGCGATGATCTCGCCGTTGCCTGCCTTCAGCCGGAAACGGTATTCGCCGTTGCTGGACTGGTAGATCTCAAACTTCCCGGCCATTGTTCGTCTCCTTCGTCGCCGCAGCGTCGGTGCTGTCAGACGAGCACACCCTATCGACGCCTGGGTGCCGCGTCGAGGCCCTATTTCCCGGTCAGCTGATCGACTCGTCCGGTCCAAACATCTCAACGTCACCCTCGCATCCCGAGCGCTAACGATATATCGTTGACTATCGTTACCGACCCGATTCGGAGGACATCATGAGTGCATCGTTCCCATCCGGAGGTTTCAACCCCGGCGCATCCGCGGACAATCTGTGGCAGACGCTCGAGCAGCTCCGCTCCGCGTTCGAGAAGCGCGTCACCACGCGCATGGGCCGCGGCGACGTCCGCGCCGCCGTGCTCGCTCTGCTCGCCGAGAAACCGATGCACGGATATCAGATCATCCGTGAGATCGAGGAGCGCAGCGGCGGCAGCTGGAAGCCGAGCGCCGGATCCGTCTATCCGACCCTGCAGCTTCTCGCCGACGAGGGACTCCTCACCGCCGAGGAGTCCAACGGCCGCAAGACCTACGCGCTCACCGAGGGTGGGCGAGCGGAGGCGGAGGCGGCAGGTCCGGCACCCTGGGAGTCCGAGGGCGCCGGCGACGGAGCGGGAAGTACCGGAGGCGGCGGCCCCGCAGGAATGATGGGCGGCCCCTTGCCCAAGGCCGGGTTCGACCTCGCGCAGGCAGCGGCCCAGGTGCGCCGCACCGGCACAAAGGAGCAGATCGACCAGGCGGTCGCCGTGCTGGATGAGGCTCGGCGCAAGCTGTACTCGATTCTCGCCCAGGACTGACGCGGGTGTCGTCGGTTCCTCCCGAACGCGCTGGCATCTCCGCGTCCAGCGCGGGCTCGACGCGTGCCCGCTACCGCCGCATCCTGCGGTTCGCCGGCTGGAATCTGGCCGTCACCTGGTGGTATGAACTCCTCCTGCCGCGCATCGGGCTGCAGTCCGTCGCGGACCGCACCCGGTCGAAGCGGATGCGGCGGTTCGCCCAGCGGTTCCACGTTCTCGCGGTCGAGCTCGGCGGCTTGATGATCAAGGTCGGCCAGTTCATGTCGTCCAGGCTCGACGTCCTCCCTCCGGAGATCACCACCGAGTTGCAGGGGTTGCAGGACGAAGTGCCGCCCGTTCCGTTCGCGGCGATCCGCGAGCTCGCGGAAGCCGAGTTGGGCATCCCGCTCACGCAGGCGTTTGCGGCGATCGACGAGGTGCCGGTCGCGGCCGCTTCGCTCGGCCAGGCGCACCGTGCACGGCTGTCCCCGATGGATGCGGCCGACACGGGCCTCGACGGCGTGGTGATCAAGGTCCAGCGCCCGGGCATCGGCGCGATCGTCGACGTCGACCTCGCCGCGCTGCGCAAGGTCGGCGGGTGGCTGAGCCGCGTGCGGCTCGTCTCCGACCGGGTGGACATGCCGGCGCTCGTCGAGGAGTTCGCGCTGACGAGCCTGGAGGAGATCGACTACCTGCACGAGGCGGCCAGCGCCGAGCGGTTCGCCGAGCAGTTCGCCGGCGACGCGCGGGTGGCTGTTCCCGAGGTCGTCTGGGAGCGGACGACCCGGCGCGTTCTCACGCTCGAAGACGTGACCGCGATCAAGATCACCGACGCGGCAGCACTGGATGCGGCGGGCATCGACCCGGCGAAGGTCGCCCCGGTCTTCGCCTCCGTCATGTTCGACCAGCTGTTCACGAACGGCTTCTTCCACGCCGACCCTCACCCCGGCAACATCTTCGTCACCCCGGTCGCGGGCACAGCGACAGTCGCCTTCGACTCCCCAGACTCTCCGGGCTCCGCAGACGACGCGACCTCCGCCCCTGCCTGGAAGCTGACCTTCATCGACTTCGGCATGATGGGCGAGGTCGGCGCCAGCACCCGCAGCGGCCTCCGCAAACTGCTGATCGCCGCCGCCTCCCGCGACGGCCGCGGCCTGGTGGATGCGATGCGCGACGTTGGCGTGCTGCTTCCGACCGCCGAAACCGGCGAGCTCGAGAAGGCGATGACGCACCTGTTCGCCCGGTTCGGCGGCATGGGGTTCGCCGAACTGCGCGAGGTGGATCCGCGCGAGTTCCGCGATTTCGCGGTGCAGTTCGGCGACGTGGTGCGTTCGCTGCCGTTCCAGTTGCCGGAGAACTTCCTGCTCATCATCCGTGCGATGTCGCTCACCTCAGGGGTGTGCAGCGCCCTCGACCCCGAGTTCAATCTCTGGGATTCCGTCGAACCGTATGCGGCGCAACTGCTCCGCGATGAACGCGGCAACGTCGTCCAGGATCTCGCGAAGCAGGCCGTCGAGATCGCCGGGATCGCGCTGCGACTGCCGAAACGGGTGGATGCACTCCTCGACCGCATCGACGACGGCTCGGTCGAGGTCCGTTCCCCGCGCCTGGAGCAGCGGGTGGCCGGGCTCGACCGCACGGCGCGACGGCTGATCTCCGCTGTCCTGTTCGCGGCGCTGCTGATCGGAGGGGCCGTCTTGCGCGCCCAGGATCAGGTCTTCGGCACCATCCTCATGGCCGTTTCCGTTCTCCCGCTGCTGCACGCCCTGTTCGCGGGGTGGCGTCGGCGTTGACCGCGCCAACGGACTGTCGGTTCGTCGGTCCGCGCCGTCGCGTCCCGGTCAAGCGCCGGGAAGCGCCGAGAACCGCCGTCACAGGCTGTCCGGGTCGAGGTTCAGCGTCGTCCCCGCGTACAGGAACTGATTGCCACCGTCGCCCGGAAGGTCCGGGTTCAGCCAGAGCACGTACTCGACCGGGATCTGGAAGCGCGCGGCCACATCCGACGGGTTGTCTCCCTGCGCGACCGCATACCGTTTCGGTGCACCGCTCGCGGTCGTCGCGGTGACTGACCCTCCGGCACCGGCTAGCGCGCCACTGTCGACCGGATGCACGTTCGACGGCCGCACAGGAACCGACCAGTGGATGCTGTTGACCGCCAGCACCTTGTCCGGCCCGAGCTCCACGGGCGTGCCGTCGGCGGAGGGCGCGGACGAGTACGTCACGAGCGTCCCCAGGTACGACGGCTGTCCGACGTTGCCGAGGAGGCTCGTCGACGGCGGAGCCTGCGCCGTGGTCGGTCCGCCGAGCTGGTGGTCTCCCACGCCGTGGTAGGTCAGGCCGTCTCCGACTTCGGGCGCGACGTCGATGAGCGTGACAGACACAGGGACAGGAACGGTCGAGGTGAACTTCGAGTACTCGGCGTTGTACGTGTTGTTGCCGTTCGCGACCATCCGATAGTGGAAGTGGATGCTCCCCTTCGGGGAGACGACATCGCCCTCGGCGACGACCGTACCCTGGGGGACGGGCGTCAGCGTCGCGGCAGGAACGGGGGGCGCGGACGGCGTGACCGTCGCGGAACCGACGGCTCCGGTGGCCGTGCCGCCCGGGGTTCTGCTCGGCGTGGGGGTGGCGTGCTTCGTCCGCGTCGGTGTCGCGACAGGCTCGGCGCCCGCGAAGAGTGCGCATCCGGCGAGCAGAGCAGGCACGATCACGGCGACGCCGAGCGCCGCCGCCATTCTCCTGCCGACAGTGCGGCCGATTCTCCGGCCGGCTCTCCGTCGTCCGCTCGCCTGCGCGCGGCCGTTCGTCCCCGTTTTCGTCATGCTTCCCCCTGTGTGGCTCCGTCGAGCCTAGCCGGAGGGGGAGCGGCGGCGACAGAGCGTCGCCGCCGCTTGCCGCCGCCGACCGCCAGGCGTCAGGCGCGGAGGAGTACCTTGCCGACGCGGCCCGCCGTGTCGCTCGCTGCCACGGCGGCCGCGATCTCGTCGAAGCCGAACGTGCCCGCGACAGGCAGTGTCAGAGTGCCGTCCGACACCCGGGCGATGAGCTCGGTGAACAGCTTCCCGCGCACGTCGGCCGGCATCTCGCGGCTGACGACGCTGCCCCAGAAGCCCTTCACGGTCGCCTGCTTGAAGATCACATCGCCCGACGCGAGTTCGAGGGTCGGCGACGCCATCGCGCCGAACACCACGAGCGTCCCGTTCACTGCAAGCGCCGACAGCACGTCGCCTGCCGACGACCCGCCGACCGAGTCGATGCCGACCGTGATCGGCGCCCCGCCGGTGATGGAGGCGAGTTCGTCGCGCCAGCCGTCGCCGTCGGTCGCGATGACCCGCTCGATCCCCTGGGTGCGGAGTTCGTCCACACCGGCCGCGCGACGCACGAGCCCGACCACGTTGATCCCGCGGGCGGCGCCGAGCTGGGCGACCATCCGCCCGACCGCGCCGTTCGCCGCGTTCTGCAGGAGCCAGTCGCCCTCCTTCAGGTCGAGGGAGTCGAGGAGGCTGAGCGCGCTGAACGGCATCGACACCAGCTGCGCGGCCGACGCGTCGGGCAGGGCGTCCGGCACGGGGATCAGCCCGGCTGCGTCGGCGACGAAATACTCTGCCCACACCCCGAACGTGCCACCGGTGACGACCCGCTGGCCGACAGCCAGCCGATCGACGCCGTCGCCGAGGGCATCCACGACGCCGACGGCCTCTGTCCCCGCCTGCGCCGGCAGGTCCGGCTTGAAGCCGTACGTGCCGCGCACCGTCCACAGGTCGTGGTTGTGGATGGGGGAGAGGAGCGTGCGAACCCGCACCTGTCCGGCGCCCGGCTGCGGGAGCGGCACCTCTTCGACGGCGAGCAGCTCGGCAGGGTCGCCGAATTCGTGGTGGATGAGTGCCTTCATGGTTTCCGTGCTCATGTTCAGTCCTCCGAGACCGTGATCGTGACGTCGATGTTCCCGCGCGTCGCATTCGAGTATGGGCACACCTGGTGGGCGGCGGTTGCGAGCCCCTGCGCCTGTTCAGCCTCGATGCCGGGGAGGACGACCTCTAGCAGCACGGAGAGCTGGTATCCGCCTTCGCCGTTCGGGCCGATCTGCACGCGGCCGCCGACCGACGAGTCGGTCAGCTTCACCTTCTGGCTGCGGGCCACGGCCTGCAGCGCGGAGTGGAAGCACGCGGCGTAGCCCGCGGCGAACAGCTGCTCGGGGTTGGTGCCTTCCCCGGAGCCCCCCATCTCCTTCGGGATGGCGAGGTCGAGCGCGAACGAGTCGTCGCTGGTGGCGACGCGGCCGTCGCGACCGGCCCCCGTTGCGAGAGCTTCTGCGGTGTAGAGGACGTTCATCTGTGCCTTTCGGTTCGTTCAGTGCTGCTCGACCTGGCGCTGCGCGCTCACGGCGTGCATCGTCTCGGTGAGCTGGTGGAGTGTGTCGATGAGTGCGGCCGCCGACTGCTCGTCCGGCAGTCCGGTGCCTGCGGCGATCCTGGCCGGGATGTGCGACAGGTCGGGGCGCAGTTCGCGTCCGCGGTCGCCGATCGTGACGGTGACGACGCGTTCGTCGGCGTGCCGGCGCTCGCGGGACACGAGTCCGGCCTTCTCCATCCGGCGCAGCAGAGGCGACAGCGTTCCCGAGTCGAGCTGCAGGTGGTCGCCGAGCGAGGTGACCGTCTGGTCGCCCTCGATCCACAGAGTCACCAGCACCAGATACTGCGGGTAGGTGAGGCCCCACGGTTCGAGCAGGGATCGGTAGGCCTGGGTCGTCGCACGGGTGGCGGCGTAGAGCGAGAAGCACACCATCTCATCGGTCACGGGCATGACAATCATGCTTGCACGCAATTGAGTTGTGCACAATCTATCTCAGGGGAGCCTCAGGAACGCCCGGGCGTGTCGCCCGAACTGGGGTACAAACACGTGTCCTCCATTTGACCCACAGACGGCACATTCTGGCTAGGCTCTGACCGAAACGCAGTCACGTCAACCCGAAGGACACGCTGTGAACCCGAACGCCATTTCCTACAACCGCGCCCACGACGACGCCCGACGGCAGCTCCGACGCCACGAACGCGATCTGCAGTGGGCCAAAGACCGCCGACGCCAGCAGGAGCGTGAGCTCGCAGAGGCCCGCGCTCTGCTCGCCGCCAACTGGCCGGCACTCATCTGGACCCAGCTGGTCGTCGCCGGCGTTCTGCTCGTCGCCGTCGCCGCGATGGTGTGGGGCGTGCTCAACTCCGGCCTCCTCGCCGGCGCCGGAATCGTGGCCGCGATTGGCGGCGCGATCGTCGCCGTGATCGTGCTCGCGGGGCTGGCCACCTCGCTGGGCAAGCTGCACGCTCGTCGCGACGCAGCGCGACGGCTGGTCCAGGTGCGGGATGCGCGCCTCGCGCACACGCAGTTCCACATCGAGGAGAGCCTGGGCTCCTTCATCGATGGCCACCAGGTCGCACGCGCCACGCGCTAGCAGCTAGTCCACCTCGATCCCCGCGGCCACCGCGACCTCACGGTATGCGGTGGCCAGCTGGGCGAGTGAATAGTGCGCGTTCAGCCCGCTCGGGCTCGGCACCACCCAGACAGTGGATGCGCCGAGCGTCCTGTCCTGTCGGCCAGGCACCGCGTGCGGTTCAGCGAAAGCAATCCGGTATGCGGTCACGCCGAGCAGCGCGATCACCCGCGGCCGGTATCGCTCGGCGGTCTGCTCGAGTCGCGTCCGGCCGGAGATGAGTTGCGCGTCGGTGAGCTCGGACGCCTTCGCTGTCGCGTAGTTCACGAGAGTGGTCAGCCCGACGCGACGCTCGGCGAGCTGGCCGAGGTCGCGGCTGCTGAAGCCGGCGGACGAGTCGATGACGTGGTCGGTGATCCCGGCCAGGTGCAGCGCTGGGAAGAAGCGGTTCCCGCGGTTCGCGAAGCTCGCCTGCATGGCGGCGCTCCGGAGTCCGGGATTGATGCCGGCGAAGACGAGGTCGACACCCTCGCTGAGGATGTCCGGCAGCGACGCTCCTCGATACGACTCCAGTTCGGCTCGCGTGAACCTCACCGGTCTGCCTCCCGCCGCTCGCGGATCAGCCGTGCGAGCACGGCGGCCTCGCTGATACCGGGATCCTTGGTCGCGGTGAGCAGGGTGAGTGTTCCCGCCTCGGCGATCTCGCACAGTCTCTGCAGCGCCGCGGACTGTTCCGGGCCGTCGAGCTCTGCGGTGTATCGCGCCTCGAACTCGGGGAAGCGATCGGGGATGTGCCCGTACCAGACGCGCAGGTCGGCCGACGGGGCGACCGCCTTGCACCACTCGTCGAGGTGCGCCCGCTCCTTGCTGACGCCGCGCGGCCACAAACGGTCGACGAGCACCCGAGTCTCGTCCGTCTCGCTCGGCCCTTCATAGATGCGACGAACTTGCACGCCGGGTTCTGCTGACATGGCTCGCTCCCTCCTGCACGACCGATCAGGATGCGCCGATCGCCGTGCCTCCACTGAACAGCATCCGCCCCTCTCGGAGAAGAGCCAGGAGCCGCGAAATGCGCCCGATCAGGCTGTTCATCCGGGCGGAATCCCCGGCGATCTTTGCGACGCGCCCGGGATGCGGGCGTGATTTGCGGGCCTTCGGGGTAGTGCGTAAAGTAATCACTTGTCACCCCAAAGGTGCGGGAGAGCGGAACTGCTCCCCGGCCTCAAGCGGGACCACATCCTAGGTTTTCCCAGCGGGTCAACCGAGGGTGGTTATCCTCCACTAGCTGAGCTGATCGTCATGCTCGGTCGAGTGATCGGATGTCTATCTCAGACATCCTGATCGCGGTCGGCCGATTTGACAAGATCGCTTCACGTGGTAGGTTAGACAGGTTGCCCCATTTTGACCGTGTGATGCGGGATGGTGGGTGCGTCCGATCCTTGAGAACTCAACAGCGTGCACATTGTCAAATGCCAAATAACCTCGTACCTGACTTCGGTTGGGTAAGAGATTCCTTTGGATTAGATACAGAATGTCAGTAGATATTCGAAACTAGTCAGATCAACTCGCGGGGAGAACAGGCCTATTCCGGTCCGCTTCTCGCACAATGTTTCCCGAGTCGTTTTGCGGCTCGTGGAGCTAAACGTTAATGGAGAGTTTGATCCTGGCTCAGGACGAACGCTGGCGGCGTGCTTAACACATGCAAGTCGAACGATGATCCTGGAGCTTGCTCTGGGGGATTAGTGGCGAACGGGTGAGTAACACGTGAGTAACCTGCCCTTGACTCTGGGATAACCTCCGGAAACGGAAGCTAATACCGGATATGACGCACGGAGGCATCTCCTGTGCGTGGAAAGAATTTCGGTCAAGGATGGACTCGCGGCCTATCAGGTAGTTGGTGAGGTAATGGCTCACCAAGCCTACGACGGGTAGCCGGCCTGAGAGGGTGACCGGCCACACTGGGACTGAGACACGGCCCAGACTCCTACGGGAGGCAGCAGTGGGGAATATTGCACAATGGGCGAAAGCCTGATGCAGCAACGCCGCGTGAGGGACGACGGCCTTCGGGTTGTAAACCTCTTTTAGTAGGGAAGAAGCGAAAGTGACGGTACCTGCAGAAAAAGCACCGGCTAACTACGTGCCAGCAGCCGCGGTAATACGTAGGGTGCAAGCGTTGTCCGGAATTATTGGGCGTAAAGAGCTCGTAGGCGGTTTGTCGCGTCTGCTGTGAAATCCCGAGGCTCAACCTCGGGTCTGCAGTGGGTACGGGCAGACTAGAGTGCGGTAGGGGAGAATGGAATTCCTGGTGTAGCGGTGGAATGCGCAGATATCAGGAGGAACACCGATGGCGAAGGCAGTTCTCTGGGCCGTAACTGACGCTGAGGAGCGAAAGCGTGGGGAGCGAACAGGATTAGATACCCTGGTAGTCCACGCCGTAAACGTTGGGCGCTAGATGTGGGGACCATTCCACGGTTTCCGTGTCGCAGCTAACGCATTAAGCGCCCCGCCTGGGGAGTACGGCCGCAAGGCTAAAACTCAAAGGAATTGACGGGGGCCCGCACAAGCGGCGGAGCATGCGGATTAATTCGATGCAACGCGAAGAACCTTACCAAGGCTTGACATATACGAGAACGGGCCAGAAATGGTCAACTCTTTGGACACTCGTAAACAGGTGGTGCATGGTTGTCGTCAGCTCGTGTCGTGAGATGTTGGGTTAAGTCCCGCAACGAGCGCAACCCTCGTTCTATGTTGCCAGCACGGAATGGTGGGAACTCATAGGAGACTGCCGGGGTCAACTCGGAGGAAGGTGGGGATGACGTCAAATCATCATGCCCCTTATGTCTTGGGCTTCACGCATGCTACAATGGCCGGTACAAAGGGCTGCAATACCGTAAGGTGGAGCGAATCCCAAAAAGCCGGTCTCAGTTCGGATTGAGGTCTGCAACTCGACCTCATGAAGTCGGAGTCGCTAGTAATCGCAGATCAGCAACGCTGCGGTGAATACGTTCCCGGGCCTTGTACACACCGCCCGTCAAGTCATGAAAGTCGGTAACACCCGAAGCCGGTGGCCTAACCCTTGTGGGAGGAGCCGTCGAAGGTGGGATCGGTGATTAGGACTAAGTCGTAACAAGGTAGCCGTACCGGAAGGTGCGGCTGGATCACCTCCTTTCTAAGGAGCATCTGGCATCCCGGTGTTGAAAGACGCTGGTGGTGTCCAGGCGCCAGATCGAGACGTTCGTTCTCGCTGGTAGCTCATGGGTGGAACATTGACAATGGTGTGGGACTGGTTGGTCCTGGACTCAGTACGCTCCTTCGGGGGTTGGAACGGGCTAGGGCAGGGATGTTCTGCACATGCACGCTGTTGGGTCCTGAGGGACCGGGCCTCGTCCGAATGGGCGGGAAACGAACCTCTGGACCTTTTCTTGTTGGCCATAACTGGGCCGGCGGAGAAGGTACCGCCCGTACTTTGAGAACTACACAGTGGACGCGAGCATCTTAGATTCGAGACTTTCGAGTCTCGGATCACAAAGGATTTTAGGAACACCTTTCGGGGGTTCCCACTAATCATTGGTCAATCTTGTGCCGGATTTATTCGGTGCAACGATCGATTCTAAAACTCATGTGATTTCAAGTTTCTAAGAGCAAACGGTGGATGCCTTGGCATCTGGAGCCGAAGAAGGACGTAGTAATCTGCGATAAGCCTCGGGGAGTTGATAAACGAACTTTGATCCGAGGATTTCCGAATGGGGAAACCCCGCTGGGCCCTTTGGGTGACCCAGTGACTCCCGCCTGAATATATAGGGCGGGTAGAGGGAACGTGGGGAAGTGAAACATCTCAGTACCCACAGGAAGAGAAAGCAAAAGCGATTCCGTTAGTAGTGGCGAGCGAAACCGGATCAGGCTAAACCGATCATGTGTGATAGCCGGCAGGCGTTGCATGGTCGGGGTTGTGGGACTTTTCTGCTGCTTCTGCCGAACAGTGAACGTTACAGATGAATATAGGCGAATGGTTTTGAAAGGCCAGTCATAGAGGGTGCCAACCCCGTAGCCGAAATGTTCTGATGGCGTGAAGAGTATCCCAAGTAGCACGGGGCCCGAGAAATCCCGTGTGAATCTGTCAGGACCACCTGATAAGCCTAAATACTCCCAGATGACCGATAGCGGACAAGTACCGTGAGGGAAAGGTGAAAAGTACCCCGGGAGGGGAGTGAAATAGTACCTGAAACCGTTTGCTTACAAACCGTTGGAGCCTCCTTGTAGGGGTGACAGCGTGCCTTTTGAAGAATGAGCCTGCGAGTTAGCGATATGTGGCGAGGTTAACCCGTGAGGGGTAGCCGTAGCGAAAGCGAGTCTGAATAGGGCGATTCAGTCGCATGTCCTAGACCCGAAGCGAAGTGATCTATCCATGGCCAGGTTGAAGCGACGGTAAGACGTCGTGGAGGACCGAACCCACTTCAGTTGAAAATGGAGGGGATGAGCTGTGGATAGGGGTGAAAGGCCAATCAAACTTCGTGATAGCTGGTTCTCTCCGAAATGCATTTAGGTGCAGCGTTGCGTGTTTCTTGCCGGAGGTAGAGCTACTGGATGGCCGATGGGCCCTAAAAGGTTACTGACGTCAGCCAAACTCCGAATGCCGGTAAGTGAGAGCGCAGCAGTGAGACGGTGGGGGATAAGCTTCATCGTCGAGAGGGAAACAACCCAGACCACCAACTAAGGTCCCTAAGCGCGTGCTAAGTGGGAAAGGATGTGGAGTTGCACAGACAACCAGGAGGTTGGCTTAGAAGCAGCCACCCTTGAAAGAGTGCGTAATAGCTCACTGGTCAAGTGATTCCGCGCCGACAATGTAACGGGGCTCAAGCACGCCACCGAAGTTGTGGCATTGACATTAGTGGTAGGCCTTCGTGGTCCAGCCGTGTTGATGGGTAGGAGAGCGTCGTGTGGCGAGTGAAGCGGCGGTGTGAACCAGCCGTGGACGCTACACGAGTGAGAATGCAGGCATGAGTAGCGAAAGACGGGTGAGAAACCCGTCCTCCGAAAGACCAAGGGTTCCAGGGCCAGGCTAATCCGCCCTGGGTAAGTCGGGACCTAAGGCGAGGCCGACAGGCGTAGTCGATGGACAACGGGTTGATATTCCCGTACCGGCGAAGAACCGCCCAAACTAATCCAGTAATGCTAAGTGTCTGAATCCCCGTGATCGAGGCCTTCGGGCTGAGACGTGTGGGCCTAGCACACGACCCTATGCTGGTGCGGTTAGCGTATTAACAGGTGTGACGCAGGAAGGTAGCCGAGCCGGGCGATGGTTGTCCCGGTCTAAGTGTGTAACCCGAGAGATAGGCAAATCCGTCTCTCATTCAGGGCCAGGCACGATGGTCGTTAAGTGACGAAATCGGTGATCCTATGCTGCCAAGAAAAGCATCGACGCGAGGTTCCAGCCGCCCGTACCCCAAACCGACTCAGGTGGTCAGGTAGAGAATACTAAGGAGATCGAGAGAATGGTGATGGAACTCGGCAAAATGCCCCCGTAACTTCGGGAGAAGGGGGGCCTGAGGCGTGAACGGACTTGCTCCGGGAGCGTTTGACGGCCGCAGAGACCAGTGGGAAGCGACTGTTTACTAAAAACACAGGTCCGTGCTAAGTCGCAAGACGATGTATACGGACTGACGCCTGCCCGGTGCTGGAAGGTTAAGGGAACGGTTAGCCGTAAGGCGAAGCTGGAATTTTAAGCCCCAGTAAACGGCGGTGGTAACTATAACCATCCTAAGGTAGCGAAATTCCTTGTCGGGTAAGTTCCGACCTGCACGAATGGCGTAACGACTTCCCAGCTGTCTCAACCGCGAACTCGGCGAAATTGCACTACGAGTAAAGATGCTCGTTACGCGCAGCAGGACGGAAAGACCCCGTGACCTTTACTACAGCTTGGTATTGATGTTCGGTGTGGCTTGTGTAGGATAGGTGGGAGACTGTGAAGCGGGCACGCTAGTGTTCGTGGAGTCATTGTTGAAATACCACTCTGGTCACTCTGGATATCTAACTTCGAACCGTAATCCGGTTCAGGGACAGTGCCTGGTGGGTAGTTTTTAACTGGGGCGGTTGCCTCCAAAAAGTAACGGAGGCGCCCAAAGGTTCCCTCAACCTGGTTGGCAATCAGGTGTCGAGTGTAAGTGCACAAGGGAGCTTGACTGTGAGACTGACAAGTCGAGCAGGGACGAAAGTCGGGACTAGTGATCCGGCAGTGGCTTGTGGAAGCGCTGTCGCTCAACGGATAAAAGGTACCTCGGGGATAACAGGCTGATCTTGCCCAAGAGTCCATATCGACGGCATGGTTTGGCACCTCGATGTCGGCTCGTCGCATCCTGGGGCTGGAGTAGGTCCCAAGGGTTGGGCTGTTCGCCCTTAAAGCGGTACGCGAGCTGGGTTTAGAACGTCGTGAGACAGTTCGGTCCCTATCCGCTGCGCGCGTAGGAAATTTGAAAGGATCTGACCCTAGTACGAGAGGACCGGGTTGGACGAACCTCTGGTGTGTCAGTTGTTCCGCCAGGAGCACCGCTGATTAGCTACGTTCGGGATGGATAACCGCTGAAAGCATCTAAGCGGGAAGCCGGCCTTGAGATGAGATTTCCATGCCTTCGGGCGAGAGGCTCCCAGCTAGACTACTGGGTTGATAGGCCGGATGTGGAAGTGGGGACTAAAGACCCACGGAGCTGACCGGTACTAATAAGCCGATAACTTGATAATCATTACTCACACACATGTTGTAAGGCTGGTGTGTGGGGCCATGAGATTGCTTGCGTCCACTATGTGGTTCTCGATGTACGGTCGAGAACCGAACCAATCAGCTGATTGGTCCGTTCACTTTGATACATCAATAGTGTTTCGGCGGCCATAGCGAGAGGGAAACGCCCGGTCACATTCCGAACCCGGAAGCTAAGACTCTCTGCGCCGATGGTACTGCAGGGGGGACCCTGTGGGAGAGTAGGACACCGCCGGACTCCTTTTAGAAAGAGCCACCCATTGTTGGGTGGCTCTTTCGTTTTAAGCGATTGTCGCCCAGGCGGCCGTTCATATATGCCGCCGAAGACATGAAGAAAGGGCCACCCGGTTTCGGGTGGCCCTTTTCTGCGTTCAGGGGCTACTTGTGGCGCGGCTTGCGGGCGGGACGGTCATCGTCGCGGGGAGCGCGGTCGTCGCGGTGGACGGTGCCGCCACGGCGGTCGGGTCGCAGCTCGATCAGCTTGCCGCCGATGCGTGTGCTCTCCAGCCGCTGCAAAACATCGCCAGGAAGGTCGGCGGGCAGTTCCACCAGCGAGAACGCGGGCAGGATCTGAATGGCGCCGAAGTCCTCGCGGCTCAGGCCGCCCTCATTGGCCAGTGCGCCGACGATCTGACGCGGCTCCACCTTCTGCCGGCGGCCGACCTCGAGGCGATACGACGCCATCGGCTTGCCGCTCGGGCGGCTGCGGCGCTCCGGACGCTGGGGCGTCCGCCCCTGTCGCCGCGGGAGTCGCGCGAATCGCGTCCGTCGCGGGTTCCCCTGTCACGGGAGTGATCGTCGCGCTCCACGCGGCGGGCCAGCTCGTCCTGAGGGGAGAGGAGCAGCGGCTCCTCGCCCTGGGCGACCACGGCGAGGGCTGCGGCGACATCGGCCTCCGGCACGTCGTGGTGTTCGACGTAGTGGGTGATGATGTCGCGGAAACGCGCGATGCGATCCTCCTGGCCCAGCGCCTCCGTGATCGCGTCGTCGAATCGCGCCAGGCGGGTGACATTGACGTCGTCGACCGTCGGCAGCTGCATCTGGGTCAGCGGCTGGCGGGTGGCCTTCTCGATGGCGGTCAGCAGCCGGCGCTCACGCGGAGTGACGAAGCTGATCGCTGCACCGCTGCGGCCGGCCCGGCCGGTGCGGCCGATACGGTGCACGTACGACTCGGTGTCGATGGGGATGTCGAAGTTGACGACGTGGCTGATGCGCTCGACGTCGAGACCGCGCGCGGCCACATCGGTGGCGACCAGGATGTCCAGCTTGCCGGACTTCAACTGGTCGACGGTGCGCTCACGCTGCGCCTGAGCGACGTCGCCGTTGATGGCGGCCGCGGAGTATCCGCGGGCCCGCAGCTTCTCTGCGAGCGTCTCCGTCTCGTTCTTGGTGCGGACGAAGACGATCATGCCCTCGAAGTTCTCCACCTCGAGGATGCGGGTGAGCGCATCCACCTTCTGCGGGTAGGAGACCATCAGGTAGCGCTGCGTGGTGTTCGCGGAGGTCGTGGTCTTGTTCTTGACCGTGATCTCTTCCGGGTCGTGGAGGTACTTCTTGGAGATCCGGCGGATCTGGGCGGGCATGGTCGCGGAGAAGAGTGCGACCTGCTTGTCGTCCGGGGTGTCGGCGAGGATCGTCTCGACGTCCTCGGCGAATCCCATCTTGAGCATCTCGTCCGCCTCGTCGAGCACGAGGTACTTGAGCTCGGAGAGGTCGAGGGTGCCCTTGGCCAGGTGGTCCATGATGCGGCCGGGGGTGCCGACGACGACGTGGACGCCACGGCGGAGCGCCGACAACTGGATGCCGTAGCCCTGGCCGCCATAGATCGGCAGCACGTGAACGCCGCGCAGGTGGGCGGCGTACTTCTCGAACGCTTCGCACACCTGCAGCGCGAGTTCGCGCGTCGGAGCGAGCACGAGGGCTTGCGGGGTCTTCTGGGAGACGTCGAGGCGCGACAGGATGGGCAGCGCGAACGCTGCCGTCTTGCCTGTTCCTGTCTGCGCGAGGCCGACGACATCGCGGCCGTCGAGGAGGAGTGGGATGGTCGCGGCCTGGATCGCGGACGGGGTCTCGTAACCCACGTCCTTGAGTGCCTTCAGCACAGCCCCGTCGAGTCCCAGCTCAGAGAAAGTCGTCGCGTCGCGGGCAGTGTCTGCCTCGTCCTGCGTGGTTTCCGGTGCTGTCATGCTTCAACGGTAGTCCTCAGAAGGGTCCGTTGCTCGCTGAGACCTGGCCATGTGGGCCGCAGAGGTCGAAGATGGCTGTGTGAACACCCCGGATGCACGGAGCAGGCGCCGGCCATGAACCCGGCGTCGAGGCGCGTCCAGCGGATCTATCTGACCCTGCTGCTCGGCAACACGCTGGCCGCGTCGTTCATCTGGGGCATCAACACACTGTTCCTGCTCGACGCCGGACTCAGCAACTTCGAGGCGTTCGCTGCGAACGCATTCTTCACAGCGGGCATGGTGATCTTCGAGATCCCGACCGGCGTCGTGGCGGACACGGTGGGACGGAAGGCGTCGTACCTGCTCGGCACGGTCACCCTGGCGGTGACGACGGCGCTGTACTGGATGCTCTGGGTGTGGCACGCGCCGTTCGTCTGGTGGGCGCTGGTGTCCGTGCTGCTCGGGCTCGGGTTCACGTTCTTCTCCGGGGCGGTCGACGCCTGGCTGGTCGATGCGCTCGCCTCCACCGGATACGCCGGAAGCCTGGAGGCGGTGTTCGGGCGGGGGCTCGTCGTCACGGGCATCGCGATGTTCGCCGGTTCGGTGCTCGGCGGCGTGATCGCGCAGGCGACGAACCTCGGCGTGCCTTTCCTGCTGCGGGCCGGCGTGCTCGTCGTCATGTTCGTGTTCGCGTTCGTCGTGATGAAGGACCTCGGGTTCACCCCGGACAAGTCGATGGGGCCGCTGAAGGCGACGAAGAACGTGCTCACGCAGTCGATCGACCACGGGTTGCGGAAGCGCTCGGTGCGGTACGTGATCCTGTCCGCGCCGTTCGCATCCGGTGTCGGCATCTACGCGTTCTATGCACTGCAGCCATACCTGCTCCAGCTCTACGGCGACCCGACCGCGTACTCGATCGCGGGGCTCGCCGCCGCGATCCTCTCCCTGGCGCAGGTGGCGGGCGGCGTGCTCGCGTCGCGCATCCGGGGGCTGTTCGCACGGAGGACCAGCACCGTCATCGGTGCCTCGCTCGCCAGCATCGTCGTGCTGGTGCTGCTGGGACTCACGAACGTGTTCTGGCTGGCGGTCGTGCTCCTCGTGGTGTGGGGGTTCGTGTTCGCGGTGGCCGGGCCGGTGCGGCAGGCATACCTGAACGACATGATCCCGTCGAAGCAGCGTGCGACCGTGCTCTCGTTCGACTCGCTGTTCGGGAGCCTGGGCGGGGTGTTCATCCAGCCGGCGCTCGGCCGGGCGGCGGACCTGTGGGGATACGGGACGTCGCTGGTGATCGGCGGAGCGGTGGAGCTGATCGGCATTCCCATCCTGTACCTCAGCAGACGCCAGCGCGATCCGGCCGACACGACCACGGTGCGTGGCGCGGGGGATGTGGTCACGCCCGAGGAGGTGGTAGCGCCGGAGGACGTAGTCGGCCCCGACGATGGGACGGGGCAGAGCGGGGCGCCGCGTGGATGACGGCGGTGCGCGAGCGGACGCGCCGGATGGGGGAGATCGGTGGGAGTCCGGTGACGCGTACGAGCGGTACGTCGGGAGATGGAGCAGGCGCTTGGCCGTGCCGTTCCTCGACGGGCTCGGCGTGGCGGACGGGCTCGACTGGCTCGATGTGGGTTGCGGCACCGGCGCTCTGACCGGCGCGATCATCGACACGCGTGCGCCAGCATCCGTCGTCGGAGTGGAGCCGTCCGCCGGATTCCTGGCGACGGCCGCCGAGAGGCTGAGAGGACGGGCCGAGTTGCTGCAGGGGAGTGCAGACGCGCTTCCGCTGGCCGACTCCTCCGTCGACGTCGTCGTGTTCGGGCTGGTGCTGAACTTCGTCCAAGATGCGCAGAGCGCCATCGCCGAAGCCGTCCGCGTCGTGCGGCCGGGTGGCGTGATCGCTGCGACGGTCTGGGACTATGCCGACGGGATGCAGTTCCTCCGGATCTTCTGGGACGTCGCTGCTGAACTCGACCGGGCGGCGGCCGCGCTCGATGAGGCGGTGCGGTTTCCGCTCTGCGACCCGGAGACGCTGCGGCAGGAATTCGCCGCCGCCGGGCTGACAGGCGTCACGGTGCGTGGGGTCGAGATTCCGACAGTCTTCGCCGATGTCGACGACTACTGGCGACCGTTCCTCGGCGGCCAGGGGCCGGCTCCCGGCTACGTCGCCGGGCTCGAACCCGCTGCTCGCGAACGGCTGCGCGACCACTTGATCGGCCACCTGCCGATCGGGGACGACGGGACGATCCCGCTGACCGCGCGCGCCTGGGCGGTCACAGCAGACGGGGGCTGGTAGGTCGCGGGCGACGGTGAGATGATGAGCCCGTCCGGTGCAACGACGGGGAGGTCGTGCAATGTGCAGATGGCTGGCGTATTCCGGAGGGCCGATCAATCCATCGACCCTGGTCCTCGACGCGCAGAACTCGATAGTGGCGCAGTCGCTCAACTCGTCGCTCGGAGCCGAACCGGTCAACGGTGACGGCTTCGGGCTCGGCTGGTATCCGAGCGGAGGGAAGCGCGAGGACACACCTGCGCTGTTCCACAGCACGGAACCGGCCTGGAACGACGTCAACCTGCGGGAGGTGTCGACGGCGATCGAGAGTCCGATGTTCTTCGCGCACGTCCGCGCGGCGACGCATCCACCCGTGCAGCAGTCCAACTGCCACCCGTTCCGCTACGAGCACTGGATGTTCATGCACAACGGGGCGATCGCCGAGTTCCCGAAGGTCAAGCGCGACCTGACGCTCGCGGTGGACCCTGCGCTGTACCCGTCCATCCAAGGGACGACGGATACGGAGGTGCTGTTCCACCTCGCGCTGACCTACGGACTGCGCGACGACCCGATCGCGGCCGTCGGCGCCGCCATCCGGAAGGTGGAGGAGGTCGGCCACGCGCACGACATCCCGTTCCCGATGCAGGGCACCATCGCTGTGGCGGACGGATCGACCATCTGGGCGTTCCGCTACTCCACGCAGCACCAGACGCGGTCGCTGTTCCATGCGGTCGACATCCCGACGCTCCTCGCGATGTACCCGGACATGGAGCAGTTCAGGATCTTCGACCGCAGCGCGCATCTCGTCGTCTCCGAGCCGCTCAATGACCTGCCGGGGGTGTTCCTCGAAGTGCCGGAGTCGACAGTGGTGGTCCTCGACGGGACCGGGTATCACCACGAGCCGTTCCTCGACGACGAGTCGAGGCCGGCCGAGCCCGACGTGTCTACTGCGTCCGTCGCGTCTGCAGCGGGGTCGCCGGTGGCGCACGGCTAGACTCCACTGCATGCCGCAGACCACCGCGACCACGCTTCTCCGCTGGATCTCCGACGACCGCATCAGCAGTGCGTACGAGCACTACGTCGTGGAGGACTCCGACCGCTGCATCGCCCTCTGGCAGCCCGCCGGAACGGTCGGCACTGTCGCGGTCGGCGAACGCGGAGGGCCGCGCGGACGCAACATGGTGCCCGGCGGCTGGGGTGGGACGTACACCGAGCACACCTGGACGGGCGACGGGGTGCTGCGCGTGCACGTGCCGGGCGAGCCGTGGTCGACCTGGCGGTGGCTCACGGCCGATGGCTGGACCGAACACGCCTACGTGAACCTCGAAGCTCCGTGGGTGCGCACGCCGCTCGGCTTCGATACGGCCGACTGGATCCTGGACGTGATCGCCGAACCGGACGGCAGCCACAGCCTCAAAGACGAGGACGAGCTCGAATGGGCGGCCGAGACGGGCAAGTTCGACGCGGCGAAGATCGCCGCCGTGCACGACGCCGGGCGCCGCGCCGTCGCTGCGGTCGCCTCCCAGGCCTTCCCGCTCGCCGCCGACTGGACCGCCTGGTCCCCGCTGCCCGCCGCCCCGCTCGCCCTCACTCCCGGCTGGGAGCGCCTCTAGGACTCGGGGAGGTGGTCTTTGGGGAGCTTGCGGACCTTGGCCCGGCGGCGGCGGCGCTCGGGGATCATGGAGCGCATCTCTTCGAGCTTGCCGAAGCAGAGGAGGCGGTCGCCGGCCTCCAGCTCGACGTCGCCGCGCGGGTTCGGGATGACGTTCGCGCCGCGGTGCAGGGTGAGCACGGTGATGTCGCGCTCGCCGAGGCCGGAATCGCGCATCCGCTTGCCGACCAGGTCGGCGTTGCCGTGCACCACCAGCTCGGCCACGCCGTAGCCGGTCGAGACACTGAGTCGCTGACGCACGTCGATCTCGGGGAACGCGACCTGGTTGTCGATGAAGTCGATGATGGCGCCCGCAACATCCAGCTTGGTGGCGGTCTCGATGCCTTCGAGGCCGGGGGAGGAGTTGACCTCCATGACCAGCGGGCCGTCGTTGCCTTCGAGCATGTCGACACCGGCCACGCGGAGTCCCATGATCTGCGCGGAGCGGACTGCGGCCAGCTCGTACTCCGGCGTCAGTTCGACGGGCTCGACCGAACCTCCGCGGTGCACGTTGGAGCGGAACTCGTCGCCGTTGGCCCGGCGGCGCATGGCGGCGACGACGCGGTCGCCGACCACCAGAGCCCGGATGTCGCGCCCGCGGCTCTCCGAGATGAAGCTCTGGATGAGCACGTTCTGCTTGGTCGAGTGCAGCGTCTCGATGATGGCCTCGGCGATCTTCGCATCCGGTGCCAGGATGACGCCGATGCCCTGCGTGCCCTCCAGCAGCTTGATGACGACGGGCGCGCCGCCCACCTTCTCGATGGCCAGGCGCACGTCGGCGCGGCTGTGCACGAACGCGGTCGCGGGCATCCCGATGTTGTGCCGGGACAAGATCTGCGTTGCCCGCAGCTTGTCGCGGGAGTTGGTGATGCCGTTCGCGGTGTTGGGCGTGTAGACGTCCATCTGCTCGAACTGACGGACGACCGCCGTGCCGAAGTAGGTGATCGAGTTGCCGATGCGCGGCAGGATCGCGTCGTAGTCGGACAGCAGTTTTCCGCGGTACTGCAGGTCGGGCTCGTCGCCGGAGAGGTCGATCGCGAAGCGCAAAGTATCGAGCACTTTCACCCGGTGCCCGCGTTGCAGAGCGGCCGCTCGGAGCCGCTGAGTGGAGTACGCCTGCGGGGCGCGCGAGAGGATCGCGAGTTTCATCGGGGGTGTCCTGCCAAGATGGTGGGGTGAAAGACGACCTCCATTCAAGCACCATCGTGGGCTGGCGCGAATGGGTGAGCCTGCCCGATGTCGGCGTTCCCTGGATCAAGGCCAAACTCGACACCGGCGCGCGCAGCTCCGCGCTGCACGCGTTCGACATCGAGGAGCTTCCGGCGGAGGCGGACGGCACGCGTGATGGCGCTGGCGACAGCGCCGGACACGGCGTCGACCGGGTCCGGTTCAGCGTGCGGCCGTGGCAGCGGTCGGAAGACGACGTGGTGACCGTGGAGTATCCCGTGCACGACCGCAGGACAGTGCGCAGTTCGTCCGGTCACGCCGAGGAGCGCATCGTCGTGCTCGTGGACGTGCACCTGTTCGGCAGGACGGTCACGGCGGAGACGACGCTCAGCAACCGCGATCAGATGGGCTTCCGGATGCTCATCGGGCGCGAGGCGCTCCGACAGGGTTTCGTCGTCGACCCTGGAAAGTCGTTCCTGGCCGGCCGGGCGCCGCGCGTGGTGCGGCGGCGCAACAGGGGCAGGGAGTAGTCGCTCAGGCCACCAGCGGTGCGAGCGTGCGTGCGAGGGCGACGGCCCGTGCTGTGATGGCCTCTGCCTCCTCTTCCGCTCCGGCGTCCGCCCACTCGCGGAGGGCGATCCGGATGCTGCCGATGCAGGCGACGACGAGGAGTTCCGCCTGAACCTCCGCAGGGACGGGGCTGTCCGCCTCCACCAGTCGCTCGCGGACCAGGAGGGTGGCGAGCGTGCCGACGAGTCCGGTGCGCAATTCGTCGAGGCGGCGCATCCTGTTCTGGATCAGTCCGGGGTTCCGGGAGGCGATGAGCATCCTGGACGCGTGCAGCTCGGGGTCTGACGACGACGGCAGGCCCCTGACGAGCGTCGTCACGATGCATTCGACGATGCTTCCGGGGCCGCTTCCGTCGCCGCTTCCGTCGTAGGTGCGCTCCAGGTGCTCCGCGACCAGGTCGGCGTCGCCCCACGCGTGCCGGATTCCGAACAGGGCGTCTTCTTTGCAGTCGAAGTAGTTGAAGAACGTGCGGTGCGACACCGGGACCACGGCGCAGATCTCGTCGATCGTCACGTCGTCGATGTCCCGGTCGAGCATGAGACTCACGGCTGCGCGCTCGAGGCTCGCCCGCGTCTGCGCCTTCTTGCGCTCGCGGAGACCGGGTTCGGCGGATGGTGAGAGAACCTTCATAAACAGAATTATTGCATTGCTGCACGAAATTAGTTGATATCAGTCACCTAGTTCTATATGGTTGCTCTTCGTCAACTAATTGTGAAGGAAGAACATGTCACGCTCTCTCACTCGAGAGGAAGAGGCTCCGGCGGCAGCGATGTCGCACCGGCAGGTCCTCGAAGCACTGTCCGGTCTGCTGCTCGGGATGTTCGTCTCGATCCTCGCGGGCACCGTCGTCTCCTCGTCGCTGCCGCGCATCATCTCCGAGCTCGGCGGCGACCAGTCCGCCTTCACCTGGGTGGTCACCAGCACCCTCCTCGCGACCACGGTCTCGACGCCCATCTGGGGCAAGCTCGCCGACCTGCTCAACCGCAAGCTGCTCATCCAGCTGGCGCTCGGGCTGTTCGTGCTCGGCTCCGCGCTCGCCGGGTTCTCGCAGAACCCCGAAATGCTCATCACGTTCCGTGTCGTGCAGGGTCTCGGCGCCGGCGGTCTGACCGCCCTCAGCCAGATCATCATGGCCGACATCATCAGCCCCCGCGACCGTGGGCGCTACATGGGACTCTTCGGCGCGATCATGGCCGTCGGCACGATCGGAGGCCCGCTGATCGGCGGGCTCCTCACCGACTCCATCGGGTGGCGCTGGAACTTCTTCGTCGGCGTTCCCGTGGCGATCCTCGCGATCATCCTGCTGCAGCTGACCCTGCGCCTGCCGAAGCGGCCGAAGGGCAAGGTGAAGATCGACTACCTCGGCGCCGTGCTGATCGCCGGCGGCGTCTCCCTGCTGCTCATCTGGGTGAGCATGGCCGGAACCCAGTTCGACTGGTGGAGCTGGACGACCGCGTGGATGGTCGGGGCCTCCGTGCTCATGCTCGTCGGCGCCGTGGTCACCGAGCTCCTGGTGAAGGAGCCGATCATCCCGCTGACGCTGTTCAAGAACCGCACGTTCACCCTCGCGGTGATCGCATCCATCTCGGTGGGTGTCGCGATGTTCGGCACGTCGGTGTTCCTCAGCCAGTACATGCAGCTCGCCCGCGGTGCGACGCCGACCCAGTCCGGTCTGCTGACGCTGCCGATGATCGGCGGCCTGCTGATTTCCTCGATGGTGGTCGGCAGCCTGATCAGCCGCTTCGGGAAGTGGAAGCCGTACATGGTCGTCGGTTCGATCATGCTCACCGTCGGCCTGTTCCTGATGAGCACGATCGAGTACGACACGAACTATGTAGTCGTCTCCGTCTACATGTTCGTCCTCGGCGCCGGCGTCGGTATGGTCATGCAGAACCTGGTGCTGATCGTGCAGAACACGGTCGACCCGTCCCAGCTCGGCGTCGCGAGTTCCTCCGTCGCGTTCTTCCGCAGCCTCGGCGGCACCGTCGGCGTCTCGGTGATGGGAAGCGTCCTCGGCTCCAAGGTGGTCACGATGCTCGGGGAGCGCCAGCACGACCTGCAGGTGGCGATCGGAAAGCTCGGCGCCGCTGGAGCGGAGGTGGCGAAGTCGCTGCAGAGCGGGACACTGCCCGAGGTCAACAAGCTGCCCGAGGGCGTGCGCGTCATCATCGAGTCCGTCTACGGCCAGGCCGTCGCGGACATCTTCCTGATCGCGGTGCCGCTGGCGATCGTCACCATCGTGGCGATCATCTTCCTGCCGAACATCAAGCTCGGTACGCAGACGGCGCTCGAGAAGATGCGAGAGCGTACAGGCCACTCCAGTGCCGAAGAGGCGGAGGAGAACCTTGTCGAGGTCGCTGAGGCGCTGATCGCCGCGCCGGTCACCGGCTCGTTCGGAGCGGTGCGCTCCGGCGGGGACGACAGCCGCGTCGCCGACGCCGACTTCTCAGAGGAACGGCGCTAGCAGGTCGGTTATGATCGCGGCCATGAGCAACGTGGAACGGGTGGTGGCGCCGCACGGCGCCGCCATCCGCGCGAACGACGAGGCCATCGCCTCGGTCGAGGAACAGTTCACCCTCCTCTTCAGCAGGGTGAGCGCCGGGATGCGCGACAGGGCCGCCAGTGTGCATCCGGAGTTGCAGCCGGTGGGCTTCAAAATCCTCAGCACGCTGGCACGAACAGGGCCGACGCACGCGGGGGCTCTCGCCGGGATGCTGTACACGGACAAGAGCGTCGTCAGCCGCCAGGTGCGCATCCTGGAGGAGCTGGGGCTCGTCGAACGGCGGGTCGACCCGGAGGACAGGCGCGCGAGCTACCTCGTGGCGACGATCGCCGCCATCGAGAAGGTCAACGAGGTGCGGGCCAGCGACCAGCAGTTGCTCTACAGCAACCTGCGCACCTGGGACCGCGCCGACGTCGAGCAGCTCGCCTCCCTCCTCGCCCGCGTCACCAGCCCCGCCCGCTGACTCCCACGCTCGATTGCTTGGGGACAGGGGAGGGGCGGTCGTAGCATGAGGGATGGGCAACCCCGTCGTGCACTTCGAGATCATCGGACCTGACCCGGATGCGCTGCGTGCGTACTACGCGGCGCTGTTCGGCTGGGACGCGCCGTCCGGAGCGCCGGTGGCCGCCGAGGTGTCCGATCAGGACGCATACTCGTTCATCGACGCACCGGGCGATGGTGCCATTCCCGGCGGCATCGGGGGAGGGCCGTCGTGGTCGCCGCGGGTGAGCTTCTACGTCGGGGTTCCGGATGTCGAGACCGCGCTGCGCGACGCGGAACGGCTCGGCGGAACGCGCGTGCTCGGCCCGGTGCGGAACGAGGGCACCGGCGTGGTCGTCGGCCACTTCACCGATCCGGCTGGCAACCTCCTCGGAGTCGCGGGCCCGCAGTGACGCCGGGCCAGCAGCTACGCCGGTCAGCTGCAGAGGGCGACGCCCGCTGACGTGAGGATGACCGAGCGGTTCTGCTCGGCGAGCGCGTCGGAGTATTTGCCGGAGGCGTCCGTCTCGCTCTTCCAGCCGCACCAGTCGTAGCCGACGCCGGCCGTGGTGAGCAGGGACGCGGGGACGCCGAGCTGCACGAGGGCAGCCTTCACGGCATCCGCACGCTTCAGCGAGAGCGCGGTGTCCGCGGTGTTATTCGTCGCTTGATCCTTCGAGGCGGTTCCGGTGACGGTGATCGCCTGCCCGTTCTGCTCGATCGACGGGACGAGCTGGCCGAGGACACTCTGCGCCTTCGCCGGGTCGGAGAAGGTCGCCGTGTCTTTGGTGAACAGGAGATCGCTGTTGCGGATGACGATCGGGTGCGTCCAGTCGGTCTTCGTCTGCACGGCCTCGACGGGCACGGCGGAGACGGCGGGAAGGCCGGATGCGGCAGCACCGGAGGCGGGCTCCGGCAGCAGGGACAGGGTGCCGCCCGCTGCCTTCACGATCGCCGTCCAGATGGCAGCGAGGTTGCTGCGGGCGGGGATGGTCAGCGGGGTCTGTGCTCCGGCGACGTCGCCCATCCCCGACCAGTAGACGGTCACGCCCTTGAGGTCGGTGGGCAGGAGGCCGCGGGACTGCAGGTCGCTGACCACCTGGGCGGGGTCGGCGTAGAGCACACCGCTGGCGGAGAAGTTCAGAGGGTCGGTGGTCTGGAGTCCGCTGCCCACGACGAGGACGCCCATCGGGTTGGAACCGAGATTGCGGGCGGCCTGGTCGATCGAGGACAGGAAGTCGACCTCCGGTGCTGACGACTTGAGACCGTTGATGTACGCGGTGATCTGCGTGAGCTTGGTGCGCTGATCGTTCTGGCAGACCACCGCATCCTGGGCCGTGGAGCCGATGACGGTCGTGCCCATCACCTGCGGAGAGCCGGACGGGACCACGACGGTCACGCTGCCGTTGCTCTTGCCGACCGCTTCGAGCTGCGCGACGGCGGAGGTCGGCAGGTTCGTGACGGGCGCGTTCGCTGTGCTTCCGGCGACGACGCCCATGTTGCGCTTCTGCGACTGGTCGCAGGATGCGCCTGCCGCCGTCGCGGAGGCGCACGCGGTCAGGCCGGCGCCCAGGGCGACGACCGACGCGACGGCGACGACCGCCCGGAGGTAGCGAGCCCTGACGAGGTGTCGGGAGGTCACGAAATGGTCCTTTCGGGAGGGAGCAGGGGGAGGGAGAGGCGGCGGTGCGTCAGTCGGTGAGCTGACCCGGCTGGGTGGCCTGGCCGAGCTCCGCGTCGCTCAGCCGCTTGGCGCGCAGCTCCCGGATGATCTGGCTGGTGCTCTCCGGGTCGCGCTCATGCTGCGCGAGCCGAGTCGCGAGCTGGGCACGGAGCACGTCGACGCGGGAGGCGAAGGTGATCCTGGCACCGGTGTACCTCGCGCCGTCCGCTGCGGCCAGGTGCGAGGCCTGGATGGTCTCCTCGCGGGCAGCGACCGCCTCGCCGAGCAGGCGGTCGCGGTAGCGGCGCAGCTCGTCGACGTGGGAGTGCGCCTTCTCCGACGCGCTGAGCAGTGGGCGGGTGGTGAGCCACGCGACGATGAAGCTGATCGCACCGGAGGTGGCGAGCACGCCGAGCATGAGGAACGCCATGATCGTGTCCGGCGCTGTCCAGGAGAACCCAGCGGCAGCGGGGGCGGCGGAACCGCCGACCAGGCCGGTCAGTCCGCCGGCGTTCTGCGCGTCGATGCCCGCCTTGATCCTCGCAACGGTGATCGCGCCGAGCAGGGCTACCCAGATCAAAGTCAGGAGAACGGCGGCGATCGACCACCGCCTGTCCATCACTCCGGCCTGGATGCGGCGCATCACGATGGCGACCACGTGCGGAAGCGTCACGACGGCGAGCGAGATGCCCAGCGTGATCACGTACATCTGCAGGCCGATCGACCCGTACTGGCTGTCGTTGCGCAGCAGCAGGGTCAGCGCCTGCGACAGCAGGACGTAGTCGACCGTGATCATCCCGAGGAGGAGCAGGTAGACGAGCACGTGCGCGAAGCGCGACATGTGCCCGACGCGGGGACGGATGCGCGGGGGTTTCGCGACGATGTCTCTGGCCATGATGTGTCTCCTCTCTTTCTCAGGCGTAGTTGTGCAGGTCGGGGTCGTGGCTGGTGAGGCGTGCATCCAGTCGTTCCGCAGCCACCTCTGCGCGCTTCAACTGGTGCTCCGTGCGCTCGATGGAGCCGCGGATCAGCTCCTCGCGCTTCTGTGACTCGCTGACCCTGGCGGCGCAGGCGGCGAGATTGCGGGTGCGCTGGCGCTCGATCTCGGCGACGCCGCCGCGCTCGAAGGCGGCGAGCTCGTGCTCGAACACCTCCAGGGTCTCGACGTCGACGGCCGCGCGCATTCTGCGCAGCCGCCAGAACAGGCGCCGGCGGAGGCGGCCGGTCTTCGGGACGGAGTAGTCGGCGGGCAGCCGATCACGCTTGGACATCGTTTCTCCCCTGCCAGAGTTCGAGAAGCCTGGTGTTCTCTTTGGTGGTGAGCCAATCGGAGCGTCGGAGTACGGGCGCCCTGTCGAGCGACTGATCCGCGGCGAGCTCGCGGCGGTATGCGCCCCAGTAGACGGCGAGCATCTCGTCCGAGTGGTCGAAATAGCGGTTCGCGCGCAGCTTCGCCGCCGTGTACCGCGAATGGATGAGGGCGGACAGTTCGTCGACGCGACGCTTGGCCCGCTTGATGCGGCGTTCCAGTCTGCGCAGCTCCTCGAAGCCGGGGCCAGAGCCGTTCGCGATGAAGTCGCGGTCGTCGAGCGAGATACCTCCGGTGAGCCTGTCGTAGTCCGACAGGTCGCTGTCGAGCGCCCGCGACAGCACGCGGTACTCGGTGAGTTCCCTGTCGATGCGCGAGAAGAAGCGCTGCTCCTCGCGCCGGGCGTACGCCTCGGCGTGCGACTGCATGGCCTGCACGTGCGGTGTGGTCTGCTCGCCGGGGACCGCATCCCGTGCGGCTCCCGACTGCGCGGTCGCCGCATCCAGCCTGGCCTGCGCTTCGAGGCGGCGACGCGCGAGAACGCCGACGCGGAACGGCCGGCGGCCGGCACGCGGCGATGGCAACGACCGTGTCGTCATGCGTTTCCCCTCCGTACAGTGAAGCCGACAGTTCGGCGGACCTCGAAGGTTACGCACGCTGTCTGGCAATGGCCTAGGGGAATGTCGCATGTCAGCCGATAGTGATCCGTGCCGAACCATCCATTGCGGCCGTGTGCGCGGGGGGAACATACTGAGCGTGCATCCGGTCGGAGAGGAACATCCGGCAGAGCGGGGAGCCGCATGAAGAAATGGTCGGTGGTCATCGTCTTGGGAGCCGCCCAATTCGTGATGGTGCTCGACGGCACGGTGATGAACGTATCGATCTCGACCGTCGTCGAAGACCTGCACACCACGGTGGCGGACATGCAGGCGGCGATCACGTTCTACACGCTCACGATGGCGGCGTTCATGCTGCTGGGCGCGAAACTCGGCGACGTGCTGGGCAGGCGCAGAGCGTTCGTGATCGGGTCGTGCGTCTACGCGGTGGGATCGTTGCTGACCGCGCTCAGCCCGAACATCGTGGTGCTGTTCATCGGCTGGTCGGTGATCGAAGGCCTCGGCGCCGTACTCGTCATCCCCGCCATCGCGGCGCTCATCGCCGACAACTACCGCGGGCACGACCGGATGACCGCGTACGCGATCATCGGCGCCGTCTCCGGGGCCGCGGTCGCAGCCGGGCCGCTGATCGGCGGATTCGTGACCACCTACTTCAGCTGGCGGTACGTCTTCGTCGCCGAGGTGGTCATCATGGCCATCGTCGTGATCTTCTCCCGCGTGGTGCGCGAGACGAGCGGACGAACCCCGACGCGGATCGACGTCCTGAGCGTCGTGCTGTCGGCGCTCGGACTGGTGGGCGTGGTCTACGGGATGCTGCAGAGCAAGACCTGGGGCTGGCTGATCCCGGTGCACTCGCCCGTGGTCGGCGGCGTTCCGGTCAATCCGCTGGGGATCTCGCTGACGGCCTGGTTCATCCTGGCGGGCGGGGTGCTGCTCGTGCTGTTCGCGCGTCGGCAGCAGCGGCTGGTCGCGACGGGTCGGGCGCCGCTCGTGCACATCGACATGTTCGCCATCCGGCAGCTGCGGAGCGGCCTGAGCGTGCTCGGTGCGCAGTACGCGGTGACGGCCGGGCTGTTCTTCATGGTGCCGGTCTATCTGCAGATGACGCTCGGTCTGGATGCGCTCTCCACGGGGCTCAAGATCTTCCCGCTGTCGATCTCGCTCATCCTGTTCTCGGTGATCGGGACGACTCTGGCGCGGATCTGGTCGCCGCGGCGCATCGTGCGGGTGGGGCAGCTCATCCTGGTGCTGGCCTCCCTGGTGCTGCTCGGTTCTGTCACGGCCGACCTGCGGAACTGGATCTTCGGAATCGGGATGTTCCTGGCCGGGAGCGCGCTCGGCCTGCTGGCTTCGCAGCTCGGCAACGTGAACATGTCGAGCGTCGGCGAGAAGCAGTCCAGCGAAGCGGGCGGCCTGCAAGGGGTGTTCCAGAACCTCGGCTCGTCGCTCGGGACCGCGCTCATCGGGTCGTTGCTGATCGCAGCCCTCGCCTCGTCGTTCGCGAGCGGCGTCGCGGGCAGCAGTCTGCCGAGCAGCGTGCAGTCGACGGTCGCGGAGCGGACGGACGGCGGCGTCGAGATCGTTCCGGCGGACAGTGTGCAGAAGATCGGCGAGGACGCCGGGCTGTCGAAGGACCAGGCGAACACGCTGGAGTCGATCTACCGGGACTCCCAGCTGACGGCGCTGCGGATCTCGTTCTTCGGGCTCATCGCGATCTCTCTCGGAGCGCTGGCGTTCTCCCGCGGCATCCCGAACGAGGTGCCGGGGCGGAAGAAGGAGGAGGAGGAGCAGCAGCAGCCGGTCAGCTGAACGCCTGCATCCCGAGCACGCCGAGGAGCGCCAGCTTCTCCGCGCCGTCGCTGCGGGGAGGCGCGGTGAGGACCAGCAGGCACTGCGACTGATCCTCGGTGAACAGCACCTGGCAGTCCAGCTCGATCGGGCCGAGCTCTGGATGCACCAGCGTCTTGTGATCCTCGAAGCGGTTGGCCACCTCGTGCCTGTCCCACAGCGCGGCGAACTCTTCGCTCTCGCGCTGCAACGTTCGCACCAGCTCCCCGGCCTGCGATGCCGCGCCCATCGCGCCGTACGCGACCCGGAGGGAGGCGACCTGCGCCCTGCTCTGCCTGTCCCGATCGTCCTCCGGGTAGTGGATGCGTTCGGTCTTCGGTTGCGTGAACCAGCGATACGCCTCGAACCGTTCGATGCCGGTGAACCCCGACCGGTCGCCGAGGAGCGCCGCGGAGAGCCGGTTCTGCACCAGGGTCTCGCCCAGGTTCGACAGGATCAGCGCCGGGGTGTCGTCGAGCCGGTCGAGCACCCGCAGCAGCGCGGGGGCGACGTGCGAGGCTCCGCTGAGACGGTCTGGCGGGTTGTGGCCGGCGGCGCGATAGAGATAGTCGCGCTCGTCGCCGCTCAGCCGCAGGGCGCGCGCGAGGGAGGCGAGCATCTGCTCACTCGGCTGCGGACCCCGCTGCTGTTCGAGCCTGGTGTAGTAGTCGGCCGACATGTTCGCCAGCTGCGCGACCTCCTCACGCCGCAACCCGGGCGCTCTGCGGCGTGCACCGGATGCGAGGCCGACATCGGAGGGCTGGAGCTCCTCGCGGCGTCTGCGGAGGAAATCGGCGAGGGAAGCGCGGTCCATGCTTCCATCATCCGCCGTCGCCGCTCGCGCAACCAGGGATCGGCGATCCCCCGATGACCGCTCTCTGCCACGATGTGCGGCGTCCGCCGACACTCGAGACATGAACATCACAGGAAACACCGTCTTCATTCCCGGCGCGACGAGCGGGATCGGCCTCGCCATCGCCGTCGCGCTGCACGCCAGAGGCAACACCGTCATCGTCGGAGGACGCCGTGCGGAACTGCTGGAACGCATCGCCCAGGAGCACCCCGGCATCGACACCGTCCTGATCGACACGACAGACCCCGAGAGTGTCCGGTCGGCGGCCGCGGACGTGATCGCCGCGCATCCGGAGCTCAACGCGCTGGTGGCGATGGCCGGAATCATGCGGGTCGAGGACTGGCACACGCCGGCCGGGTTCCTCGCGTCTGCCGAGGCGACCGTGACCACCAATCTGCTCGGGCCGATCCGGCTGATCGCCGCGTTCGTCGACCACCTGCGCAGCACCCCGGATGCGACGATCGTCACGGTCTCGTCCGGGCTCGCGTTCGCGCCGCTCGCGGCCACGCCGACATACAACGCGACCAAGGCCGCCATCCACCAGCTGAGCGAGAGCATCCGGTTGCAGCTGGCGGACACGACAGTGAAGGTCGTCGAGCTGGTGCCCCCGGCCGTGCGCACCGCGCTGCTGCCCGGGCAGGAGGAGAGCCCGGTGGCGATGCCGCTCGACGAGTTCGTCGCCGAGACGATGACGCTGCTGGAGACGCAGCCGGAGGCGCACGAGCTCCTGGTGGAGCGGGTGAAGTTCCTCCGCTTCGGGGAGGCGCGCGGAGACTACGACACGGTCGTGGCAGCGCTCAACGCCTCGGACCCGCACGGGAAGAAGGAAGACGCGCGGGCTTAGTCGCGGTCGGCGCGCTCGACCGCGAGGCCCAGCCAGGCGGCGAGGTCGGCGATCTCGGCGTCGACCGCCTCCGCGGTCGCCGGACCGAACGTCTCGTCCTCGTGCACGGCGGAGACGCGGAGCACGCCCGCCTTCCTGTCGGCCGTAGCGTCGAGCTTGCCCACCAGGGCGTCGCCGCACAGGATCGGCAGTGCGAAATACCCCCAGCGGCGCTTCGCCACCGGCTTGTACATCTCCAGCAGGTATTCGAACCCGAAGACCTCGAGCGTGCGGACTCTGTCGTGGATCAGCCGGTCGAACGGGGAGAGCAGCGCGGTGCGGCCGGCGAACGGGACACCGGAACCGAACGCATCCAGTGCGTCGGGGTCGGCCCGCCACAGCCGGGAGCTGCCCTCGATCTCGACCGGCACGCCGGCTTCACCGACCATCGCGGCGCGCGCGACGCCCTGCGAGCGCAGGCGGTTCTTGTCCCGGATGCGCTTGGCCTCCTCTTCGGGAACGATCTCGAGCCCTGCCGGGAAGACACGCGCTGCGATGTCCCAGGTGCGCTGTCGGCCGAGGCGTCCTGAGACGGCGATCTCGCCTCTGGCGGAGAGGAATTCGAGCATCCTGGTGACGTTCTGGCCGTGCGTCCACCCGGTGGACTCCCACGGAACCGCTGCGGTGTCCGGGATATCGCGGGAGAGAAGCGGACCGGAGTCGGAGAGAAGGGTGAGCACCTGCGCGCGGAATGCGGCATTCGACTCCAGCCAGGCGTGCACGCGGCTGCCGTCGCTCGGCCACCGAGACATCGCATCCAGGTGCAGGCCGAGCGTGGACGTGGGGCGCAGCATGGCGATGGGCGGCGTGCTCGGATCGTCCTGCGCCTTCTGCTCGAAGAGAGTGCGATCGGACTCGACGGCGCGTTGCAGGTTCTCCGGTCGGTAGGACGAGCCGAGGCGCGTCCAGGCGATGAGGTCGGCGCTCGGCGCGACGGCGGCGGTCGGGTCGAGCTGCAGCAGGGTGAGCTGCTCGACGAGCGGGACGAGCTCTGTCGGCCGGTCGGCGTCGAGCCGCTGCGCCGTCACCGCGATCCTGCGCGCGTCCGCACGACTCAGCCGCGCGACCGCCATCAGCCCTGGTGGCCGGCGTCGGCCAGCTCGTCCACGATGTGCTCGAACAGGGCGGAGGAGATGAGGTGCCGTCGCAGCGCGGTGCCTGCAACCTCCATCGGGCCGCCGGCGCCCTGGGCTGCACCGGGGCCGACCGGGATGCCGTCGAGCGGGACGGGCGGGATCTCGCGCAGCAGGGCGACGAGTTCGATCTCATCGAGCTTCCCGGCGCCGTACGCCTCGAAGAGGCGACCGGAATACGCTCCGGCGTCCCGGAGCGCTGTGATGCGGGCGCCGACCTCGTTGAGATAGCCGAGCTTCCTCCACTCCAGGATATTGGCGTGCGCTTTGCGCGCGGCGTTCGCGACGGCGGACTGCGCCTGCGTCGGCGGAGTCGACAGCGGCACCCTGGCGCGGAAGGCGGCGAGCGGGAGATCGCTGAACCTCACGAGGAAGCGGGCGGCGTCGTGCTCGACCGAGATGGTGTCAGGGTCGGCGTGCATGGGTGAGCGGAGCGCTGACGCCACAGCGTCGTACAGCGCCCTCGCCTTGGCATTCGCGACGCCATTCCTGGAGCCGGCGCGACCTTCCATCCCTCAAGGTTAACGCGACACGGGCGTGCGAGCATGCGCGCCACGGGGTTTGCGCCAGGCGGAGGAGCGTGCGATGCGGACTCCCGCCGGGCGACGCGGCGGTCTAGCGTTGGCTGCATGGTCACGGAACTCACCCTCAACAACGGCGTCACGATGCCTGCCCTCGGTTTCGGCGTCTTCCAGAGCCCTCCGGAAGAGACGACAGCGGCGGTTGAGACAGCCCTGGCGACCGGATACCGCCACGTCGACACGGCGGCGGCGTACAACAACGAGCGGGAGGTGGGTGAGGGCATCCGCCGCTCCGGGATCGACCGCGCGGAGGTGTTCATCGAGACGAAGGTCTGGGTGAGCGACTACGGACACGACGAGACACTCCACGCCTGGGAGAAGGCGACGGGCAAGCTCGGCGTCGACACGCTCGACCTGCTCATCCTGCACCAGCCGGCGACCGACCGCTTCGAGAAGACGATCGCGGCGTACCAGGCGCTGGAGTCGCTGCTGGACGACGGGAAGGTGCGCGCCATCGGTGTCAGCAACTTCATGCCGGACCACCTCGAAAGGCTGCTCGCCGAGACCACCGTCGTCCCCGCCGTGAACCAGATCGAACTGCACCCGTACTTCACGCAGCCGGCGGTGCAGGAGGCGGACGCGCGGAACGGCATCGTCACCCAGGCCTGGTCTCCGATCGGCGGGATCACCTTCTATCCGGGGTTCGGCGACGAGCGCAGAAGCGTGATGGAGGATGTGACGATCAACCTCATCGCCGCCGACCACGGCAAGACGCCCGCCCAGGTCATGCTTCGCTGGCACTTGCAGAGCGGGCGCTCCGCCATCCCGAAGTCGACGAACCCGGGAAGGATCGCCCAGAACTTCGACGTGTTCGACTTCGAACTGAGCGCGGACGAACTGGCGAGGATCGACGCGCTCGACACGGGGGAGCGCAGCGGACCGGATCCCGACACCCCGCGTCCTGCGATGTTCGACCGGGTGATCCCGGAGGCGTGAGGCCTGGTTCGTCGTATTCGCGGCCGTTCGCCGCTCCTGGGAATACCGGCGCCCCCGCAGTGTTGAACTTGAGTGCAGTCAACTCAACTTTCAACACACAGGAGATCTCGTGCCCGAAGACTTCACCCCGGACAGTGACGGCGGCAACTCGTTCGATGAGTTCCTCGCCCGTTACCTCGCGGGTGAGCGCGCGCGCAGCGCACGCTCCATCGACATCAGCCGGTTCCTGAGCCGGCGCACGCAGGAGACCCTCGCCGAGGCCGGCCGGTTCGCACTCGAACACGGCCACCGCGAGCTGGACGCCCTGCACATCCTCCACGTCATGGCGCTGGAGGACCCGGCGGCCGAGGCCATGCGTCGCATCGGCGTCGACCCCCAGGCGGTCGCCGCGGCAGCGGAGCAGCGCCTTCCGCAGACGGGCGACCCCGTCGACGTGGACGCCGCATCCATCACCCCGTCCGCGCAGCGGGCGCTGTTCCACGCCTACCAGGTGGCCCGCGCATCCGGATCGACGTACATCGACCCTGAGCACCTGTTCTTCGCCCTCGTGATCGTCCAGGACGCACCGGCCGGTCAGGTGTTGCAGGCCGCGGGCGTGACCCCGGACGCGCTCACCTCGGCTATGCGCCAGACCGCGGACGTCGACGCCGGCACGAACGCATCCGGCCAGCAGGGGGAGGACGCCAACGCCTCCACCACCCCGATGCTCGACAGGTTCGGAACCGACCTCACTGCGCTCGCCCGCGACGGCGAGCTCGACCCGGTGATCGGGCGACTCGACGAGATCGAGCAGACCATCGAGATCCTGTCGCGTCGCACCAAGAACAACCCGGTGCTGGTCGGAGAGGCCGGGGTTGGCAAGACCGCGATCGTCGAAGGGCTCGCCAGCGCGATCGTCGCAGGCGACGTTCCTGAGCAGTTGCGCGACAAGCGCGTCGTCGCCATCGACCTCGCCGGGATGGTGGCGGGCACCCGCTACCGCGGAGACTTCGAGGAACGCCTCACGAGGCTGATGGACGAGATCAGTGCAGAGACGGACGAACTCATCGTGTTCGTCGACGAACTGCACACCGTCGTCGGTGCTGGGGGTTCCGGCGAGTCCGGCGGCATGGACGCGGGCAACATCCTGAAGCCGCGCCTGGCCAAGGGCGACCTGCACCTGGTCGGCGCGACCACCCTCAAGGAGTACCGCCGCGTCGAGAAGGACCCGGCGCTCGAACGCCGCTTCCAGCCGGTGACCGTCGGTGAGCCGAGCGTCGAGGACGCGGTGCTCATCCTGTCCGGGCTCCGGGGAGCGTACGAGGAGCACCACGGTGTGCGCTACACCGACGAGGCGATCCGCGCCGCCGTCGAACTGTCCGCCCGCTACGTCTCCGACCGGTTCCTGCCTGACAAGGCGATCGACCTCATCGACCAGGCCGGAGCGCGGTTGCGGCTGCGCCTCGGCAAGCGCGTCGACACGACCGAGCTGATGGCGACCCTCGCCACCCTGGAAGCGGAGAAGAACTCCGCCGTCACGGCGGAGCACTACGAGGAGGCCTCGCGTCTGCGCGACGAGATCGAAGCGGTGCAGCGCAGCCTCGACTCGCTCGGCTCCGCTCCGCGACCGGATGCGGTGGTGGACGAGCCGGAGATCGCGGCCGTCATCTCGCGGGCGACGGGCATCCCGGTCAGTCGCATCGGAGAGGCCGACCGTGAGCGTCTCGCCAAGCTCGAAACGGAACTGCACGAGCGCGTGATCGGTCAGGACGACGCGGTCGTCGCCGTCGCCAAGGCGGTCCGCCGCAACAGGACAGGACTCGGAGACGAACGCCGCCCCGTCGGCAGCTTCCTCTTCCTCGGCCCGACCGGCGTCGGCAAGACCGAACTCGCGAAGGCGCTCGCCGCCTCCCTGTTCGGAGACGAGAAGGCGATGCTGCGCTTCGACATGAGCGAGTTCGGCGAACGCCACACGGTAGCCCGCCTGGTCGGCGCCCCTCCCGGATACGTCGGATACGACGAGGCGGGACAGCTGACAGAGCGCGTCCGCCGCAACCCGTACTCGGTGGTCTTGTTCGACGAGATCGAGAAGGCGCACCCCGACGTGTTCAACCTGCTGCTGCAGGTGCTCGACGACGGCCGCCTCACCGACGGCCAGGGCAGGACCGTCGACTTCCGCAACACGGTCGTCATCATGACCTCGAACCTCGGCTCGGAATTCCTCGCCTCCCGCAGCGGAGCCCTCGGCTTCGTGCCCGTCGGCGGAGACGCCTCAGCGGCAGGGTTCGCGTCGGAGAAGGACCTGCGCGACCGCGTCATGGGCAAACTCCGTGAGGCGATGCGGCCCGAGTTCCTGAACCGCATCGACGAGATCGTTCTTTTCCGCAAGCTCGACGCCGCGCAACTGCGCGACATCGTGCGGCTGCTGGTCACGGCGACGGCATCCCGTCTCGGTGCGCGCTCCATCGCCTTCGAGGCGACGGATGCGGCGGTGGAGTGGATCGCGGACGCGGGCTACGAACCGGAGTACGGCGCGCGGCCGCTGCGCAGGGTCATCCAGCGTGAGGTCGACGACAGGATCGCGGAACTGATGGTCAGCGGAGAGCTGGTCGACGGCGGCGCGGTCACCGTGGATGCGGTGGACGGGCAGCTGCGTGTGGCGGCTGCGGTGCGCGGCGCCCACGCTGCGGAGTGGATGCCGCGCGCGGCGTAGGCCGGTCCGTGTGTGCGAGAGGCGGCGTCCCTGACGGGGCGCCGCCTCTCTGCGTGTCCGCGCCGGGTCAGAAAAACAGGGCGAGAAGGTGCCAGCTGAAGAGCCCGAGCGCGGCGACGCCCAGGACGAGGCCGATGATCGACGTGACCCGGCCCGTGTAGTGCACGGAGCCGGACAGCTCCGCCGACTTCGCCATGCCGATCGCGGAGAAGACGATGCCGAGGATGCTGGGGATCGCGAACAGGTTGACGATGAAAGCGACCAGCGAGAGCACGAGGCCGACATAGGCCATCGGGTTGTTGCCGCGCACCTGGCGGTCCTTCTCGCCGCGTGTGATCCGGGTGGCCGGCTCCCGCGCGTACACGGACTGGCCGGGGCGTTGCGGGTACGGCTGCTGGTAAGTGGGCTGCTGATACGCGGGCTGCTGGTGCGCGAGTTGCTGCGCGGGCACCTGGAACGCGGGCGGCTGCGGCTGATCGGGGTGCGGGCGGGTGTGCTCCGTCCAGCCGGCGCCGGACCACCAGCGCACCATCCGTCCATCGGAAGGGTCCGGATACCAGCCCTGTGCAGGTGTTGTCACGGTGCCCCCTCGATCGTGCGATGCCGGACCACTCTAGGGTCCTGGCGGCGCCCGCCCCAGACCCCAGCCCGGGTGACGCTCACTCGTGCCGAACCTGCGGTCAGCGCGCACGAGACCGCACGATTCGCACGAGTCGTCGGGGCACACGTCATGAGAGGCACTGCACCGCACAGCAACGCGCCACAATAGAGCCATGTCCGAGCTCACGTCGACCGGCCTCAGTCACAGACTGCTCCGGATGCGCGGTCGCGATCCGGAGGAGCGGCACCGGGCGGCGACACCGTTGGAGCTGCTGTTCGACCTGACGTTCGTGGTCGCCTTCGGGCAGGCGGGCGATCAGCTGTCGCACCTGGTCGCCGGGGGTCAGATGCTGCCGGGGGTCGGGGCGTTCGCGTTCGCCATGTTCGCGATCTGCTGGGCGTGGATCAACTTCTCCTGGTTCGCGTCGGCGTACGACACCGACGACTGGTTCTACCGTGTCACCACGATGGTGCAGATGATCGGCGTCGTCGTGCTCGCGCTCGGTCTGCCGGCGATGTTCGCGTCCGTCGAGCACGGGAACGCGTTCGACAACGGCGTCATGGTCGCCGGTTACGTCGTGATGCGGTTCGCGATGGTCGCCCAGTGGCTGCGTGCCGCCGCGCAGGACGAAGAGCGCAGGAGCGTCGCGCTCACCTACGCGGGGTTCGTCACAGCGGCTCAGATCGGCTGGGTGCTGCTGGCGTTCGCCGCCGTTCCGTTCGGGACCGTCCTCATCCTGGCGCCGCTGCTGTTCGTCGTCGAGCTCGGCGGCCCGATCGTCGCCGAGGTGAAACTGCGCGGGACGCCGTGGAACGCCGGACACATCGCCGAACGGTACGGGCTGCTCACGATCATCGCACTCGGCGAGGTGCTGTTCGGCACGGTCACGTCGGTGGCGGCGCTGGTGGCGGAGCAGGGCTGGAGCGTCGACGCGGTGCTCGTGGTCGTGGCGGGCGTCGGGCTGACGTTCGGGCTGTGGTGGACGTATTTCATCATCCCGTCGGCGGCGATCCTGCGTAGACACCGACGGCGCGCGGTGGTCTGGGGGTACAGCCACATCGTGCTCTACGCCTCCATCGCCGCGACGGGAGCCGGGCTGCACGTGGTCGCGTACCTGGTGGAGGGGAAGGCGGTGATCGGGGAGGCCGGCGCGATCCTCAGTGTCGCCATCCCGGTGCTGGTTTTCTCGATCGTGCTGTTCCTGCTCTACACGTACCTCGTGCACGAGGGGGACCCGCTCCACATCGGACTGTTCGCCGGGACGGTCGGGATGCTCGCGGCCTCCGTGATCGTGGCCGCGGCGGGAGGGCCGATCGGGGTGAGTCTCGTGCTGGTCACGTTGTCGCCCGGCGTGGTCGTGGTGGGCTACGAACTGGTCGGATTCCGGCACCAGGAGGCGGCGCTGGCCAGACAGGCGGCAGACGAGCTGGAAGCCGAAACCGTGGTGGACGGCGACGCCTCAACCTGAGTGCGGCGGACACGAAGCCTGAGAACACCGACAGGCAACCTGTGCGCGCGTCAGACGTTTCTTAGTGTTCCGATGAAACGCTGGGCCGATGCCTACCCGACCTCCGTTCCGTGACCGCCCGCGGTTCGCCGCGCTCTCGCGACGATTCGACCCGCTGCGGCGCTACGAGATCAGGCCGGCGCGCTCGCGGGCCGGCCTTTTCCTGCAGTTCGGGGTCGTCGCGCTCATCGCCGCTGTCCTCACTTCCGCTTTCGTGCTCCCCGGTTTCCTGGGAGTCGGCCAAGCGGCAGCTGCAGGCGCGAACGCGTTCGAGGCGCTGCCCTCGAACCTCGCGATCCAGCCGTTCGCGCAGAACACCACCGTGTACGCGAAGAAGGGCGGGGTGGATGTTCCGATCGCCTCGTTCTATGCGCAGAACAGGCAGGACGTCGCCTGGAACGACGTCGCGCAGACCGTGAAAGACGCAACCGTCGCCGCCGAGGACCCCCGGTTCTACTCCGAGGGCGCCGTCGACCTCCTGGGAACCGTGCGCGGCGCGTTGTCGACCGTGAGCGGCAGTTCGGTGCAGGGCGGATCGTCGATCACGCAGCAATACGTGAAGAACGTCGAGGTCGAGCGCTGCGACGCCCTCACCGACGCGAAGAAGCTGCAGGCCTGCTACACAGACGCCGCCGGCGTCACCCTGCAGCGCAAGGTGCAGGAGATGCGGTACGCGGTCGGGTTGGAGAAGAAGTACTTCAAGCAGCAGATCCTGCTCGGCTACCTCAACGTCGTCGGCTTCGGCGGGACGGTGTACGGGGTCGAGGCTGCGGCCCACTACTACTTCAACACCACCTCCGCCCAGCTGACGCTCCCCCAGGCGGCGACCCTCGTCGCCATCCTCAACAACCCGTCCAACCTGCGCATCGACCAGCCGGGAAACAAGGACAACGGTGCGGCCGACGGATACAAGGCCACCAAGGAACGGCGAGACTACGTGCTCGATCGCATGGCGATCAACCACAAGATCACCACGGCGGAACGCGACGCTGCCAAGAAGACCCCTGTGCAGCCGACCATCACGCCGACGACCTCCGGATGCGCAGCGGCCGCCCAGTACAACGCGGCGTTCTTCTGCGACTACGTGCGGGATGTGGTCCTCAACGACCCCGCATACGGCGCCACCACCGACGCCCGCTGGGCGACCCTGAACCGCGGTGGGCTCAAGATCTACACGAGCCTGAACCTCGACCTGCAGGCGGTCGCGCAGCAGTCGCTCAGTGCTTATATCCCGCCGTCGATGGCGGGGATCGACCTCGGCGCCTCCAACGTCTCGATGGAGCTCGGAACGGGCAGGATCGTGACGATGGTCGAGAACAGGGCATTCAACAACACCGACCAACCGCAAGACGGCACGACGGCGGTGAACTACAACACCGACGAGGCGTACGGCGGATCGCAGGGCTTCCAGACCGGGTCGACGTTCAAGGCGTTCGACCTGGCGGCCTGGCTCGAAGCCGGCAACAGCCTCTACGACACGATCAACGCCACCCAGCACGACTTCCCGACGTCCGACTTCACCAACAGTTGCGGCGACATCAACGGACCGGACTGGTCCGTCACCAACGACGAGGGCTCGGCCAGCAGGCTGTCCGTGCTCTCCGCGACGGCGGAGTCCGTGAACACCGCGTTCGCGAAGATGGGCACCCAGACCGACCTGTGCTCGATCCTGAACGCCGCGAAGTCGTTGGACGTGCATCCCGCGTCGTCGAGCAACCCACTGACCTCCGTGCCGTCGATGATCCTCGGCACCAACTACCTGGCTCCGCTCACGATGGCGACCGCGTACGCAGGCATCGCCAACAATGGCGTGGTCTGCACGCCGGTGGCGATCGACAAGGTGCTGAACGCCGACGGCTCTGCGCACAAGGTCAGCCCGACCACCTGCACGCAGGGACTGCAGCCGAACATCGCGGCCGGGGTGACATACGCTCTGCAGGGCGTGATGCGCGGCGGCGGCACCGGCGCGAGCGCCAACCCATACGACGGCACGCCGATCATGGGCAAGACGGGAACGACGGACAACTCGCTGCAGAACTGGCTCGTCACCTCCACCAGCAAGGTGTCGACCGCCACCTGGGTCGGCAACGTGTCAGGATCGACCCCGCTGCGCAGCCTCTACTTCAACGGCGTCGGCGGAGGGAACGTGAAGTTCTCGATCGCCCAGCCGATCCTCGCCGCGATCGACGGCCTGTACGGCGGGAGCGATTTCACCAAGCCGTCCAACGCCGTGCTCTACGGCGACCAGGTGACGATCCCGGATGTGTCCGGCAAGACGCCGGCGGAGGCCCAGTCGCTGCTCCAAGGCCTCGGGCTGGACGCGACGATCGACACCACCACCCCGGTGGACTCGTCCCAGCCGGCAGGCACCGCGGCGGGAACGAACCCCGCGGCGGGCACGTCGGCCAACAAGGGCAGCTCGGTGACGGTGCAGATCAGCAACGGCCAGCAGGCGAACATCCCGAGCGGGCTGGTGGGCAAGACCGAGAGCGAGGCGAGGAAAGCGCTGAGCGACGCCGGCTTCACGAACGTGACCGTTCAGAAACCGACCGGCGGCGGTGCGGGAGGCAAGGCGGCCGCCGCGCTGCGCGTGACCGCCGTCAATCCTGCGGAGGGCACGCCGGCCACGAAGAACACGGCGATCGTCCTGACGCTCGGCTGAGAGTGACGCACAATGGATGCGTGGGAGCCGACAGCGGGAGGGAGCGCGCGACGTGTCCGTCGTGCGGCGCTGAGGCGAACGCAATGCGCAACCCGTACTACGGTGCGGGGCTCGCGGTCCACGAGCTGATCGTCGAGTGCCCGCAGTGCGGTGTCGGCTTCCTCGACACGGCGCAGAGGGCGGCCGCCGATGCTCCGGCGCGGCGCAGAGGGTTCGGCGCCCTGCTGCGCGCGCTGTTCGGACGCTAGCGCGGAACCGCCAGCGTGCGGTGGTCCTCCAGCTCGGGGAACGCCGCGAGCACCATGTCGACCAGGCCGTCCAGCGGACGCGTGAGCGGGTCCGTCGCAGGGAGCCCGAGTTCGAGCTCGTGCGCGTCGATGGCCAGGGTGATCTCCGCGTCCGTCATCCCCTCGTGGTTGATGGTGACCCCGATGACGCGGGTGGGGGCGAACGACTCGATGAGGCGGATCTCCTCCGCGGCCGTCGGCATCGGCATCATCGGGAAGTCGTCGAGCATCACGCGAGCCGGTGCGTGCTGCAGGATGACCGCATCCGGTCGGCTGCCACGCAGGATGTATGCGCTGGTCAGGTAGGCGGGGTGGCTGAGCGCGCCCTGGCCCTCGATCACGATCACGTCGGGGTGCTCGTCGTCGAACGCGGCGACCACCTCGTTCTCCACCTCGCCGGAGAGGAACTGCGGAACGCTCGCGTCGAGGGCGACAGCGTACTTCGCACCCTGGATGAGGGCCGTCTGGCCCGTTCCGACCATCACGGCTTTGATGCCTCTGGCGTTCAGTGCCTGCACCAGCAGGGTGCTCGTGGTCCGCTTGCCGACGGCGCCGTCCGTCCCGAGCACCGCGATGCGGGGGCAGGACACGTCGAAGATCCTTCCGGAGAACAGGTGCATCTCGCTCTTCGGCTTGGGGCGGCGCACGTCGGTGATGGTCACACCGGCGAGAAGCGCAGCGGCCGCGAACTCCGGTTCGTCGTCCAGGAACTCGTGCAGGCCGTTGACGAGGTTCATGCCTCGGGAGACGCCGTCGAGGAGTGCGGTGCGGTGCCGCACGGAGAGCATCCCGTCGGCGGGGGCCAGCCCGACGATCAGGTTGTCGGGGACGGACCCGGCGTGCGCGACGGCCTCCGCGATGGTCGCGAGGACGGGGATGCCGTTCGGTGCCCCGTCGAGCACAATGCCGGAGTCCTCGCCTGCGTGGCGGCTGTCGACGACGCTGAGGATGTCGTACCGGCCGGAGTGACGGACGAGACCGTTCGCCGTCTTGCCGTCCTGCTCGCCGAAGAGGCCCTCGCAGTAGACGACGGCCGTGGTGGATGCAGGCAGGGACGCGGGCATGGGGATGCTCCTCTGATAGCACAGAGGAGGCGACGGGTTCGAGGCGGAGCCTGAGCGGCTCGACGTTCACGAGGCGTCTTCCCTGAAAGCCGGCTCGGTGCCGGCCTCCGCACCATAGCAGGCGGGACTGGTGCCGCTCCCAGGCCGGAGGCCGTTCGGGGTCAGCTCGCTGCGCCCCTGGTCTCCAGCGGGTTCTCTGCGAGCTTCCGCACGACGCCGTTCGCCACGATCCTGGCGGCCTGCGTCGTGGGTTTCCGCGTCGCCTGGTCCTGCACACACGCGCCGAACTCGGCGGCGATGGTCAGCCGCGGGTATGCGGTGAGCACCTCGCGCTGAAACGCGAGGGGGAGCGTGTCCGCCCCGACGCCGGAGATGTCGAGTCCGGTGGCGATCTCCAGGAGGTGGCCCTCCGCATCCAGTGCAGGGTCGACCTTCGGCCAGTTGTGGCGCACGATCACGTCGTGTACGCGCTGCCGCCGCTCGACCGGCCAGCCGGCTCCGGCCGTGAGGGCGGCGGCAACGTGTCCTCCCGCATCCTCGTAGCTCAGGGTGTGGTTGTCGAATGCTTCGATCAGCCCGATGTCGTGCAAGAGCGCCGCGACGTAGAGCAGCTCGCGATCGATGTCGGCGCTGCCGTCGCGCTCGGCGAAACCGACCGCCCACAGCCACGACCGGATGCAGTGGTTCAGCATGGCGGGCGTTTGCCGTTCTGCGGCGAAGGCGTGGGCGGCGCGCGCCGCCTGGGTGTCCGGGGGAGTGACGTCGGCGAGGTGCATACGCCCATCCTGCCGGGTTCGCCGCCGATCGTGGGCCCACTGTCGGCGGCAGCAGCTAGTCTTTTATGACTGAGACATAAATACCTCGATGACACGTGCTGAGGTTTTACAGGAAGGAAGCGCATGAGTGCGAAGCCCACGTCGGCGTTCCGACGCGACATCCAGGGACTGAGGGCGCTCGCTGTGGTCGCGGTGATCCTGGACCACCTGCTGCACTGGCCGCGCGGCGGCTTCGTCGGGGTGGATGTGTTCTTCGTGATCTCCGGCTTCCTCATCACCGGTCTGCTGCTGCGCGAGCACCAGCGGACGGGGCGCATCTCCTTCTCCGCGTTCTACCGCAATAGGGTCAGGCGCATCCTTCCCGCCGCGGTCATCGTGCTCGTCGCCTCGGTGGGGGCGGCATACCTGCTCTACAGCACCGAGCGGTGGCTCGGCGTGGTCAGTGACGGCGGCTGGGCGGCGCTGTTCGCCGCGAACTGGAACTTCGCCGTCGTCGGCACGGACTACTTCGGTCACGGCGCGCCTGTCTCGCCGCTGCAACACTTCTGGTCGCTGGCGGTCGAGGAGCAGTTCTACGTGGTCTGGCCGGCGGTGATGGTGGTGGTGCTCGCCCTCCTCGCGCGGTATGGCGCCGCGCGTCCCCGGGTCGCGTCGTTCGCCCTCGGCGGTGTGCTGCTGGCGATCGTCGTCGCGTCGTTCGCCTGGGCGCTGCGGGAGAGCGCGGCCTCGCCGACGTTCGCGTACTTCTCCACCTTCTCCCGGGCGTGGGAACTCGGGGTCGGCGCACTGCTCGCGCTGGTCGGCAAAAGGCTGGCGCGCGTGCCGCGGTGGGGTGCGCACGTGTTGTGCGTCGCCGGTCTCGCCGGGATCGTCGCCTCCGTGGCGTTCATCGGGAGCGACCTGCCGTTCCCCGGGCCATGGGCGCTGCTGCCCGTCGTCTCGACGGCCGCGGTGATCACCGCGGGCTCGGGAGGGCGACTGCGGTCGGCCTGGCTGCTCACGAACCCCGTCTCCCGCTACATCGGCGACATCTCGTACTCGCTCTACCTCTGGCACTTCCCAGTGATCATCATCGGAGCGAGCCTGATCGGCGACGGACTGTGGCAGGCCGGTGTGCTCACGCTCGTGTTCACTGTGCTGGCCGTCTACTCGTTCCACCTGGTCGAAGATCCGATCCGCCGATCGGAGTGGTTGAAGACCGCGTGGTGGACCGCGCCGACCGCGGGCAGCCGTCACGCGAGCGGACAGCGACAGCGGAGCATGGGCAGGACGCTGGCGACGCTGAGCTTCCTCGCGATCACGGCGCTCGCCACGACGGGGCTCGCTGTCGCGAAGGGCGGAGCGGTGACGAGTGCCTCGGCATCGGCTGCGCAGGGGGACGGAGCGGCCGGGGGCGGTTCAGCCGGCGGTGCCGGGGCGAGCGGGGAGTCAGCGGAGGGGGCTGCCGAGGCGGCGCCGGACGCCGAGTTGCAGGCCGTGCAGGCGGAGTTGGCCGCGGCGCTGACCGCGACGAGCTGGCCGGCGCTGACCCCGTCGATCGACGATGCGCTCACCGGTGAGCTCGCGGCCGACGACGTGGTGGCGTGCGGTGTCGCCACGAAGATCGACGAGAGCCGCTGCACCTGGGGCGACCCAGCCGCACCGAAGACGGTGCTGATCGCAGGCAACTCCATCGCGGTCGGGCTCGTCACCACTTTCGTCGACGCACTGCGTGAGCATCCGGACTGGAAGGTGATCTCATACGCGAGGATCGCCTGCCCGTTCGGTAATCCGGCCAAGAACGGAGATGCCATCCCCGACGGATGCGCGGAGCGCTCCGACGCCGTGGTCGACGCGGTGAACCGGCTCGCCCCCGACCTGGTTGCGATCGCCGGAGTCAGTGACGTCGCCGGAGTGGGAACGAAGCTCTCCGCCATCACGGCCGACACGACGATCGCGCTCGTGACCATGCCCATCGCCGACAAGCCGGCCAACTCGTGCTACACCAGGCTGAACAGTCCACAGGACTGCATCAGCACGCCGGAGGCAGTGCGCGGAAAGAGTATCCATCAGCGGCTCGTGAACACGGCACCGGAGTCGCGGCTGGTGATCGACACCACGAACTGGTTCTGCGTCGAACGGAGATGCCCGCCGTTCTCCGGAGCGACGCTGACGAAGTCCGACGCCCTGCACATGACGCGCGAGTACGCGCTGCGGCTCGGGCCCGTGCTGCGGGAGGCGCTGGCGGCGGCGGGCGTGCTTGAGGCGGGTCCTGTGGCGTCGTGATCGTGTGGCGCGAGCTGCTGAACTGTTTGTCGTCATTTATTATGTAAAATGTTGAAGTTGTGTTCTTGATATGAATTGCAATCAGGTCGGATGGGGTGGTTGATGGGCAAGAAGGTTTCGGTCGATACGGACCGGCTGCGGGATGGCGCGCGGAAGCTGTCGACGGGGGCGCACTCTCCGCAGGTTCCGGCGTTCATGGCGGGTGACTTCGGTTCGGCGAGAGCGGATGCGGGTTTTGTGGAGTTCGACCGGTATTGGTCCACGGGGCGGTCCGCGCTCACGCAGAACACGGATGCTCTGGTAACGGTGTTGCGGTCAGTGGCCTCGACGGCGGCCGAGCGGGATGCGGACAGTGCCCGAGGGTTCCGGGCGGGTGCGCATGCGTTCTAGGTTTCGGGATTGGTCGCCGTTGGTGTTCGACGCGGATCCGACGCCGGGGAATGTGGATGCGGTGGTGGCGTGGATGTCGTCATTGCAGGCGCACTCGGAGTGGTCCCGGGCTCGGGCGGACCTGGTGAACGATGTGCTGGGGCTGGTCGACGTGTCGGTGTGGTCGGGGCTCGCGGCGGACGCGGTCCGGGGCCGGTTGCGGTTGGTCGTGGACGGGGCGCGTGTCGCCTCGGCCCGGCACGGGGAGGCCGGGGTCGTGGCGAAGACGTGGGCGGAGGCGCTGTTCTCGGCCCAGTACGCCGCCGATCAGGCGTTGCATGCGGCGGAAGAGGCTGAGCGGGATATCGCCGTGTTGCAGGCCGCGATCAGTGCACTGGTGGGGGATCATGCCGGGTTGCTCGATCAGCTGATGGTGTTGCAGCGAGCGTCCTCGTCGGAGCACCCGCCGACGGGGACGGAGCTGTTCGCGGCGCGGGAACGGGACGAGGAACTGCAGGAGGAGTTGGCGAGGTCCCGGCACCGGTTGGAGGATGCGGAGTGGCGTCTGGCGCAGGCGCGGGCGAACGGGCAGGACGCGCAGCGCGAGCATGAGGGGGCGGAGGCCGTGTTCGTGCGCGGGCTGGAGGCCGCCCGGACCGGCGCGATCGCCCACTCCACCGTTCCGGAGTTGACCGTGTTCGGTTCCGGGGTGGGCAGGCTCGCCGTCATCGACGTCGCCGCCCGGCCCACCGGGGTCGCGTTGATGACGTTGCTGCATCAACTCACCCCGGCCGAGTTGACGCTGTTGCTGGCCGACAACCCGGCACTGGTGCAACAGTTCTGGGACAACCCGCCCAACCCGGAGGTGGTTGCGGGTTGGTGGAATGGCCTCACCCCGGCGGTGCAGGCGGCGTTGCTGTCGACGGCGCCAGGGCTGTTCGGCAACCTGCCCGGGATGCCCTACAAGGACCGGAACACCGCGAACCGGATCAGCCTCGCCGACGCGCGGAAGCACCCCGACCTCACCGCCGATCAGCGCGCCGTGCTCGACAAGATGGAGTCGGCACTGGATGCGCCTGCCGATGGTGTTCCGGTGCAGTTGGTGGCGTTCAACTTCTTCAGCGAACCGCCGATGGTCGCCGTCGGCTACGGCGACCTCGACACCTGCCAGAACACCACCTGGTGTGTCGGCGGGATGGACTTCGGCGCGAAAGACGCCCTCGCCGGCTGGTCCGACGCCGCCAGGAACCTCTACCTCGCCCAAACGAGACTCGGTGTCGATCAGCCGGGGGTGATCGCGTGCCTGGAGTATGACAACCCGGACCTTGTCGGGGTGAACAACAGTGCTGCGGCGAAGAAGGGGGCGCCCCGGTTCGCGGCTGAACTCGACGGGAACGCCGCCACCCGTGACGTCTTCGGGTCAGGGGCCGCGCCGATCACGGTCACTGCCCACTCTTACGGCAGCACCATGGCCGCCATCGCGCTCACCCAAACCCACATTCGGGTTGACGCGTTCGTGATGGTCGGCTCCGCTGGGCTCGTTACTTCCGAGGTGCCGTCCCTGGCGGCGCTTCACGCGAATCACGTCTACACCACCGCCGCCACCGCCGACCAGCTCGCGCCGTTCGGCGCGTCCGTGTCCGGGCGGGCTGAGCCCAACCCCGACGTCGCGTATCCGGGCACTCGCACCATCGGTGGGGCTGAAGCGTTCTCCTCCGACGGCGACGGGAAGCACCTGGAACGGGTCGACGGACACAACCCCCTCGGCAAGGAGGGGGCAATCAGCAACAGCGGATTCCTCAACGCCGTCCCCTCCGAAGGACACGGCTACTACGACCGCAAGACCCAGTCGCTGAACAACATCGCTGCGACCACGACAGGACAACCCGGCAAGGTCAGCGGCGGACTGTCCGACACCACCCCAGCGGCCGACCGGCACAACCTCGCAGAACCTGCGATCCCCTACTTCCAATCCTGAGACACCCGATGACCCTCACCCCTACCCGCACGACGGCTGTCCTTGTTGCCATCGCCATCACGCTCACCCTTGGAGGTTGCGCCATGACCACCCCACCCGACCCCGGACCGCAGAAGACCGGACAACAACTCCGGACCCAACTCATCGCCGACGCCAACGCCGCAATCACCGCCTCCGGCCTCCCCGACGGATGGGCATACGGCCCCGAGCCCGGCGCCCGACCGTGGAACCCGGACACGAAAGAATTCCGGGGCTCGAGTTGCTCCACCGCCAACGGCGAAACGCGCCGACGCTACGACATCGGTCTCTTTCACGAGTCCGTGGGCGATCCGCTGGCCTTCGTGCAGATGATGGGGGACTACTGGAAAGACCAGGGCTACATCGTCTCCCTCGTCGGCGACCCGATCACCGCCCCTGCCAGCGAGCGCTACGCCGAGAACCGGGCCGACCGCGCCGACGGCTCCCTCGCCGCAGGAGCGGCCGCGCAGAACCACCACTTCATCATCGACATCTTCACCGAGTGCTCCACCGATCGCACCCTCAAGCTGCTCGCCGGACCCCACGGCTATCGCGAATTCGACATGCTCGACCCCAGCCCGTACTACCCCACCAACAGCCCGACCATCACCCCATACCCCGACCACTGACCAGGCAGCGATCGAAACCCACGGCGGCTCGCGACACCCAGCAGGCCGGAAAGCCACGATGAAGCACACTGCTGCCGCACTAGCCATCGCCATCACGCTCACCCTTGGAGGTTGCGCCATGACCACCCCACCCGATCCCGGACCGCAGAAGACTGGACAACAACTCCGCGCTCAACTCATCGCCGACGCCACCGCCGCAATCACCGCCTCCGGCCTCCCCGACGGATGGGCATACGGCCCAGAGCCCGGCGCCAGACCGTGGAACCCGGACACGAAGGAATTCCGGGGCTCCAGTTGCTCCACCGCCAACGGCGAGACACGCCGACGCTACCTCGTGCCGCTCTATCACCCGCCCGTCGGGGATCCGGTGGCCTTCGTGCAGATGATGGGCGACTACTGGACACAACAGGGCTACATCGTCTCCCTCGTTGGTAACCCGGTCACCGCCCCTGCCAGCGAGCGCTTCGCCCTGAACCGGGCAGACCGTGCTGACGGCTCCCTCGCCGCAGGAGCGGCCGCGCAGAACAACTACTTCGTCCTCACGTTGTACACAGAGTGCTCCACGGACCCCACCCTCAAGCTGCTCGCCGGACCCACCGGATACCGGGAATTCGACATGCTCGACCCCGACCCGTACTACCCCACCAACAGTCCGACCGTCACCCCATACCCCGACCACTGACCCCAGGCACGATTCGGAGGCTGTCCTGAGCACGAGGTCTTCGCGTCTCGCGCTCAGAGACCCGGGTGGCCTGTTGGCCGGGCGAAGCGTGCGGAACTACACCTCGGCCGGATGCACCACCGTGATGCCGGTCGGGGACGCCGTGTCCGAGGTGGGGAGCATGGCCGCGCCGATCTCCAGGGTGACCGCGCCGCCCAGCAGGTCTTGCGGGCGGAGGGCTCCGGCTGCGACGAGGTCGAGCATCCCTGGGTAGTCGGCGGCGGACATTCCGTGGCTGCCCAGGAGGTCGAGCTCCCAGGCGAGGACCCGGTCCAGGGGAAGGACGGGCAGCTGGTCGGCGGAGAGGAGGCCGATCTGCACGTGGCGTCCGCGGCGGCGCAGCGACAGGACGGCGTCGGTGCTCGTGGACGCGGAGCCGACGGCGTCGAAGGTCACGTCGGCTCCGCCGTCGGTGAGGTCGGCGATCACGGACGGGGTGTCGCTGCCCGCGGTGACGACGTGCTCGGCGCCGAGGCGCGCCGCGAGGTCGAGGGCGGCGGGGCTGCGGTCGACCGCGACGACCCTCGCGCCGAGGGCGCGCGCGATCATCACAACGCTCAGGCCGACGCCGCCGGCGCCGTACACGGCGACCCACTCGCCGGGGCGCACGTCAGCGCGCGCCCGTACGGCCCGGTATGCGGTGGCGAAGCGGCAGCCGAGGCTGGCGGCGGCGTCGTCATCCAGGCTGTCCGGCACGGCGACCAGGTTGAGTTCGGCTGCCCGGATGGTGACCAGCTCGGCGTGCGAACCCCAGTGCGTGAAACCCGGCTGCGTCTGGTCCGGGCACACCTGGGACTGGCCGGCGAGGCACCAACGGCACACGCCACATCCATTGACGAACGGTGCAGTGACCCTGTCGCCGACCCGCCAGCCGGTCACGCCGTCGCCGAGGGACGCGATCGTCCCGGCGAACTCGTGTCCGGGAACCTGCGGCAGGTGCACGGTGTCGTCGTGGCCTACCCATGCGTGCCAGTCGCTTCGGCAGAGCCCGGACGCGCCCACCCTGATCACCGCGCCGCCGGGAGGGGCGACCGGGTCTGGGAGGTCGCGCACCTCGACAGGTCCGCCGAAGCGGTCGTAGACCATCGCTCTCATGCGTTGCTCCGCGTGCCGAGCAGGTCGGGTCGTGGTGTCATGGCTGGCTCCTTCGATACGGGATGCGGGCTACGGGATGCGGTGGGTCGGGGTGCGGCGGCGTCGCGGGATGCGGCAGCCCGGTCAACCGCGCACCGCGCGGCAGGCGAGATGGACGGCGAGCCGGGTCTCGGGGTCGGTCAGGTCGAGGCCGAGGAGGTCCTGGGCGCGGGCGATACGCGTGGAGACGGTGTTGCGGTGCAGGTGGAGGGCGTCGGCGGTCGCCGCGATGCCGGACTCGTGGTCGAGGTAGGCGGTGAGCGTTTCGAGCAGTTCTGGCGCGCGGGTGCGCAGCGGCGCGAGCAGCGACTCCGCGGCGGGGACGAACGTGTCGTTCTCCGTCCAGCTCAGCAGCAGCTGTTCGAGGCCGAGCGCGTCGATGCGGACGAACCAGCCGGTCGCCGAGCGGTTGACGGCGATGCGGGCGGCGTCGGCGGCGCCGTCGATGGTGGTGGCGAGCCCGGCCGCACCGCTCTCGACCGCCCCGATGCCGGTGGCGACGTTGAACGCGCGGCGGGCGGAGGCGTGCAGAGCGCGGAGGGCGGACACGGCGCCCTCGACCTGGCTGGGCGCGGGAGGGGCGGAGAAGGTCAGCCAGCCCGTCACGCCGCGGCCGCTGGTGACGGCGTGCGAGTCGGTCTGCACGCCAGCCAGTTCGCGCGTGACGAACCGGAGCAGCTGGAAGGTGTCGACGCGCGTGCGGCCGACGATGCGGAATCCGAGGTGGTATCCGGCCGTCCGCCAGCCGCGGTCGAGCATCCGCTGGTCGCGCTCGGCGTCCCTGGTGTCGCGTTGCTCGAGGAAGTCGCGGAGCAGGTCGGCGGCGACGGCGGCGTCGTTGACGTCGGCCACCTCGTCGATCAGGATGCGCGCGGCGACGGCGGGCATGGCGACCTCGGCGGCGACCGCGAGGGCGGTCAGCTGCACCTGATTCAGCCCGCTGCCGAAGAACGCCAGGCGGAGGCCAGCTCTGGTTGAGCTGTCGACGTGGACGGAGGCGGCGGAGGCCGGCGCTGAGCCTGGCGCGCCCGTCCCGTTGTCGACGGTGACCGTGTCGACCCACGGGCCGAAGTCGATGGCGGCGTGCACCGCATCCGGGAGTTCGCCGCCCGCCTGGAGCAGCACGCCCTCCGCGTCGATCAGGGCGATGCCGTGCCCGACGCTGGCGGACAGGTGGCGCAGCAGGTCGGCGAGCCCGGCCGCGTGGTACTCGATCGACTGGGCCACCTGGCGCACGTAGCCGAGGGTGAGCGCGTCCCTGCCCTCCAGCAGCAGCCAGCACGCCTTCGCGAGCGCCATCGGGTCGTCGACGTGCAGCAGGGCGAGGCCCACGCGTTGCGCCAGCGTGCGGCTGCCCTCCCCGAACAGGTCTGCGTTCTGCACGGCGAGGGCGCGATAGCCGCGATCCCGGATGCGCCGGATCAGCGCATCCTGCTGCCATGGCGCCGATGGTGGCTCGATGGTGAGGATGGCGAGGCCGCCCGCGCCGTCGGCCGGGAGCCTGGACTCGGCCGAGTCGACGACGACGTCGCTCCAGACGATCGTCGGATCGGCGGCGGCGACAGGGCGCAGACCGCCGTTGGCCGGGTGCGCGAGGAGTGCGCGGAGGTCGATGGTCTGGCTCACGCGGCCGCCTCCAGGCCGTCGATGCCGAAAGCGGAGGGGGTGACCTGACGGAGCCTGTCGGGGGAGGAGGTCCACCACTCGGGGGCGGGGAGTGCGAGGAGGGCGACGTGCCTGGCGATGGTGAGGCCGTCGACCTGGAGGATGTCGCGCGAGATCGAGTCGATGGTGACGATGATCTCCGGCGACGACGCTTCGAGCGCGCCGTCGCGCAGCACGGCGAGGACCTCGGAGCGCGCGACCAGCCGGAGCAGGGTGCCGTCGTCGGCGGTGACCTCGACGGCGGACGAGTACGCGTCGGACGGCGCGGCCTCGACGGCCGCGATCCGGCCGGTCCCGAGCATCCGCCCGCCGAGAAGCGTGGCCAGTTCGTCGAGCGGTGCGCCGGCGGCGGCGTCGAACGCCGTGCCGAGGGCGAGCGCCCGCTCGTAGCCTCCGAGCACGGCGTGCTCGGTCAGGTCGCCGACGGTGAAACCGGCGATCAGGACGGCGGCGGCGCCTCCCGCCTGCACGATGGCGCCGCGCACCAGGCTCTCGACGTCGGCGGCGCGATCCGTCTCGATGAGGACGACGCCGCCCGCGCCGGAGCCGCACACGGTGACGGTACCTGGCACCCTGTCGACGAACAGCGACAGCTGGTCGAGCCGGGGGAGTGCCCTGCCCATGAAGTCGGCGTCCACCACCGGCAGGCGGGCGGCGATGGTCAGCGGGGTCAGACCATTCAGACCGGCGCCCTCCAGCGGGCACACCGCCCCGGCTCGTACGCCGGTCCAGCGTTCGGCGGCGTCGATCAGCTCGCCGAACGGGTCGGCGCCGGGGAGGCGCTCCGTCAGCAGGTAGGTGGAGCCCGCGAATGCGGCGGCGACGCAAGGCGTCGCGGGGTCGATGCCGTCGACCGGATGCACGGTGAGCGGCCAGTCCGCGTCCGTCAGCATCAGCTCCAGCATGGTCGTCGTGCCACCGCCGCCGGAGCCGAGCAGCGAGAACCCTCTGGACAGCGGCGACAGGTCACCGCGCTGGAGGGTTCTCGCCATGCGTCAAGCGTAGACGCGGGAGGGCGCGGCGTCGTCGCGTTCCTGCGCCGCTGTGACGGTCGGCGCCGACAGGGTCTCCACCGGCACGAACGGCTCGGTGAGACCGAACGCGGTCGGCCCGAATGCCGCGAGCGCTTCCGGCGTGCGCATCATCGCCGGAGTGGAGATTCCGAGCACCCGCACCCGCTGGCCGTAGCGCAGGCCCTCGGTGGTGATCGGCTCTCCGGATTCGATGTCGACCACGCAGATCAGGTCGGGGACGATGGCGACGACCACCTCGCCGCGGTGGGCGATCAGGTTCTCGTTCTGGAACCGGATCTCGAGGGTGTCGTCTTCGTCGCCCAGGGAGGAGATCGTCGCGCGGCCCTTCGCGAAGCCTTCGGTCGTGCGTCGCTCCACATCGATGACCTTGCCGGCGAAGAGCTCGCGCACCTCGGAGTACAGGGTCGTCGACAGTGTGGTGGCGATCGCCTCGAACGGCGAACGGTGCTCCTCCCTGGCTTCGCGGATGGCCCGGCCGAGCGCCAAGGCCATCGAGATCGTGCGCGGGACGGCCGTGCGCTTGACGTCGGCTCCGCTCATCGCGTATTCGGCGATGTGGCCGACGCCGCCCAGCCGGATGGTGACGCCGCGCGCCAGCCACTCCATCTGCCTGTCGTCGTCCCCGGTGTCGATGATCACCCGCTCGCCCCGCTCTCCGGCGAGGGCGAGCGGGGAGCCGTGGACGCCGTAGACGGCGAAGGTCTCCATCGAGAGCTCGGGGAACGCGCGTCCCATGCCGTCCGCATCCACCACAGGCAGGCCGGTCTCCGCGGCGACGATCAGCGGGATCATCGAGTTGATGCCCCCGCACTCGATCGGCATGGTCGCGTCGGCGGTGCGGCCGAGGTGCTCCTCCAGGGTTCGGAGAGCCAGGGTCGGCTCCGTGCCGGCCGGGATCTTCTCGATCATCACCGTCGGCGCGCCCATCTGGGCGGTCGGGATGACGAACAGGTCGTCGGCGAGCTCGTCCGGGTCGAGGATGGTGATCGCTCCGTCGCCGAGGACGCGCTCCACCAGCATCTTGCCGATGTACGGGTCACCGCCTCCTCCGGTGCCGAGGAGGGTGGCACCGCGGGCGAGGTCGGGCAGGTCTGCCGCGGTCAGCTGCCAGCTCATGCAAGCACCTCTACGAGCCCGTCGGCCGTCTCCGTCGTCCCGTCGAAGCGGTGCGAGGGGACGTCGTAGCCGAAGTAGCCCGGGCCGACCATCGCGAGCGCGTCGGCCGTGTGCCAGCGCGGGTCGCTCGGAGCGGCGACGACACGCACGCGCTGGCCATAACGCAGGCCTTCGGTGGTGATCGGCTCTCCCGAGTCGTGATCGAGCACGATGATGAGGTCGGGGGTGGTCACCAGGACCTCGCCGTCCGCCTCCGCCATCAGGTGCTCGTTCTGGAACGACAGCGTCAGGGACGTGCTCTGGTTCTCGATCCTGGCGGTGCCTCTCGCGAACCCGGAGGTGGTCCCGCGGTGCACATCCACCACCTTGCCCGCGAAGAACTCGCGGCCGCCGAGCAGTTCGACGGTGCGGCCGACCGCGTCCTCCTTGGCTGCGCGGGCGTCCTCGATCCCGGTGCCGATGGCGATGCAGTGCTGCAGGGAGCCCCGCACCAGCGCCTCGCGGGCGACGGCGCCCTCCATCGGGAAGCCGGAGATCATGATGGAGCAGCCCATCTCGACGCAGGCGACGCGGGCGATGCGCTCCGTCCAGTGGTTGTCGACCGTCTGCAGCACGCCGATGTTCCCCTTCTCGTCGCTGAAGGCGAGCGGGGAGGCGGTGACGCCGTAGAGGGTGGGGAGGACCATCTGCAACTCAGGGAAGGCGCGGCCCATGCCATCGCCGTCGATCAGCGGCAGCCCGAGCGCAGCGGCTGCCGCGACCGGGATGGTCGAGTTGACCCCGCCGACTTCCGCACAGGCGATGTGCGTGACCGGACGGCCGAGATAGGTTCCGAGGGCGGCGACCGGGGCGACGACCTCGTCGAGGCTCGGCAGCTTCTCGACCATCACGGTCGGAGCGCCCATCATGGCGACGGTCAGCACGAGGGCGTCGTCAGGGACCTCGTCCAGGGTCACGACAGTCACGGGACCGTGCTCGGCGAGCGCCTGGCGGGCCAGCAGGGAGCCGATGTACGGGTCGCCGCCTCCGCCCGTTCCGAGGACGGCAGCGCCGCGCGCGAGGGCGGGGACGAGGTCGGCGGTCAGTGTCCAGCTCATACCCGCACCCCCATGTCGAGATCGCCGACGGCCTTGACCCTGATCCGGGTGGCGTTGCCGGGGAGGTAGGGGATCGGCACCTCGTCGAAGTCGACGATCGAGACCGACTGCGGGGAGGCCCCGGCGGCGATGGCCTTGTCGACGGCCTCCGCGCGCACCTCGGCGATGGCCTGCTCCCGGCGGCCGGGCTCGATGGCGTAGACCTTGTCGATCTCGCCGCCGACCTGGGCGATGGATGCGCCGATCGCGTTGGCCACCGCGTAGTTCTCCGGGCGGTGCACCGTGCCGAACATCGGCAGCTCGTCCGGCAGCAGGATGGACCCGCCCCCGACAGCGACGACGGCGATGGGGTCCGGCGAGGTGCGCATCCGGTCGACGGCCTCGGCGACCCGCTCGGCGATCCGGTCGAGGACGCGGGCGACGAAGGTGGGGTCGAGGTGCGCGACGAGCGCCGGATCGCCGATCACGGCGCGGCCGGCGGCGACCGCGATGTCGGTGGCGGTGAGGGTCGATCCGCCGAAGACGAGCGCCTCGGTGCTGAGCCGGTAGCCGACCGACTCCGGGCCGACCTCGCCGGTCTCGGTGTTCACGATGCTGCCGCCGCCGATGCCGATGGACAGCACGTCGGGCATCCGGAAGTTGGTGCGGACGCCGGCCACCTTGACCTCGTTGGCCGTCTCGCGCGGGAAGCCGTTGACCAGCAGGCCGATGTCGGCGGTGGTGCCGCCGATGTCGACGACGGCGCAGGTGTCGAGACCGCTGGTGAGGGCGGCGCCGCGCATCGAGTTGGTCGGGCCGGACGCGAAGGTGGCGACCGGGTAGAGGCGCACGTAGTCCTCATCCATCAGGGTGCCGTCGTTCTGGCTGAGGAAGATCGGCGCGTCGATGCCCTGCGCCCGGACGGCGGCGGTGAGGCCGTCGACGATCTCCGAGGCGAGCTCGCGGAGCGCTGCGTTGATGATGGTCGCGTTCTCGCGCTCCAGCAGGCCGATCCGGCCGATCTCGTGGGAGAGCGAGATCGCGACGTCGTCGCCGAGGACCTCGGCGACGATCGCAGCGGCCTGGGTCTCCACGTCGTGGTTGACCGGGCTGAACACCGAGGAGATGGCGACGGAGCGGACGCCGTGCTCGGCCATGTCGACGGCGAGGCGGGTGAGCTCCTCCGGGTCGAGCGGCGAGATGGGGCGGCCGTCGAACTCGTAGCCGCCGTGAGCGAGGTAGCCGCGGGCGCCGATCGCGTTCTTGAGCGGCTCCGGCCAGTCGACCAGCGGTGGGAGGGCGCGGGTGGCTGGAAGCCCGAGGCGGAGGGCAGCGGTCGGAGCGAGACGCTTCGCTTCGACCAGGGCGTTGATGAAGTGGGTGGTCCCGATCATCACCGCGCTGATGTCCGCGCCGTCGAAGTGCTGCGCCGACCGAAGCGCGGCGATGGCCTGCACGATCCCTGTCGTCACATCCGGGCTGGTGGAGTTCTTGGTGCCGGCCAGCGTCTGCTTGCCGTCCATGAGCACTGCGTCGGTGTTCGTTCCGCCGACGTCGATGCCGATATGCATAGTTCCCGCTTTCTCCGTGGTGCTGGTGGTGCTGAGGTGCTGAGGTGCCGAGGTGCTGAGGTGCTGAATTCAGTTGGTGGGGAGGGCGTCGGCCGGCGACGCGCCTGCGGTCTCTGGCGCCGCATCCGGCTGGATGGTGGTGGCACGGCCGACCCCGCGCACCCAGCCGAGCTTGCCCGCGACCGTGTAGAGCACGATCGAGAGCACGAGCGACAGCAGCGCAGGGATGCCCCAGGTGACGAAGTATCCGACGACGGCCGAGATGATCCAGATGATGATCGTGGCCGGGACGACGCGCGGCGCGGTCAGCGGGAGGCGGCCGGAGGCGCGGGTCTCGTCGAGGTCACCGCGCCAGCGCTTCACGATGAAGTACTCGGCCACCATGATGCCGGCGATCGGCGGGAACGCGACGCCGAGGATGATCAGGAACCCGGTGAACTGCGACAGGATGCCCGCCGCGGCGAGGATCGAGCCGACGATGCCGAGCACGATGGTGGTGCTGACCCGGTTGAGGTTCTTCGAGAACGCCGTCGAGATGAAGTTCACCAGGCCCAGCGTGGACGAGTAGAGGTTCCAGTCGTTGATCTTGAGCGTGCCGGTGATCACGATGATCAGACCGACGAACCCGATCGACGACGTGACGATGGCGACGATGTCACCGGATGCCGCAGCGTGGGCCAGCAGGACGCCGGCCAGCCCGATCACGAACTCGCCGAGGCTGACGCCGACCACGGTCTGCTTGATCACGTCCGCCTTCGAGCGGTTGAAGCGGGTCATGTCGGCAGTGATGATCGCGCCGACGATGAGGCCGCCTGCGACGATGCCGGTCCCGGTCCAGACGCTCATCGTCGGGCCGGGGGCGGGCGAGGTGAGCAGGTCGGTGAACGAGTGCTTGGTCAGCTCGCTGATGACCGACCAGCCGACCAGGATGAGGAACAACGGCACGGTGATGTTGGCGAGCCACTGCATCCCGACGAAGCCGAAGCTGACGATGGCCGTCACGGCGAGGCCGAAGATCAGGCTCCACGCCCAGGTCGGCATGACGCCGGGCATCAGTACGTCGAGCGACTGGGCGGAGATGGCACTCTGGATGCCGAACCAGCCGATCAGGCTGATTCCGATGGCGAGCCCGACCAGGGAGGCGCCGATCTCGCCGAAGCCGGTCCACCGGGCGAGAAGGGCCGTGTTGAGGCCTTCCTTCTGTCCGATGATGCCGACGATGCACATGATGACCTCGAGGATGAGCGAGCCGAGCAGCAGGGCGAGTGCCGCCTGGCCGAAGGTCATGCTGTATCCGAGGGTGGCGCCGAGGAGGAACTGCGAGAGGGCCGACACCTGGCCGAAGCGCTGGACCGCGATGCCGAACCAGGGCTTGCGTGCATCGGGGGAGACCCGACTGAGAGCGAAGTCGTCGGCAGGTGCTGTGCGTGCCATGAGGGGAGTCCTTTTGACGGGGGTTGGGTTGGCGAACAGATTATGTCGCCGCCCCGCCCGTCGCGATGTGCATTCTGCACTGATTGATGCGCGGCAGGTGCAGGATGCACATCCGGTGGTCAGGCCGTCAGGATCTGCACGGCAGGCACATCCGCCGCCGCCCACTCGAGCGCCGCGAGTTCGGTCGTGCGAACCCAGAGCAGGGCGTCGTGATCGGTGCTGGTCGTCGGCGGCTCGCCGGTGAGCTCTGCGCGGAAACAGGCGAGATCGATCGCGCGGCCGGCCGACGTGGTGACGCTGCGGTCGAGGAGCTCGCCGATCAGGATGTCCACGCCCAGCTCCTCGCGAATCTCCCGCAGCAGAGCGGCCTCCTGGCTCTCGCCGGGCTCGACCTTGCCGCCGGGGAACTCCCACAGCCCGGCCTGGTCTTTGCCCGGGGCGCGACGGCAGGCGAGAACGCGCCCGTCGCGCACGAGAACGGCCGCCACCACTTCGAGGGGTTCCACACCTCCATCCTGCCCCTCCCGCGCGGAAACCGCCGGACCGCGACCGGCGGTGCGGCAGCATCCAGGACGGCATCGTGCTCGCACTGAACACGATCACGGGAGCGGCCGGCGTCAGCGGGTGAAGGTGCCGACGCCCTCGTCGTCGTAGCGTTCGAACACGAACGAGGCGCTCCTGCCGCCTGCGGGTGGCGAGAAGGCGATCGAGGAGACGGAGCCCGCTGGTGCGTTCTCGGAGTCGAGTGGGGTGACGAATTCGTTGCCCGTCCAGTGCTTCAACGTATAGACGGTGTTCTTCGGGCCGAGGGTGACGGTGAGCGTCCCTCCGGTGTCCGCGACCGTTGCCGGGCCCGTGTACGGGTTCTGGTAGGTGCCGACGTAGGCGCTGAGGGGCGCGGCGGGGGTGGGATCGGCCGGCGGAGCCTGGCCGACGAGGGTGCCGATCGGCTCGTTCATGTGGGCGAAGCCGTTCCGGTACAGGGTGGCCCAGTCGGTGCGGGCCTTGCCGTACTGCACCAGGTCGAGGAACTTCATGGCCAGCGTCTCCGCCGTGCCGTCGGCCGCGGCGTTGACCAGCACGACGATGCCGACGTCGGCGGACGGGAGCAGGACGAACGTCGTCCCCGCCCCCAGCGCGAACGCGCCCGAATGGCTCACGGTGGTGCGGCCGGACGCGGCGACGCCGACGTTGAAGCCGTAGCCGTACTGGCCAGGCCTGGTCTCGGCGTTCGCGATCGGGCCGGTGACGATCTGCGGGGAGATCGCGGGGAGCAGCGCCTTCTGGTCGACGATCTTGTGGCCGCCGTACTTCCCGCCGTCGAGGACCATGGCCATCCACTTGGTCATGTCATTGACGGAGGAGCTGACGCCGCCGGCCGGAGACTGCGCATCCGGTTGCCGCTGGTACTTGGCCTCGTACTGGCCGTCGACGAGCACGTGCGGAACGGCGCGGTCGGTCCTTGCGATGTAGTCGGAGAAGCGGGAGCTGGTGGAGGTCATCCCGAGCGGGCCGTAGATGTCCTTCTGCGAGAGCGACTCCCAATCGGTGCCGGCGGCGTCGGCGACCGACTGCGCGGCGGCGGTGATGCCGAAGTTCGTGTACGTCCACTGCGCCCGGAACGGGTCGAGCGGCAGATAACGCAGGCGCGAGAGCACCTCGGCGCGGTCGTAGCCGAGCTCTTCGAGGTCGTCGCCCGCGTGGTCGGGCAGGCCGGAGCGGTGCGCGTAGAGATCGGCGATGGTCGCGTGGGTCGACACGTACGGGTCGGCCAGTTCGAACGAGGTGAGGTGGGTCTGCACCGGGGTGTTCCAGGCCACAGTTCCCTTGCCCACCTCGTCGGCGACGACGGTCGCGCCGACCGGCTTCGAGAGGGAGGCGAGCTGGAAGACGGTGTCGGCGTCGACGGGCTCCTTCTCGCCGACCTTGCGGACGCCGTAGCCCTGGGCGAAGACGGTCTTGCCCTGGTAGGTGACGCCGACGGCGAGTCCGGGAACGCCGGACGCCGACAGTGTTGAGGCAGCGAGCGCCGGGAGCTGCTCGATGGCCGCGGCGATGGCGCCGTCCGCGATCGGCACCCCGGCGTCTGCCCCTGGATCCGTGCCCAGCCCGCTCGACCCGGCTGTCGGCGTGGCGGACGGCGCGGCCGAGGCCGTGCACCCGACCATCGCGACGACAGCCAACGCAGCAATAGTGACCGACCCCACCCGTCGCATACTCACGCTCGCACTCTAGTGGGTCAGGGGATGCGCGCGGGAGGGGGAGGCGGGGCGGTGGAGGCGCGGACGATGAGGTGGGGGGCGACGGAGGCGGGAGCGAGCGTGGTGGCCGGGTCGGCGATGTAGCGGAGGAGGTGGGAGACGGCGAGACGGCCCATCTCGGCGAACGGCTGCGCGACGGTCGTGAGCGAGGGCGAGCAGTACTCGGCGAGGGCGATGTCGTCGACGCCGATGACCGAGACGTCCTCCGGGATGCGCTTGCCCAGCTCGTGGAAGGCGCGGATCACCCCGAACGCCATCTCGTCGCTCGACACGAACACCGCCGTGACGTCCGGGATGCGGCCGAGGATCAGCCCGTTCTGATAGCCGGAGGCCGGCGACCAGTCTCCTTTGAGCTCCGGCGGGGGAGCGATGCCCGCTGCGTCGAGGGTGCTGCGCCAGCCCTCGCTGCGGCTCACCGCATCCAGCCACTCGGTGGGGCCGGAGACGTGCCAGACGGTCTCGTGCCCGAGGTCGAGCAGGTGCTGGGTCGCGAGCCTGGCCGCCTGCGACTGGTCGACGGCGACGACCTCGGTGGTGGAGGTGCGCGAGCCGTCGATGGTGATGGTCGGGATGGCCTTGGTGAGCTCTTCGATGCCGCGGGTCACCTGGATCAGCGGCAGCGCGAGGATGATGCCTTCGACGTTCTGTTCGGCGAGCCTGGACATCGCATCCTCGATTGCGACGGGCTCCAGCGACGGACTCGTGGCGGCGCTCACCGCGTAGCCGGCGTCCCGGGCTGCCTGCTCCAGCCCGGAGGTCACGGCGATGCGCGAGTACGAGGTTGTCTGCAGCAGCACGATGCCGATGGTTCTGCTGTGCCCGGAGGATAGGATCCCTGCCGCTTTGTTCTTGCGGTAACCGAGCTGTTCGACGGCGGCGAGCACCCTGGCGCGGGTCTTCTCTTGCACGTTGGGGTGCCCGCTGAGGGCGCGGGAGACGGTCTGGGCGGAGACGCCGGCCATCCGCGCGACGTCGGTCATGCCCGGCGGCTTGGCCGCCGTTCCCGGTGGCTTCGCTGCTGCATCCCGGACGTCGGCGTTGCTCATGGTCTCGATGATAGCGGGCGCATCTGCGTATTCGCGCAGTTTCCCGGTGGTTTCGATCAATTTGGTTACTCATGTTGTTATCGCTATCAATTCTGTGCGACACTCACTTCTCGAACCCGCTGAGGGGTCTGTGATCAAAGGAGAGGCAGTGAAGAAGTCAGCAGCAATCCGTTTGGCGGGCGCGGCGGGGGCGGTCGCGCTCGGTCTGATGTCGCTCGCCGGGTGCTCAGGCACCTCCGGCTCGAGCGAAGCGAGTCCGGCGACCGTGACGTTCTGGGGCTGGGCGCCCGGCTACGCCGACGCAGTCAAGGCCTTCAACGCATCGCACAAGGATGTGACGGTGAAGTACCAGGAGGTGCAGCCCGGCTCCAAGGGCGGCTACCAGAAGATGCTCAACGCGGTCACAGCGAACAACGCGCCGTGCCTCGCACAGGTCGGCTACGAGACCCTGCCGAGCTTCGCGGCGCAGGGCGCGCTCGACGACGTGTCGCAGTATGCGAACGATGACAAAAAGGACTTCCAGCCGGCCGCGTGGAGCTCCGTGAGCATCGGCGACGCCGTCTACGGCGCCCCCGTCGACACCGGCCCGATGGGCCTGTTCTACAACAAGGAGCTGTTCGACTCGCTCGGCCTCGCCGCCCCCACCACCTGGGACGAGTACAAGGCGGACGCGGAGAAGATCCACGCCTCCGACCCGAAGAAGTTCATCTCCTCGCCGTACCTCGACTACGACTACGCCGGATTCGCCTGGCAGACCGGCGCGAAGTGGTTCTCCGTCGACGGTGACGCCTGGAAGGTCTCGATGGCCTCCGACGCCAACGTGAAGGTCGCGGACTACTGGCAGAGCCTCGTCTTCGAAGGCCTGATCAGCAGCGCCCCGATGTACGACCAGGCCTGGTACACCGGTCTCGGCGACGGCAGCATCGCCACCGTCGTCGGCGCGGTCTGGCAGGCGGGCGTGATCAAGGGCGGCGCGGCCGACGGCTCCGGCAAGTGGGCTGTTGCCCCGATGCCGCAGTGGAAGGCGGGCGACGACCAGGTCGGCAACGCCGGAGGATCGGCGACGGCGGTGCTGAAGGGCTGCAAGACGCCCGAGGCGGCGTGGGAGTTCGCGCACTGGCTGAGCACCGACAAGACCACGTACAACACGCTGGTGCAGAAGGCGGGCCTCTACCCGGCCGCCACCGCGCTCACCGACCTGCCTGCGCTGTCAGAGGGCGACCCGTACTTCGGCGGCCAGAAGATCTTCGACGTGTTCGCGAAGGCGGCGCCGCAGGTCAACCAGGACTGGACCTGGGGACCGGTCATGACCAAGACCGCCGCCGACCTCGACGACGGTCTCGGCAAGGCGTGGGCGGGTCAGGGCACCATCGCCGACGCGCTGAAGACCGCGCAGGACAAGACCGTGGCCGAGCTGAAGAAGCAGGGCCTGAAGGTCTCCGAGTAGCAACCGATGGATGCGGTGGGCCGGTCACGACGACGGCCCGCCGCATCCCTTCGTGGAGGAGCACGCGCATCCGGCGTGCGGAGAGAAGGAACCGTGACCGACCTGGCCGTCGCCGAGCATCGAGCGACCACCGCCACCAGCGCGCCGCCGCCGCCAACCGGGCGCGGGCGCGGACGGGCGCGCACGCGCCGCTCGTTCGACTGGCGCGCTCCGCTGCTCTTCCTCGGGCCGTTCTTCGTGCTCTTCCTGGGGATGTACATCGCCCCGATCGTCTACGCGTTCGTCAGCAGCCTGTTCACGGTGAAGCGCTCCGGCCTCGGCCTCACCGCTCCGACGCAGGTGTTCGATCCGTTCGCGAACTACGCGCACGCGTTCTCCGACCCGGACTTCGTGGCGTCGCTCGGCCGCGTCGCCCTGTTCGGCGTAGTGCAGGTGCCGCTCATGCTCGGCCTGGCGCTCGCGCTCGCGCTGCTGATCGACTCGAAGTCTGCACGTGGCAAGGGCTTCTTCCGCCTGTCGAGTTTCCTGCCGTATGCGATCCCTGGCGTGAGTGCCGCCCTGGTCTGGTCGTTCATGTACTCGACGACGTCGAGCCCGATCAACCACCTGCTCGAACCGCTGGGCATCCAGCTGCCGTTCTTCGACGACGGCACGGTGCTGTGGTCGGTGGCGAACATCGTCACCTGGAGCTGGACTGGTTACAACATGATCATCATCTACGCGGCGTTGCAGTCCATCCCGGCCGAAGTGCTGGAGGCAGCGAAGCTCGACGGCGCCTCCGCGTTCCGCACGGCGTGGAGCGTGAAGATCCCGATGGTTCGCAGCGCGATCGTGCTCACCGCCGTCTTCTCGATCATCGGCTCTGCGCAGCTCTACAACGAGCCGACGGTGCTGCAGCCCATCTCGGGCGGCTCCGTCTCGTCCACCTTCACCCCGATCATGTCGGCGCAGGCCGCGGTCGGGGCGGGCAACTATCCGTATGCGGCGGCGCAGTCGGTCATCCTCGCGGTGCTCGTCGGCGTGATCTCGTTCGTGTTCTTCCGCCTCACCAGCAAAGGAGAGAAGGCGTGACCGTCCTCAGCACTCGCGGCACCCGGAGCGCCCGGGGCATCCGGAGCACCCGCGGCATCCGGAGCAGGAGGGACACCAGCCAGCTCAGCCGCACGGTCGTGATGGTGCTCCTCGCGCTCTCCACCGTCTACTTCCTCTTCCCGCTGTGGTGGCTGCTGGTCGCGGCGACCAAGCCGTTCGGTGAGCAGTTCTCCGGCAGCGGCCTCTGGTTCGACGGGTTCGGCCTGTTCGACAACCTCGCGCGCCTCACCGCCCAGAACGACGGCATCTTCTGGCAGTGGATGCTCAACAGCCTGCTCTACTGCGGCGTCGGCGCTGCGATCGGCACGGTCCTCTCCGCGATGGGCGGGTATGCGCTGGCGAAGTACGACTTCCCCGGCCGGGGTGCGGCGTTCGGCGTGATCCTGGCCGCGGTGCTCGTGCCGAAGATCCTGTTCACCCTGCCGCTCTACCTGATGTTCTCCGGGGTGCACCTGATCAACAACCCGCTCGCCGTGCTGCTGCCGAGCATCGTCAGCCCGTTCGGCGTGTACCTGGCGCGCGTGTTCGCCGCCCAGTCGGTGCCGGACGAGGTGATCGAGGCCGGGCGGCTCGACGGCGCGAGCGAGTTCCGCATCTTCCGCGCCATCTCCACCAAGATGATGCTGCCGGCCCTGGTGACGATCTTCCTGTTCCAGTTCGTGGACATCTGGAACAACTACCTGCTTCCCGCGATGGTGCTCGGCGACGACCACATGCAGCCGGTGACGGTGGGCCTGGTCGGCTGGAACGCGAGCCACGTCGCCGTGCCGCCGCCGCTCGTGGTGATCGGCTCGCTGGTCTCCGTGGTGCCGCTGATCATCGCGTTCCTGGCGCTGCAGCGGTTCTGGCGGGCGGGGATGACGGCGGGAGCGGTCAAGTGACGGTCGCGACGTCGACTGCGGCGGTGCTGAGTTACGAGGACGGCACGCTGCTGCGCGCCGGTGAGCCGCACACGGTGCTGTCCGGGTCCATGCACTACTTCCGCGTGCATCCGGAGCAGTGGAGGGACAGGCTGGAGCGGCTGGCCGCTCTCGGTCTGAACACGGTCGACACGTATGTGGCGTGGAACTTCCACCAGACGCACGCCGGCCGTCCGGCGTCGTTCGACGGCTGGCGCGACCTGGAGGCGTTCGTCCGGCTGGCCGGCGAGGCCGGCCTCGACGTGATCGTGCGGCCGGGACCGTACATCTGCGCGGAGTGGGACAACGGCGGCCTGCCCGCGTGGCTCACCGGCAGGGTCGGGATGCGCTCGCGCAGCTCGGAGCCGTCGTTCCTGGCCGCCGTCTCCGCCTGGTTCGACGACCTCATCCCGCGCCTGGCGCACTTGCAGGCGTCCAACGGCGGCCCGATCGTGGCCGTGCAGGTGGAGAACGAGTACGGCAGCTACGGCGACGATGCCGGCTACCTGAGCTGGCTGCGCGACGCGCTGGTCGAACGCGGCGTGACCGAGCTGCTGTACACCGCCGACGGGCCGACGGACCTCATGCTCGACGGGGGAAGCATCCCCGGGGTGCTGGCCACGGCGACCTTCGGGTCGCGTGCGGCGGAGGCGTCGCGACTGCTGCGCTCGCGGCGCGACGGCGAACCCTTCCTCTGCGCCGAGTTCTGGAACGGCTGGTTCGACCACTGGGGCGAGCTGCACCACGTGCGAACGGTGCCGAGCGCGGCCGCGACGCTCGACGAGATCCTGGATGCGGGCGGCTCGGTCAGTCTGTACATGGCGCACGGCGGCACCAACTTCGGGCTGTGGGCCGGAGCCAACCACGACGGCAGGTTGCAGCCGACCATCACGAGCTACGACTCGGATGCGCCGGTGGCGGAGCACGGGGCGATCACCGAGAAGTTCCACACGTTCAGGTCGCGGTTCGCGGCCGTGCGCGGGGGAGTGCTGCCTCCTGTGCCCGCCGACCCGCGCATCCTGTCGCCGCGCACGGTCGTCGCCGAACCGGGCGCCGGACTGCTCGACGCGCTCGCCGCGGTTGCGGTCACGGCGACGACCGTGGTGCCGCCCAGCTTCGAGGAACTGGGGATCGCCTCCGGGCTGGTGCTGTACCGGGCGACGCCCGTGCTGCCGCGCGGGGAGAACACGATCACGGTGCGGGGGCTGCACGACCGCGCGCAGGTGTTCGTCGACGGTGTGCTCTGCGGCACGCTGGACGCCGACGGCTCGGTGAGCGTTCGCGGCGCGGGGGAAACGGTTGAGCTCCAGCTTCTGGTGGAGAACCAGGGGCGCATCAACTATGGGCCGCTGCTCGGGCAGGGCAAGGGCATCCTGGGCGGCGTGCAGATCGGCAGGCGGCTGGTGCACGGCTGGACTGCGCGCGCGCTGCCGCTGGACGAATGGCCGGCGGAGGAGGTCGAGCGGCGCGTGAGCGCCGGGCGTGCGCAGGAGGCAGGTGCTGCCGGATTCTCGACGGCGCGGTTCGTGCTCGGCGACGGCGAGAGAGCCGACGCGTTCCTCGCACTCCCCGGCTTCGGCAAGGGATTCGTGTGGGTGAACGGGTTCCTGCTCGGCCGGTACTGGGAGATCGGCCCGCAGGTCACGTTGTACGTCCCGGCGCCGCTGCTCGTCGACGGCGCGAACACAGTGACGGTGCTCGAACTGGAACACTCGGGCGACCGCATCGAGTTCCTCGACGGACCGGAGCTGGGGCCGGAGGAGGAGTACGTGGAGACGTTCTAGCCGAGCAGGGCGACGCAGGGGCAGACTGGAGACATGACGATGGAACGGATCCTGACGGAGCTCAGAGGCTACGACGGCGTGCTGGAGCTCGCTCCCGGAGCGGGCAGCGGGCACCCGGAGATCTCGTGGGGCGACCACTACTTCTACTACGCGCCGGACGGCGAGGTGCCGACCAACCGGCAGCCGTACGCGACCATCATCACCAAGGACTATCCGGACGACACCGCCTCACGACTGGATGCGCCCGATCGGCAGCGGCTGAACATCCACGTCGGTGCGGCGGCGTTCGCTGCGCTCCTCGGCTATCCGCCGGAGTCGATCGGCGGTGAGGAGGTGGACTACGGCGCGACGGACGTGTTCCTCCCGCATCCGCTGTACGGCGCATACGGCTGGGTGTCGATCGTGAATCCGGGCGTCGCGACGACCGATCGCGTCCTGGACGTGCTCGGCGAGGCGCACCTCGCCGATCGGCGCAGAGTCGAACGGCGCAGAGTCGAACGGCGGGAAAACGCGGTAGGCGGCGGGCGGCCCTCGGACGACTGAGCGGGGAGCCGCATCCCGCTGGGGTGTCGGAGCCGTGCGGCAGGATGAAGGAGTGCACGCATCAGAGAGTCCCGCCGTCCTCCTCGTCATCGACCTGCAGCGCGGGGTGATCGCCGACTGCTTCGACGCCGACGGGGTCGTGCGCCGCACCGCAGCGCTCGTCGACCGGGCCAGGGACGCACGTGTGCCGATCGTCTGGGTGCAGGACGAGGGCGACTTCGCGCACGGCAGCCCGGAGTGGGGGCTGGCCGACGGACTCTCGCGCGCGCTGGGAGAGCCGCTGGTGCGCAAGACGCACCGCGACTCCTTCGCGGGCACCGGCCTGGACGACCTGCTCGACGACCTCGACGTGACCCGCATCGTCGTCGCAGGCGCACAGTCGGACTACTGCATCCGCACCACGACGCAGAGCGCCGCCGTGCGCGGATACGACGTCACTCTGGTCGGCGACGCCCACACCACGACGGACGCGGAGTGGGACGGGGTGCGCATCACCGCCGAGCAGATCATCGCGCACACGAACCTGTACTTCTCCGGGCTGCGCTACCCCGACCAGAACTTCGACGTCGTGGCCGCGGCCGACGTGGAGCTCTGAGGTCCCTTCAGGGTGTCCAGCGCAGCTGGATGATCTCGTGCGCGTCGGACTGGTAGTACACGTTCTGACTCGCGTTGTCCGGCTCGACGAACGCCTGGACATCGCTGTTGCTCGCGAACGATTGCGCGGCCGCCGAGGTCAGTTCGTTCACATGCCAGCCCGTCGCATCCCACCACAGCTCATGGATGTATTCGTCCTTGCCGCGGTAGACGACATGCTGCGTCGCGATCGGCTGACGGGGCTGCGACTCGAACGCGTAGCCGAACGGGTGCGAACCGAGTGCTGCGAGCGACGCCCCGGTGGAGGCCGTGAGGTCGTTGTGGTGCCAGCCGGTCGCATCCCACCACAGCTCGTTGACGTGCTGGTCGATGCCGACGTAGTTCACGTGCTGTGTGCCGTCGCCGCGGAGCACATAGCCCCGCACGATGTCGCAGCCGCCGGTGGGAGGCGCCCCGGCGGCCTCGGTGAGATCGTTCCAGTGCCAGGCCGACGCATCCTGCCAGTATTCGAGGATGTGGCCCGCCTCGGTGCGTGCGAGGACGTGCGCCGTGCCCTGCGTCTCGAACGAGTATCCGGTCGGCGCGGCGATGGCGGCCGTCTCCGGGCTGCCGGTCGCGGCATCGAGGTCGATGGCGTGCCAGCCGTTGGTGCTGTTCGACAGCTGGTGGATGTGCGAGTCCGTCCCGCGGTAGACCACGCGCTGGGTGCCGTTGTAGTGCGTCTCGAACCCGTACGGCGCCGACTGGGTGCGTACGGATTGGGCCGCATCGGTGAGGTCGTTGTGCTGCCAGCCGTCACCGGCCCACCACAACTCGTGCACGTGGCCGTCGAACCGGATGCCCTGGTAGACGATGTGCTGCGAGCCCTCGGTGGCGAAGATGTAGCCGTTGGCGATGGTCGCGACGCCCGGTGCACCTGCCTCGCTGGTCAGGTCTTTGACGCTCCAGTCGTCACTGTTGGAGCAGTACAGCTCGTAGAGGTGCCCGTTGTCGCCGCCGTCGTCGGTGAAGCCCTGGAAGACGACGTGTCTGGTGAACTGCGCGAACAGGTAGGCGGTCGGTTCGTAGACCGCGAGAGGGGTGCCCGCTGTGCGGGCGGTGAGGTTTCGGGTGATCCAGCCCATGATTTCCGCTCCGATCGTGTGGTGCAGCGTCGGCGGAGGTCGGCGTTGTCGCGACCAGCCAACTCCTGCCCCACCCTCCGCGCATCCGTGCCACCCCCGAAACAATCGAGTCGGGACTTATGTACGCGACACGCTGGCGTGTCGCGTACATAAGTCCCGACTCGATTGCTGGGGGACCGGGGGGAGGGAGGACGGGGCTAGACCTGGGCTCCGAGCTTGAAGCCGGCGGCGATGTCGCCCTCGCGGGTGTAGGAGAAGCCGTCGGCGCCGATGGTGACCTCCAGCTCGGAGTCGTCGGTGCGGGCCGTCAGCGGCTGGGGGTTGCCGTCGAGGTCGAGGACGAGGGACGCGTCGGTGTACCAGGACGGAACCACGGGGTTGCCCCACCAGTCGCGGCGCTGGTTGTCGTGCACATCCCAGGTGACCACGGGGTTGTCCGGGTCGCCGGTGTAGTAGTCCTGGGTGTAGATCTCGACACGGTGGCCGTCGGGGTCGCGCAGGTACAGGTAGAACGCGTTCGAGACGCCGTGACGGCCGGGCCCGCGCTCGATCGCGTCGCTGCGGCGGAGGGCGCCGAGCTTGTCGCAGATGGCGATGATGTTGTGCTTCTCGTGCGTGGCGAACGCGACGTGGTGCATCCGGGGACCGTCGCCGCCGGTCATGGCGGTGTCGTGCACGGTGGGCTTGCGGCGCATCCAGGCGGCATAAGTGGTGCCGGCTTCGTCCTGGATGTCCTCTGTGACGCGGAAGCCGAGGTCTTCCATGTACTTGACGGCGCGCGGGACGTCCGGCGTCACCTGGTTGAAGTGGTCGAGACGGACCAGCGCGCCCGGCGTGTAGAGGTCGTAGCGCCAGGCGAGACGTTCGACGTGCTGCACGTCGTAGAAGAACTCGTACGGGAAGCCGAGCGGGTCCTCGACGCGGACGCTGTCGCCGACGCCCTGGGTGAACCCGGAGGCGCGGCGCTCGACGCGGCAGCCGAGCTCGGTGTAGAACTCGACGGCGCGGTCCAGGTCTTCCGGGGTGCGGACGCGGTAGGCGAAGGCGGCGACGGCGGCGATCGGTCCCTTGCGGAGCACCAGGTTGTGGTGGATGAACTCCTCGAAGCTGCGCAGGTAGACCGCGTTCTCGTCCTCCTCCGTGACGACGAGGCCGAGCACGTCGACGTAGAAGTCGCGGCTGGCCGCCAGGTCGGTGACGACGAGCTCCATGTACGCGCAGCGGAGGATGTCCGGCGGGGTCGCCGTGGGGGTGGGGATGAAGTCGGTGGACATCGGGGTGGTTCGCTTTCTCTTCGTTGAGGGGGTGAGTGCAGTTGGGGTGAGTGCAGTGAGGGTCAGTTGGCGCCGAAGCGCGCGGTGTGCACCGCGCCGAGCGTGATGTGCACGGCCTGCTGGTCGGTGTAGAAGTCGATCGAGCGGTAGCCGCCCTCGTGGCCGAGGCCGGACGCCTTCACGCCGCCGAACGGGGTGCGCAGGTCGCGGACGTTGTGCGAGTTGAGCCACACCATCCCGGCCTCGATGTTCTGGGCGAAGGTGTGTGCGCGCTTGAGGTCGCTGGTCCAGAGGTAGGCGGCGAGGCCGTAACGGACGCCGTTCGCGAGCTCAAGAGCCTCCTCGTCGCTGTCGAACGGGGTGATCGCGACGACAGGGCCGAAGATCTCCTCCTGGAAGATCCGTGCCTCCGGCGCCACGTCCGCGAACACGGTGGGCGCGACGTAGTTGCCGGTGTCGAAGCCCTCCGGGCGCCCGCCTCCCGCGAGCAGGCGGCCCTCCTGCTTGCCGATCTCGACGTAGCTCATCACCTTGTCGTAATGCTCGGGGTGGACGAGCGCGCCGACCTCGGTCTTCGGGTCGTGCGGGTCGCCGACGATGATGTTCTGGGCGCGGGCGGCGTAGCGGGCGCAGAAGTCGTCGTAGATGCTCCGCTCGACCAGGATGCGACTGCCGGCGGTGCAGCGCTCGCCGTTCAGCGAGAACACGCCGAACAGGGTCGAGTCGATCGCGGCGTCGAGGTCGGCGTCGGCGAAGACGACGGCGGGGGACTTGCCGCCGAGCTCCATCGACAGGCCCTTGAGGAACGGCGCGGCGTTGCCGAAGATCAGCTGGCCCGTGCGGCTCTCGCCGGTGAACGAGATGAGCGGGACGTCCGGGTGCTTCACCAGCGCGTCGCCAGCCTCCTCGCCGAGACCGTTGACGAGGTTGAAGACGCCGTCCGGGACTCCTGCGCCGCGGAAGATCTCCGCCCACAGGCTTGCGGACAGTGGGGTGAACTCGGCGGGCTTGAGCACGACGGTGCAACCGGAGGCGAGGGCGGGGGCGAGTTTCCAGCTCTCCAGCATGAACGGCGTGTTCCACGGCGTGATGAGACCGGCGACGCCGATCGGCTTCCTGTTCACGTAGTTGAGCTGCGAGCCGGGCACCTTGAACGCGTCGTCGGCCTGGGCGACGATCAGGTCGGCGAAGAACCGGAAGTTCTCCGCAGCACGCTGGGCCTGCCCGAGCGCCTGGGTGATGGGGAGGCCGGTGTCGAACGTCTCCAGTTCGGCGAGGCGTGCATCCTGGGCTTCGACGGCGTCGGCGATGCGGTTCAGGATGCGGGCGCGCTCACGCGGCTTCATGCGCGGCCACGGGCCGTCGGTGAACGCGCGGGTCGCTGCGGCGACGGCGAGGTCGATGTCCTCCTTCTGACCGGCGGCCGCGGTGACGTACGTCTGGTTCGACACGGGGTCGAGCACGTCGAAGGTCTTGCCTGAGACGCTGTCGACGAACCGGCCGTCGATGAAGTGCTGGATGGTGTCCGGCAGGTTCTCCGGGATGTAGTGCTGCGCCATGATGCGCGCCTCCTTCGGCGTGGTGATGGGTCGGTGGTACGCGTGGATCGGTCAGTGCTGGGGGTGCTTGTGCTCGTCCTGGTAGTGCTGCATGGCATCCAGGGTCGCCAGGCGGTGGCGCCGGGCGGCCAGCTCGATCTCCAGGGGCTCGGCGCCCTGCTCGATGAGCGTCAGGATCTGCTCGTGCTCCGCGACGGACTCGCGGGCGCGGCCAGGCACGAACCCGAAGGTGGAGTCGCGCAGCACGTTCAGGCGGTTCCAGCCGCGGTGCACCAGATCCAGGATGTGCGGGTTCGGGCACTCCTCGAACAGCACGGAGTGGAAGTCCTTGTTCAATTGCGTGAACCGGTGCGGGATGAAGTCGTCGAGGCACGCGATCATCTCGCGGTTGATCGACCTGGCGCGGTGGAGATGGTCGCCGTTCAGCAGGGGAGCGGACAGCTGCGTCGCGGCGCCCTCGACCAGGGCGAGGGTCTCCATCGTGTACGTGTACTCGGTGTCCTGGAGCAGGGCGACCTGCGCTCCGACGTTCTTCTCGAACGTCACCAGCCCTTCGGCCTCCAGCCGGCGGATCGCCTCGCGCACGGGCACGACGCTGATGTCGAGCTCCCCGGCGATCTGGCCGAGCACGAGCCGGAAACCGGACACGTACCTGCCGTCGTCGATGCGCTGCCTGATCCAGTCGTACGCGAGCTGGGATTTGCTCGGCGTCGCCGTCTTGGCGCTTCCTACTGCTGTGTCAGCCACGCGCGGTACCTGTCCTTCCATGCGGCGTTCATCGGGAACAGGCCGTCGATCTTCTCACCGGCAGCGACCTGCTCGGCAATGAACTCCTCTTCGCGCTCCTGGGCGACCGCATCGGCGGCGACCTCCTCGACCAGTCCGGTCGGGATGACGATCAGGCCGTCCGCGTCCCCGACGATCACGTCGCCGGGCTGCACGGCCGCGCCGCCGCAGGCGACGGTGATGTCCGCATCCCACGGCACGTGCTTGCGGCCGAGGACGGCGGGGTGCCCGCCGGAGTGGTAGGTGGGGATGTCGAGGGCGGCGACGATGGCGAGGTCGCGCACGCCGCCGTCGGTGACGATGCCCGCGGCGCCGGTCACCTGGGCGCGGAGCGCGAGGACGTCGCCGACGGTGCCGCTGCCGCGCTCGCCGCGGGCCTCGATGACGAGGACGTCGCCGGGGCCGAGGGCGTCGAACGCGCGCTTCTGCGCGTTGTACCCGCCTCCGTGCGACGCGAACAGGTCTTCGCGGTTCGGGAGGTAGCGGAGCGTCTTGGCGCGCCCGACCAGTTTCGTGTCCGGCCGGGTGGAGGTGAGGCCGTCGATGGAGACGTTGTCCAGCCCGCGCTTGCGGAGCTGGGAGCTGAGGGTGGCCGTGGAGACGCTGGCGAGTGTGGCGCGGAGTTCGTCGGTCAGGACGAACGGGGCAGCCGGGGGAACAGGAGGAGTAGCCCACGCCTCCGACCGCTGCAGGTCGTCGACCGCCGGCTTGGTGCCGAAGTCGCCGAACGGGACGGTGCCCTCGGTGATGCGGGTGACGAGGCGGCCGGTGCTCGGCGCCTCCGGAGCGGTGGGCGCGTCGACCTCGACCTCGACCACGTCGCCGGGTTGCGTCACGGACGATCCGGCCGGGGTTCCGGTGAGGACGACGTCGCTCGGTTCGAGCGTGAGCAGCTGGGAGAGGTCGGCGACGAGCTGGCCGAACGGGAAGAGCAGGTCGTCGGTCGTGCCCTCCTGCACCAGTTCGCCGTTCAGCCAGGTGCGCACGCGGAGCGCGTCCGGGGAGACGGCGGAGGCCGCGATGACGCCGGGGCCGAGCGGGGTGAAGCCGTCGCCGCCCTTGGAGCGGACGTTGGAGCCCTTGTCGGCCGCGCGCAGATCGTAGACGCCGAAGTCGTTCGCCGCTGTGACACCGGAGACGGCTGCCCAGCCGTCCTCGGGGGAGACGCGGCGGGTCGTGCGCCCGATGATCAGCGCGATTTCGCCCTCGAAGGCGAGCAGTTCGGTGCCCGCCGGGCGTTCGAGGTCCGCGCCGGAGGCGGAGACGGAGGAGGCCGGCTTGAAGAAGTAGGAGGGCGTGGCGGGCGTGCGTCCGCGCTGCGCTGCACGGGAACGGTAGTTCAGGTGCACGGCGATGATCTTGCCTGGGCGGCTGATGTCGCTCACGGGATGGTTCTCCTCGTCATCGGGGACTGTATCTGAGATTGTATACGATCCGTGAATGGTTCGCCAGAGCGGATCAGTAGCTCGTGCGGACGGTGTCGGAGCCGCCCCCGATGAACCGGTCGGCGAGGCCCTCGGACGCCCGCGCCAGCAGGGCGACGTCGGCGCCGACCAGCACCCAGCGGGCGCCGGCGGCCAGGTAGCGGTCGGCGGCGGCCGGGTCGAACGCGTTCACGCCGACCGGCTTGCCCGCCGCAACACCGGCGGCGATGGCCGTCTCGACGGCGGCGACCACGTCCGGATGCGTCTGCTGGCCGAGCAGCCCCATCGAGGCTGCCAGGTCGGCCGGCCCGACGAGCAGGCCGTCCACGCCGTCCACCGCAGCGATCTCGGCGACCGCGGCCAGCGCATCCACTGTCTCGATCTGAACGTACAACGAGACCAGGCCGTCGGCGCGGGCCAGGTAGTCGTCGATCCTGTTCCAGCGGGCCGAGCGGGCGAGCGAGCTGCCGACACCGCGCACTCCGGCGGGCGGGTAGCGGACGGCGGCGACCATCGCGGCGGCCTGTTCTGCGCTGTTCACCATCGGGATGAGCAGGTTCTGCGCTCCGAGGTCGAGCAGCTGCTTGACGATCACCGTGTCGCCGATCGGCGCCCGCACCAGCGGGGAGACCGGATACGCGGCGACGGCCTGCAACTGCGCCAGGATCGATTCGAGGCCGGTGGGGGAGTGCTCGGCATCGATGAGCACGATGTCGAGTCCAGCACCAGCACAGATCTCTGCGACGAGGGCGCTGCCCGAGCACGACCAGATGCCGAACTGCGGCCGGGTGGCGGTGCGCAGCCGATCGGCGAGCGTGGGGGTGGCGTCTAGACGAATCGGCATGTGATGGCTCCCAGGGTTCCGTAGTCTGCATGGACGGTGTCGCCGCGCTCCACCCACATCGGGCGGGTGAACGATCCGGCGAGGACGATCTCGCCGGCTTCCAGCGTCGTGCCGTGGGCCGCGAGCTTGTTCGCGAGCCAGGCGACGCCGGATGCCGGGTGGTTGAGGACCGCGGCGGCGACGCCGGACTCCTCGATGGTCTCGTTTCGGTAAAGGAGGGCGGACACCCAGCGCAGGTCGACCGCATCCACGGCCACCGGGCGGCCGCCGACGACCATGCCGCCCATCGCGGCGTTGTCGGAGATGGTGTCGACGATGGTTCGGCCGGCCATCTCGATGCGCGAGCTGAGGATCTCGAGGGCGGGCACGACGTACTTCGTGGCGTCGAGCACGTCGTAGAGCGTGCAGTGCGGGCCGGTCAGCGCTTCGCCGAGGACGAAGGCGAGTTCGACTTCGATGCGCACGTTGGAGTACGCGTCGAACGGGATGACGGCTCCGGTCTCGAACACCATGTCGTCGAAGATCACCCCGTAGTCCGGTTCGGTGATCCCGGTGGCCTGCTGCATCACTTTGGAGGTGAGGCCGATCTTGTGGCCGACGAGCCGGCGGCCGGCGGCGATGCCGCGGTCCTTCCATACGTTCTGGACCGCGTACGAGTCTTCGACGGTCATCTCCGGGTGTCGCGCGGTGAGCAGGGGGACCGTGCCTCTGTCGCGCTCTGCGGCCGCCAGTTCGTCCGCGATCGCGTGGATTGTCGAGTCTTCCAGCACCTGTCGGTCCCTTCGTCGTCGGAGGTTCCGCCCGCGGGGGCGGCCATGGGGGAATCGTATATCATCCCGTACATCTTCGCGATTTCGCGGACGGGACGAGTCGTGAAAAGCTCGTCTCACCCCGTTTTTCTCCACAGGTTGTTTTTCTTGTCAACAACTGTAGAATTACCGCCACGACACAGCGATGTGTAGCCAACCTCGGTTGACGACCGGATCAGTAACTGCTGTGTCGTACGCCTGCGCAGCGTTCGACGAATTACCTCCTGCCTTGCCAACCGAGAGAAGAAGACATGAAGAAAGCAATGATCGCGGTGGCCGTAGCCGCCGTGACCGCGCTTGCGTTGACCGCATGCGGCTCCGGGGGAAGCGACACGAAGACGACGACCGGCGCCGCCGGTGGCCCGCTCAACATCGGGAACTTCGCCGATGTGACCAGCTGGGACCCGTCCCTCGCCGACATCGGATTCGACGGCCCGTACCTGTCGGCGGTCTACGACCCGCTGGTCAGCGTCGACGGCGACGGCAAGCCCACCCCCGCGCTCGCCACCTCCTGGAAGGTCTCCGACGACTTCCTGAAGGTCACCATGACCCTCCGCACCGGCGTGAAGTTCAGCGACGGCGAGGCCTTCGACGCGGCAGCAGCGGTGAAGAGCCTCGACTATCTGAAGAAGGGCGCACGCTCCGGCGAGGCATACCAGAGCGTCTCGAAGTTCGTGGCGGTCGACGCCAAGACCCTGGAGATCGACCTCACCAAGCGCGACGACACCCTGCTCTACTTCATGGGCATCGGCCGCAGCTGGATGATGGCGCCCAAGGCCATCGCGGCCGGGACGCTCGCGAAGACCCCCGAAGGCTCCGGCCCGTACACGCTGGAGACGTCGAGCGTCGCCGGCTCCGAGTACCACTTCAAGAAGGTCGCGAACCACTGGGACGCGAAGCAGTTCCCGTTCGACCCGCTGGCGATCTACCCGATCCAGGATGCGACGGCCCGCGACAACGCGATGGCCTCCGGTCAGATCAACGTGAACTACGCAGACGACACCGCGCTCAAGCAGGCCAAGGAGAACAACTGGAACGTCGCGGCCAAGGTCTCCGGCTGGGTCGGGCTGCAGTTCACCGACCGCGCCGGTGAGAAGTTCAAGCCGCTCGGCAACGAGAAGGTGCGCCAGGCGCTGAACTACGCGTTCGACGGCGCGAGCATCCTCAAGTCGGTCGGCAGTGGAGCGGGAGCGGTGTCCAACCAGGTCTTCCCGGACGGCACCCCCGGCAACCTGAAGAGCCTGAACAGCAAATACAAGTTCAGTATCGACAAGGCCAAGTCGCTCCTCGCCGACGCCGGCTACGCCAACGGCTTCGAGCTGCACATGCCGATGTCGCAGGTGTTCCAGGTCTGGCAGCCGGTCGTCGACCAGACCTTCGGCCAGCTTGGCATCAAGGTCACCTGGGACGACATGCAGTACATGGACTACCAGAAGAACGCACCGACGTACCCGATGTTCGTCTCCTTCCTCGCGATGGACTCGAACCCGGTCGCGACGGTGCAGCGCATGATCAACCTGCCGCAGTGGTTCAACCCGACGCCGCAGGTCGACCAGTTCCCGGATGTGCAGGCCCAGGTCGAGAAGGTCCTGGCCGCAGACCCGAGCAAGCAGACCGCCGAGATCGAGAAACTGAACACGCTCGTGACCGGCAAGGCGTGGTTCGACGTCTGGTACCAGGCGAACAACAGCTACGTCTCCACCTCGAACATCTCCATCACCCCCGTGACCGGAATGATGTTCCCGACCCTGAGTCAGATCTCCGTCAAGGGCTGACGCCCCACCGGCGGGCCGCGTGAGAGCGCGGCCCGCCTTCCCCTTCCTCCCCGCACCCACCCCTTCCGTCTCCGACAGGACAAGACATGATCAGATTCACGGTCAAGAGGCTCGTCTCCGGCGTGATCCTCCTGCTCGTCGTGGCGACGGGAACGTTCTTCCTCGCCCACGCCGCCATCGGCGATCCGACCGCCGGGCTCCTCGGCTCGTCGGCGACCCCGGCCCAGCAGGCTGCGCTCGCGGCGAAGATCGGCACCGACCGTCCGCTGCTCGTGCAGTTCTGGGAGTGGGCGTCGCACGCCGTGGTCGGCGACTTCGGCACGTCGTGGCGCAACTTCCAGCCCGTGAACGCGCAGATCGCGATCAAGCTCCCCGTCACGCTCTCCGTCGTGACGGCGGCGACCATCCTCTCGGCCGTGTTCGGCGGCCTGTTCGGAGTGCTGGCGGGCCTCCGCCCCGGCTCGATCCTGGACAAGATCATCAAGGCGGCGTCCGTCATCCTGTTCGCGCTCCCCGGCTTCTGGGTGAGCCTGGTGCTGGTGATCTGGTTCGCCGTGAACCTGCACTGGTTCCCCGCGGTCGGCTATGTGCAGCCGTCGCTCAGCCTCGACGGCTGGCTGCGCTCGATCACCCTCCCGTCGATCGCGCTCTCGCTCGGGGCCATCGTGATGATCGCGGAGCAGCTGCGCAACGCGATCATCACCGCTGACAACCAGGACTACATGCGCACCCTGCGCAGCCGCGGGCTGTCCCAGCGGCGGGTCGTGGTGCACCTGATCAGGAATGCGGCCCCCGCCTCCCTCACCGTGCTCGCCCTGATGTTCGTCGGTCTGCTCGGCGGCGCGATCGTGGTGGAGCAGATCTTCTCCCTGCCGGGCATCGGAGCGCTCACCAGCGGTTCGTCGCAGAACGGCGACATCCCCATCCTGCTCGGCATCACCGTCGTCACGGTCGTCTTCGTGGTGATCGTGAACTTCGTCCTCGACGTGGCGCTCGGCTGGATCAACCCGAAAGCGCGAGTGCAATGACGACTCCGACCGAAGTGATCATCGACCCGCGGGCAGGCCGCAGGGGCTCCACCTTCGTGCGCTTCCTCCGGCGTCCGGCGGGCGCGATCTCGTTCGCCGTGCTGGTTCTCGTGGTGCTGGTGGCGTTCTTCGCCCCGCTGCTGTCGCCGCACGACCCCAACTTCGTCGACCTCGCGCTGACGAAGGCGCCGCCGAGCCCCGCGCATCCACTGGGTGGGGACAGCGCGGGCCGGGATGTGCTGAGCCGCCTGATCTGGGGAACGCAGTCGACCCTGTGGGGCGCGTTCGTCACCATCCTGGTCGCGGTGATCGTCGGCGTCCCCGCCGGTCTCGCCGCCGGATACTTCGGCCGGTTCTTCGACAGGGCGGCCACCTGGGTGAGCGACGCGCTGCAGGCCATCCCGGCGATGATCATCCTGCTGATTGTGGCGGCGGGCACGCGCAACGACTTCACGGTGCTGATGGCGACGCTGGGCGTGTTCATGGCGCCCGGATACTTCCGCCTCACCCGCTCGACCGTGCTCGCCGTCCGCAACGAACCGTATGTGGACGCCGCCAAGGTCTCCGGCCTCGGCAACGCGCGGATCATGTCGCGGCACATCGTCAAGGCGGTGTACGCGCCCGTGATCATCCAGACGGCGCTCACCGCCGGGATGGCGATGGGCATGCAGGCGGGTCTCCAGTTCCTCGGCATCGGCGGGGCCAAGACGCCCGGCTGGGGCGCGATGATGAACGAGGGCTTCCGCAACATGCTGACCAACCCTCTGCTGCTGCTCTGGCCGTCGCTCGCGCTCGGCATCACCATCGCGGCCCTCGCCGTTCTCGGCTCGACGCTCGCCGACGTGGTGAGCGTGCGGACGCCGGTCGGACGCAGGAAGAAGCGCTCGCGGCGTCGCTCGGGTTCCGGCGCGGGTGCGGAGGCGGAGACGATCACGTCGTCCACAGGCTCCATTGCGCACAAGTCGGCCGACTCGGCCGTGCAGCTGCAGAACCTGCGGGTGAACTACGCGACCCCGGATGGCGGCACGGTCGAGGTGGTGCACGGCATCACGCTCGACGTCGCGCCCGGCGAAGTGCTCGGCATCGTGGGCGAGTCCGGTTCCGGCAAGTCGCAGACGGTGTTCTCCATCCTGGATCTGCTCCCCGCCGGCGGCGAGTACAGCGCCGACGCCCTGTGGATCGGCGGAGCCGACGTGACGCGGATGCCGCACAAAGACCGCCAGAAGCTGCTCGGGCATGAGGTGGGATACATCCCGCAGGAGCCGATGTCGAACCTCGACCCGTCGTACACGATCGGCTACCAGCTGACCGAGCCGCTGCGCTCCGTGCACAAGCTGTCGAAGGCCGACGCGAAGGCGCGGGCGCTGGCGATGCTGGAGAAGGTCGGCATCGTGGACCCGGCGCGCGTGATGAAGTCGTACCCGCACCAGCTCTCCGGAGGCATGGCGCAGCGCGTGCTCATCGCCGGGGCGATCGCGGGCAAGCCGTCCGTGCTGGTCGCCGACGAGCCGACGACGGCACTCGACGTGACCGTGCAGGCCGAGGTGCTCGAACTGCTGCGCGAGCTGCAGCAGGAGTACCGGATGGCGCTCGTGATCGTCACCCACAACTTCGGCGTCGTCGCCGACATCTGCGACAGAGTTGTGGTGATGCGCGACGGCGGCATCGTGGAGGTCGGGACGGTCGACCGGATCTTCTCCCGCCCGTCCGACCCGTACACGGCCGAACTGATCGCCGCATCGCTCGACGGGGCGGCCAGCCGCTTCCAGCTGGATGCGTCGCTCGCCGCAGCCTCAGACGCCACCGACCCGGCGGAACCCACCGACCCGCGAAAGGCGGTCCTCGCATGACACCCCCCGTGCATCCCGCGCCGTTGCTGACGGCGGAGAACGTCGTGGTCGACTACGGCACCAGGCGGGGCTCGTTCCGGGCGCTGAAAGAGGTCTCCATCGACGTCGGCGCTGGAGAGTGCGTCGGCCTGGTGGGGGAGTCCGGCTCCGGAAAGTCCACGCTGGGCAAGGCGATCCTCGGCCTCGTGCCCGTCACCAGCGGCACGATCCGGTTCGACGGCGAGGACATCACCCACCTCAAGGGCGCCAAGCGCCGGGAGCTGGCGTCGAGCATCCAGGTGGTCTTCCAGGACCCGTACGGCTCGCTGAACCCGGCCATGACCATCGGCGACATCCTCGCCGAGCCGCTCGCGACCGCGGGCACGAGCCGGCGGGAGGCGCGCGCGACGGTGTCCGAGATGCTGGAACGCGTCAAGCTGCCGTCGAGCGTGATCGAGCGATACCCGAAAGAGTTCTCGGGCGGCCAGCGGCAGCGCATCGCCATCGCGCGGGCGCTGGTGCGGAAGCCGCGGCTGATCGTCTGCGACGAGCCGGTGAGCGCGCTCGACCTGACGACGCAGGCGACGATCATCGACCTGTTCATCGAGCTGCAGCGCGACACCGGCGTCTCGTACTTGTTCGTCTCGCACGACCTCGGGGTGGTGCGCAGGATCTGCCACCGCGTCGCCGTGATGTACCGCGGGGAGATCGTGGAGACCGGTGATGGAGAGCAGGTCACCAGTGCCCCGCAGCACCCGTACAGCAAGCGGCTGCTGATGGCGTCGCCGGTCGCCGACCCGGCCGGTCAGGCCGCCAGGCGGGCCGCATGGCTGAAGCTGCGCGAGCAGGCGGCGTGAGCGGGGTGGGATCGAACGGCGCGCCGGAGCAGAGCAGAGGGTACGAAGACTTCGACGGCGTCGTCGCCGAGGTGGCCAGCGCCTCCACCCCGTCGTGGCCCGAACGCGTGCGGGCGGAGGACGGCGCGCCGAACGTGATCGTGGTGCTGCTCGACGATCTGGGGTTCAGCGATCTCTCGCCGTTCGGCAGCGAGATCGACACCCCGGCCGTGCAGGCGCTCGCCGAGAGCGGCTACCGGTTCACGAACTACCACTCCACCCCGGTCTGCTCGCCCGCCCGCGCCGCTCTGCTGACCGGGCTCAACCCGCATCGGGCGGGCTTCGCCTCCGTCGTGCACGCCGATCCGGGATTCCCCGGCTACGTGATGGAGATCGCGGACGACGTTCCGACCATCGCCGAATCGTTCCGTGCCTCCGGATACGCGACGTTCATGGTCGGCAAGTGGCACCTCACGACCGAGTCCAAGATGCACGACGGAGCCGACAAGGCGCCCTGGCCGGTGCAGCGCGGCTTCGACCGCTACTACGGGTCGATGGACGGCTTCACCACGCTGTTCCACCCGCACCGGCTGGTCAGCGACAACAGTCCGGTCACCGTCGACGAGTTCGGCGACGACTACTACCTGACCGACGACCTCACCGACCGCGCGATCGGGATGATCCGCGGGCTGCGGGCGAACGATGCGGACAAGCCGTTCTTCCTGTATTTCGCCCACCACGCGGTGCACGGTCCGATCCAGGCCAAGCCGGACGATATCGCGAAGTACCGCGGCGCGTACGAGAGCGGCTGGGACCACATCCGGTCGGAGAGGTTCGCCCGTCAGGTGCGCGACGGGCTGTTTCCGCGCAGCACGGTTCCGGCTCCGCGCAACGAGGAACCGCTCGCGCCCGTGACGGCGTGGGACGACCTCACCGACGAGCAGCGCGCGCTGTTCGCCCGCTACATGGAGGTGTATGCGGCGGCCGTCGACAACGTCGACCAGAACCTCGCCAGGCTCGTCGCCGCGCTGAAAGAGAGCGGCGAGTACGAGAACACGATCATCGTCGTCGCGTCCGACAACGGCGGCACAGGCGAAGGCGGGACGGAGGGCACCCGCAGCTACTTCAGTCAGTTCGTGCAGCTCGCCGGACTCCCGGCCGGCTGGGAGCGGGATGTGGACCGCGACCCCGACCTGATCGGCGGTCCCCGCGTGTTCGCGCACTACCCGGCCGGATGGGCGTACGCGTCGAACACGCCGTTCCGGCTCTACAAGGGTGCGACGTACGAGGGCGGCATCCGGGTGCCGCTGGTGGTCTCCTGGCCCGCCGGGCTGCCGCGGGGTGCGTCGGACGACGGCGTGCGCGACCAGTACACCTACGTCACCGACCTCGGCCAGACGCTGTTGTCGCTCGCCGGAGTCGCGCCGCTCGCCGCACGGGCCGGGCTCCCGGCCAAGGAGGTCGACGGCGTGCCGTTCGACGCGGTGCTCCGGGACGCGTCGGCGCCGCCCGTGCGCACCGAGCAGTACTCCGAATTCGCGGGCAACCGGGCGTTCGTCAGCGGACGCTGGAAGATCGTCACCGACCATCGCTGGGCCGACGCGTTCACCGACGCCGAATGGCGGCTCTACGACCTCGCCGCCGACCCGACCGAGCTGACAGACCTGGCGGCTGCGCATCCGGAGCGGGTGGCGGAGCTGGCGGAGACGTGGCGGGCGGCCGGGTGGTGGAACACGGTGTTCCCGCTCGGCGACGACGGCTCGCTGTTCACGCACCGGCCGTCGACCGAGCTCGACCTGGAACGGCCGGTGACGCTGTACCCCGGCACGCCGACGCTCGAACGGTTCCGGGCGAGCAAGCTCACCAAACTGCGCAGCTTCGACGTGGAGGTGCGCGCCGACCTGGCGTCCGGCGACGGCACGCTCGTCGCCCACGGCGACCAGGGCGGCGGGTACGCCCTGCGGGTCGAGGACGGGGTGCTGCACGTCGTGTACAACGAGTACGGGCGGATGCACCGGGTGGCGGTGCCGCTGGAGGCGCTGGGCGGCGGCGACGTGACGCTGCGCTTCGAGGCGCTGCCGGGCATCCGGTGGCTGATCGGTGTCGAGGCGGCCGGCGAGCGCGTGGCCGAGTTGGGCCCGGTGCTGCAGCTGGTCGGGATGGCGCCGTTCACCGGCATCAGCGTTGGCGTCGACCGCGGCAGCCCTGTGGACTGGGAGCTGTACGAGCGGCGGAGGTCGTTCCCGTTCGCGGGCGCTCTGCACTCCGTGCGCTACGTGCCCGGCCCGAAGTCCCCGGAGAACCCCGAGGTCATCATCCCGATCGAGCGCGAGATCGCGCGCATCTACGAGTAGCGCCGCTCGCTACCCGCGCCGTCACGAACGAGTGGTCCCGAATTGCTGTGGGGCGAATGCGCTCGCGGCAATTCGGGACCACTCGTTCGTGGGAGCGGCGGTCTGGCCCGGCTAGTAGTGCAGCCAGACCGACTTCGTCTCGGTGTACGCGTCGATCGCCCAGGGGCCCATCTCGCGGCCCCAGCCGCTCGCCTTGTAGCCGCCCCAGGGGGCTGCCATGTCCGGGATGGACGGCATGTTCACGAAGACCGCCCCGGCCCGGATGCCGTTGGCGAGGCGCTGCGAGGTGGCGATGTCTTTCGTCCAGACGGTCGCGGCGAGGCCGTATTCGGTGTCGTTGGCGCGGGCGATGATCGCGTCGAGCTCGTCCTCGTCCTCGTAGCTGGTGACGGAGAGGACCGGTCCGAAGATCTCGTCGTGCATGATCGTCATCTCATCGGTGACGCCCGCGAACACCGTCGGGGTGAAGAAGTAGCCGTCGCCGTCGACGCGCGTGCCTCCGGTGATCAGCTCGGCGCCCTGCTGCCGGCCGACCTCCACCAGCCGCTCCACATGGCCGAGGTGCTTGGCCGAGACGAGCGGGCCGAGGTCGACGCCCTCCTCCAGACCGTTGCCGAGCCGCAGTCCGGAGACGCCGCCCGCGAGCTTCTCGACGAACTCCGCCTCGCGCTTCTTGTCCACGTAGAAGCGCGTGTACGCGGCGCAGACCTGCCCGGAGTTCAGGATGCTGCCGGCGATGTTGCCGCCGACGGCCGCGTCGATGTCGGCGTCGGCCGCGATGATCGACGGCGCCTTGCCGCCGAGCTCCAGCGTGAGGCGCTTGAGGTTGGAGTTCGCGCTGGCGTGCGTGATGATCCGCCCGACCGCGGTGGAGCCTGTGTATGACAGGTGGTCGACATCCATGTGTTCGCTGAGCAGCGCTCCGGTCGCGCCGTCGCCGGTCACGAGGTTGACGACACCGCTCGGGATGCCCGCCTCGGCGCACAGCTCCACCAGCCGGATGCTCGTGAGCGGGGTGACTTCGCTCGGCTTGATGATCACGGTGTTGCCGGTGGCGAGCGCCGGGGCGAGCTTCCAGGCCAGGATCATCAGCGGGAAGTTCCACGGCGTGACCAGGGCGTTCACGCCGACCGGCTCGCGGCGCGTGTAATGCAGGGTGTCCGGGAACGAGACTGGGTTGACGGTGCCCTGGATCTTGGTGACCCAGCCTGCGTAGTAGCGGAAGTGCTCGGCTGCTCCTGTCACGCTGACCATCTTGGAGATGCCGAGCGGCTGCCCCTGGTCGCGGGTCTCCAGGGCGGCGAGCTCGTCGTGGTGCTCGTCGATCAGGTCGGCGAGGCGGAACAGCAGCGCCGCCCGCTGGATCGGCAGGAGCCCGGCCCATTCGGCTTTCCCGAGGGCGGCGCGGGCTGCGGCGACGGCCGCATCCACGTCGGCACTGGATGCGGTGCCCACCTCCTCGATGACCTGCTCGGTGGCGGGGTCGACGGTGGCGATGGCGCCGCCGGACGCCTCCGTCCACTCGCCGTCGATGAACAGTTTGGTGGCCACTTCGTGCTCCTTTGCGTAGCCGGGACGAGACGTGTGGCCGGCCGTTGACGGACGCCCACGCAAGCAGTATCCGTGGGCGCGCTGCACGGTGTCTTGACCGGTGCGGCACGAGCGTTGTCGGTGAGCGAATGGTCGGGCGTGAGCCGTTCCGCCGCGCGCGCGTGGCGTGCGAGCCTCGGGGAAGAAACTCGGGGGGAGAACTCGAGGGACGCTCGAAGGAGAGGACACCCGTGGCCGAGAACCATGATGCGCGCAGCGTGATCGTCATCGGAGCAGGTTCGGCCGGCTCGGTCGTCGCCAGGAGGCTGGCGGATGCCGGTGTGGCCGTGACCGTGCTGGAGGCGGGCGGCGAGGACAGCAACCCGGCCATCCACGACCCGAGCAGGATGGGCGAGCTGTGGCACAGCGCGGACGACTGGGACTACTTCACGGTGCCGCAGGAGCACGCGGCCGGACGCAGACTGCACCTTCCGCGCGGCAAGGTGCTCGGCGGCTCGCACGCGCTCAACGCGATGATCTGGGTTCGCTGCGCGCCGGCCGACTTCGACCACTGGGCGTCGCTCGGCAACGACGGCTGGGCGTGGAGCGACGTGCTCCCGGTGTACAAGGCCATCGAGCGCTTCTCCGGTGGCGCCTCCGAGCTGCACGGCGCCGACGGCCTGCTGGACGTGACGGACGACTACGCCCTGGACCCCATTCAGCAGTCGATCGTCGACGCGGCGGTGGAGGAGGGGCTGGAGCACAACCCCGACTACAACGGCGACCACCTGGACGGCGTCTCGCAGCAGCAGATCACGGTGCGCGACGGCCATCGCCTCAACACCTACCTCGCTTACCTCAAGCCGGTGCGCGACCGGGTGGACGTGCGCACCGGCTGCTGGGTGCACCGGCTGCTGATCGAGCCGGGCGACGACGGTGTTCCGCGCGTGGTCGGCGTGGAGTTCGAGCAGGACGGCGAGGTGCAGCAGCTCCGCGCCGACGAGGTCGTGCTGTGCGCAGGCGCACTCGACTCGCCGCGCATCCTGTTACGGTCGGGCATCGGTCCGGCGGACGAACTCTCCGCGGTCGGCATCGAGCCGGTGGTGGACCTGCCGGGCGTCGGCAAGAACCTGCACGACCACCTGCTCTCCCCGGTGATCTTCACCACCGAGCGCGAGGTCGGTGCGCCGCGGGCGGGGGTCTCTGTGACGCAATCGCACCTGTTCTGGAAGTCTGACGAGAGCCTCGAGGTGCCGGACACCCAGCCCATCCACTTCTCTGTCCCCATGTACCAAGACGGCATGACCGGCCCCGCCGACGGCTTCACCCTGATGGCCGGGATCGTCTCGCCGAAGGCACGCGGCAGCGTGACGCTGTCCGGCCCTGGCCCGCGCGACCCGCTGCTGATCGACCTGGATGCGCTGGGTCACGCCGACGACGTGGCCTCACTGGTCGCGTCGGTGCGGCAGTGCCGCAGCATCGGCGCCCGGCCGGCCCTGGCGGCGTGGGGAGCGGCCGAGCTGTACCCAGGCGCCGCGGTCGGCGACGGCGACGACCTGGCAGACTACGTCCGCTCCACCGCCGTCACCTATCACCACCAGGTCGGCACCTGCGCGATGGGCGTGGATGCTCAGGCCGTGGTGAGTCCGCGGCTGCGGGTGCACGGCGTCGAAGGGCTGCGGGTGGCCGACGCGTCGATCATGCCGCGCGTGACGACGGGGAACACCAACGCGCCGAGCGTGCTGATCGGCGAGAAGGCCGCCGCGTTCATCCTCGCGGGGGAGTGAGCGGGGGCGTGAGCACCCGCGTCGGCGCGGGCGTGAGTGCCCGGCCGACGACCAGTGCCGCGACCACGCCGGAGACGGCGGCGGCGATCGCGATGGTGAGCGCCATCGCGATCGCCGTCGAACCGCCGAGCGAGGCGAACGGCCCGACCAGCGGCCCGACCGTGAACGTGACCGTCCCGAGCACGGCCGCCGCCGTCCCGGCCCGCGCGGAGTGCGCGCCGAGGGCGAGCGTCGTGCCGTTCGGCCCGCCGACACCGGACGAGAACAGGAACAGCGCGAGCGCCGAGAGCACGCCGGGCAGCCCCCAGCCGAGCAGCACGGACACCAGCAGCAGGATGGCGGCCGCCGCGGTCGCGAGCTGACCGGTCAGGTACATCCGTGCCGGTCCGAGCCTCCGCACGAGCAGCCGGCTGAGCTGCGCGCCGAGCAGATTGGCGAGCGCGTTGATCGCGAAGAACAGGCTGAACAGCTGCGGGCTCAGCCCGAACTGGTCCTGCAGCACGAAACTCGACATCGAGAGGTAGGCGAAGAAGGCCGTCCCTCCCGCAGCCGCCGCGATCACGATCGCCACGAACAGCCGGTCGTGCAGCAGCGTGCCGAGGTGCGAGGCGGTCGTGCGCAGCCCGCCGCTGTGCCGCATCCCGGGTGGCAGCGTCTCCTTCAGTCCGAGGAACGCGAGCAGGAACAGGGCGAGGCCGATGCCGGTGAGCACGCCGAAGATCCCGCGCCAGTCCATCACGATGGCGAGCGTTCCGCCGACCACAGGCGCGACGATCGGGGCGGAGGCGCTGACCACGGCGAGCATCGACAGCATCCTGGACAGTTCGACGCCGCTGTACAGGTCGCGCGCGACGGCCATCGTGATCACCAGCCCCGCCGATCCGGCCAGCCCCTGCAGCAGCCGCGCGACGAGCAGCACCTGGATGTTCGGGGCCAGCACGCAGGCCAGCGAGAGCAGCGTGAACAGCGCGACGCCGACCAGCAGCGGGCGGCGTCGACCGTAGCGGTCGCTCAGCGGACCGGCGACCAGCTGCCCGACGCCGAGGCCGATCATGCAGACCGACATCGTCGCCTGGGCGAGCGCGTCGCTGGTGCCGAGCGACGACGCGAGCTGCGGAAGCTGCGGCAGGTAGAGGTCCATCGACAGCGGCCCGAATGCTTCGAGCAGGCCGAGCACCAGGATGCTCCTCCGCACGCTCATCACCGGTACGGCCGCCGCGATCCCGGTCACGGCCGGGTGGGGTGTTGCGGGTGTTGCGAGCGCAGCGGCGCGCCCAGCGTGCGGCGCAGCCAGCTGTCCCTCGCTTCGATGGCCGCCTTCGACACCAGGGCGTCGGGAGAGAAGCCGGAGAAGCCGTGGTACGCGCCGGACCAGACGTGCAGCTCAGCGGTGCCGCCCGCTGCCCAGATCCTGCTCGCGTACGCGATCGACTCGTCGCGGAACACCTCGGCGGCCCCTACCTCGATGTAGGCGGGCGGCAGGCCGGAGAGGTTGCTCGCGCGAGCGGGTGCCGCATACGGCGACACCGCGTCGGTGAACCGGTCCGCGCCGAGGATCGCGTCCCACGCTGTGTCGTTGTTGTTGCGGTCCCAGGCGCCGATGCCGTCGTACTGCCGGGAGGAGACGGTCTCGTTGCGGTCGTCGAGCATCGGGCAGTTGAGGAGCTGCCCGGCGAGAGCGGGACCGCCCCTGTCCCTCGCCATCAGTGCGACGGCCGCGGACAGCCCGCCGCCCGCGCTCGCGCCGGAGACGATGATGCGCGCCGGGTCGACGCCCAGCTCGTCCGCGTGCGCGGCGAACCAGACGAGCGCCGCGTAGCAGTCCTCCCCGGCCGCCGTGCCCGGATGTTCGGGAGAGAGCCGATACTCGACGGCGACGCCGACGGCGCCGTACTGCTCGGAGAGGTCGATCAGCTCCCCGGTGCCGAAGAACCGCGTGCCGAGCACCTGCCCGCCGCCGTGGATGCTCAGCACGCCCGGCGCATCCGGAGCCTGCTGGGTGGGGCGCACGATGGTGACCTCGACGTCGGGCGCTCCGGGTGGGCCGGGGATCGTCCGGTGATCGGCCGTCGCCGCGCGGCCGGAGAGCTGCGCGTCGATCGGCGGGATGATCGTGGCGAAGTGCGCCCGGTTGGCGAGGATCGTGTCCGCCCGCAACGGGATGCGCTCGACCAGGTCGAGGAAGGCGGTGAGACCCGGTTCCAGGGCGGGGTCGTACGGCACGGGGGTGTGCGTCGCTGTGTCGTGGCTCGTGGGGTCGTGCGTCGCGGGGGTGCTCGTCGCGGGGCTGCTCGTCGCGTTGGGCGTCATCGCTGTCCTTTCGAGGTGGCGGTCGAGTCCGTCAGAGACCGAGGATGCGGCGCAGCCAGGAGAACCGGGAGGCGAGTGCCGCCCTGGTCAGCTCGCTCTGCGGCGCGTACATGTCGAACCCGTGGAAGCCGCCGGACCAGACGTGCAGTTCAGCGGTGCCGCCGACGGCCCAGATCCGGGAGGCGAATTCCACGTCTTCGTCGCGGAACGGCTCGGCAGCCCCCACCTCGATGAACGCGGGAGGGAGCCCGGCCAGGTCGGTCGCGCGGGTCGGGGCGGCATACGCGGACGCTTCCCGGCTGTACGCGAGCTCCTCGCCCAGCACGCACTCCCAGGCGAGCAGGTTCGCCTCGCGCGTCCAGGTGCCGACACCGGCGTACTGGTGGCTCGACACGGTGGTGTTGGTGTTGTCGAGCATCGGGCAGAGCAGCAGCTGTCCAGCGATGGCGGGCCCGCGGCGGTCGCGGGCGAGCAGGGACACCGCGGCGGAGAAGCCGCCGCCCGCGCTGCCGCCCATCACCACGATGCGATCGGCGTCGACTCCGAGCTCGGCGGCGTGCTCCGACAGCCAGGCGATCCCGGCGTAGCAGTCCTCCACCCCGGCCGGGAACGGGTTCTCCGGGGCGAGCCGGTATTCCACGTTCACGGCGACGACGCCGAGTTCGGCGACCAGCTCGACCATCCGGGCTGTCTCCCAGCTGCGGTGACCGACGATCATCCCGCCGCCGTGGATGTTGTAGAGGGCGGGCAGAGCGGGTTTCGTGGCGTCGTGGCCGCGGGGGACGAGCACCGTGAGTTCGATGTCGGGCGCTCCCGCCGGGCCGGGGACGACCAGCTCGAAAGTGTCGATCGGGAGGTCGCCGATGACCTCCTCCGTGCTCGGGAACATCGTGGCCGCGCCGTCGCGGGAGAGGTGGAGAGTCTCGCGGCTGAGGGCGGGCTGCGGGTTCTGGGCGAGCGCGTCGAGCACGGGGGCGATCTCCGGATCGAACGGGACGCGGGCGACGGGGGTGCTCTGTTCTGCGATGGTCATGCGTGCTCCTGGGGTCGGTGTGCGGCGTGTGGTGTACGGGGTGCGGTGACGGTTTCGTGCCGGGTGTCCCGGTCACGGCCCTTCCGGGTCGACGACGCCCTTGTCCGCCCAGAACGGCTCGACCCTGGCGCGCAACTCCGCCGCGCCGACGCGCTCGACCAGGGCGACCGCCTCCAGGTTCTGCTGCACCTGCTCCAGACGGCTCGCGCCGAACAGCGTGGTGGTCGTGGCCGGGTGGGTGAGGGTGAACGCGACGGCGAGCTGCGCAGGGGACGTCCCCAGCTCGTCGGCGACGGCCGAGAACGCGGGGACGTCCGCGACGATGCGCTCCCTGATCGAGCCGGGGTCGCGGCCGACCTCGCGGCCTGGGGCGACGTTGCCGGCGAGGATGCCGCCCTCCATCACGTCGGAGGCCTGCATGGTCAGCCCCTGCGCGAACAACCGCGCGAACGGTTCGCCGTCCGGGATGGAGCGGCGGGCGACGCTGTATTTGAGCTGCGCCAGTTGCGGCCCTGGCACGCCTTCTGCGGCTGCGATGTCGATCAGCGACTGGATGTTCGTGGCCGACCAGTTGTTGACGCCCCACGCCCGGATCAGCCCGGCGTCGGTGAGCGCCGCCAGGTCGAGCACGAGGTCCCGCAACTCCAGGTCGTCCCTGCGCAGGTCGCCCAGGATCACCAGGTCGGCGTACTCGCTGCCGACGCGGAACAGGGCGTGCTCCAGTTGCGGGCGGAAGCCGTCGTCGCCGAACCCTTCGAGCCACAGTTTCTCCGACAGCAGGAAGTCCTCCCGCTGCAGGCGCGCCGCCCGGACGATCGCGGAGAACAGCACGTCCGTGAACACCGGGGGCTGCATCCCGCGGAACCCGTAGACGCCGACGTCGAACAGGTTCACGCCGTGCTCGACGGCGAACGAGACCATGTCGACCGCGTCGGCGAAGTCCATCCGGTCGTAGGTGTGCCACGATCCGAGCGAGAGCACGGAGGCGTGGAGGCCGGACGTGCCGATCGGGCGCCGGGGGATGGGGGTGGTGCCGGGGGTGGTGTCCGTCGTCGTCATGACAGTTCCTTCGTCGTCGTTGTCGTTGTCTTCGTCGTCGTCGTGCTGTCAGCCGATGCGGGGGTCGATGACGGCTTTGATCTCGCCGAGTCCGGCCATCGCCGCGACCTTCTCCGACACCTCCGCCAGCCCGACGGGCGCGCTGAACAGCTCGTCCCAGGGCAGGCGGTCCGCGAAGCTGCGGAAGAACTCGATGGCGCGGTAGTAGTCGGCGATGTCGCCGTTCAGCGAGCCGACGACCGTCAGCTCCTTGCCCATGATCGTGCTGAGCGACACCGGATCGCCGGTCGGGCCCGTGCTCCCCACCACCACGAACGTGCCGCGCTGCGCCGCCATCGCGACCGCCTCCGGCCCGACGCTCGGAGCCCCGGCGAGGTCGATCACCAGATCGGCGCCCTGGCCGTCTGTCAGCTCCAGCACCCGCTGGATGGTCGCCTCCGAGCCGCCCGCGATGTCGACAACGTGGTCGGCGCCGAACCGCTGCGCCGCCGCGAGCCGGTCGGCCGGAGCGCCGACCGTGATCACGGTCCCGGCGCCGGAGAGGTGCGCGACCGCCGTCGCGAAGATGCCGAGGGCGCCCGAGCCCTGCACGACGACCCTGGATCCAGGGCGCACCCCGCCGGCGCGGTGGAAGGCGCGCAGCACGGTCTTGGCCGCGCATCCCGCCATCGACGCCCAGGTGTCCTCGACCTCCTCCGGGATCAGCAGCTTGGCGGCGCCGGGGGTGACGTATGCATAGTCGGCGAGCCCGGCGGTCGCGAACGGAGGAACGTCGGAGCGTTGCAGGAAGCCGTAGCCGCGCTTCGAGCAGGCCACCGGCTCGCGCAGCACGGTGCAGCCGAAGCACTCGCCGCAGGTGGACTCGGACCAGCCGATCCTGTCGCCGACGCCGAGGGGGCGACCGAGCGCATCCCTGGTGCCTTCTCCCGTGGCGACGACCTCGCCGACCATCTCGTGGCCGAGGATCATCGGCAGCATTCCGGGAAAGGTCATCTTTCCCGACCAGATCTCGATGTCGGTGCCGCACAGCGTTGCACACCGGATGCGCACCAGGGCGGCGCCGGGTTCGAGCGTCTCGGGGAGCGGGACCTCCTGCAGGGTCAGCGGCTCGCCGTGTGCCGTGAGGACGGCCGCGCGGGTGCTGCCCGGGATGCTGGTCGGGGTGCTGCCCGGGATGCTGGTGCCGTGATTCGCCATCGAAGTCTCCAATCCGTTCGACGGTCTCCGGTGGCTGCACTGCGCATCCGGTCGTCGATGTGGGTTATTCTACATACGTTGACCAAAATAGCGAGCCCTCTCAAGGAGGAGAAGTGCAGCGACGCGACACCCCAGACCCCAGCGCAGACCTCGTGCTGCGCGGCGGCACCGTGCACACCCTCGACGAGGACGACACGACCGGCACAGCCATCGCCATCCGCCACGGCCGCATCCTGAGGGTCGGCAGCGACGCAGACGTGACCGCCTCCATCGGCCGCCGCACCCGCGTGATCGAACTCGACGGGCGGGCGGTGCTGCCGGGGATCAACGACTCGCACCTGCACGCGACCTGGCTCGGGGCGATGTGGCCGAACACGGTGTTCGGCGGGATGGGGGCCGATGCGTCCAGCGCTTCCGCTCCGTCAGCGGCGCCGTCCGCCGCGACCGCCGCCGCACCTGCACCCGCGCCGGTCGACGGCGACCCGCACGACACCTCGCACTCCGCGCCGCTGGTCAGCACGCGTGCCGAGCGCCGCGCAGCGATCCTCCGCGCGGGCGAACTGATCGCCTCCCTCGGCATCACGAGCTACACCGAGCCGGGAATCGGCCCAGGCGAGGACGGCGGCGCGACCGGCTGCTTCGCCCAGGACGTGTTCGAGGCCTACGTCGAACTCGAAGCGGAACGGCGCCTCACCGCCAGGGTGAACGTGCTCGCTCTGTTCGGCGTCCTCGACGGTCCGAGTACCCTGCGAGACGTGACGGCCGGTCTGCGTGCGCTCGACCGTGAGACGACGCGTCCGGCCTGGCTGCGGGTGGCCGGGGTGAAACTGTTCGCCGACGGCATCCCGCCGATGCACCAGGCCTGGACCCGCCACCGCTACCCGGACGGCACCTCCGGCGGCCTTCTCGTCGCCGGCCTCGACGCCGACGAGCGCGAGGACAACCTGCGCAGGATGATCGTCGAGGCCAACCGCCTCGGCTACCAGGTCGGCATCCACGCCACCGGCGACCGCACCATCGACGCCGCCGTCGACGCCGTCGGCGACGCGATGCGCGAGAGCAGGATGGAGCTGCGGCACTACATCATCCACGGCGACCTGGTGAGTCCTGGCGCGCTCGCGCGCATGGCCGCCCTGGGGATGGGGTTGAACGTGCAGCCGGGGATCGCGGTGAAGACGGCCGGATGGCTGGCCGCCGTGCTCGGCGACGAGGTCGCGGCGGCGGCGTGGCCGATCGCCGCCGCCCAGCGCGCCGGCGTCTCCGTCTCGCTCAGCTCGGACGCCCCCATCCTCGCACCGGACTGGCGGCAGGGCATCGCGGACGCGGACGCCTGGCTGGGCGCCCCCGCCAGCGGGCCGACCGCCGAGAGCGACAGGATGCGCGCACTGCTTCGCGGCTACACGGTCGCGCCGGCGCGTCAGGACGGCGCGGAGCCGTGGAAGGGGACGCTCGAACCGCGCAAGGTCGCGGACCTGTGCGTGCTGGAGGCCGACCCGCTGCACGTCGCGGCGGCGGAGCTTCCGCGCGTGGGCGTCGACCTCACGGTCGTGGACGGAGAGATCGTGTACGAGCGGACACCGGTGTACCAGGACTGACAAACCGGGTACCAGGACTGACAAGAAGGACGGCGTGCGTCGCGAGGCGCAACGCACGCCGTCCTGCCTCTCACCGTCAGACCAGCAACTGCCCGCCGTCCACCGCGAGGCTCGTTCCGGTGATGTGCGCAGCGCCCGGCCCGGCCAGGAACAGCACGGCGGGCGCGATGTCGTCCACCTCCGCCAGCTTCCCCAGTGGGATGCGCGACGCCCAGGCCGCGCGCTCCGGCGAGCCTTCGGGCATCCCGAGTTGCAGCATGGGCGTGAGGACCGGCCCTGGCGCGACCGCGTTGACCCTGATCCCGGCGGCGGCGAGTTCGATCGCCGCCCAGCGGGTGATCGAGTCGACCGCCGCCTTGCTCGACTCGTATGCGCCCATCCCGGGCGTCGGCTGGCGTCCGCCGATCGAGGAGATGTTGACGATGGCGCCGCGGGTGCCCGCCGCCGTCATGTGACGGGCGACCGCCTGGGTCACCGCGAAGGTGCCGAGGATGTTGACGCGCACGATGGCGTCGTAGTCGGAGACGCTGAGGTCGGTGAGGCGTCCGTGCACCGACAGGATGCCCGCGTTGTTGACGAGCACGTCGATGCGGCCGTGGTCGGCGGCGATCTCCTCGACCGCTGCCGCGACGGCGGCCTCGTCGGTGATGTCGAGAGCGATGGCGGAGGCGCCGATCTCGCTCGCGACGCGGCCGACGGTGTCGGCGTCGACGTCGGCGAGCACGACGCGGTCGCCGTTCTGGAGGAAGGCTTCGGCGATGCCGCGGCCGATGCCGCCGCCTCCACCGGTGATGAGCACAGTGCGGGTTTCGGTCACGGATCTCTCCTTGTCAGGCATCGCGCCACCACGTCATGGCGCCGAATGCAGTTATATTATACAAACGTAGAAAAAAGCGAAGCTGCTTCAGGAGGCCAGTCGTGTCATTCACCGGTACCGTCCCCACCCGCACGCTCGGCCCGGGAGGACCCGAGGTGCCCGTGTTCGCCCTCGGATCCTGGAACACCTGGGACCGGATGGAGTTCGACGATGCGGTCTCCCTCATCCGTCGTGCCCACGGGGTCGGCGCCGCGTTCTTCGACGTGGCGCACTACAACATGGGCCCGCACGCCGAGAACGCGAAGACCGACCTGATCTTCGGCGAGGCGGTCCGCGCATCCGGACTGACCAGGGACGATTACCTGCTCTGCGGGAAACTCTGGCTCTGGGAGTACCCGGCGACGACGTTCGCTGACCAGCTCGCCACCTCCCTCGACCGCATCGGCGTCGACGGGGCCGACCTCGTGGTGGTCGGCGACTACTTCGGCGAGGTGGATGTGCGCGCCATCGTCACCGACGTGGCCGCCCAGATCGCGGCCGGACGGTTCGACGCCTGGGGTGTCAACAACTGGGCCATCGACGACGTGCGCCTCGCCATCGACTTCGCGCGCGACGAGGGGCTCACGCCGCCGACGTTCGCGCAGCTCAAATACGGCCTGGTGCGGCGCACGATGGCGGAGGGCTCGCACTACGGCGAGCTGTTCCGCTCCGGCGCGCTCGCCCTTCAGGCGTCCGACGTCTTCGAGGGCGGCATCCTCGCGGGCAAGCTCGCGCCGTCCCGCAAGATCGGCGCGGACGTCGGCGGCATCCGGGAGCGGATCGTCGCCGCGTACCCGCGCGTGCAGGAGATCGCGGCCTCGCTCGGCGCGACGCCGACGCAGCTGGGGCTCGCGTTCGTGCTCGCGCATCCGGCGACGGCGAACGTGCTCTTCGGCGTGAGCCGCGCGGAGCAGCTGGAAGACAATCTGGGTGCGCTGGAAGTGCTCGACCGGGTCGGGGCGGACGCGCTGCGCGCGGCGACGGAGGAGCTGTGGCTGGACCGCGCGGTGAGTGCGGACGGGACGTGGAGCGTGTAGCGTTCGCCCGCCGCGGGTGCGCCGCTGAACGGCGGCGCACCCGGTCAGGGGCGTCAGTCCGCCAGGAACGCCACCGCGGCATTCCGGAACTCGGCACTGTCCAACGCGCCCCGGTGGTCGCCGGGCACGCGCAGGATGTTCGCCCCTGGCACGGCGGCGACCAGGTCGTCGATGCCACCCGACATCGGGTCGTCGGCTCCGGCGACGAACAGGGTCCGCACATCGGGTGCGCCGTCCTGGGGCGCGAACGGTTCGGAGCCGAGCCCGGCGATGAGGGCGATCAGGGATGCGGTGTCCCTGCCGGGCACGGTGACCATGGCGGCCATCATCCCGGTGAGCGGATCGGTGGGAGCTTCCCTGCCGTCGACGGTCCGACGCAACGCACCCACATCCACGGCGGCGAACGGCTCGAAGGGGCTCAGGCCGCCGAGCACCAGGCGGCGCACCCGGCCAGTGGATGCGGCGGGCAGCTCCCACGCGAGCCGCGCGCCGAGGGAGTACGCGACCACATCCACCTGGTCGGCTCCGAGGGTGTCGATGGCCGCGACGAGTGCCGCGATCACCGCGGTGGTGGTCGCGGCGTCGTCCGTGACGGCGGGGGAGTCGCCGTGGCCGGGGAGGTCGACGATGTGGGTCGTGCGCCCGGCGTCGGCGAAGGTCTGCGGCCATCCGGTGCCGGCGAAGTCGTCGGCTCCGCTCGACGCGAAACCGTGCAGGAGGATGACGGGCGGCAGCGTGCTGCCGGGCGCGATCGTGGAGCGGATGGCGAGGGGCGAGGTGGTCATGCTGGTCTCCCTTGACGTGTGACGGCGCCGTTGCGAACGTTTTTCTATGTTAGTAGAAAATAAACGTCAACGTCTGTAGAGTCAGGGGAGAATCGCCAAGACAGTGCCGTCCCCGCGACGAGCCACGACAGAAAGAGCGTGACAAGTGACCTCAACCCGTGCAGCAACGCCCGACGCGATCGTCGACATCGCCATCGGATTCATGGGCGCCAAACAGCTGTTCGCCGCCAGCCGCGTCGGGCTGTTCTCCGCGCTCTCGGACGGCCCGCTGGATGTCGCGGGGCTCGCGTCCGCCACCGGCGTCTCCGAGCGGCAGCTCCGCATCCTGGCCGACAGCATGGCCGCGCAGGGGCTGCTGACCAGGACCGATGGCCGCTACGCACTGAGCGCCGACGCCGCCGCCTACCTGACCGGAGACCGCGCCGAGCTCGACCTCACCCCGTTCCTCGCGTTCCTCAACGCCACCAGCTACCCGCAGTGGCTCGGCTACGACTCCACGGTCGACACCGACGACGCCGGGACGCTCGACCTGGACGACGCCGGCTGGGGAGCGTTCCTCGACGGTGTCATGACGTACAACGAACTGCACGCGGCGATGCTCGTGCGGAACTTCGACTTCACCCCGTACCGCAACGCGCTCGACCTCGGCGGGCTGAGCCCGGCGTTCGCGGTCAACGCGATGCGCGCGAACCCGGAGCTGCACACGCGGTTCGTGTTCGACCCGCAGTCCGTCCCGTCCATCCAGGCGGCGGTGGAGGCGGCGGGGCTCGCCGAACGGTCGGTCGTCGAGGGCGCGGAGACGGCGACGGCCGACCCAGGGGGAGAGCACGACCTCGTGCTGGTCAACCACGTCATCCATCGCTTCGACGCCGACGAGAACCGCGGCATCTTCCAGCGCGCCCGCGCCGCGGCGGCGCCGGGTGCAACCCTGGTGGTCCTCGACTTCTACCTGGACGACGACGAGGAGCAGCGCAAGATCGACGCACTGCACGCCGGGGAGTACTTCAACATCGACGGAACCGTGGTCTACCCGGAGTCGGTCGTGAGGGAGTGGCTGGAGGCTGCGGGCTGGACGCCCAGGGGCACGGTCGCCCTGCCGGGCAGCCCGCGCATCCTCATCGCAGACGCAGCCTGACCTGCTCTGCAAGGAAGAGCCGCCCACCGGCCTGTGCCGGTGGGCGGCTCTTCGCCGTTCGAGGCGGAGCGGGACGTCCGCTGTGGCTCGTCTGGCCGGGCGCGCGGGCTACGCCGTCGTGATGCGCTGGAAGAACGCGTCGAGCTGCGCTTCCAGCAGGTCGGGCGTCGAGAGCTGCGGGGCGATCAGGCTCATCACGTTCGCGCCGACGTTGATGAGGACGATCTCGTCGACGAGCTGTTCGTCCGGGGTGGAGGTGCGGATGTCGCCGTCCGCTCTGCCCTGCTCGATGTAGGTGAGGAGGCCGCCGCGCCAGCTGGTGAGGTGCGACAGGTAGGCCTGGTGCAGATCGTCGTTCGACATCGCGCGTTCCCAGAAGCTGAGGAGCACCCGGCCGGCAACGATGGCCTCTTCCGTGAGCGGTGCGGACGCGTAGACGATCGCGCGCAGTGCTGCGAGCCCTGTCGCGTCGCCGACGGCAGTGGCGACGCCTTCGCTCATCATGCCGAGGGCGCGGTCGTATGTGCCCTGGATGATCTCGTCCTTGCCGGGGAAGTAGTGCTTGAGCGCCCCGTTGGCGAAGCCGGCCTCGCTCGCGATCTCGCGCATCGTCGCCGCCTCGAGGCCGCCTTTCACGATGAGCGCCCAGGTCACATCGATGATGTCGGAACGGCGTTGATCGTGGTCGATCACCTTGGGCATTCGGCTCCCCTCAAGACGTGCGCTGACCGGTCACGATGGCGTCGTCGGCCAGCACAGCTGTCGGCCAGAACAGACGTCGGCCAGAACAGCAGCATAGTCAACAAGTGTAGGGTAACCGCTCGCCCGCGCCGCGGACGGCGCCCTCAGCCGCGGGAGAAGACCTGTTCGCCCTCGAAGTACGTCGCCTGCACGGTGACCAGGTGGAGCTCGTGGGCGGGCACGGCGAACGGGTCGCGGTCGAGCACGACGAAGTCGGCCGACTTGCCCGGCTCGATCGAGCCCGTCACGTCGCCGAGGCCCATCGCGGTCGCGCCGTTGACGGTGAACACCGCGATGGCCTCGTCCAGCGTGATGGCCTGCTCGATCCCGAGGACGCCGGAGCGCTGCCCCGACGGGTCGGCGCGTGTCACCAGGCCCTCGATGCCCTCCCAGGCGTTCGGTGTCTCGCTCACCGGCCAGTCCGACCCTCCGGCGACGAGCGCGCCAGAGTCGATCAGCGCGCGGTTCGGCTGGAGCCCAGCGACCTCCTCGGCCGGACGCACCGTGCTCAGCGCGTCGGCGATCACGCCGGGGAACCACAGGAAGGGCGAGATGTCGGCCGACACCCCCAGTTGCGCGAACCGGGGGAGGTCGTCCGCCGCAATGAACTGTCCGTGGGCGATCTGGTAGAGCGGCGCGGTGTGGCCCTCCGCGCGGATCGTCTCCACCGCATCCAGGACCATCCGCACCGCGGCGTCTCCCGAGCAGTGGATCTTGGCGGAGATGCCCTGCGCGGCGGTCCGGCGCAGCCAGTCGAGCAGTTCGCCGGCGGGCATCGTGGTGGTTCCGTGGAAGTGCGCGCCGTGCGCGTCCGAGGGAAGGTACGGCTCCAGGAAGGCCCCGCTGTGGGCCGGAGGCGTGCCGTCGAGGAAGATCTTGATGAAGTCCGGCCGGTGGTGCTCGCCGGTGAGTTCGGCGCGGTGGGCGATCAGCGCATCCCCGAGTTCGGTGTATCCGAAGATCTGGTCGTTGACCGTCATCGACGACACCACCCAGGCGCTCAGCTCTCCGCGGTCGTCGAGTGCTTTGAGCGCACGCATCTGGTCGAGCGAGATCGCCGCATCCTGGAACGTTGTGATCCCGTAGGAGTGCACGATCTCGATGGCGCGCGCCGACGACTGCTGCTGCTGGGCGGCGTTCAGCGCGACGACCGGTTGCGCCACCTCCTCCACCAGCAGGCCGGCAGCTTCGAGCAGGACGCCGCTCGGTTCGCCCGTCTCCGGGTCGCGCACGATCACGCCGCGGTCCGGGTCCGGGGTGGAGGCGTCGATCCCGGCCAATTCCAGGGCCCGCGAGCTGACCCACCGGTTGTGGTGGCTGTCGTCGGTGAGGAGCACGGGACGGCCCCCGGCCGCTTCGTCGAGCCCGCGCCGCGCCTGGGCGTGCCCGAGCAGGTCGAGGAGTCCCGTGCCCCAGCTGCTGCCGACGATCCACTCGTCGGGTTCCTTCGTCGCCGCGTACGACCGTACGGCGTCGAGGATCTCGTCGTAGCCGGCGCCGTTCGAGAAGGTCAGCTCGAACAGCTCGGCCCGCCCGGCGTGCGCGTGGTGGTTGTGCACGTCGACCAGCCCGGGCATCACGAACGCGCCGCCCGCGTCGATCACCCGGGTCTCCGGACCGCGCAGCCGCGCGACGTCGTCCGCCGAGCCGACCGCGACGATCCGGCCGCCGCGCACGGCGAACGCCTCCGCGCGCGACCGCTCGGCGTCGACCGTGTGCACGGTCGCGTTCGTGACGAGCAGGTCGGCCTGCCCGGGTTCTCCGCCGTCGACCGTGCTCATCGCGTGACGGCCGGGTCGTACTGGTCGGGGTGCACCGTGTTGCTCAGCAGCCGCCCGTACGCTCCGAAAGTGAAGTGCGTCGGCACTTCGCCGGACTCGTCGAGCCCGAACAGCACGCCGTGCGACCGGATGGAGCGCACGTTGCGGTGGTCGGCGATGGTGACGGACGCGCACGGGATGACCTTCTCGCGCCAAGTGAACACGTAGATGCCCGGACGGATCTCCCAGACCGAGTTCTCGTCGGTGTCGGCGAGTCCCTTCTCTGGACCGGCGAGGCACTGCCAGCTGTACCACTGCGGGCTCAGGTAGACGTGCTCGTACGCGTGCTGGCTGCTGTACACCCACATCACCCGGCGCCCGATGAGCGCCGTGGTCGGGGCAGGCTCCGCGCCCGCCGTCTCCGCGCCCTCGATGAGCGACGGGACGAACAGCTGCCGCACCGCCGTGTTGCCGGGGAACTGGTCGCCGATGGCCTGGATGATCGACAGCGCGCGGCCGTTCGTCAGGTCGATGACAAGCGATACGGCCTCGTTCGGCTGGTGCTGGTGGTGGAACTGCGCGAAGTAGAGGCCGTTGTCGACCTCGAATGCTTCGTACGGGTCGGTGCCGGAGGAGGCGGGGATCGCATCCGTGGCCCCCGGCTGGTACTCCCACTCGACGGTGTCCGCGCCGAACCGGTGCACGATCCGCGTGCCGCGCTCGTCGACGAGCGCGACCGTCTGCCCGGCGAGCGCCGCCGTCGGCTCCGCCTTGTTGGCGTCGAAACCGGGGGCGAGTCCGTCGAGCGGCAGCCAGGTGGAGGTGTCAGACAGGGTGAGGTCGCTCATGGTGTCTCCGTTCAGTGGTGCAGGGTTCGGTGAAGCAGGTCAGGGAGATAGGGGGAAGTGTCAGTGCTCGCAGGTGCACTCGCCGCCGCCGCCGTCGGCGCCGCCGCCACCGCAGCACGACGACGCAGCAGCGCCGTCTGGCAGGTCGAGGGCCGGGTTGCGGTCGAGGAAGCCGTACGGCTTGAACAGGAACCCGGAGTAGTCGACCGGCATGATCGGCCAGTCCTCGGGTCGCGGGATGTGGGTGGGCCCGAACACGTGCCACAGCACGATGTCGGTCTCCTCCAGGGAGCGGTCGGCCGCCGTCCAGGCGGGCAGTCCGGCTCCACCGGCATGCGCGTTCGGGTAGTCGCCGGCCGGGAAGCGCTCCGCCGGGTCGAACGCGGTCGCCCACAGGTGCTTGGTGGCGAAGGTCGCACGCCCGAACACCGTCGACTCCGGCTGTGCCATCAGCGTCGCGCCCGGCTGCGGGATCAGGTGGTAGGCCGTCGGCTTGCCGACCAGGTTGCGGCGTTCGGCGCTCGTGACCTCCCAGACGCGCGAGGTCGGCGCGTTCGCCAGCCGCCCGGACTCCTTCTCGCTCCGGATGGGCGTGGTCGTCCAGGTGAACGCGTTGCCGTATGGATTGTCGTCGCCGATCGGGATGCCGACCACGTCGACCTCCGCGAGCGAGTTGCGCTCGCCGTCGACAGCGACGTCGAGCCGCGCGCAGAACAGGTGCTGGTGCACCGGCGCGAACAGCCCGGGCGCGATCTCGGTGGCGTGCGGGTCGTCCGTACCGGGGATCCCCGCTCCGGCGAACACGATGCCGGTGGCCTTGGCCTCCACCTGGATGGTGCCGTCGAGGTAGAAGTACCAGAAGAACCCGTAGTCGTAGTTGCCGATGGTGGAGAAGTACGACACCACGAGTCGGCGCGAGCGGCGCACCTCAGCCTTGCCGTTGAGGTCGGTGTGCTTCCACAGCACTCCGTAGTCCTCCTCATGCATGCAGACGACCTGCGGAATGGTGACCGGGTGGCCGTGGTCGTCGGCGACCACTCCGTCGAAGTAGTGGATGACCCCAAGGCAGTCGCAGCCGAGCGTGAGGCTGTTGGCGTTCTTGCCGAGCAGGTACTCCCCGGCGTCGAAGTAGCTGATCCAGAAGCGCGTCGCGGTGGTGTCGCCGTACGGCACGACCATCTCGGGCACGGACGCCCTGGCGAGCACCGGCCTGTCTTCCTCGCCGTCGCGGAAGGTGACCTGGTTGAGCACCAGCCCCTCCCTGGCGTTGAAGCCGACGCGGAACTTCCAGTTCTCCCAGCTCACGGCCTGCCCGTCCACCTGGAAGCTCGGCCCTTCCGGTTGCGTGATCTCGATGGGCTTGAGCGAGGTGCGGGCGGGCCCGACCGTGGCGGCGTCGTAGTTGCCGTCGAGCGCGGGGACGGGCACGTCGCCCTCGTCCTCCACCCTGATCACCTCGCCCTTCGTGAGGTCGATGTGCACGATCAGTCCCTCGACGGGATGCGACCAGGGGGAGTCCTCCAGGCTCGACCGCAGGAAGGTCAGCGACCGGATGGCGCGACGCCCCACCTCGTCGGCCCTGTTGAAGTGCCCGGGGGCGAGCGGGGCGCAGAAGGCCAGCTCGATGCGGTCGGCGAGCCCGCGGCGGGTCATCGCCGCCTGCCACTCCGGCGACGCCTTCGCGATCCGCTCCGCCGCCTCGTACTCCTCGAAGAGATACTGCGGCTGACCGTAGGGAGCCGACCCGGTCGACAGCGGTGTGCGGCTGACGATCTCGGACGTCGTCACCGACACCACGACCTCCGCAGACTCACCGGTGGCCGTGTCCAGCAGCACGAACAGGATGCGCCGCTCCACCGCATCCCCTGGCCGGAAGGAGGCGACGGCCTCCTTCGACGGCTCGACGGGCAGCACGGATGGGAACCGGGTGCTCGGCCCGATGAGGCCGGCGGCGTCGAGGATGTCCCGACCGCGTGAGAGCTCCGCGGCGGTCAGCGGATCGAGGGGGTGCACGACCGTGGTCGGGGCGGTGGACGTGCTGCTGTGGTGGTGCGCGGACATGAGCATCCTTCTGGTGGTGGTCTGTTCAGTATCGAAGTCGTACTCCATCCTGGGGAACGTGCGGACCGCCGATGTTCGTTTTGAGTCAAGTTGTGTGCAGTTGAAGCCAAGGCCAACCTGTGGAGGGATTGGCAACATCGCAGTAGCCGCGGCGAAACCTGCGCCGCGCCGACCGAGGAGTACCCCGTGACCTCCACCGAACAGGCAGACACCGTCGTCGCCTCGCCGACCGCGCGCCCACGTCGTCTCGGCGTCCCCGCCGTCACGTTCATGATCATCGCGGCGTCCGCCCCGCTCACCGTGCTGGCGGGAGGCGTCACCACCACGTTCGCCGTCACCGGCGTGACCGGGGTGCCGCTCTCCTTCCTCATCCTCGGCGTCACCCTCGCGATCTTCGCGGTCGGCTACGCGGCGATGAGCCGGTTCGTCACCAACGCCGGCGCCTTCTACTCCTACGTCGCCCGCGGCATCTCCCGTCCGGCGGGCGTCGGCGTCTCGATCGTCGCCCTCGTGTCGTACAACGCCATGCAGATCGGCGTCTACGGACTGTTCGGCTTCCAGGTGTCGTCCCTGCTGAACGCGAAGTTCGGCTGGGATGTGCCCTGGTGGGTGCCGATCCTGGTCTGCATCGCCCTGATCGCCGTGCTCGGCGTCAACAGGGTGGACCTGTCGGCCAAGGTGCTCGGCGTGCTGGTCGCCCTCGAGTTCGTGGTCGTCATCGTCTATGACGTGGCGGCGTTCATCGTGGCGCCGGAGGGCGTCAGCGGCGAGGCGCTCAGCCCGTCGAGCCTCTTCGTCACCGGCATCGGAGCCGTCTTCGCCTTCGGCATCGCCGCCTTCATGGGATTCGAGTCCGCCGCGATCTACGGCGAGGAGTCGAAAGACCCGAAGCGCACCATCGCCCGCGCCACCTACACCGCCGTCGGCATCATCGCCCTGTTCTACGCACTGTCGTCCTGGGCGATGACGGTCGGCTCCGGACCGAGCAAGGTCATCGAGGATGCGACCAAGCAGGGCCCCGACCTCATCTTCACGTTCCTCTCCACGAACGTCGGCGTCGTCATCAGCGACATCGCTCAGCTGCTCTTCGTCACCAGCCTGTTCGCCTCCCTGGTCAGCTTCCACAACGCGGTCGCCCGCTACTTCTTCTCGCTCGGGCGCGAGGGGGTTCTGCCCGGCTGGCTGTCCAGGGTGCGTGCGCGCAGCGGAGCACCGTGGGCCGGGTCTGTGACGCAGACTGCGCTCGCCGTGGTCGTCATCGTCGTGTTCGCCATCGCGAGCATCGGCTGGGTGCCGCCGCAGGGCGCTCCCGCCGCACTGTTCCCGGTGCTGACGCTGTTCTCCTGGCTCACCAACAGCGGCGCGATGGGGCTGGTGCTCCTGATGGCCGTGGTCTCGGTGGCCGTGATCGGCTTCTTCCTGCGCGACCGCCGCGGCGTCGGCGTTTGGCAGCGCCTCGTCGCCCCGATCGTCTCCGGTGTCGCGCTGCTCGTGGTGTTCGTGCTCATTCTGGTGAACTTCAACGTGCTGCTCACGAGCGACCCGACCGCGCCGCCGACCGCCACCACATTCATCCTGCCCGCCATCGTGATCGTGCCCGGCATCCTCGGGATCGTCTGGGGCGTGATCCTCAAGAAGCGCAACCCGAAGGTGTACCGGCAGATCGGTCACGGCACCGAGGAGACCGGTGCGCCGGAGCTGGTCGCGGAAGACTGATGGAACTGCAACTGGCCGGCCGCTCCGTCCTCGTGACCGGAGCGGCCAGCGGCATCGGCCGGGCCTGTGCGCTCGCGTTCGCCGCGGAGGGCGCGGCCGTGGCGTTGCTCGACCGGGATGCGCGCGGGCTGGCCTCTGTGGAGCGGGAGTTGCGTGCATCCGGAGCTGGTGCCGTGGTCGCCGTGCCTGTCGACGTGACCGACGAGGAGTCGGTGTCGGCAGCCGTCGCCGCAACAGCAACCGCACTCGGCACAGTGGATGCGGTGGTCACCTGCGCCGGCATCTCCGGCCCGTTCGGCTCGCCGGTCGACGAGATCGCGCTGACGGACTGGAACGCCGTGCTCGCCGTCAACGTCACCGGCCCGTTCCTCGTCGTGAAGCACGCGCTGCGGCATCTGCGCCGGGCGGAATCGCCGGCCATCGTGCTGCTCGCGTCCGACTCCAGCTTCGTCGCTGCCTCAGGGATGGTGCCGTACAACGCCTCCAAGGGCGCTGTGCTGCAGCTGATGCGGGCGCTGTCCGTCGACCTCGCTGCGGACGGCGTCAGGGTGAACGCCGTCTGCCCGTCCATCGTCGACACCCCGATGGCGCGCGCCGATCTCGGCGTCGAGCCAGGCGGCTTCGCGTCGGCCGACTTCCCCGTGCAGAGCGCAGATGAGGTCGCCAAGCATGTGCTGTACCTCGCGTCGCCCGCATCCCGACCGGTGAACGGGCACGCGCTCGTCTCCGACTTCGGGTACCTGGCGCGCTCGTCCTTCCCCGCGTAACACGCGAACCGACCACAGCGAGAAAGCAGGCCGCCGTGCCGTTGAGCAGAGCATCCGTCGACGGCAAGGTCGTCGTCATCACCGGGGGAGGCACCGGCATCGGCGCCGCGACCGCCCGCCGGTTCGCAGCGGAGGGCGCGCACGTCGTGCTCGTCGGGCGGCGCAGGGAACCGTTGGAGGCGGTCGCGGCGGAGACCGGCGGCCTGGCCGTGGTCGCCGACGCGAGCCTCCGGGATGATGCGGAAGCCGCCGTGCGTCAGGTCGTGACCGAACTCGGACGCATCGACGTCGTGGTCGCGAACGCGGGCGGTCACGGGCTCGGGACGGTCGACGAGACCGACGACGCCGCCTGGGAGCTGTCTTTCCGCACCAACGTGACGACGGCGTTCGTGCTCGCGCGCGCCGCCCTGCCGCACCTGGTCGAGTCGCACGGGCAGATCGTGGTCGTGTCGTCGCTCGCCGGGCTGTTCGCCGGTCCGGGGGTCGCCGGATACACCGTCGGCAAGCACGCGCTGATCGGGCTCACCCGGTCGCTCGCGCGCGACTACGGGCGCTACGGCGTGCGCGTCAACGCGGTGTGCCCCGGCTGGGTGCAGACGCCGATGGCCGACGAGGAGATGGACGACTTCGCCCGCCAGGCCGGGTTGTCGAGCCGCGAGGAGGGCTACCGTGTCGTCACGGCCGCCGTTCCGCTCGCGCGCCCGGCCCAGCCCGAGGAGATCGCCTCCGTCATCCGCTTCCTCGGCTCCGCCGACTCCTCCTATGTCACCGGCGCCACCATCGTCGCCGACGGCGGCGCCCACATCGTCGACGTCCCCACCATCCCCCTCGACGCCTAACTCCCGCTCCCCAGCAATCGAGTCGGGACTTATGTACGCGACACGCCGGCGTGTCGCGTACATAAGTCCCGACTGATTGCTGGGGGACGGGAGGAACGGGCCGGGGTCAGCCTCCGAGGTAGGCGCGGTGGAGGAGCTGGGGGGAGGCCTGCAGGGCGGCGGAGGGGCCGGCGTAGGTGACGCGGCCCCCGGAGACGACGGTGGCGTCGGCGGCGACGCCGAGCGCGAGGTGTGTGAACTGCTCCACGAGCAGCACCCCGACACCGGATGCGGCGAACTGGGTGATCAGCGGAAGCAGCCGCATGAACACCACAGGCGCGAGGCCGAGCGACATCTCGTCGATCAGCAGGAAGCGCGGCTTCGACGCGAACGCCCTGGCGAGCACCACCATCTGCTGCTCACCGCCCGACAACAGCCCGGACGCGCTGTTGCGCCGCTTCTCCAGCTCGGGGAACTGCGCCAGCGCCTCGTCGACACCCTGCTGAGATCCGGCGGTGAGCCGGATGTTCTCCTGCACGGTCAACGACGGGAAGATCGCCCGCCCCTGCTCGATGTGCACGATCCCGCGCCGGGCGCGCTGCACGCGGGTCAGTTTGGCGATCGACTCGCCGTCCACGCTGATCGTCCCTCCGCTCGCCGCGACGATGCCGGAGACGGACTCCAGCAGGCTGGTCTTGCCCGCGCCGTTCGGCCCGACGAGCGCTGTGATCGCACCAGGCACCACACGCAGACTCACCTCGCTGATGACGGGGCCGGCGCCACGGCTGACCGTGACGGAATCCAGGACGAGCTCGTTCTCAGTGGCCGCGTTCACAGCATCTCCGTTTCACCCATGTACGCCTTCATGACGGCGGGGTCGGCGAGCACCTCCGCCTGTGGTCCTCCGGCGAGCACTTCGCCGAAGTCGAGCACGGTGATCGTCGAGCAGACTGAGCGCACCAGGTCGAGGTCGTGCTCGATCAGCACGATGGACATCCCGAAGCGTGCCGGTGCCTGCAGCAGTCTGGCTCCGAGTTCGACGTGCTCCTCGTGCGAGAGACCGGCCGCCGGTTCGTCCAAGATCAGGATGCGCGGCTTGGCCAGCACGTTCGCCGCGACTTCCACGAGTCGCCGGGTGCCCACGTCCACGTTCTGCAATCTGGTGCCGGCGGTGGGGCAGCCGAAGAACGCTAGCGTCTCGTCGACCTCTGCGGCGGTGACGCGGCGACGGGCGACGAACCGCACGTAGGCGTCGACGGTGAGCGTCGGCGGCACCCTGTCCTGCTGGAACGTGCGGCGAAGCCCGAGCCGAGCACGCGCCGTCGCGGACTGCCCGCGCAGGTCGCGCCCGTCGAGGCGCACCGTTCCGGTGTGCTGCGGGAGGAAGCCGGTCACCGCGTCGACGAAGGTCGACTTGCCTGCGCCGTTCGGTCCGATGAGCCCCATGACCGTGTTGGCTGGAACCGCCAGGCTCACGCCGTTCAGCGCCTTCACCTGCCCGAACGCCACGCCCAGGTCTTCGACCACGAGCACCGGAGGCAGGGAGAGGTCTGGGGCAGGGGGAGCGGCGACCACCGCATCCCGAGTGGACGCGGCATCGGCGTCGGCATCCGGCTGCCCGTCAGCACCGCTCGACCCCAGCGGCGCAGCGACCTCCACCGGATGCCGCACCGCCTGCCGCTTCCACCAGGCGTTCCGGATGCTCTGCCCCAGGTTCGACCCGCTGGTCAGCGCCTGCACTCCGAGCACGCCGAAGATCACGAAGCCCCAGTCCTGCGGCACGCCCCAGCGCTTCAGCAGCTCGGGCACGGCGATCCAGACGATGCCGCCGAAGATCGCCATGTCGATCAGGTACGCACCGGACATGATCGCCAGCACGTAGAGCGCCAGCGACTGGATGGGCGTGAAGCTGCTCGCGAACGGCAGCCCCACTTGCCCGGCGATCAGGCCGCCGCTCACCCCGCCGAGGGTGGCGCTGACGGCGAACGCGGTGAGTTTGGAGCTGCGGACGCTCGCGCCGACGGACGCCGTCCCGCGCTCAGAGAACGCGACCGACTTCCAGCTGGATCCCCACCTCCCGTTCTGCAGGAAGTACACACCGACCCCGCAGACCACGAGCACGAGCACGCTGAAGAAGAAGTACGAGCGGTCGTCGCTGAACGCGTCCGGCCGCAGCACGGAGACGCCGTCGGTCGAGCCGGGGAACTGGATCTGCACGAGCGTCACGTCTGCAGCGGCGGCGAAGCCGAGCGTGACGACCGCGAGGTTCACCCCGCGCAGCCGCAGTGCCGGCAGACCGACGAGGATGCCGACCACGCCAGCGGCCAGCCCACCGAGGATCAGCCAGACGATGAAGCCGCCCGGTGCGTTCAGGACGTTGAGCAGCGAGACGATCCACGCGCCGACCGCCGCGAACGTCAGCTGGCAGAGGGCGATCATCCCGGCGCTGCCTGTCACGATGCCGAGACCGAGGATCGCGATGGCGGCGACGACCGCGCTCACCGCGAGGAAGACGAAGTAGCCGGAGAGCGAGACGCTGAGCACGTATCCGGCGGCGAGGCCGACCGCTCCGACGATGAACGGCAGGGCGATCCGTGCCGCGGGGGTGCCGCTAACGCGCCGCATCCCACACCTCCTTGCGCTGCGTCCACAGCAGGAATCCGATGATGAACAGGAACGGCAGGAAGTTCCGGATGAACGACACCTGGTCGATCTGCGCCACGAGCCCGCTGAGCAGTCCGAGCACAAGCCCGCCGATCACCGCGAGGTCGAGCCGCCGGAACGCGCCGAGCAGGGCGGCGGCCGACGCGGGCACGATGAGCATCGACAGGCTGGTCGCGTCGTTCGACTGCGACGGGGCGACGATGATGATGACCAGCGCCGAGATGAGTCCGGTGACCGCCCACACGGCAACGCTCAGCGGCCGGGCCGGGATGCCGATCAGCTCGGCCGTCGTCGGCCGTTCGGACAGCGCGCGGAGCTTGGTGCCGATCGAGGTTCGCGTGAGCACGAGTCGGCAGGCGAGGGCGACGACCACCGCGAGCACGACCGTCGCGACCGTGACCTGGCTGACCACCACCCCGCCGATCGAGAACGCAGGACCGGACAGGATCGGGCTGAACGGCTGCGGCTTGTTGCCGAACAGGATGAACGACAGCGAGATGAGCAGCAGCAGCGGCCCGACCGTGACGGCAGAGCGCGTCGTGGTGTCGGCCTCCGGCAGCCAGGTGGCGATGATCAGTCCGATCAGCGCGCTGAGCGCACCGCCGATGAGCACGCCGATCAGGGAGCCGAGCCAGATCGGCAGCCCGGCGTTGCCGACCAGCCAGACGGCCACGAAACCGCCGAACATCCCGGTCGCGGCCTGCGAGAAGTTGACGACCCGCACCAGGCGGGACATCAGGGTGAGGCACACCGCGAGCACGGCGTACAGTCCGCCGGCGGCGAGGCCGGCGAGGGCGCCCTGCAGCATCCGGGCTCCTTTCAGAAACAGTGGATGCGGGGCTCGCCTCCGAACAGGAGGCGAGCCCCGCGGTGGGTTACTTCTTGGGGATCTTGATCCAGTCGTCCCCGTTCAGCTCCCAGGCGTTCTTGCCTGTCACGAGCTTGATCGGCCAGCCTGCGGTGTTGCCGTCGTGGACCTTCGCCGTTCCGAACTGGTACGGCGTGCCGACCATCGGGTTGGTGATCGCGCTCATGTCGTGCAGCGCCTTGGTGACGGAGTCGCGGGTGATGTCGCCCTTGATGCCCTGGGCGACCTGGATGAAGTACTTGGCAGCCAGGTAGCCTCCCTGCGAGAACGAGGTGAGCGGGATGTTGTTCTTCGTCATCAGGTCGCGCCAGTCTTTGTTGATGTCACTGGACGCGTCGGTGAACGGGTAGAACTCGGCCGGAACGTAGATCCCGGCTCCTGCGTCGCTGACCGCCTTGGCGAAGTTGTCGCTGTAGACGCTGGTCAGGTAGAGCCAGTTGACGTCTTTCCAGCCCTGCGCGTTCGCGGCCTTGACCTGCGCGATGGCGTCCGGCTCGACCGGGTTGATCGCGAGGGCCTTGCAGCCGGCGTCCTTCGCCTTCACGATGTACGGCGTGTAGTCGCTCGCGCCGTACGGCACTGTGTCGTCGATGTAGAGCGGCTTCTTGCCGGTGATCTCGGTCCACTTGTCGATGGCCTTCTGGTAGGCCGGACGGGTGCTTCCCGCGATCTCCAGCAGCACGCAGATGTTGTCGAGCTTCGCGACCTCCGAGCCCCAGTACAGGGTCAGGGTCATGTCGTTGAACGGTCCGACGTTGGCCGGGGAGATGTTGGGGCTGTCGAAGCAGCCGGTGTCCACCCCGACACCCGGGATGCTGAGGACCTTCTGCTGCTCGTAGTACTTGGCGTTGATCTCGCACTCGATCAGGCTCGCCGAGCCGACCATGGCGACGGCCTCGTCGCTCCCGACGATCTCGCGGGCGTTGGCCGACGCGGTCGCCGGATCGCCCTTGTCGTCGAGCGACTTGTACTCGATCTTGTGGCCGTTGATCCCGCCCTTGGCGTTCTGGTCGGCGAAGACCGCCGCCGCGGCGAGGGACGCCTCGGGGAACGTCGCCGGACCGCTCTTGGTGTTGACCGATCCGACCACGATCGGGGCCTTGCCGTCGCCGCTGCCGCCGCCTGCGCTGCAGCCGCTCAGCACGAGTGCTGCGGATGCTGCGAGCGCCGCGGTGGCGTAGAACAGGTGTTTCCTCATGCGCTTCCCTGCCTCTCGGGTTGCGCCACGACCACTTCGTCGTGGCATCTTGACCTGAAACCTATGGCCGGGTGCAGCCCCGGCAGTTGCCTGTGGCTGCACCCTTCTTGCCCGTGCGTGCTCTCCCGCCGTCAGCCGACGGCGTCCATCACGCGTGCGGTGTCGGTGAACTGCTCGAACGCCACGACCTTCCCGTCCGCGAGTCGCCAGACGTGGGCGACGCGGGCCTCGAAGTGTTTGCCGGTGGCCCGGTTGGTTCCGCTGTACGTGCCGAGCCCGACGATGGTGTCTCCGCCGTCGATCAGCTCGGTGATCGCGGCCGTGTACCCGTCCCAGTCCGCGCCGATGCGCTCGAAGACGCCGGCGCGCACCTCATCGGGGCCGATGTGCGTCCCCGCGTACGGGAAGCCGGCCATTTCGGTCCAGCGGGCGTCGGCGGCGAGCGGGGCGAGCATCCCGTCGATGTCGCCCGCGTCCGAGGCGGCGTAGTGGGCCGCGATGATGTCGTGGTTGCTGGTCATGCTGGTGCTCCTGTCAGTGGATGCGCGGGTCAGTGGATGCGCGGTTCTGTGGACGCGCGGGTCGGTGGATGCGGTCAGACCGGCTGGGCGTCCGGGTACGACACCGAGCCGAGCGGGTAGATGTGGCCGCCCGCCCGCGAGTGCTCCGACTCGCCCGCCCCGTTCAGGCCGAGGAAGATCCCGGTGGTGCGCAGGTCGTAGCCGAGGTCGTGCAGCCAGACGCTCGCGACGGCGATCCGGAATTCGCGGAAGCAGAACAGGTAGAGCCCGTCGGCGAACTTCCACACCGTCGACAGGTCCATGTCGCCGTGGCCGCGCTGCACGCCCTCCAGGCACTGCCAGGCGTAGCGCTGGGACGACACGTAGACGTGCTCGTAGAGGTGCTCCGGGCTGTACCGGTAGATGTTGCGCTTGCCGATCAGGTCGCGGGAGGGGCCGGGGACGTCGCCGGTCGGCTGACCGCCGTCGGTGACGGCCGCGTGGAAGGTCTGCCGGACGCGAGGCGTACCCTCGACGTCCTCCTCGCCGATCACGGAGTGTGCGACGAGCGCACGGTGTGTGCTGGTCGAGTAGACGACTGTGATCGCCTCACGCTCCACGCTGGTCAGGGGGAGGTTGACGAAGACGACGTCGTCGCGCACGGCGACCGCGTCGTACGGGTCTCGGCCGCCGTTGCCCTGCCAGGCCCAGGTGACCGCATCCTGATCGAAGGCGAGCGTCAGTGCAGTGCCGTCGTCGAGGGTGAGTGCGAGCCTGGTGCCCGCGAGGTCGGTGTTCGGCAGCCGGTAGGTGTCGATGCCCGCCGCGAACTCGTCGTAGGTGCGCCACTCGTCGGTTTCAGGGTCGAGTGGTGCCGGATCGAGTGGTGCCGGATCGAGTGGCGCCGGATCGTGCTGAAGGTCAGTCATCGTGTTCCTTTCGTTGGATCGTGGGTGGGCGTCTCAGCGCAGGGAGTATCCGCCGTCGATGAGCAGGTCGGTGCCGAAGCAGTAGCCCGCGTCGTCGGAGAGCAGGTAGAGGGTTCCTGCGGCGATCTCGTCGATCGTCGCGAAGCGTCCTGGAACCGTGTTCGGCAGCCACTGCGCGTGAAGCGCGCTGTCGCCGTCGAGGAACGGCGTGGACACGTAGCCGGGGGAGACGGTGTTGACCCGCACGCCGCGCGATCCCCACTCCACCGCCAGCGAGCGCACCATCGCCGTCACGCCCGCCTTCGCCGTGTTGTAGTGCACGGTGCGCTGCGGCACGTTGACGACCCGGTTGCCCGACATGGAGGCGACGGCCACCATGCTCCCTCGTCCGGCGCGCAGCATGGCGGGCGCGAACGCCTGCAGTGTCAGGAACACCCCGCGCAGGTTCACGGCGAGCACGGTGTCGAACTCCGCGATCGGCAGCTCCTCCGCTGCGGTGTCCGACCCGCGGATGCCCGCGTTCGCCACGACGTGGTCGATGCGTCCTCCGGTGAGCGACAGCAGGTCGGCGGCCGCCTGGGCGACCCTGTCGGCGTCGGACACGTCGCACTGGATGTGCTCGCCGATCCCTCCGCTCTCCAGGTCGAGCCCGAAGACGGTGGCGCCTTCCGCAGCCAGCGTGGATGCGATGCCCTGGCCGATCCCGCTGGTGGTCCCGGTCACGGCCACCACGCGCCCGGCGAACCGCTCGGGTGCCACGCCGCTCATCGGGCCGTCACCCCGACGCTCGGGTCGATCACGGCCTTCAGCACGCCGCCGTCGCGCTTCTCGATCACGTCGTACGCGGCGCGCACCTCGTCCAGTCCGAACCGGTGCGTGACCAGTGACATGTAGTCGAAGTCGCCGCGTTCGAGCATCCGGATCGCGGGTTCGAACCCTCCGGCCGACAGGAACGACGGCAGCAGGTCGATCTCCCTGGTGAGCAGGTCCTCGTCGGCGAGGAAGGTGACAGGGGCCGCCGCTCCGCACGCTCCGGCCAGGACCACCCGGCCGCCCCGGCGGACCAGCCGCACCGCCTGCTGCTGCGCAGCTGTCGCGCCCGCGATCTCGATCACCACGTCGGCCAGCCGTCCGTCGAGCTCCGCGCGCACGGCGGCCACGGCGTCGGTCTCCCGCGAATTCACGACGGCGTCGGCGCCGAACCGCGTGGCGAGGTCCAGTCGGCTCGCACGGGTGCCGACCACGATCACGCGGCCCGCTCCCGCCGCCCGCGCGGCGGCCGCAGCGAGGATGCCGACGGGGCCCGGCCCGATCACCACCACGCTCTCGCCGGGCGAGACGCGTCCGCGTGCGATGGCCCGGTTGGCGACGGCGAGCGGTTCGACCAGCACGGCGCTCTCCCAGGGCAGCGCATCCGGCAGCCGGTGCACCACGGCCTCGCGTGGCACGTACAGGTGCTCCGCGTATCCGCCCCAGAGACCGGGAGCGACCGTGCGCGGGATGTTCACCCCGAGCTGGCGGCCGTGCGGGAGCCCGGAGGCCGGATCGTCGGCTTCGCACAGGTTGTAGCGGCCTTCGCGGCAGCGGGCGCAGACCTGGCAGGGCAGCAGCATCTCGACAGCGATGCGGTCCCCGACTGTCAGCCCGCGCGTGGCCGCCGCCGCCTCGCCGATGGCGGCGACCTCTCCGACGAACTCGTGGCCGGGCACGAGCGGGAACGGGTCGCCGATGTGCCCGGCGAGCAGGTGCAGGTCCGTCGCGCACACCCCGACGAGCGCGACACGCAGGATCAGCGCATCCGGTGCGGGGTCAGGCAACGCCTGCTCGGCGGTCTCGATGACGTCTGCTGCGGGGAAGACGACCTGACGACTGGTCGCTGGGAGGGCGGTGCCTGGCATACGGTGTCCGTTTCCGCCCGCGCTGCGTCGCGCGGGTCGCACCCATCCTCCGCAGCCGCCACCACCCCGGACAACGCCTGCCGCGCAATCATGCCCCGACCGTCAAGCCCCGTTCCCTCCCCGACAAAAGCGCGCCCCGCGCGCGCCCCGCGCGCGCCCCGCGCGCGCTCCCGTGCGCCGCCCGGCAAACGAGTGGTCCCGAATTGCCGCAAGCACACGTGTGCGCACGGCAATTCGGGACCACTCGATGGAGGCAGGCGCGACGCGCGGGCAGGTGGGGCGCGCCAGACACGCGGGCGCGAGGCGGGCGGGAGTGGGTCAGGCGGCGCGGCCGGAGGCGCGCAGTTCGCTCGGCGACTCCGCGTACGTCGCCTTGAAGACCCGCGAGAAGTGCGCCGCGTCAACGAACCCCCAGCGGGCGGCGATCGCCGCCACGGGACGGTCGCCGTAGAGCGGGTTGAGCAGGTCGCGCCGGCAGCGTTCGAGCCGCCGGGTGCGGATCCACGACGACACTGTCGTCCCCTGCTCACGGAACAGTCCGTGCAGGTGCCTGGTCGAGATGAAGTGCGCCGCCGCGATCTGGGTCGGGCCGAGGTCGGTCGAGGCGAGGTTCGCATCGATGTAGCCCCGGATGCGCTGCATCAGCGCCTGATGCGTGTTGCCTTGCCCGCTGGCCACGTCGAGTTCGCTGGAGAACATCGTGGTCACCAGGTCGAGTGCGCTGTGCGCCAGGCGCGCGCCGGTCGCGCCGTTCAGCTGCTCCAGGTTGCCGACCAGCTGCGCGAGGAACGGCACGATGATGCTGCCGACACCGCTCTTGCCGCTCATCTTCACTGCGGTCAGCTGGGCGACGACGTCCGGCGGCAGGTCGATGAGGTGCTTCGGGAACATGACCACCATCGTCCGGAAGTCGTCGTCGAAGACCAGCGAGTACGGCCGGTGCGTGTCGTAGACGGCCAGGTCGCCCGGCTGGAGCACGGCCTCCCTGTTGTCCTGGATGAGCAGGCCGGTGCCGGAGAGCTGCAGGCTGAGCTTGAAGTAGTGGCGGTCGGAGCGCGCGATGAGCTCCGGCGTGCGCTCGACCACGTGTTCGGCGGCGCTCACCTCCGAGACGTGCACCTCGTCGGCGTCGGCCGACCGGATGCGCCCCCAGAACGGGTCGGGGCGCGAACTGGTCACGTGCAGCGGCACGAACGATTCGGACACCGCCGTGCGGAACTCGCTGAAGTTCCTGGCGATGGATGTGGTCACGCGGTTTGCGCGCGGTTGGCTGACGGCCTGCATAGTCGGGTTGAGCACGGGGTTACCTCACCTGAATCGGGACGACACTGTATACGATCCGTGATACGGATCGTAGCACGCCCGTCAGGACAGGTCGGCGGCGACCGAACGGGCCGCGTCGACCAGGCGCGCGCCGATCGCGGCCTCGTCCCGGCCACCTGCGACGTACACCACCGCGAGCGCGGCGGAGGGCTGCCCAGGCACGGTGAGCGGCACGGCGACGGACGCGAGCCCCGGGATCACCTCGTCGTGGCTGGTGGCGTACCCGCGCTCGCGCGCAGCGGCGGCCTCGGCCCGGGGATGCTCGTCGCCGAGCCCGGCCCATTGGGCGTCGGTCAGCGCCGACTGGATGGCGATCCCCGGTGCACCGGACGCCAGCGGGTGCCTGGTGCCGGGCCGTTGCGCGACGGTCGCATGCGCGTGCGCAGGCTCGACGCTCACCAGCGTCACGACTTCGTGCCGGTCGAGCACCGCGAGGAACGTCGTCATGACGAGCTCGTTGGCGACGGCGGTGAGCGCGGGGAGCGCGGCGGACTGCAGGTCGCGCGACACCGACCTGGCGAGCGTCGCCATCCGCGGGCCGAGCTGCACGGCGCCGCCCGCATCCCGCACCACCAGCCCGTGGTCCTCCAGGGTCCGGAGGATGCGGTACGCGATGGACCGGTGCACCCCGAGTCCGTCTGCGAGCGCCTGGATGCTCAGCGGCCGGTCCGCCTCCGCGAGCATTTCGAGCATCCGGATGCCGCGGGACAGCGTCTGCGAGTGCGGCGCTGGGGTGTCGGATGCTGTCGCCATCCGGCCATTCTCGCGCATCGGGCGGCAACCGTGCGGAGGCGGGCGCGCGCCAGGCGGCCCGGGGCGTCCGCGGCACGGAACGCCCGCGGCACGGAACGCCCGCTGCCTGCGCCGCGGCTGCCTACAGCAGCGTCTCGATCCCGAGCCTGACCACGTCGCCGAGGCCGACGCCCTCCTTCGCCCGCACGGCGCCCTTGATCGCGACGATGTACGACCCGTCCGCCGACTCGGGGAACACCGAGGTGGACCAGCGGGAGCCGCCGAGCGTCACCATCACCTTCACCGATCCGAACCCGGCCGGTGGATGCGGCTGCAACCGGATGTCCTCCGATACCTCGAGCGGAAGCCGCGCGAACACCCACAGGTCGCGCCGGGCCTCCCACCGCCACAGCTCCGCCTCGAACTCGTATCGCACACCAGCCATGTGACTACTCTGCCGCAGAGCGCGGTTCGCCGCGAGATACCAGTAACTGCGCGCCTCCGCGGCGATTCCCGTACAGATACTGGCGTCTCGCCGAAGCGGGGCGCGCATCCTGTGGAGGAGGGTGTGGAACGTTTGACACAATGGGAGGGCAGGGCGGCGTAGCTCACCCGGTTCCGCCTGCGACCAGAGGAGAGGGATGCGCCGCAGAGGGATGCGCTGGCCGAGCTGTCGCCCGCGCACGGTCACGCCGCGCACCCGGCCGTTCGACGAGGCCGCGCTCCGGGAACCGGCTCCGCCGACCCTGGAGCAGTCGGTGGAGGAAGGGATGCTCCTCGCCGACTACGCCACCAGGATGGCGGTGAAGAACCACATCGTCGTCGACACCATCCAGCAGGACAACCCGTTCGATCCGGCCAGGCACACGGCGCAGGCGGCGGAGATGCTGCGCGAGCTCGCCGACGAGCAGGACCAGGCGGCCGCGCGGGCGGAGGAGGCCAGGCTCTCCGTGGCCGGGCTGGGCGGAGACGCGACGCATCCGCACGACTACCGCGACGTCGACAGCGGCAACCTCGCGCTGCGCGAGGCGGCGGGCACGACCCTGGCTGCGGCACTCCGGGCCAGGGCCGACTCCGAGGAGGAGCTGCTCCGCATCGTGGAGCGCGCGCGGCAGGACGCCTGGGACGAGGTCAGCCGCGCCATCCAGGCCGGGCTCGACGCTTTCTCCGGCGTCGAGGCGCTGAAGGCGAACTACGAGAAGGAGCGTCCGGACCGGCTGCGACTGCTGATCTGGCGCGACCTCGCCAAGCTCGAGGAGGAGCGCGGCGGCTACTGACCGCCCCGCAACGAGACGGGCGGAACGAGGTCGGCGACCTCCGCGCGCAGCCACCTGTCACCGGATGCGCGTTTCTCCCGCCTGGTCGTGAACCGGTAGAGGAACATCCTGGCCCGCACCGCCCGCGGCGGGCTCCCGCCGAACGGGTCGGAGCGGAGGAGCCGCAGCGTCGGCCTGTCCGCTTCGAGCAACCGCAGCAGGAACATCTCGAACCATTCGGTGTCGCGGGAGCCGAGCGCGAGGAACCACATCAGCCAGTCCAGCCGCAGGTGGTACGGCGCGAACTGGCGGGGGAGCCGCGTCACGTCCCCCGGCTTCCCCTTGAACGCGTACTCCTGCCAGCGTGCATCCGGATCGTGCGGGTCGTCCGTCGTCCCCTCCACGATCACCTCGTAACGTTCCTGCGTGACCGTGCCGAACGCCCCGTACGCGTTCACCAGGTGCCACCGGTTGAAGCTCGCGTTCATCAGCTGCCGGTGCGCGAACAGGTTGCGAAGCGGCTGCCAGCTCAGCCCGACGATCAGGATGCTCGCCACCAGCACCACGGCCGCGTACCAGCCGGGCACACTGTCCGCTCCGAACGCGCCCACCTGCGCGCCGCCGAAGACCCATGAGAACGCGGCATCGTCGACCGCGGAGAAGGCGAGCACGATCGTGATGACGTTCAGCCAGGCGAAGTTGCCCGTCGCCACCAGCCAGAGCTGCGTGAGGATCACGACGGCCGCCGCGATGCTCGCTACCGGCTGCGGCGCGAACAGCAGCCACGGCACGATCAGCTGGGCGAAGTGGTTCCCGAGCACCTCGAACCGGTGGAACCACTTCGGCAGCAGGTGCGCCGTGCGGCTCAGCGGATTCGGCATCGGCTGCGTCTCGTGGTGGTAATAGAGGGCGGTCAGGTCGCGCCAGGAACGATCGCCGCGCATCTTGATCATCCCGGCGCCGAATTCGAGCCGGAACACCAGCCAGCGCAGCAGGAAGACGATGGTCACCGGGGGAGCGGTGTCGAGCGCGCCGAGCAGGGCCACCGTGAAGCCGGCCTCGCAGAGCAGGCTCTCCCAGCCGAACCCGTAGAACGTCTGGCCGATGTTCACGATCGACAGGTAGAGGAACCAGACCACGAGGAAGACGGGCAGGAACACCCAGGTCGGCGCGAGCTGCACGACGCCGGCGACGATCAGCAGCGAGAGCGCGGCACCCGTCCAGGCGACGGCGAGGAGCATCCGGTCCGAGTACCGCCAGCGGAACAACGTCGGCTGCCGTGAGGCGTACCCGCTCTGCAGGAAGCGCGGGGCCGGGAGCAGCCCGTGCTCACCGAGCAGGGCGGGGAACTGGTTCGCCGCCGACACGAACGCGATCAGGTAGATGGCGGCGACGCCGCGCTCCAGGATCTCCCGCGCGATCGTGTAATCGCCGGCGGCGAGCCACCCGAGAACGTCCATGCGCACCACCTCGCCTGGGGACGCGAATCACGATACGCCGGGGTCTCCCGGCGGTCCAGGCGTGGTGGGACGTCAGGCGGCGAGCTCCGCGTCCAGGCTGATGGCCCGGTGGTCGGAGGCGCCGCGCGGCAGCACATCCACCCGCGCGATCTCGAACCCGGTGGAGGTGACGAAGTCGAAGTATCCGGTGAAGAACTTGTAGCGCAGGTAGGTCGGCTCGCTGCTGCGGCTGAGCGCGTAACCGGCCGTCGTCAGGTGCCGTTCCAGCCCGCGGATGAACCAGGGGTAGTTGAAGTCGCCGACCATCACCGACGGGATGTCCGCCGCCAGCGACCGCATCCCGGCGTGGGCGGCGGCGATCTGCTTGCGCCGCAACGAGTTGGATGCGGTGAGCGGGGCAGCGTGGAACGACCCGACCAGCACGTCCTCGTCGGTCTCCCTGTCGTGCAGGCGCACAGCGAGCAGTCGCTCGTTCGCCGGGGCGAGAACGCGGTCGTGGACCGACTTCTGCACGGCGAACACCTGGCTGTCGAGGATGTCGTAGCGGCTCTCGCGCACGTACACGGCGAGGCCGAGCCGGTTGGTCTTGGTCGTTCCGGCGAGGACCAGGTGGTGCAGGCGCTCCGGCAGCGCCTCGCTGTCGCATTCCTGCAGGCAGAGCGCATCGACGTCGTAGGTGGCCGCGATGTCGGCGAGCTCGTGACCTGCCGCGTGTTTGCGGAGGTTGTAGCTGACGATCTTCAGGGGGACTCCTCGGTTCTGGCACGCCCCCGTCATCGGAGTCGTGTGAAGACATTCTCACCCACATCGGAGCCTGGACGAGCAGCGACGCCGCATCGCACACGGAATTCACACGACTGTCATCAACACGGCGCGGACCGGTACGGTGTGAGCATGGCAGGCGACGCAGTTGTCATCACGGTCCCGGGTCCGCAGGGCGACCGGGAGGTGAGGATCTCCAGTCCAGGCCGGGTTCTGTGGCCGGAACTCGGCATCACCAAGCTCGATCTCGCGAACTACTTCGTGGCGGTCGGCGACGCGTTCGTGCGCGCGAACGGCGACAGGCCGGTCTCGTTGCAGCGCTTCCCGGAGGGGATCGACGGCGAGCAGTTCTTCTCGAAGAACCCGCCGAGAGGCGCCCCGGATTTCGTGCGGTCGGTGATGGTCGTCTATCCGAGCGCCCGGTCGCATCCACAGTTCGTGATCGACGAACCGGCGGCGGCAGTGTGGGCAGTTCAGATGAACACGGTGGTGTTCCACCCGTGGCCGTCGCGCGCAGAGAACTCGGACAATCCGGACCAGCTGCGCATCGACCTCGACCCGCAGCCGGGCACCGACTTCCGGGATGCGATCCCCGCTGCCGTCGAACTGCGCGCCGTGCTCAGCGAGGCCGGTCTGGATGCGTTCATCAAGACCTCGGGCAACCGCGGCCTGCACGTGTTCGCGCCGATCGAGCCGACCCACGAGTTCCTGGATGTGCGGCACGCGGTGATCGCGGCAGCCCGCGAACTCGAACGGCGAATGCCGGAGAAGGTCACGACGGCGTGGTGGAAGGAGGAGCGCGGCGAGCGGATCTTCGTCGACTTCAACCAGGCCAACAGGGACAGGACGATGGCGGGCGCATACAGCCCGCGCGCTCTCGCGCACGCCCCGGTGGCGACGCCGATCACCTGGGACGAGCTGGACTCGACCGACCCGCGCACGCACACCGTTCTGACCATTCCGGAGCGGCTGGCGACCGTCGGCGACCCGTGGGAGACGTTCGGCGACAAGCCGGGGACGATCGACGTGCTCCTCGACTGGTGGCAGCGCGACCTGGGCAACGGCCTCGGCGAGCTGCCGTTCCCTCCCGACTACCCGAAGATGCCGGGGGAGCCGCCGCGCGTGCAGCCGAGCCGCGCGAAGAAGGCGTGACAGGCGGGACAGGCGGGACAGTGCTGCGGGTCGCGGCTAGCTGAGGACGTCGCCCAGATCGTAGGCGATCGGCCGGTCGAGCTGGTCGTATGTGCAGGAGCGCGCATCCCTGTCCGGGCGCCAGCGCTCGAACTGGGCGGTGTGGCGGAACCGCATCCCCTCCATCTGGTCGTAGCGGACTTCGAGCACGCGCTCCGGCCGCAGGCGCACGAACGACACGTCTTTGCCGGACGAGAACCTGCTGCGCTCCGTCTCGCCCGTCACGGTCTGCCCGTCTTCGTCGCGGAGCACGAGCGGGTCGAGTTCGTCCACCAGTTCGAGGCGGCGCTTGTCGGTGAAGGCCGAGACGCCGCCGATGTTGCGCAGTTCGCCGTCCGCGCCGTAGAGGCCGACCAGCAGCGATCCGACGCCGCGACCGCTGGTGTGGATGCGGTAGCCGAGGGCGACGACGTCGGCCGTGCGGTGGTGCTTGATCTTCAGCATCGTTCGCTTGTTCTGCGCGTACGGCGCCGCGAGCGGTTTCGCGACCACGCCGTCGAGGCCTGCGCCCTCGAACTCGACCAGCCATTTCCGTGCCAGCTCGACGTCCGTGGTGGTCCTGGTGAGCTCGATCGGGGCTGGCAGCCCGCCCGCGAAGTCTTCCAGGGCGGCGCGTCGCTCGGAGAACGGCTTGTCGAGGTAGGACTCGCCGCCGAGGGAGAGCAGGTCGAACGCCACGAACGTGGCCGGCGTCTCCGCGGCCAGCAGTTTCACGCGGCTCGCCGCTGGGTGGATGCGCTGGGATAGCGCCTCCCAGTCGAGCCTCTGCCGCCCCGGTTCCCCGGTCGGCACGACGATCTCGCCGTCGAGCACGCACGGTCCAGGCAGGATGCGGGTGAACGCCTCGACCAGTTCGGGGAAGTAGCGGGTGAGCATCTTCGACCCTCTGCTGCCGATCTCGACGCTGTCGACCACGCCGGGCTCCGAGCCGGTGGCGTAGACGATGGCGCGGAACCCGTCCCATTTGGGTTCGTAGCTCAGGCCGCCCTCGACTTTGTCCGGGTCGGGGACGGCGGGGACCGCCTTCGCCAGCATCGGTGCGATCGGGTTCGTGGCCGTTGGCTCCATGAGTCGATCATGCCGTGTCGGGCCGGACGGCGGAACCCTTGCCGTCCCGGAACAGGATGGTGGTCTGCTGTCGGCTCGCTGGGCGTCCGCTCGGAGCGCTTCTCGGTTAGGTAAGGCTCGCCTATACTGGGGGCACAATGTACCGTCCCGATCACGCGAACCACACCGCGACCACCGCCCATCACGACGACCGTGTGCAGTTCCTGGTCGTCGGCGATGAGTCGTCGCTGACGGAGCTGGAAGCCGAGCTGGCGTTGCTGCCGCTGTGCGCCCGCGGCCGCGTCTTCGTCGAGGTGGAGGACGCAGCCGACGTCGTCGAGCTGGCGACCCCGATGCGCATGACGGTCACCTGGCTCACCCGCAGCGACCGCAGTGGACGCCCGGGCACCGGCGAGCGTTGCGCTAGGGGGGAGGCGGCCACTCGCGCCGTCCGCGCTTGGACGGCGGAGATGCTCTGCGACGGACCGGGCGAGACCCGCGTCATCCTCACCGGCGGCTACGCCGTCGTCTCCGAGGTGCGCGATCACTTGCAGTCGGTCGTCGGCATGTCCGCCGACGCAATCGTGGCGCCCGCCTACCACTAGCGCCGCGCGCGGCCGCCATCACACCGTGGTGGCCACTCCCACCAGCTGCTCCGTGATCGTCCAGAGGTCGCGGCCGAGCTGGGCGTCTTTCGCTTGCGCCGTCGTCGCCCCGTTCGCCTTGAGCCTGTCGAAGTATGTGCCGCTCGGGGCGCCGACCGGCGGTTCGGCGGCGAGGCGGATCAGGGGAGCCGCCCCTTCTTCCACGGGGATGCCGTAGCCGCCACGCGTGACGAAGGCGCCGAACCGGATGAGCGGCGACGTCCTCCCGAAGTTGGTCGCGATCGTGCCGGGATGGAAGGAGAAGGCGTCGACGCCGGTTCCGGTGAGGCGTTCCGCCAGCTCGCTGATGAACAGGATCGTCGCCAGCTTGGCCGTGCCGTACGCGCGCCAGCCGCCCATCCACGGGCGCTTCTCGAAGTCGAGGTCGTCGAGCCGGAGGTGGCCGAAGCGGTTGGCGAGACTGGCCGTGGACACCACCCGGACGTCCCGGCCTGCGGCGGCCGTCTGTTCGAGCCGCGGCCGCAGCAGGTGGGTGAGGAGGAACGGGGACAGGTGGTTGGCCTGAATGGTGCGCTCGTGCCCGTCCACGGTGAGCTCGCGCTTGGCGTTGAGCCCTCCGGCGTTGTTGGCGAGCACGTCGATGGTGTCGTAGCGGTCGAGCAGTGCTGCGGCGAGCGCGCGCACGTCGTCGAGCCTCTCGAAGTCGGCGAGGAACGGGGTCGCCCCGATCTTCTCGGCGACGGCACGGGTGCGCTCCGGGTTGCGGCCGACCACGGCCACTTCATTGCCCTGCTCGGCGAGCCGCTGAGCGGCGACCACCCCGATGCCGGAACTCGCCCCGGTCAGGACGATCGTGCGCCGATAGCCCTCGTCTCGCCCGGCTCCGTCGTCTTCCGCCGTCATCGGTAGCCACCCTTCTCGAGGCCGGCCTCGATCTCGTATCGGTTCTTCAGCGGATCGCGTCCGGCGAAGAGGTAGAGCAGCGGGAACGCCATGCCGTAGCGCTGCCATTGCCGTTTGTGCACGGACTCGTGTTCGAGGACGTCGTCCGATACATTCTGCGCCGTGAGGTAGCAGCCGCCCACGCACGAACCGCCGCGGCCGAAGGTGCGCTGCGGCATTCCGCGGAACACGAACAGCCCCGCGCGACGCTCGACGCGTCCTGTGCTCCAGATGAACCCCCAGACGAGTCCGACCGTGGTCGCGTAGAGATAGCCGAGCCAGCTGATCGGGGAGTCGAACAGCAGGCGGGTGACGATGCGCATCCGTTACTCCGTCGGCCGGCCGTAGGTCTCGAGCAGTCGCAGCCAGACCTCGCTGAGCGTCGGGTATGACGGAACGGCGTGCCACAGCCGGGAGAGCGGCACTTCGCCGACGACCGCGATGGTCGCGGAGTGCAGCAGCTCGCCCACGTCCTGCCCGACGAACGTCACGCCGAGGATGACCTGACGATCTTCGTCGACGACCATCCTGGCCTTCCCGACGTAGTTGTCGGCGACGATGCTCGCCCCAGCCACGCCGCTGATCTCGTAGTCGACCACCCTGGTGCGGTAGCCGGCCTTCTCGGCGGCGGCAGCGGTGAGCCCGACGGACGCGACCTCCGGATCGGTGAACGTGACCTGCGGTACCGACTGGTGGTCGGCCGTGGCGACATATGTTCCCCACGGCTCCATCGGCACCGTCGCGCCTTTCGCCCTCGCGGCGATCGCGTCGCCCGCCGCACGCGCTTGATATTTGCCCTGGTGAGTGAGCAGGGCGCGGTGGTTCACGTCGCCGACCCCGTAGAGCCAGCCGCCGTCGACCGGCTCTCCGCTGCTGTCGACGACCCGCATCGTGTCGTCGACCGTCAGCCAGGCGCCGCCTTCGAGCCCGAACGCTTCCAGGCCGAGCCCCGCCGTGTGCGGGATGCGCCCCGTCGCCACGAGCAGTTCGTCGGCCTCGATGGTGCTGCCGTCGTCGAGGGTGACCAGGAAGCCGTCGTCGTCCGTGCGCTCGACCAGCGTCGGCGAGACATCCAGGTGCAGTTTCGCGCCGAGCTCGCGGAGGGAGTCGGCGACGAGCTCGCCGGCGAACGGCTCGTTGCCGCCGAGCAGTCCGCTGCGCGAGATGAGGTGCACCTCTGTTCCGAATCCGGCGTAGGCCGTCGCCATCTCGACGCCGACGACGCCTCCGCCGAGGATCGCCAGTGACACGGGGACGCGCTGGACACTCGTGGCGTCCCTGCTCGTCCACGGCTCGCTCGCGCGGAGCCCTGGAACGTCGGGCAGGAGCGCTGCCGATCCCGTACAGACGGCGACAGCGTGGCGGGCGGTGAGCACCGTCACCGTGCCGTCGTCGGCCGTCACGGTGACCTCGCGGGCGGCGGTGATGACGGCGTGCCCTCTGACCAGGTCGATGCCGGCCCCGTCGAGCCATTTCACCTGCCCGTCGTCCTTCCAATCGCTCGTCATCACGTCGCGGCGTCGGAGCACGGCCTCGACGTCGAGCGGCCCGGTGACGGCTTCGCGCGCACCGCCGACCTTCTGCGCCGCCCGCAGCAGAGCGCCGCTGCGCAGCAGCGCCTTCGACGGCATGCACGCCCAGTATGAGCACTCGCCTCCAACGAGCTCCGCCTCGACGATGACGGTGCGCATCCCGCCCTGCACCGCCCGGTCAGCGACGTTCTCTCCCACCGCTCCCGCGCCGATCACGATGACGTCGTACTCCGTGCCGCTCATGCTCTCTCCTGTCGATTCATCCGTGCTGGTGCCGGTGATGCTGGGTCGTGGGCTCAGCGCCCGACGAACTCCGCCTCTGTCCTGGTGAGGAACGCCTGCATGCCGATGCGGGCGTCCTCGCTCGTCGCCAGGCGGACGAGTGCCGGCTGCAGCTCGGCCTCCGCGGCGGCGTCTCCGTCGCGCACCGCGCGCTTGGCGTTGGCGAGCGCCGCCTGCACGGCCAGCGGCGCCTGCGCAGCGATCCGCTCCGCGATGGCGAGCGCCCGCTCGAACTGCTCTCCGTCGTCGACGAGCTCCTGCACCAGTCCGATGCGGTGGGCCTCCTCGGCGTCGAAAGCGTCTCCGGTGAGGATGTACCGCATCGCGTTGCCCCAGCCGACGGCCCGCGGGAACCGGATCGTGGCGCCCCCGAACGGCAGGATGCCGCGCGAGACCTCGATCTGGCCGAACGTGGTGGACCGGGCGGCCACGGCGATGTCGCTCGCCAGGATCAGCTCGATGCCGAGCGTGAGGCAGGTGCCGTGCACCGCGATGACGACCGGCTTGGTGAGCTGCTGGCCGGACACCTGCCACGGGTTGATGCCGTCCGGTCCCTCGATGACGAGGCCGTCGGCTCCGATGCGCGGACCGACGTCTGCGAGATCGAGCCCCGCGGTGAAATGATCGCCGACCGCGTAGACGAGGCCGACGCGCAACTCCGGGTCGCGCTCCAGCACGCCGTAGGCGTCGGCGAGCAGGCTGAGCAACTCGAAGTCGGCGGCGTTGCGCTTCTCCGGACGGTTGAATCCGATGAGCAGGATGTGGCCCCGCCGCTCGGTGATGATCTTGGGTTCGGTCATGTCTCCCAAGCTACCTCCGCGGTCAGGACCCGTCATCCGCCTGTCGCTGATCTGTGGAGAGATGGCGGGCGGCGCCGGTTGTGGAGGAACCGCCTCCCGTCGCCGCATCCAGTCGCCCGGTGAGCGCCCCGAGGATGCGCAGGATCACCGCCATGTCGTGCCCGGCCGCGTCCGGGGACTCCGGGGCGAACTCGGTGATCGCCGCCCCGGCGAGCGCGAACCGGACGCGCAGCGCGCGCACCGCGTCGCACAGCACCTCCGGCTGCACACCGAACGGCTCCGGATACCCGACGCCGCTGATGGTCGCCGGATCGAGCACGTCGAGGTCGATGTGCAGGTAGACCGAGGTCGCCCCCGTCGCCTCGACGGCGGCGACGATCACCGATGGGTCTTCGAGTTCGGCCGGTCCGAGCATCCGGATGCCCGCCTCGTCGATGTACGCGGACTCCCCGTCGTCGATCGCACGCGTTCCGGCGAGGAGGACGTTCCCGGGGGAGAGCAGCGACGCTCCGGAGGACGCGAGTCCGTCCGGGGCGTCGCCGAGGAGCGCGCGCACGACCATCCCGTGGAACGCACTCGACGGCGACGACGCGACATCGTTGATGTCCGCGTGCGCGTCGAACCAGACGAGCGCGACCGATCCGGGGTCTGCGCCCGCCACCGCGTGCTGAACGCTCGCGAGGTCGGCCGCGCAGTCGCCGCCGATCGTGACCACCGGAGCTTCGAGCAGCATGAGCTCCGCCGCGGCGGCGTCGCGCACCGTCGCGATGGCGGAGAACCGGTGGACGCCCGTCCCGAGCGACTCGCCGGCGGCAGCAGGCACCTGCACCACCGTCGTCGCTGCGGCGGGCAGGTCGCCCCTGATCGCCTCGGCGCCGTCGATCAGCCGCATGGCCCGCGACGAGCCTGAACCCTGCCACTGCGGCACGACCAGGAAGGATGCTCCGCTCATCCGAGCCACTCAGCCCGTTCGCTGTCCGTCACTGGCCCGGAGTGTACGGTGCGGACGACGCAGGGTCGGCGGTCACAGCGGCCGGAGCCGGTGCCCCGCCGGTCTTGAGGGCGGCGAGGCGCGCCTCGACCTCCGTCATCTCGCCGAGGTCGTCGAGCTGGTTGAACTGCGCGTCCAGGCTCGACGCCGCGAGCTCGGACGCTCCACGGACGCGCGCCTCCTCGCGGCGGATCTTGTCCTCGAACCGTCCGACCTCGCTGGTGGGGTCGAGGATGTCGACGCTCTTGACCGCATCCATCACCTGCGACTGCGCCTGCGCGCTCTTGGCCCTGGCGATCAGCTCGGAGCGCTTGCTCTTGAGCTGCTCCAGCTTGGTCTTCATGCCGTTGAGCCCGGACTTGAGCTTGTCGACGACCTCGGTCTGCGAGGCGATCTGCGGCTCGGCGGCCTTGGCCTCGTTCTCGGACGAGATCTGCCGCTGCAGCGCGACCTTCGCGAGATTGTCGAACTTGTCGGCGTTCGCGGCGTCACCTCCCGAGCGGTAGGTGTCCGCCTGCTTGCTCGCCGCGAGAGCCTTCTGCCCCCACGTCGCTGCGGCCTCGACGTCTTCGGCGTGGTCGTCTTCGAGCAGCCGGAGGTTGCCGATCGTCTCTGCGATGGCGCTCTCGGCGTCGGCGATGCTGTTCGTGAAGTCGCGGACCATCTGATCCAGCATCTTCTCCGGGTCTTCCGCCTGGTCGATGAGCGCGTTCACGTTCGCCTTCAGCAACTGTGAGATCCGGCCGAAAATGGACTGTTTTGCCATCGTTTCTTCCTTTCGCTTGAGGCCCCCGGTCAGGCGCCCTAGAACCTTCCACCCCCTCGGCGCGAGCGTGTGCCGCCCCCGCCGAAACTTCCGGAGCTGAACCCGCCGCCGCCTCCGCCGCGGCTACCGCCTCCGCCGCCGCCGAACGGGCCCCCGCCGCCCCCGCCGCCACCGAGGACGGAGTTGATCAGGATGCCGCCGAGGATCGCGCCCATCGCGCCGTTGCCGCCGCTGCTCCCGCCGCCGAAGCCGCCGGAGCCGCCGAACATCCCGCCGAGCCCTCCGGAGTCCGGCTGGAACCCGCCGACGTCGCTCTGAGCGAGCTGCGTCGCCTCTTCGGCGAGTTGAGCTGCGCGCTGGGCCTGCGCGAGAGCGGTGACAGGGTCGGTGACCGCCGTGGACTCCGCCTGCACGACCAGCCGTCCGGCTTCGGCGAGCCTGGTGCGAGCCTCCGGGCCGACGGCCCCGCGGCGCGCTGTGATGAAGTCTTCGCAGGCTGACACCCGCGATTTCGCGGCGAGGAGCGTCTGCTGCAGGGACGTCTGCGCGCGCTGGGCCTGCTGGCGTGCATCCCGGACGCTCTGCAGCACGCCGTCGATGCCCTGGTTGGCGGCGGCGAGGCGCTGCGCGATCTCCAGCGGGTTGATCTTCCCCGCCGCGATCTTGGCCTTGACGTCGGTGAGCGTCTGCTCGGTGGCGGCGACCGAACCGGCGACGGAGCCGGAGGCGTCGCCCGCCGCCGCGATCGTGCGCGCCTCGGCGAGGTCGCTCTCCAGCTCGGCGATGGTGGCGTCGATCGTCTGCTGCGCCGTGCCGAGGTCGGCGCCGACCTTGTCGACCGCGTCGAGGAGCAGCTTGGCCTGATCGACCGACTCCTCCGCGGCGCGGACGCCGATGGCGGCCGCGCTGGTGTCGCCGGCGTCGCTCTTCTGCTTCGCCGCGGCGAGCGCCGTGCCGACGAAGGTGAGCCGTTCCGTGGCCTGGGCGATGTTGTCGTGCACCGTCGCGAGCGACGCGTCCGTGTACTTCGCCGACAGCTCCGAGAACGTCGACGCCGACTGGTCCACCCTGGCGCGCACGGCCTCGGCCGCCGCCTGCACGTCCGCGGTCGCCTGCGGGATGCGCTTCTCCAGCGCCCGCAGTTCGTCGAACGCGTCCGCCTGCTTGTCGAGCGCGTCGTTCGCCGCCTGGCAGAGCTGCACGATCTGCGCGTTCCAGTCGCGCGTCTGCTGTTCCGTGTCCGGTTCGGCGTCGTCGAGCTTCTGTTTGAGGAGGAAGGCGTCCCTCAGCTGCGCTTTCGCCGCATCCAGTGCCGCCTGGAACGGCACGACCGACTCCGCGCCGTACTGCGCCGTCGCGAAACCGAGCTCCTCCTCGCTGGTGCGGATGGCGTCGTCGGTCTGCACGAGGGCGGATCCCGCGCGGCGTTGGAGGTCGACGAGCGGGATGGTCTGCAGTTCGGTCTGCTGCGTGTGCGGCGCACCGGCTGCGACCTTCTTGCGCGTCCGCGACCGCACGACGAAGAAGATGACGACGCCGATCACGATGACGGCGATGATGAAGATCCAGAAGAACGCGGCCCCGCCGCCGCCGCCGACCGCGTCGCCGAGGCCCGTTGCGGCGGCGATGGCCGCGCCGGAGTAGTCGCCCGTGCGGAGCTTCGGCTCGATGTCGTTGGTCTCGATCTGCGTCAGCTGGTCGGTCGAGACCGGCCCTGCGTCGTCTCCGGAGAGGTAGTACGCCCGCCCGTCCGTCGCGACCGCGAGCAGGTAGTCGGACGGCCCGAGGTTGTTGCGCGCGGCCGTCTCGTTGGCCCAGTCCGCCGCATCCGTCGGGTTGGTGAACCGGTCGACGTAGACCACGTAGAGGTCGATCTTATGGTCCTTGTACAGCGTGTCGGTGGCCGCCTCGATGGCAGACACCTGCGAGGTGACCACCCCGGCCTGATCGACGACGTGACCGTTGCCCAGATCCACCGGATCTTCGGCGCTCGCCATCGACGCCGTCCCGAAGACCAGTCCGATCGTCAGCAGGAACGCGCCAAGCGTGCGTCGTCGGTGCATCTACTCACTCTCTCGAGTCGGTGGTACCAGCCGAGTCTATTGGGGGGTCTCGGGGCCGCGCCAGGGCCGCGCATCCGGTGACTGTTTCACCCTGTTACGCACGGGATGCGGACGGGAGCGCGTCCCGAACAGAATGGTCGAGGCAGTCACCGACGGGAGAGGAGCGGACATGGGCATTCAGGGTCGCTCGCTCGCGGTCGTCGAGGCCACCCGTTTCCGCGGCCACGACCCCGCGTACCACGCCTATGTTCAGCTACTCGTCGGGGCCGTCATCACCGAGGCCGAGACGCAGGGCTGGACCGTCACGAGGCTCGCAGCCGACGACGGAGTGGATGCGCTGCTCGCCCGGACAGACACCGCCGACGCCATCGTGGTGATGGGCGGAGAGGACATCGCCCCGGCCTTCTACGGCGGACGCTCCGGATACCCGGGGGAGAGCCGCCACCTGGAGACGGCGGACGCCGCGCAGCTCGCGCTCGTGCGTCGCGCCGTCGAGCGCGAGACGCCGCTCCTCGGCATCTGCCGCGGCCTGCAGATCCTGAACGTCGCCTTCGGCGGCACCATCCTGCAGCACCTCGGCGACGACGGCGTGCACAGGAACCACGGCGTGCCCGTCCACGAGATCATGGCAACGCATCCGGTGCTCGTCGACGAGGACAGCCGCACGGGCGACCTGCTCGGCGCGACCACCGTCGACGTGCAGAGCGCCCACCACCAGGCAGTGGATGCGGTGGGCTCCGGCCTCCGCGTCACCGCGCGCGCCGCCGACGGTCACGTCGAGGCGCTCGAGCACGAGACGGCGCCCGCGATCGCCGTGCAGTGGCACCCGGAAGACCCCGGAGCCCCTGCCGGTCAGCTCGCCGCGCTCCTCGGCGCGTTGCGCCCAGCGCGCGCCGCCGTCACGCTCGCCGCCTGACCCGCCGCGTCAGCTCGCGCCGGGGACCGGCCAGCCGGCCTCGCCGACGAGGGGGACGAACGCCACGGCTCCGAGGTTCGTCTCGACCAGCGCGCCGTCGTCGCCGCGGGTGAACGCGGCGAGGTGCTGTGCGCCGCCCGGATGCCCGATCGGCATGACGATGCGGCCGCCCGGCGCGAGCTGGTCGAGCCAGCTCCGCGGGACGGACGGCCCCGTCGCGGCGGCGACGATCACGTCGTACGGTGCGCCGGCCGCCCAGCCGAGCGTGCCGTCCCCGGTGACCACCGTGACGCGGTAGCCGAGCGCCTCCAGGGTCGCCGCGGCCGTGATCGCGAGGTCGGCGTGCCGTTCGACGCTGACGACGCGGTGCCCGAGCTCCGCGGCGACGGCGGCCGCGTATCCGGAGCCCGTCCCGATGTCGAGCACGGCGTCCTCCGGTCCGATCCGCGCCGCCGCGAGCATCAGCGCGACGATGTACGGCTGCGAGATCGTCTGCCCGTCGCCGATCGGCAGCGGGTGGTCGTCGTACGCGTACCTGGCCTGCTCGTCGGGCACGAACAGGTGGCGGGGCACGCGTCGCATCGCGTCGACGACCCTCTGGTCCTCGATCCCGCGGGGGACGAGCTGCCGCTCGACCATCCGCCTGCGTTCGTCGGCGAATTCGCTGTTCGTAGTGCCCATTGAACCACCGGCCGTCGCCCTGCGCACTCCGCCTCGACCGAGTGGTCCCGAATTGCCGTGTGGCCACGTGCGCGCACGGCAATTCGGGACCACTCGATGGATGCGCGGGGCGGCATCGCGAGACGCGCGCGACAGGCGCGACGCGCGCGACCGGCGCGACGCGCGCGACCGGCGCGACACGTCAGCCCGCGACGGGGAGCGCGGCCTGCCGCGACGCGAGCTGCTCGCGCGCGACCGTGAGCGCTGCGGCGTCCGCCCCCGCCGCCTCGAGCGCGAGCAGCCCCGCCCCGAGGATCGGGGCGGCCGTCACCAGTTCGATGTGCGCCAGCGGCGCCCGCTCGGCCAGCCCGGCCGACACCGCCGCCAGCAGCCGCTCGTCCCGCGAGCCGATCACGCCGCCGCCGAGCACCACCGGCACCGGGCGGTCCAGCAGGTCGAGCCGCCGCAGCGTCGTCGCCGCGAACACGACGATCTCCTCCGCCTGCCGGTCGACGAGCGACCCGGCGACCGCGTCCCCGGCCTTCGCCGCGTCGAACACCGACGGCGCGATGCGCGACAGGTCGCTGTTCGGGATGCGCCCGAAGTGCAGCGCCTCGATGACGTCCGTGACGCCCTCCAGACCGTACACAGCCGGGATGTCCGACGTCAGTCTGGTCGCGGGCCCGCGCCCGTCGACCGCGCGCGCAGCGTGCCACAAAGCCTGCTCCCCGAGGTGCCATCCTCCGCCCCAGTCGCCGGACATCATCCCGAGCGACGGGTAGCGCACCACCCGCCCGTCCGCCCGCACCCCCACGCAGTTGATCCCGGTGCCGCAGACCACGGCCACCGCATCCTGGTCGTTGGTGCCCGCGCGGAGCAGCGCGAACAGGTCGTTGTCGACCACAGCGTCCGCCCAGGCGAACCCGGCGATCCCCTCCCGGAACTCTGCCACCTCCGCCGGCAGGTCGAGCCCGGACAGGTAGATGTTCGCCGCGGCGATCGGCCGGTCGCCGGTCTGGGCGAGCAGCTCCTCGATCAGCCCGTCGACCAGGGCGGCCGCCTCGCTCATCCCGATGATGTGCGGACTCGATGTGGTGCCCCGCGCGCTCGCGATCACAGTCCCGTCGAGTTCGATGGCGACGGCGTCGGTCTTCGACCCTCCACCGTCCACCGCGATGACGAGCGGGCGCCTGTCGCTCACTTCGCCCACGAGAGGTGATCCTTGTTGCCCGCGATGAGCAGGTCGGTGAGCTTCTCCGCCCTGTCGTACTGCCCGACCAGTGGATGCGCGAGCATCGCCCGCACCACCCGCTCGCGTCCGCCGTGCACGGCCGCGTCCAGCGCCAGCCGCTCGTAGCCTGCGACGTGCGAGACGAGCCCGCGGATGTCGTCCGGCAGCGGGTCGATCGGCAGCGCGGTGACGCCGTTCGCGCCGACGGTCGCCGGGACCTCGATCACGTGGTCGTCCGGCAGGAACGGCAGCGAGCCGTTGTTGCGGAGGTTGACCACCTGGGTGTCTCCGCGGTCGCTGGTGAGCGACGCGATGAGGTCGACGGCGGCCTCCGAGTAGAAGGCGCCTCCCCGCTTGGCGAGCGCGTCCGGCTTGGTGTCGACGGCCGGGTCCGCGTACAGCTCCAATAGTGCGCGCTCGACCTCCTGCACGGCCTGCGCGCGTGTGGGGGAGCCGAGCTGTTCGCGCAACACCTCGTCGTGCGCGTAGTAGTAGCGCAGGTAGTAGCTGGGCACGTTGCCGAGCATGCTGATGAGGGATGCGGGGAGCTCGATCTCCGAGGCCAGTTCGGCCAGGTGCGTCGAGAGGAGGGCGGGGAGCGCATCCCTGGTGCCGGCTTCGTCCGTCACGTATGCCGCGCGCTCCCAGGTGAGGTGGTTGAGCCCCACGTGTCCGAGCGTGACCTGCGTGTGGTCGACGCCGAGCAGGCTCGCGAAGCGGCGCTGGAAGCCGATGGCCACGTTGCAGAGGCCGACCGCGCGGTGGCCGTTCTGGAGCAGCGCGCGGGTGACGATGCCGACCGGGTTGGTGAAGTCGACGATCCAGGCGTCCGGCTTGGCGTGCTCGCGCACCACGTCGGCGACGCTCAGCACCACGGGCACGGTGCGGAGCGCCTTGGCGAACCCGCCGGGGCCTGTCGTCTCCTGACCGATGCAGCCGCACTCGTGCGGGAACGTCTCGTCGCCGTGCCGGGCGTTCTGGCCGCCGACGCGCAGCTGGATGAGCACGGCGTCGGCGTCGGAGACGCCAGCGACCAGGTCGTTCGTCGGGACGATGCGGCCGGTGTGACCGGCGGCGCGGAACATCCGCTCGCTCATCCCGCCGACGAGCCGCAGCCTGTCCGGGTCGGTGTCGACGAGCCACAGCTCCTCGATGGGGAGGACGTCGCGCATCCTGGCGAACCCGTCGATGAGTTCGGGAGTGTAGGTGGATCCTCCACCGACGACTGCGAGTTTCACTGCTATCCCTTCACGCCTGTGAGTGTGATGCCCTCGACGAATACGCGTTGGGCGAAGAAGAAGATGAGGACGACGGGGATGGTGACGAGCATCGTCATCGCCATCGTGAGTCCCCAGTCGGTGCCGTGCACACCGCGGAACGACGCGAGGCCGTAGGCGACCGGCCAGGATGCCGGGTTCTCCGACGTGTAGAGCAGGGGACCGTAGTAGTCGTTCCACGAGTTGAAGAACATGAAGATGGCCGTCGCTGCGATGCCCGGCTTCGCCATCGGCAGCACGACCCGCCAGAGCACGCCGAACTCGCCGTTGCCGTCGATCCGTGCCGCGTCCGCGTACTCGCTCGGGATGGTGAGGAAGAACTGGCGGAGCAGGAAGATCGAGAACGCGTCGCCCAGCAGGTTCGGCAGGATCAGCGGCCAGAGCGTCCCCGTCAGGTTCAGCTGCGACCACATCACGTAGATCGGGATGGCTGTGACCTGCGGAGGCAGCAGCATCGCGATAATGATCACCGTGAACAGCGCACCGGAGCCGCGGAACTTGATCTTGGCCAGGGCGTAGGCCGCCGGAACGCTCGACACGAGCATGAAGACGGTGGCGAGGATCGCATACAGTGCCGAGTTGCCGAACCACTGCAGCAGTGGAACGGTCGTGAACACCTTGATGTAGTTGTCCCACTGGAACGGCTGCGGCCAGATCGAGGCGGTCAGCGTCTGCTCGCTCGACATCAGCGAGGTCAGGAACACGAACACGATCGGCGCGGCGAACAGGATGCCGAGCGCGACGAGCACGATGTGCTCGGCGATCCAGGCGAAGACGCGGCGACTGCGCAGCGAGCGCGGGGTCGGGATGCGTCCCTGCCGCTTGGCCGGGGCGGCCGGCGGCTTGGTCAGGGTTGCGGAGGTCATTGTGCGCCTTCCGGGGTGAACGCCTTGAAGCGGCGCAGCAGGAGGATGAGGATGACGGCGGCGACGACGAACAGCAGCACCGCGAGGGCGGAGGCGTAGCCGAGCTGATACGTGCCGAAGCCGCGGACGTAGAGCCACTGCGTGTATGTCAGCAGGGAGCCGTCCGGGTAGCCGAGGTTGTTGCTGATGCCCTCGCCGATCACGGCCTTGCCGGAGGCGACCCCGGAGGCGACGGCCGCCTCGGTGAAGTACTGGATGGCCGCGATCACCCCGGTGACCACCGAGAACAGCAGCACGGGCGCGATGCTCGGCATCGTCACGTAGCGCACCTTCTGCAGGCCGTTCGCGCCGTCGAGGGACGCAGCTTCGTATTGCTCCTTCGACACGTCGAGCAGGGCGGCGAGGAAGATGATCATGATGTCGCCCATCACCCACACTCCAAGGAGCACGAGCGACGGCTTCGACCAGGCAGGGTCGTTGAACCAGAGCGGTCCCTGGATGCCGAAGAACTTCAGTATCTGGTTCACCGGGCCGGTGCCCGGGTTGAACAGGAACACGAACGCCACGACGCTCGCCACCGGCGGCACGAGGGCCGGCAGGTAGAACAGCGTCCGCCAGAACCCGGATGCGCGTTTCGCCCTGGCGAGGAGCCCGGCGATCAGCAGTGCGAACGCCACCTTCACCGGCACCCAGATCACCACGAACCACAGCGTGTTGAGGGTGGCCTGCCAGACGTTCGGGTCCTGCGTGAACAGGTACTGGTAGTTGCGCAGGCCGATCCACTGCGGAGACGACACGAGGTCGAACCGGGTGAACGAGTAGTACACGGACGCGATCAGCGGGTACACGAAGAAGATCACGAGGCCGAGGAGGGCCGGCGCCAGCAGCGCCAGCGTGACGAGCTTGCGCTTGGTGCGGGCCCGCGAGGGGCGGACGCGTGCCGCCCGCCCCTCCCGGATTGCCGTTGACGTCATGACTACGGACCAGTGGTGAGCGCGAGCGCGTCGTTGATCTGCTTGTCGACGTTCTTGAGGCCTGCCTGCAGGTCGCCGCCCTGGCTCTGGTACTTGTTCCAGAAGTCCTGGAACGACTGCTGGTATCCGGCGCCCAGCGGGCTGGCCGGGGTGGTGGCGACGTTCTTGTTCGAGGCGACGTCGAGGAAGGTCTTGTACTGCTCGGAGACTTCGAGCTTCGGAGAGTTGAGCGCGTCCTTGGTCGTCGGCACGTTCTTGAGGCCGTTGGCGAGCTTGACGACCGCATCCGTGTCTGTCGTCAGGTACTTCAGCAGCGCCCAGGCGAGCTCCGGGTTCTTGGAGCCCTTCGAGATGCCGATGATGTTGCCCGTCATGTATCCGCCGCCGTACAGCTCGGTGTGGTCGTCGGAGGTCGGGAACGGCGCGGTGCCGTAGTTCAGCTTCTTGGCCTGGTCGGAGATGAACGCCGTGCGGTACTCGCCGTCCATGTTCATGGCGACCTGGCCGGTCTGGAACGCGTTGTCGGCGGAGAACTCCTGGCCGAGACCGGAGGTGAACGTGTTCAGCTTGTCCCAGCCGATCTTGTCCACGAAGGCCTTCTGCCACTCCATCAGCTCTGTCCAGCCGGGGCTGGAGCTGATCGCGCTCGTGCCGTCGGCCTTGAGCCAGTCGGCGCCGGCCGCCGGGCCGTAGTGCGCTGCGGCGTTCTCGTACCAGCCCATGGTCGGGTTGAAGCCGAGGGTCTTGATCGAGCCGTCCGGGTTGAACGTCGTCAGCTTGGTGGCCATCGTCTCCAGCTCGGACAGCGTCTTCGGCGGGGCGGTGAAGCCGGCGGCGGAGAGCAGGTCCTTGTTGTAGTAGAGGCCGTAGACGTCGGCGAGCATGGGCATCGCGCAGCGCGTCCCCTTGAACTCGGTGTACGACTTCACGGTGTCGGAGAACTGGCTCATGTCGACGCCGTCGCGCTCGATCACCTTGTTGAGGCTGCGGAAGGCGCCGTTGGAGCAGAAGTTGCCGACGATGTCGGTCGAGTACGAGAGGCCGACGTCGACCTTGCTGCCGGTGGCGATGGCCTTCTGCAGCTTCTCGTCGTCCTGGCCGGCGTGCACCTCGACCTTGACCTTCGGGTTCTTCTTCTCGAAGTCGTCGACCACGGACTGGATGACCTTCGCCTCCCTGTCGGAGAAGAAGTGCCAGAACGAGACGGTGCCGGAGAGCTCTTTCGGCGTGCTGCTGTCGAAGGTGGTGCTGCTGCCGCCGCCGGAGCAGCCGGCGAGGGTCAGCGCGGCCGCCGCGGCGACCGCGACGGTGGCGATGATGTGACGTTGACGGTGTTTCACGGGTGGTTTCCTCACTGATTCCGGTTCGTGATGCGTTCGTTGGACAGATGGTGCGACGGGTTGGATTGCGGGTTGGGCGGTGCTGTTCGGTTGTTCCGGTGGAGCATTGCCAGGTCTCCGCGCTAGGCGGAGATCCTCGACACTTCGGCGAAGAGCGCGTTGCGCACCTCCGCGAGCAGGTGTTCCCGCGCGCCGCGGAGCACGGGATGCGCAGGCACCCCTGTCGCGACGACGGTCGACGACCCCCAGGATGCGCGGAGCTCGGCGCTGACGAGCTCCGCGAGCTTGTCGCCGCCCGCGAGCCCGGTCGGGCCGCCGAGCACGACCAGTTCAGGGTCGAGGAGGGCGAGCACGGGGACGACCCCGACAGCGATGCGCGGTGCCAGTTCGGCGAGCAGAGCATCCCGGATGGGGGAGGTGGGGATGGCCTCGACGGTCGCGGTGTATTCGGCCTGCGGCATCCCGAGCGCTGCGGCGAGACGCGCGACGGTGGGTCCACCGATCAGGTCCTGCAGGTCGTGGGCGTCGTGATCGAGTTCGGCGGCGGCACGGGGGATGGGCAGGTAGCCGATCTCACCGGCGCCTCCGGAGGCTCCGCGGTGGACGGAGCCGCCCTGGTCGACGGAGAGGCCGAGGCCGTCTCCCATCCAGAGCAGCGCGAAGCCGCCGGTGTCGCGGCCGACGCCGTCTGTGCGCTCGGCGATGGCGGCGAGGTTCACGTCGTTGTCGATGTGCACGGCGATGCCGAGCGCGTCTTCGAGGTGCGAGGTGATGCCCTGCTTGGGCCAGCCGGGCAGCGTCTCGATGAAGGTCAGCTCGTCGGTGCGAGGGTCGACCGCGCCCTGCACGCCGATGCAGACGGCGCTGACGGTGTCGCCGGCGACGCCAGCGGCTTCGCAGGCGGCGTCGATCGCGCCGCGCACGTCGGACTCCGGCGTGCGGTCCGCGTCCGTCACCCGCAGCGGGGTGGCGGCGATGGGATGCTCGGTCCCGCTGGCATCGACGACGGTCGACCGGATGGTCGTCGCGTCGATGTCGATGGCGACGCCCAGAACGCGGTCGGTGCGCACGGCGTAGCTGGCCGCGTTCGGGCCGCGTCCACCTGACACCTCGCCGACCGCATGGATGAGACCGGCGGTCTCCAGCCGGGACACCATCTGGGCGGCGGTCGGCTTGGAGAGGCCGGAGAGCTCGCCGATCCTGTTGCGGGTCAGGACGCCGTGCTCGAGCAGCAGGGACAGGGCGGTGCGGTCGTTGGTCTCGCGGAGCCAGGAGGGGGTTCCCGGCACTGGTCGTGTGGCCATTCGCGCACATCCCTTCGTTGGAACAATCGTGCGGGTTGAATGTATCAGTAAAGTTTCTTAATAGTAAAGAGCATGTTTCGATGTCGGACGCGGTCGGCATACTTTGTGGAACCGGTGACCGACGGAGAAGGAGCATCATGACCGAACGACCGACGCCCATCGACCCACCCCAGCTGTTTGCGAGCCCCGCGTTCGCGCAGGGGATGCTCGCCCCGGCGGGGCGGACCCTCTACGTCGGAGGGCAGAACGGCACGGACGCGGAGGGGACGCTCCTCGACGGATTGAAGGCGCAGACGGAACAGGCGCTCCGCAACCTCCTGGCGGTGCTCGCCGAAGCCGGAACCGGCCCGGACTACGTCGTGAAGCTCACGATCTACCTCGCGGTCGGCATCGACGCGGGGGAGGCGTACGCCGCGACGGGCGCGGTCTGGGGTGCGCACCGGACGGCCGTCACGGTGCTGTCTGTCACGCCGGCGCGGCCGGGTGCACTCGTCGAGATCGACGCAGTGGCGGTGCTACCGGACTGAGCCGGCGCTGTCGCGCTCAGCCCAGGGCGCGCGCGTGCTCCACGAGCCGGTCGAACGCCGCATCCAGGTCGGGGTCGAGCCGCTGGCGGGAGGCGTCGGCGAGGAACCACTCCACGATCTCGCCCGCGCCCTTCGCGAACGGGATGCGCGCACGGAACTCCGGCACCAGCGCTTTGACCTTGCTGTTGTCGAACACCATGGAGTTGGCCTTGTCTCCGATCAGTCCCGGGCCGAGCTCGGGGACGACGGCCGCGATCGACTCGCTCGCCACGTGCACCAGTTCCGCCTCGACGCCGAGGCCCTCCGCCAGGTACGAGTAGATCTCGTTCCAGGTCGGCGCCTCGTCCGAGGTGATGTGGAACGCCTCGCCGACCGCTTCCGGGCGGCCGAGCAGCCCGACGTACGCGACGGCGAAGTCGGTGTTGTGCGTGATGGTCCAGAGGCTGGTGCCGTCGCCGTGCACCACGACGGGCGCTCCTCGCCGCATCCTGGCCAGGTCGGTCCAGTGCCCGCTCGTCGGGATCGACGTGCGGTCGTACGTGTGTGATGGGCGCACGATCGTGACCGGGAAGTTGCGCTCGCGGTACGCCTCGACCAGCAGGTCCTCGCACGCGATCTTGTCTCGGGAGTACTGCCAGAACGGGTTGCGCAGCGGCGTCGACTCCGTGACGGGCAGCCGGGACGGCGGCGTCTGGTACGCCGAGGCCGAACTGATGAACACGTACTGCCCGACGCGGCCCTCGAACAGCCGGAAGTCGGTCTGGATGTGCTCCGGCGTGAAGGCCAGGAACTCCGACACCACGTCGAAGCTGCGCTCTCCGAGCACGGCGTGCACGCTTTCCGGGTCCCGGATGTCGGCGTGCAGCACCTCCACCCCGTCCGGCAGCGGCCTGAGGCTCGATGCGCCGCGGTTGATCACCGTGACCTCGTGGCCTTCCTCGAGGGACCGAACGACACTGGCGGAGCTGATGACCCCCGTGCCGCCGATGAAGAGTGACCGTGTCGCTGCCATGCGTGCTCCTCGCTTCGTCGTCGACTTCCCCCGAGCACTCAGCGTAGCCCGCGCGTACACTCCTGGGCACACCCGATCCCCGAGAAGGAGCCCCCGTGTTCGTCCTCCGTTCCTGGCCGGGACTCGCCGTCGCCTGCGTGCTCGCCATCATCGCGGCGGTGGTGGTCACCGCCGTGCTCGGCGTCGTCTTCCGCGCCATTGCACGCCGCGCTGCTTGGGCTGCGCTCCTGATCGTGCGGGTCCGCATCCCGTTCCGCATCCTGTTGACGGTGATCGTCCTGTGGATCGCCGTCGCCGTCACTCTGCCACCGGAGGTGTCGCCCGGCTGGCGGGCGGCGATCCAGCACACGTTCCTGATTCTCACGATCGCGGCGGGCGTGTGGTTCGCGGCGGCGCTGGCGGTGTTCGTCGAAGACCTCGGTCTCGCCCGCTACCGCCTGGATGTGCCGGACAACCGCTACGCGAGGAAGGTGCGCACGCAGGTGCTCATCATCCGGAGGCTGACCATCGTGGCGGCTGTGGTCGTCGGTCTCGGCGCGATCCTCCTGACCTTCCCGGCCCTGCAGGCGGCGGGGGCGAGCATCCTGGCCTCGGCGGGAGTCATCGGCATCATCGCCGGTGTGGCGGCGCAGTCGACGCTCGCCAACCTGTTCGCCGGCCTGCAACTCGCGTTCAGCGACGCCATCAGGATCGACGACGTCGTGGTCGTGGAGCAGCAGTGGGGGACCATCGAGGAGATCACCCTCACCTATGTCGTCGTGCACATCTGGGACGACCGCCGGCTGGTGCTGCCGTCCAACTACTTCACCACCAAGCCGTTCGAGAACTGGACGCGGCAGCACAGCGAGCTCCTCGGCTCGGTCGAGTTCGACCTGGACTGGCGGGTGTCGCCGGGAGGCATGAGATCGGAGCTGAACAGGGTGCTCGCCTCGACCGATCTCTGGGACGGCCGCACCGGTGTGCTGCAGGTCACCGACGCCGTCTCCGGCTGGGTGCGGGTGCGCGTGCTGGTGACAGCCAGGGATGCGCCGACCCTGTTCGACCTGCGCTGCCTGGTCCGCGAGCGCCTGATCGACTGGCTGCAGCGGTACAGCGCCGCCTCCCTTCCGAGGACCCGCGTCGAGATGGTGGAGCCGCCTGAGCAGCTTCCCCCGCCGCCGCGCGCCAGGGAGCAGCAGGAGGCCGGTCTGTTCCACGGCACGCCCGAAGGCGAGCAGAGGGCGGCGCAGTTCACCGAGTCCATCCCGATCGTCCGCCAGGACGAGCAGGGCGTGGACGAGGCCGCCGACGGCGACGTGCCCCGGCGGTGATCTGAAGGGACGCATCCATTGCCAGCGAACCCACAGTTTCACCGGGACCAACCATCCGGTCCCGCGTGTTCTATCCACTGACGGCGCAGCAGCCAGCTGTGGCCGAACCCCGTCGAGGAGGATCACGTGTCACACGATTACAGCAAAAGCCAGGATGCAGTCTCCCGCCTGACCCCCGAGCAGTACGCCGTCACGCAGCGCGAGGCGACAGAGCCCGCTTTCCGCAACGAGTTCTGGGACAACAAGGAGGCGGGTCTGTACGTCGACATCGTCTCCGGGGAGCCGCTGTTCGCTTCGGTGAACAAGTACGACAGCCGCTCGGGCTGGCCGAGCTTCACGGTGCCGGTCGACCCGGCCAACATCGTCGAGAAGCGGGACAGGGCCTTCGGGATGGTGCGCACCGAGGTGCGTTCCGCTCACGGAGACAGCCATCTCGGCCACCTGTTCGACGACGGCCCCGCCGAGGCGGGAGGATTGCGTTACTGCATCAACTCCGCCGCCCTCCGTTTCATCCCGCTCGCCGACCTCGACACCGAGGGCTACGGCGACTACCGTCACCTGTTCGAGAATGAGGAGGTCACCCGATGACCGACGCAACACCCACCACCCCCGCCACTCCCGCCACGGAGAAGGCCGTCCTCGCCGGAGGCTGTTTCTGGGGCGTCGAAGACCTGATCCGCAAGCGCCCCGGCGTGCTCGACACCCGTGTCGGCTACACCGGAGGCGACGTGCCGAACGCCACATACCGCAACCACGGCACCCACGCCGAGGCGCTGGAGATCATCTTCGACCCGTCGAAGATCAGCTACCGCGACCTGCTGGAGTTCTTCTTCCAGATCCACGACCCGTCCACCAAGAACCGGCAGGGCAACGACGTCGGCACCAGCTACCGCTCGGCGATCTTCTATGAGAACGACGAGCAGCGCCGTGTCGCAGAGGACACCATCGCCGACGTCGACGCGTCCGGCCTGTGGCCCGGCCCCGTCGTCACCGAGCTCGCGCCCGCCGGCCCGTTCTGGGAGGCCGAGCCGGAGCACCAGGACTACCTGGAGCGCATCCCGTGGGGCTACACCTGCCACTACGTGCGTCCGGGCTGGAAGCTCCCGCACCGCGAGGAGGTCGCCGGCTGACCGCCGCGCACCACGCTGAACGTGCGAGAGGCCGTCCCTGTCGGGACGGCCTCTCGTCGTTTCTGTTCCTCTGGGTTTCTGTCCCTCGAGGAGGATGGGTGCCCCCAGTAGGATTTGAACCTACGGCCTTCTGCTCCGGAGGCAGACGCTCTATCCCCTGAGCTATGGGGGCCAGGGTGCTCATCCAGGCTAGCATCCCGCGCGCGCACCCGACGACGCTCGCGCGACTCGTGCGGCCAGCCCAGGATGCGCTACTTCGGGATGTTGCCGAGCACCGACTGCATGAGGGGCGCGGCGTCGCCCGGCTCGAAGAACGCGGTGGACTCCGCGACGATCCAGTACGGGCCGCGGAAGACCTGCACCTGACCGGGGGTCGCCTGCTTGAAGTATCCCTCGACCTCCGGAGGGACGCCGTACGTCGGCACCGGCGTCGCCGCGGTCACTGCGGCGTTCTTGAGGCCTTCGAGCGCACTCGCGGGAGGCTGGGCGACCGCGATCTCGATCACGTCGCCGCTCGTCTGGTTGAGCCACGCGCAGGTGACGCCCTTCCAGTCGGCGATCTGCTTCTCCAGGCTGCCGTCTTTCGGTGCGTAGCCGGGGTAGACGCCGAAGTTGGGGTTGAACGCGTACACCTGGTCGGGCGTGAACACCTGGTCGCAGGTGAGGGTGACGGGCGTCGGCGGGTCTGTCGGCGTCGGGGTTGCGCTCGGCGTCGGAGCCGACGTTCCTCCCGCGTTCGTCGCGACGGGCGGCTTCGTCGCGTCACCGGACCCCTTCGACGACCCTGCGCACGCGCTCAGGGTCAGGGTGCAGGCGAGGATCGCCGTGACGGCTGCGGCGGCTCGGAGGGCGGAGCGGTGGGACTTGGCCATGCGTGTTCGTTTCTCCGTCGGATGGTCGGGATGCGATGCGAGAGGGATGCGCAGCGGCGCACATCGCGACGACCCTATCAAGAGAGGTAGTGAGCACCGTGGTCGTCGCCCGTTCGTTAGGCAATCGATGCAGCCCGTGCCCGGTAGAATCGTTCTTCGTGACTCCTGCTGACCTCTCCGCCGCCCTGCTCGACATCGTGACCACCGTTGTCGACCGGCGACGCCAGGACGGCGCGGGCACCGACGTCGTCGTGACCATCGACGATGTCCCGCTGGAGCGCCCGAAGAACCGTGAGCACGGCGACTGGGCGTCGAACGTCGCCATGCGCCTCGCCAAGAAACTCGGAGCCAACCCGCGCGAGCTCGCCACCGAGATCGCCGAGGCGGCCGCCTCGATCGACGGCGTCGCCTCCGCCGAGGTCGCAAGGCCCGGGTTCATCAACTTCCGGCTGGATGCGGCTGCGGCCGGCCAGCTGGCCAAGGTCATCGTCGAAGCGGGTGACCAGTACGGCAACGGCCACCTCTACGACGGCCTGACCGTCAACCTGGAATTCGTCTCCGCCAACCCGACCGGCCCCATCCACATGGGCGGCGTGCGGTGGGCGGCCGTCGGCGACAGCCTGGCGCGCATCCTGCAGGCCGAGGGCGCAGACGTCACCCGCGAGTACTACTTCAACGACCACGGCTCGCAGATCGACCGGTTCGCTCGCAGTCTGCTCGCCGCGCACCTGGGCGAGCCGACGCCGGAGGACGGCTACGGCGGCGCGTACATCGGCGACATCGCCGCGCAGGTCGTCGAGCGGTACGACGGCGACATCTCGGCTCTCTCCCGCGACGAGCAGCAGGAGGTGTTCCGCCGCATCGGCACCGAGCTGATGTTCGCGGAGATCAAGGCGAAACTGCACAGCTTCGGCGTCGACTTCGACGTCTACTTCCACGAGGACTCCCTGCACGAGTCCGGCGCCGTCGAGCGCGCCATCGAGCGGCTGCGCGAGCAGGGTCACATCTTCGAGGAGGACGGCGCCATCTGGCTCCGCACCACCACGTTCGGCGACGACCGCGACCGCGTCGTCATCCGCTCCAACGGCGAGCCCGCATACATCTCCGGCGACCTCGGCTACTACCTCGACAAGCGCGAGCGCGGGTTCGAGCAGAACCTCATCATGCTGGGCGCGGACCACCACGGCTACGTCGGCCGCATGATGGCGATGGTGGAAGCGTTCGGCGATGTCCCCAACGTCAACCTGCAGATCCTGATCGGCCAGATGGTCAACCTGATGCGCGACGGCGAGCCGGTCAAGATGTCGAAGCGGGCGGGCACCATCGTCACCCTCGACGACCTGGTGGATGCGGTGGGCGTCGACGCAGGGCGCTACGCCCTGGTGCGCTCGTCCAGCGACTCCCAGCTCGACATCGACCTCGACCTGCTCAGCAAGCGCAGCAACGAGAACCCCGTCTTCTACGTGCAGTACGCCCACGCGCGCACCTGCTCCGTCGCGACGAACGCCGCGGCGGCGGGCGTCGACCGCAGCGCGTTCGCGCCAGAGCTGCTCACCCACGAGAGCGAGTCGGCGCTGCTCGGCGGCCTGCAGGAGTTCCCGCGGATCGTCGCCCAGGCGGCCGAGCTGCGCGAACCGCACCGCGTGGCCCGCTACATCGAGGAGCTGGCCGGGCTCTACCACACCTGGTACGCGGCGACCCGCGTCATCCCGCTCGGCGACGAGCCCGTCACCGACCTGCACCGCACCCGCCTGTGGCTGAACGACGCCACCGGCCAGGTGATCCGCAACGGTCTCGGCCTCGTCGGCGTCTCCGCGCCGGAGCGAATGTGAGCGCTGCATGACTGACCAGCAGCCCACCGAGACGATCGTCCAGTCCACAGAGACGACCGAGCCGCCGACGCGCAGGCGGACGCTGCGCCTGGTGCTCTGGATCGTCATCCCGATCGTCGCGCTCGTCGCCGTGTTCTTCATCGCGGACGCCATCGTGCGCGCTGTGGCGGAGCAGCGGATCTCCGCCGAGGTGGAGAAGAGCCTGCCCGCCGAGGTGAGGGGTGACATCTCCACCCACATCGGCGGCGTGTCCGTGCTGCAGCAATACCTCAGCGGCCGGTTCGAGAAGGTCGTGCTCGACGCGCCCGCGCTGAGCGTCAACGGCTCGCCGATCGCGGCCACGATCACGGCATCCGGCGTCCCCTCCGACTTCTCGAAGCCGGTGCAGAGCATCGACGGTTCGCTCACCATCTCGCAGTCGTCGCTGAACAAGCTCGTCACCGTCCCCGGTGTCGACGGCGACCTCGCCCTCGGCGCTGGAACCCTGAGCTACAACGGAACGGCGTCCCTTCTCGGCCTGCCGATCGGCTACACCGTGACGGTCGCCCCCGAAGCGGCGGGCAAGACCGTCAACCTGCAGCCGGTGGATGCGAAGGTCACCACCGGCGGCGGCACCGGCGCCCTCGACCTGTCCACGCTCGTCAAGGCGCTGACCAGCAGGGGCCCCATCCCGGTCTGCGTCGCCCAGTATCTCCCGGACGGCGTCCTGGTGAACGACATCGCGATCACGAAGGGCACCGCGACAGTGAAGCTGAACGCCGAGCAGTTCGTGGTGAACGAGAAGTCGCTGCAGAGCAAGGGCAGCTGCTGACCATCCCGTCGTAACACGGATGAATCCACCACCGGACCCCCGATAGACTTCCGGTACTTCTCCACCGGCTTCAGGGACCAATCCGGGTCCGCTCGCCTCCGAGAGACCCCCACTCGAATCATTCCGTGAGGTTTTCCCTGTGGCTATCAACGAACGCATGGCTTCTGCGTCCAATCCACTCGCCCCCGACTGGCTCGCTGTGCCCGGCGACGCCAACGACATCGCTCCGCACCTGTGGTCGCGGACTGTCCACAGAGAAGACGGCGAGCTCGTCGTCGGAGGGGTGACGGCCACCGAGCTGGCCGCCCGCTACGGCACGCCTGTGTACATCGTCGACGAGGCGGAGGCGCGTGAGCGGGCCGCCGAGGTCCGTTCGGCTCTGGTCGGTGCCTTCGAGGCGGTCGGCGGCTCCGCGAAGGTCTACTACGCCGGGAAGGCGTTCCTCAGCATCGAGGTCGCCCGCTGGATGGCGGACGCCGGCCTCAACATCGACGTGTGCAGCGGTGGGGAGCTCGCCGTCGCCCTCGCCGCGGGTGTCTCGCCGGACCGGATGGGCTTCCACGGCAACAACAAGTCGCTCGCCGAGATCGACAGGGCTGTCTCCCTCGGCATCGGGACGATCGTCATCGACAGCCTGCAGGAGATCGAGCGCGTCGCCGACGCCGCAGACAGGCACGGGCGCATCCAGTCGGTGCGGCTGCGCGTCAACAGCGGCGTGCACGCACACACTCACGCGTTCCTCGCGACGGCGCACGAGGATCAGAAGTTCGGGATCGGGCTGGCCGCCGCGGCCGACGCCGTCGCGCGCATCCGGAGCCACGGGTCGTTGAACTTCCTGGGGCTGCACTGTCACATCGGCTCGCAGATCTTCGGGTCGGACGGTTTCGCGGAGTCCGCCGCCCGGCTGCTGGCCGTGCACACCGAACTGCTGGCCGGAGGTCCCGTGCCCGAGCTGAACCTTGGCGGCGGCTTCGGCATCGCGTACACGGCGGCCGACGACCCGGCGCCGATCGGGGAGCTCGCGACCACCATCGCGCAGACCGTCGCCGCACGCTGCGCCGAGCTCGGCATCCCGCTCCCTGTCGTCGCGTTCGAGCCGGGCCGCACCATCATCGGCACGGCGGGGCTCACCCTCTACACCGTGGGCACCACCAAGGATGTGCCTGTCGCGTTCCAGGATGACGGCGAGACCGCGATCCGCCGCTACGTGAGTGTCGACGGCGGCATGAGCGACAACGCACGCACCGCGCTCTATGGCGCCGAATACTCCGTGCGCATCGCGGGCAGGTCGTCGGAGGCGCCGGCCGAGCTGGTGCGCATCGCCGGCAAGCACTGCGAGAGCGGCGACATCGTCGTCGACGCCGACTACCTTCCCGGCGACGTCACTCCGGGCGACCTGCTCGCCGTCCCGGCGACGGGCGCATATTGCTGGTCGCTCGCGAGCAACTACAACTTCGTCGGCCGGCCGCCGGTGATCGCCGTGCGCGACGGTGCGTCGCGGGTGATCGTGCGCGGTGAGACCGAGAACGACCTGCTGTCGAGAGACGCAGCATACGAGGGAGCCAACGCATGATCGAGTACCGCAACCTCCGGGTCGCCCTGCTTGGTGCAGGCTCCGTCGGAGCGCAGGTGGCGCGGCTGCTGCTGGAGCAGGGCGACGAGTTCGCCTCCCGGGTCGGCGCGAAGCTCGAACTGGTCGGCATCGCCGTGCGCGACGTGGATGCGCCGCGCGACGTCGACCTTCCGCGCGAGCTGTTCACGACGGACGCCGTCTCCCTCATCCTCGGCGCCGACATCGTCGTCGAGCTGATGGGCGGCATCGAGCCCGCCCGCGGCTACGTGCTGCAGGCGCTCAACTCCGGTGCGGACGTCATCACGGCGAACAAGGCGCTGATGGCGACGCACGGGCCCGAACTGTTCGAGGCGGCCGAGCAGGTGGGCGCGCAGCTCTACTACGAGGCGGCCGTCGCTGGCGCCATCCCGATCATCCGGCCACTGCGCGACAGTCTCGCGGGGGACAGGGTCAACCGCATCCTCGGCATCGTCAACGGCACCACCAACTTCATCCTCGACCGCATGGATGTACACGGCGAATCGCTGCAGGACGCACTCGCCACCGCGACGGACCGCGGATACGCCGAGGCAGACCCGACGGCGGACATCGGCGGGTACGACGCAGCGCAGAAGGCCGCGATCCTCGCGAGCCTCGCCTTCCACACCACCGTGCCGCTCGAATCGGTCTACCGCGAGGGCATCACCGCCGTCACCAAGTCGCAGGTCGACGCGGCCCGCGAGGGCGGCTCGGTCATCAAGCTGCTCGCGATCTGCGAACGCCTCACCGACCCGGAGACGGGCGAAGAGGGCGTCTCGGCCAGGGTCTACCCGGCGCTGATCAGCCGCGACCACCCGCTGGCCGCTGTGCACGGAGCCCACAACGCCGTGTTCGTGCAGGCCGCAGCGGCCGGTGACCTCATGTTCTACGGCGCAGGTGCCGGGGGAGTGGAGACGGCGTCCGCCGTTCTCGGAGACCTGGTCTCCGCCGCCCGCCGCCACGTCGTCGGCGGCCCAGGCGTCGCGGAGTCGACGCACGCGGCGCTGCCGGTGCTCGACATCGGCCGCGTCGTCACCCGCTACCAGATCACCCTGGATGTGGCGGACCAGCCCGGCGTGCTCGCCGCGGTCGCGCGCATCCTGAGCGATGGCGGAGTGAGTGTGGAGACGGTGCAGCAGTCTGTGCCGAGCACCACGGGGCCCGTTCCGCTTCCCGGTGTCGTCATCGCGGGTAACGCCCCGGTTCACGGTCCGGGCGCGCCCACCGCTACCCTGGTTATCGGCACCCACGAGGCCGAGGAGGCCGCACTTGCGGCCACCGTGGAGGCTCTCGCGGCGAGCGACGCCGTGACAGCCATCTCATCCGTACTCCGAGTCGAAGGATCGTAATGCCCGAGAAAGCGAATAGTCGTCAGTGGCGGGGCGTCCTGCGTGAATACGCGGACCGCCTGAACATCAGCGATGCCACTCCGATCGTGACGCTCGGCGAGGGCGGCACCCCGCTGCTGCCCGCCCCTGCGCTCTCCGCGCGCACGGGTGCGAACGTCTTCGTCAAGTTCGAGGGCATGAACCCGACAGGCTCCTTCAAAGACCGCGGCATGACGATGGCGATCTCGAAGGCCGTCGAGCACGGCGCGAAGGCCGTCATCTGCGCCTCCACCGGCAACACCTCGGCGTCGGCCGCCGCCTACGCGACGCACGCGGGCATCCAGGCCGTCGTGCTGGTGCCGGAGGGCAAGATCGCGATGGGCAAGCTCAGCCAGGCCATTGCGCACAACGCGCAGCTGCTGCAGGTGCAGGGCAACTTCGACGACTGTCTCGACATCGCGCGCGAACTCGCCACCAACTACCCGGTCCACCTCGTCAACTCGGTCAACCCCGACCGCATCGAGGGACAGAAGACGGCCGCCTTCGAGGTCGTCGAGGTGCTCGGAGACGCTCCGGACTTCCACTTCGTCCCCGTCGGCAATGCGGGCAACTACACGGCGTACCACCGCGGATACACCGAGGAGCTGCAGCGCGGAGAGGCCACCAAGCTGCCCAGGATGTTCGGCTTCCAGGCCGCGGGCAGCGCACCGATCGTGCTCGGCCAGCCGGTGAAGAACCCCGACACCATCGCCACCGCCATCCGGATCGGCAACCCTGCGTCGTGGGAGCTCGCGCTCAACGCCCGCGACGACAGCGACGGATACTTCGGCGCGATCTCCGACGAGCACATCCTCGAAGCCCAGCGCATCCTGTCGGCCGAGGTCGGCATCTTCGTCGAGCCCGCGTCCGCGATCAGCGTCGCCGGACTCCTCGAGCGCTCGGCGGCCGGTGTCATCCCGGCCGGCGCAACGGTCGTCCTCACGGTCACCGGTCACGGACTCAAGGACCCGCAGTGGGCGCTCCGCACGGCAGACGGCTCCGACGTGCAGCCCACGGTCGTCCCCGTCGACACCTCCGCCATCGCCGACGTGCTCGGTCTGGTGGCGAGCGAAGGGTCGAACGCGTGACCTTCCAGGCCGCCGACCTGCGCGGACGCGCGGTCACGGTCAAGGTCCCTGCGACCAGCGCCAACCTCGGCCCCGGTTTCGACACGCTCGGTCTCGCCCTCGCTCTCTACGACGAACTGCAGGTGTCGGTCCGCGACGAGCCGGGCGCGACGGTCGAGGTCATCGGCGTCGGCGCGGGTGAGGTGCCGACGGACGAGACGAACCTTGTCGTGCGGGCCATCGCGCACACTTTCGCCTCGGTCGGCCACCCGCTGCCCGGTCTCAGCCTCGTCGCGCGCAACAACATCCCGCACGGCAGGGGGCTCGGCTCGTCCGGCGCCGCCATCGTGTCCGGCATCATGGCGGCCAAGGGGCTGCTCGACGGCATCGTCGAGTTCGACTCCCAGGGCCTCCTCGCGCTCGCGAACGACATGGAGGGCCACCCGGACAATGTGGCTCCCGCGCTGTTCGGCGGCCTGACGATCGCCTGGGTGACCCCGGAGGTCCCCGCTTCAAGAAGCTGATCGTGCACCGCGGCGTCTCGCCGCTCGTGCTCGTGCCGGAGCACGTCATGTCGACGGCGCTCGCCCGCAGCCTGCAGCCGCAGTCCGTGCCCCACGAGGACGCGGTCTTCAACGTCTCCCGCTCGGCCCTGCTGGTCGCGGCCCTCATCCAGAGCCCGGAACTGCTGCACGCCGCGACGGAGGACAAGCTTCACCAGAGCTATCGTGCCTCGGCCATGCCGGAGACCAACCGGCTGATCACGCTGCTGCGCGAGAACGGCTTCGCTGCTGTCGTCTCCGGTGCCGGGCCGTCGGTCCTCGTGCTCTGCAGCGACCCGAGCCAGCGGCTCGCCGCCGCCGAGCTCGCCGCGGCGCAGTCGGAGACGCCGTGGCAGGCGCTCATGCTCGCCGTGGACTTCAAGGGGGCGACGGTCGCTCAGCTCGCCGCGAGAACAGTGGACACGCCGGTCGCGTAGCGTCAAAAGCGCACCCGCAACAGTGGTAAACTGTGCCTGCACCCGCAGAGACCTCACCAATGAGCGAATCTGATCTTCGGGTGATTTCTAGCAATCATGCCGTCACTCCTACCTGTGCACCCGAGTACCTTTCGGTGACACCGCAGAAAAGGTAGTTCATGTGACGAGTGCTCCAGACGACGGCGAGAATCGCACGTCGGGGGAAAGGAATCCTCTTCAGTGACTGATGTCGAACTCCACGCCGGGGGCGTGGACACCAGCGACCTGACCTCCCTCAAGGTGGCAGAGCTTCAGGCTCTCGCCTCCCAGTTGGGACTTCAGGGAGCAACCAAGCTTCGCAAGGGCGAGCTCGTGGCGGCCATCGCCGCGGCGCGTGCGGAGGCCGCGGGTTCCGCGACCGACGCCGCTCCTGCTGCCGAACCGGCAGCGGAGAACGCCCGTGCAGCATCCCAGGTGCTCATCGAGCCGCTCATCGCCGAGCCGGCCTCTTCGGAGCCGCACGTCGGTGAAGCTGTGCTTCCCGCGACCGCTCCGGCGGAGCAGGCGCCGCGCCGCCGCGGTTCGCGCCGCGCATCGAGCGCCGACGGCACCGGGATCGCAGCGGGAACGCACGTGAACACCGGCGCCACCGGCGTCGAGTCCCTCATCCCCGATGTGGATGCGCTGCTCGACTCCGCGCTCGCCAACCGCGAGTCCGCCGCCCAGCAGGCCACCGCAGACGCCGATAAGCCGGCCGAGCAGGCCCAGGGCCAGGGGCGCAACAACCGCCGCCGCGGTCGCAACCAGGGCGCAGAGCAGAACGCTCAGCAGGAGCAGGGCGAGAAGTCCGAGCCCGCCGCATCCCAGGATGCCGCAGACACTCAGGGCGTCGCTCAGGGCGACGCGCAGGGCGACGGCGAGCAGCAGCCCCGTCAGGGCCGCAACCGCAACAGGAACCGCAACAAGAACGCGCAGGGTCAGGGCGACGCCCAGCAGGGCCAGGGTCAGCAGGGCCAGGGTCAGCAGGCCCAGGGTCAGCAGGCCGACCGCGACGAGAAGCAGGGCGCGCAGGGCCAGAACGGCCAGCAGAACCGCAACGCCCAGCAGAACCGCAACAGCCAGGACGGCCGCAACAGCCAGGACGGCCGTAACGGACAGCAGAGCCGCAACGACCAGGACCTTCAGGACGGCGACCGCGCAGGCCGCAGCCGTTACCGCGACCGCAAGCGTCGCGGAGGCGTCGGCACCGACGAGCTGGAGCCGGAGATCAGCGAGGACGACGTCCTCATCCCGGTCGCGGGCATCCTGGATGTGCTCGACAACTACGCGTTCGTGCGCACCTCCGGCTACCTGCCTGGTTCGAGCGACGTCTACGTCTCCCTCGGCCAGGTCAAGAAGTACAACCTGCGCAAGGGCGACGCCGTGGTCGGCGCCATCCGCCAGCCGCGCGAGGGCGAGAACAACACCCGCCAGAAGTACAACGCGATCGTCAAGGTCGACTCGATCAACGGCCAGAGCATCGAAGAGGCCGCCGGCCGCGTCGAGTTCGGCAAGCTGACCCCGCTCTACCCGCAGGAGCGCCTGCGCCTCGAGACGGAGCCCGGCAAGCTGACGCAGCGCATCATCGACCTCGTCGCCCCGATCGGCAAGGGTCAGCGCGGCCTGATCGTCGCGCCGCCGAAGGCCGGCAAGACGATCGTCATGCAGCAGATCGCCAACGCCATCACCACGAACAACCCTGAGGTACACCTCATGGTCGTCCTGGTCGACGAGCGTCCTGAAGAGGTCACCGACATGCAGCGCACGGTGAAGGGCGAGGTCATCGCCTCGACCTTCGACCGTCCGGCTGAGGACCACACCACGGTCGCCGAGCTCGCCATCGAGCGTGCCAAGCGCCTGGTGGAGCTGGGTCACGACGTCGTCGTGCTGCTCGACTCGATCACCCGTCTGGGGCGTGCGTACAACCTGGCTGCTCCGGCATCCGGTCGTATTCTGTCCGGCGGTGTCGACGCCTCGGCGCTGTACCCGCCGAAGCGGTTCTTCGGCGCTGCGCGCAACATCGAGCACGGCGGATCGCTCACGATCCTCGCCTCTGCTCTGGTGGAGACCGGGTCCAAGATGGACGAGGTCATCTTCGAGGAGTTCAAGGGCACCGGCAACATGGAGCTCCGCCTGTCGCGCCAGCTGGCAGACAAGCGCATCTTCCCGGCCGTGGATGTCAACGCCTCCGGCACCCGCCGCGAAGAGATGCTGATGGGCGCCGACGAGGTCAAGATCACCTGGAAGCTGCGTCGCGCCCTCGCCGGCCTCGACCAGCAGCAGGCGCTCGAGATCGTGCTCGGCCGCCTCAAGGAGACCTCGAGCAACGTCGAGTTCCTGATGCAGGTGCAGAAGTCGATGCCGGCTGCCCCGGCCAACGGCCACGGCACCGCGCACTCGCACGGCCACGAGAACGACCACCGCTAGCTGAGAAGTGCCCGCCGGCGTCGCCACCTGGCGACGCCGACGGGCACTTTTCCGTTCCCGGACACGCTCCTCCCCACTCAGAAAGAAGACGCCATGTTCGAATCGGTGAACAGCCTGATCGCCGAGCACGACGACCTGCAGGAGCAGCTCGCCGACCCGGAGCTGCACGGTGACCCCGTGCGCTCCAAGAAGGTGAACCGTCGCTACGCGGAGCTCAGCCGCATCGTCGCCTCGTATAACCAGTGGAAGCAGCTCGAGGACGACCTCGCCGCCGCCAGGGAGCTGGCTGCGGAGGACGAGGCGTTCGCCGAGGAGATCCCAGGCCTCGAGGCGAGCCTGGAGGAGTCGGGGGAGAAGCTGCGCAGGCTGCTGATCCCGCGCGACCCCAACGACAGCCGCGACGTGATCATGGAGATCAAGATGGGCGAGGGCGGCGCGGAGTCAGCGCTGTTCGCCGCCGACCTGCTGCGGATGTACCTGCACTACGCGGAGTCGAAGAAGTGGAAGACCGAGATCCTGGAGCAGACCTCCAGCGACCTCGGCGGCATCAAAGACGTGCAGCTCGCCATCAAGGGCTCGTCGAGCGACCCGGCGGAGGGCGTCTGGGCACACCTCAAGTACGAGGGTGGCGTGCACCGCGTGCAGCGGGTGCCGGCGACCGAGTCGCAGGGGCGCATCCACACGTCGGCGGCCGGCGTGCTCGTCTTCCCCGAGGTGGACGAGCCGGAGGAGGTCGAGATCAACCAGAACGACCTCAAGATCGACGTCTACCGGTCGAGCGGCCCCGGCGGCCAGTCGGTGAACACGACCGACTCCGCCGTGCGCATCACGCACCTCCCGACCGGCATCGTCGTCGCCATGCAGAACGAGAAGAGCCAGCTGCAGAACCGCGAGGCCGGGATGCGCGTGCTGCGCGCCCGCGTGCTCGCCCGCCAGCAGGAGGAACTGGATGCGGAGGCCGCTGCCGTCCGCAAGAGCCAGATCCGCACGATGGACCGCTCGGAGCGCATCCGCACGTACAACTTCCCCGAGAACCGGATCGCCGATCACCGCACCGGCTACAAGGCCTACAACCTCGACGCCGTCATGAACGGCGCCCTCGAACCGGTCATCGAGTCGTGCATCCACGCCGACGAGGAGTCCCGCCTCGCCGACCTCGGCACCGACTGAATAATCGAGTCCGGACTTATGCACGCGACACGCCAGCGTGTCGCGTGCATAAGTCCGGACTCGATTGCTTGAGGGCCGGAGCGGGAGCTCAGATGTAGATGGCGGGGTCGAGGAAGTCGTCGCCGGGGATCTGCTCGTGGCCGGTGCGCGGGCGCGCGCGGGCGGGAACGCCGGTGAGTACGGAGCCCTCGGGGGCGTCGTGGATGACGACGGCGTTCGCGCCGATGACGGTGTGCGCGCCGATCGTGATCGCGCCGAGCACCTTCGCACCCGCCCCCACGATCACGCTGTCGCCGATGGTGGGGTGCCGCTTGCCGTGACCGCTGCCCTTCCCGCCGAGCGTGACACCGTGGTACAGCATCACGTCGTCGCCGACGAAGGTGGTCTCTCCGATCACCACGCCCATCCCGTGGTCGATGAAGAAGCGACGGCCGATGGTCGCGCCGGGGTGGATCTCGATGCCGGTCAGGAATCGGGTGAACTGCGACAGGAACCTGGCCGGCATCTTCAAGCCGTTGCGCCACAGCCGGTGCGCGACGCGGTACGACCACACCGCGTGCAGGCCCGAGTACGCCGTGAAGACTTCGAAGCCGCTGCGCGCGGCCGGATCGTGCTTGCGCGCGTTGGCGATGTCCTCGCGGACGCGGGAGATGAACGCCAAGATCAGTCCAGCAGGTCGGCCCAGAGCGGGGTCGAGATGTAGCGCTCACCGGTGTCCGCGACGATGACGACGATCGTCTTGCCCGCGTTCTCCGGCCGCTTGGCGAGCTCGAGGGCCGCCCACACGCTCGCACCGGAGGAGATCCCGGCCAGGATGCCCTCCTCGCTGGCGAGCCTCTTGGCGATGTCGAGCGCGTCGTCGAACGACGCGTCGATGACCTCGTCGTACACCGTGGTGTCGAGGACCTCCGGGACGAAGTTCGCGCCGATGCCCTGGATCTTGTGCGGGCCGGGCTTGCCGCCGTTCAGGATGGGGGAGTCGATCGGCTCGACCGCCACCACGGTCACGTCCGGCTTCCGCTCCTTGAGCACCTGGCCGACGCCCGTGATCGTGCCGCCGGTGCCGATGCCCGCGACGAAGATGTCGACGTCTCCATCGGTGTCCGCCCAGATCTCCTCGGCCGTCGTCGCCCGGTGGATGGCCGGGTTGGCCTCATTGGCGAACTGCTGCGCCCAGATGGCGTTATCGGTGCTCGCGACGAGCTCCTTGGCTTTCTCGACCGCTCCGCGCATCCCGTCGGGGCCGGGCGTGAGGACGATCTCGGCACCGAACGCGCGCAGCAGCACGCGGCGCTCCTTGCTCATGGTCTCCGGCATGGTGAGGATGACCTTGTAGCCGCGGGCCGCTCCGACCATCGCCAGCGCGATGCCGGTGTTGCCGCTGGTGCCCTCCACGATGGTGCCACCGGGGCGCAGGGCTCCCGCCTTCTCGGCGGCGTCGATGATCGCGACGCCGATGCGGTCTTTGACACTGCCCGCCGGGTTGTAGAACTCCAGCTTCGCCAGCACGGTGGCGCCCGCACCCTCCGCGATGCGATTGAGCTTCACGAGCGGGGTCTTGCCGACCGCCTCGGTGATGTTGTCGTAGACGTGACGTGTCATGGCTCTTCCTCGTTGACGCTGGTGGACGGTGTGAAAGCGTTACAACTCTATTCCCCGCACCGGTGACAGTGGCCTGTGTGACGCTGCTCGACGTGCCGTATGCTCGACGGGCCATGTCATCCGAAGTATCCTCGTCCTCGTCCGCTGAGTCGTCATCCGTGCCGTCTTCGCCGCTCACCGTGCGCGCCGTCCGCGACGAGGTCGCAGCGCTGCTCGCGCGCGCCGGCGTCCCCGACCCTGAGGTGGACGCCGACCTGCTCGTCGGCCACGTCATCGGCGAGGGCCGCGGACGCGTCCAGGCGCTCATCTACCTGGATGCGACGGTCCAGGATGCGGACGTCTCCCGTCTCCGGGAGCTCGCCGCCCGCCGCGCCGCCCGGGAGCCGCTGCAGCACATCACCGGCACCGCACCGTTCCGCTCCCTGGAGCTGGCGGTCGGTCCCGGCGTGTTCGTGCCCCGTCCGGAGACGGAGCAGGTCGTGCAGTTCGCGATCGACGCGCTGCGCGCCGTTCCGAGCGCTGAGCCGATCGGCGTCGACCTCGGGACGGGGAGCGGCGCCATCGCGCTGGCGATGGCGACGGAGGTGCCGCACGCGCGCATCCACGCTGTCGAGAACTCGCCGGAGGCGTTCAGCTGGGCCAAGCGCAACGTGGAGGAGTCCGGCGCGACCAACGCGAGTGTCGTGTTCGTCGACCTCGCCGACGCCTTCCCTGAGCTGGACGGCACGGTCGACGTGGTCATCTCGAACCCGCCGTACATTCCGGCCGAGGCGATCCCACGCGACCCGGAGGTGCGGCTCTACGACCCGCCCGCCGCGCTCTACGGCGGGGCGGACGGCCTGGATGTGGTGCGCACCATCTCGCACGTCGCCCAGCGGCTGCTGCACCCTGGCGGAACGCTCGTGTTGGAGCACGGCGAGCTGCAGGGCGCAGAGATCCGCGCGCTGCTGACGGCCGATGGATGGCGCGGGGCGGCGACGCACCGCGACCTCACGACGCGCGACCGCACCACCACCGCGATCCGGTAGCGGCTTCAGCCTCGCTTCGCCGCCTCTTTCGCCGCTTCCTTCGCCAGCCGTTCGCGCACCTTGGCGATCACCTCGCGCTCCCGCTTCCGCGCCTCGCGCACCCGCGACTCCGCCTCTCTGCGCGCCTTCGTCGCCTCCCGGATCGCCTTGTCGTTCGGCACGGGCTCCGGCCGCGGCTCGTACGCGGTGACGTCTTCGCCGCTGCGCCGAGCATCCACATAGTGCGCGATCCCGTCCAGGATGCGTTCCAGCCCGAACGCGAAGTCGTCCTGCTCATCCTCGCCCTCTGCGTCGGCGTAGACCCCGGAGCGCACGAGCGGCGCGAGGTACGGGAACCGCTCCGGCGTGACGAGCTCGGCCAGCGCCTCGGTGAACGCCTCGCCGTATTTCGGCGGCCCTGAGACCTCGCGTGACCGCGTCACATCCCGTTCGACGACGCCCACTGCGCGCGCATACGAGCTCAGCAGCAGCGCGGTCGACATCTTCTCCGGCTCGGTGAGCGGCAGGTCTTTCATCACCCGGAGCCCCCAGTCGAGCACCGCGAGGTTGTTGGGCATGAGCGGCATCCCGGAGATCGGGATGTCCGGGAACCACGGGTGCGCCTCGATCACCTGGATGCTCGCCATCGCCCAGAGCCGCAGCCCGCTGCGCCAGTCGGTGTCTTCCTCTTCGGACGGGATCGGCACAGCGCAGACCGTGTCCTGCATCAGGGCCAGGACGTCGTCTTTGCTGGTGACGTAGCGGTAGAGCGACATCGTGGTGAAGCCGAGCGTCGTGGCGATCTTGCTCATTGAGACGGCGGGGAGGCCTTCGTCGTCGGCGATCTGGATCGCGGCGTCCACGATGCGCTCGATGCTCAGTTCGCGTTTCGGTCCGCGCTGCGGGCGCTCGGCGACGCCCCAGCTGAGCGCCACTGCTCGGGGGAGTGCTTCTTCGACGGCATCGGCCATGTCGCGCCCTTTCGGTTGTTGACACCCATCCTAGAACTGTGTATACCTTAAACAAAACCGTATGCACCATAAACAGTTTGCGTCGTACTCAGTTCGAGGAGGCGCAGAAAGGAACCGATCATGACAGCTCAAGCGATCCGGATCGCCGGCCTCCGGAAGTCGTTCGGCGACCAGCGGGTGCTGGACGGCATCGACCTCGACGTCGCAGCGGGAAGCGTGTTCGCGCTGCTCGGACCCAACGGCGCAGGCAAGACGACGCTCATCAACATCCTGTCCACCCTGGTGGCTCCGGATGCGGGGGAAGCGTCGGTCTGCGGACACGATGTGGTCACGGGCAGGGAAGGCGTGAAGCGCTCGATCAGCCTCACCGGCCAGTCCGCGGCCGTCGACGACGTGCTGACGGGGGAGGAGAACCTCCGCATGATGGCGAGGCTCTCCGGATACTCGCCGGCGGGCGCCCGCCGACGCACGGCGGAGCTGATCGAGCGCTTCGACCTCGCCGACGCGGCCCGCAAGCGGGTCAAGGCGTACTCCGGTGGGATGCGCCGCCGCCTCGACCTCGCACTCAGCCTGGTGGCGACGCCGCCGGTCATCTTCCTCGACGAGCCGACCACCGGCCTCGACACCCGCAGCAGGCAAGCCCTCTGGGCGACGATCCTGGACCTCGCCGCACAGGGCATCACGATCTTCCTCACCACGCAGTATCTGGACGAGGCCGACCAGCTCGCCGACCGCATCGCCGTGATCGACCACGGCATCGTCGTCGCCGAGGGCACGGCGGCCGAACTCAAGGCGCGCGTCGGGGGAGAGGTCGTCGAACTCAGGAACGCGGACGACGAGATCGTCCGAGAACTGCCGACGGATGGCAGTGTTCATGGACTCCGCTCCGCCATCGACCAGCTGGATGCGGCGGCCGTGCCCGGCGCGAGTGTCAGCATCCGCAAGCCGAGCATGGACGACGTGTTCCTCGCGCTCACCTCCGGCGGCGCATCCACTGCCGGAACCGCACCCACCGCATCCACTGCATCCACCGCATCCACCGCGTCCCGCACCGCTGAAGAACTGGAGGTCACCCGATGACTGTCGCCCTGGAAACCCGCCAGAACCACACGCCGAACCACACCCCGGTCGCCGCCGTCGACCGTTCCGTCTCCCGGCTGACGAGCACGGTCGTCTTCATCGGACGGAGCCTGCGCCACACCGTGCGCAACGTCGAAGCCCTGACCATGGCGATCCTGTTGCCGATCATGCTGATGCTGCTGTTCACCTACGTGTTCGGCGGCGCGATCGACCAGGGTGGCGACTATGTGAACTACGTGGTGCCAGGCATCATCCTGCTCTGCGCGGGCTTCGGATCGTCGAGCACCGCGGTCGACGTCGCCGACGACATGACCAACGGCATCGTCGACCGGTTCCGCACCATGCCGTTGCACGCCAACGGGGTCATCACCGGCCATGTTGTCGCGAGCCTCGTGCGGAACCTGCTGGCGACGGGCGTCGTGATCGGCGTCGCCCTGGCCGTCGGGTTCCGGCCGACCGCGAACGTCGCGGAGTGGCTCGGGGCGATCGGGGTCGTCGCCCTGTTCATCCTGGCGATCACCTGGCTCTTCGCCGCCATCGGCCTCGCGGCCAAGAACCCGACGGCCGCGAGCGGCTACGGCTTCGCGCTGCTGTTCCTGCCGTACCTGTCGAGCGCGTTCGTCCCGACCGACACCATGCCGAGCTGGCTGCAGTGGATCGCTGACAACCAGCCGATCACGCCGGTCATCGAGACCATCCGCGCGCTCCTCTTCGGCACCGACGCCGGCACCCGCCCCCTCTGGGCGCTCGGCTGGTGCCTGGCGATCATCGCAGCCTCGTACCTCTGGGCCGCCATCCAGTTCCGCCGCAAGGCCGGCCGCCGCTGACCTGCCCCCGCTCCCTGATCATCGAGTCGGGACTTATGTACGCGACACGCCGGCGTGTCGCGTACATAAGTCCCGACTCGATGATCAGGGGGCGCAGGTCAGGAGCGGGGGCGGGCGGCGAAGGTGTGGATGGCGTCGAGGAGACCGGGGACGTCGAAGCTTCCGTCGGGAAGCTTGGTGAAGTGGAAGGCGTGCATCCCGGCCTCGCGGGCGCCCTCGACGTTGGCGAGAGCATCATCGAACAGGATGGCGTCGCCGGGGGCCACACCGAAGCGGCCGAGCGCGCGGGTGTAGATGCGCCGCTCCGGCTTGCGGGCGCCGAGGACGGCCGAGACCAGGTCGTTGCCCTGCAGGACGTCGACGATCTCCGGCGTCAGCACCGGAAGCGAGTCCCTGAACGGGATGGGGTTGTTGGACAGCAGGGACACCGTGCCGAGGGCCGCCGCCTCGTGCAGGGCGTCGATCGAGCCCTGGATCGGCGTCATGGCGGCCTTCCTGGCCTCCTGCCACTGTTCGAGGGTGAGGCGCGCACCCGTCACGTCGGCGAACGCATCCAGGTATTCGGCGCTGGTCGAATACTCGCCGATCTCGGCGGCGCGCTCGTGGCCGCCCGCCCACCAGGTCGAGGCCAGCTGATACTGGCTCACACCGCTCAGCCGGGACAGCGCCGGCAGGCGCTTGTGGAAGTCGTAGTCGTAGAGGGTCTTGTCGCAGTCGAAGAAGTAGACATCCATCACCACAAGTATCGACCTTCCGACAGGGAACGCACTGATCGCTCAACTATCATGGTTGCGACATGGCTCCCATCTACGACTGCTCGGTCGACTCAGAACTCCTCACCGGCATGAGGCTGGCCCGCGCCGCTATCGGGCGGGGCGAGCTCGTCGTCATCCCGACGGACACGGTGTACGGCGTCGCCGCCGACGCCTTCAACCCTGCCGCCGTCCAGCGACTGCTGGATGCGAAGGGTCGCGGCCGCCAGTCGCCTCCACCCGTCCTCATCCCGGGCATCCCCACGCTGGCCGCTCTCGCGGAAGAGGTCCCGCAGGCGGTGACCGACCTGGTCCAGGAGTTCTGGCCCGGCGGGCTCACCGTCGTGCTCCCCGCCCAGCCGTCGCTCGTCTGGGACTTGGGGGAGACCCGCGGAACCGTCGCGCTGCGCATGCCGAGCGACACCATCGCCCTCGAACTGCTCTCCGAGACGGGCCCCCTCGCCGTCTCGTCCGCCAACCTCACCGGCCGCCCTGCTGCCCGCACCGCCGCGGAAGCAGAGGCCATGCTCGCCGACTCCGTCTCCGTGTACCTCGACGGAGCAGAGGCGGGCGCCGGCTACGACCGCGTCGACGGCAGGGACAGCTCGTCCACCATCGTCGACGCGACAGCGCTCGCCGCGGGAACGGGAAAGCTCCGCATCCTGCGTCACGGCGTGATCTCGGCGGAGCAGCTCCGTGCCGTCGTGGGCGACCAGCTCGCCGACGACCACGTGGAGGAGCCCACCGAGACGCCATCGGACGCCTGAGCCGTGACCCTCCTCCTCGCGCTCGCCCTCATCTCGGCCGTCATCACGTTCGGGATGTCGCTCGTCGTCTACAAGCTGAGTCTCAAATACCGCCTGTACCCCAAGATCCGGGCACGGGATGTGCACACCAGGCCCACCCCGCGGCTCGGCGGCATCGCGATGTTCCTCGGCATCCTGGTCGCGTTCGGCGTCGCCTGGCTGCTGTCGAGCCAGTTCGGCGTGCTGTCGCTGATCTTCTCGGACTCTGGGCCGATCCTCGCCATCCTGGGCGCTTCCCTGCTGATCGTCGTGATCGGCGTCGCGGACGACATCTGGGACCTCGACTGGATGACCAAGCTCGCGGGGCAGTTCGTCGCGGCGGGCCTCGTGGCCTGGCTCGGCGTGCAGATCTACTCCCTGCCGATCGGCGGGCTGACGGTCGGCTCGCCGGTGATGAGCATCATCATCACGCTGTTCGCCATCGTGCTCGTGATGAATGCCATCAACTTCATCGACGGTCTGGATGGACTGGTCGCCGGCGTCGCGCTGATCGCCAACGGGTCGTTCCTCGTCTACACCTACCTGCTGCAGCGCGAGATCAGCCCGCAGAACTACTTCAGCCTGGCCGGGGTCATCGCGGCCATCCTGGTCGGAGCGTGCGCGGGGTTCCTGCCGCTCAACTGGCACCCGGCGAAGATGTTCATGGGAGACGCGGGCGCCCTCCTGATCGGGCTGCTCATGGCGACCTCGGCCATCTCGGTCACCGGAACGATCAACCCGGAGGCGCTGCAGACGCTCGGGAAGTCGTCGCTGGTCCCCGCGTTCATCCCGATCATCCTGCCGTTCGCCGTTCTCATCGTCCCGCTGCTCGACTTCGGGCTCGCCGTCATCCGGCGCCTCCGCGCGGGGAAGTCGCCGTTCAGCGCCGACCGCAAGCACCTGCACCACCGGCTCCTCGACATGGGGCACACGCACCTGCACGCCGTGCTGATCTTCTACGGCTGGACGGCCGTGCTGTCGATCGGCTGCCTGCTGTTCTTCTTCGACCCGTACTGGATGGCGATCGTGTTCATCGCCGTCGGCCTGGTGGTCTGCGCCGCATTCACCCTCGCCCCGCTCAGCCGCAGGAAGGCCACAGAGGCCGCCGCGGAGCTCACACCGGCCGGCACGGACGAAGCGGACGCCACGGCTCGCTATGACCAGCTCGACGTCGCGAGCGAGCGCGCAGCCGCGCCGACGGCGCCGACGCCCGCACGCTCCAACCGACCCCAGACCCCACTCAGCAAGGAGACCCGATGACCGACCACGAAGGCGGCGCCCCCGCCGACGGCCGGCCCGCCGACCCGACCACTCCCGCCGCACCAGCGACACCCCCGACTCCGGCCGCTCCGGCCGCACCCGTGCAGCACGCGCAGCCGTCATCGACGCCGATCCTCAAAGACGTGCTGAAGTACGGGCTCATCCTCGCGCTGGTCATCGCCGTCGTCGGCGCGATCCTCGGCGGCGTCTTCGCCGGCTGGATCGGCGTCACCAGCGCGCTCATCGGCACCCTGATGGCCGTCGTCTTCCTCAGCATCACCGCCCTGAGCATCCTGATCGCCAACAAGTTCGTCGGCACCGACCTGTTCGTCGGCCTGTTCTTCGGGATCGTGCTCGGCGGCTGGCTGCTGAAGTTCGTGCTGTTCCTGGTGCTGGCGTTCGTGCTCAGGGACCAGCCGTGGATCAACCCCGTCGTGCTCTTCCTCAGCCTCATCGCCGGGGTGATCGGGTCGCTCGTCGTGGACATGATCGTCGTCTTCCGGTCGCGGGTTCCGTACGCCAGCGACGTGTCGCTGCCCGGCGAGAAGCACTGATCCGTGTCCGATTCGTTACCCTGCGAAAACTCTTGTAGAGTTGTGGTGATTCCCCACCCGCATAGCGCCTCAGGCTCCAATCGGCGCATGATCCCGGGTGTCCAAATGTTCGTCGCTGCGAGAGCTTTGGCTCGACGCCCCGAAACAGGAGATAGCGCTGTTAGCTAACGCTGTGAACCTGCTGGTCCAGACCGCGAGCTCCGATGATGGTAGCTTCCACGGTCCGTCGATCGATGAGTTCTTCCCGCCCGCCATTTTTTCCATCGGTTCCTTCGAGGTCAACCGGATCATGGTCATCCGCTTCATTGCGGTCCTGGCCATCGTCCTGATCTTCGGACTCGGCACACGTCGCATGAAGATCGTCCCAGGGCGCTTCCAGTCGATCGTCGAGATGGGCCTCGACTTCGTCCGCGTCAACATCGCGGAAGACCTCCTCGGCAAGAAGGACGGCCGCCGCTACCTGCCGCTGCTGACCGCGATCTTCTTCATGGTTCTGTTCATGAACCTGACCGGCATCATCCCCGGTCTGAACATCGCGGGAACGTCCGTCATCGGCGTCCCCCTGGTGCTCGCGATCGTCGCGTACGTCGCGTTCATCTACGCCGGCGTCAAGGCCAGCCCCGGCAACTTCTTCAAGAACTCGCTGTTCCCGCCCGGGGTGCCGAAGGCGCTGTACATCATCGTCACGCCGATCGAGTTCATCTCGACCTTCATCCTGCGTCCGATCACGCTGACGCTCCGACTCCTGATGAACATGGTCGTCGGACACCTCCTGCTCGTGCTGTTCTTCAGCGCGACGGCATTCTTCCTCTTCACGGCCGGCAGCTGGTGGTCGCTCTTCGGAGTGGGCACCATGGCCTTCGGTCTCGCATTCACCCTGTTCGAAATCCTGGTTGCAGTCCTCCAGGCCTACGTCTTCGCACTGCTCACGGCTGTCTACATTCAGCTCGCAGTCGCCGAGGAGCACTAATAACGTTCCGCGCACTCGCACGGAACGCCATCACGGAAGGAAACACATAACGTGGACATCGCTGCTATCTCCGGCAACATTGCCACCGTTGGATACGGTCTCGCGGCCATCGGCCCGGCCATCGGCGTCGGCATCGTCGTCGGCAAGACGATCGAGGGCGTCGCTCGCCAGCCCGAGCTCGCCGGCCGTCTCCAGGTTCTGATGTACATCGGTATCGCATTCACCGAGGCGCTCGCGTTCATCGGTATCGCTACCTACTTCATCTTCACCACCGGTCAGTAATCCTCTTTAACTCTCTTCAGTAAGGAGGAACGATGCTCTACGGTTTGGTTCACACCGCCGCGGAGGCTGCGCAGCGCAATCCGCTCATCCCCGAGTGGTACGACATCGTCGGTTCGCTCATCTGCTTCTTCATCATCCTGTACTTCTTCTGGAAGCTCGTGCTTCCGCGGATGAAGAAGCTGCTCGACGAGCGTGCAGAGGCGATCGAAGGCAACATCGCGAAGGCCGACGAGGCTCAGCACAAGGCGGAGGCGCTCCTCGAGGAGTACACCGCCCAGCTGGCCGACGCGCGTGCCGAAGCGGCGAAGATCCGCGAGCAGGCTCGCACCGACGGACAGAAGATCGTCGCAGAGGCGAAGGACAACGCAACGGTCGAGGCCGCCCGCGTCACCTCCAACGCCCAGGCGCAGATCGAGGCAGAGCGCCAGTCCGCCGTCGTCGCTCTCCGCAGCGAAGTCGGCTCGCTCGCCATCGACCTGGCATCCGGTGTCATCGGCGAAGCGCTCAACGACGACAAGAAGTCCCAGGCGATCGTCGACCGTTTCCTGGCCGACCTCGACGCCAGCGAAAAGGCAGGGTCGAGCAAGTAATGGGAAGCGCCTCCAGAGAAGCACTGGCCAGGTCCGTGTCGGCTCTCGCCGATCAGGGCTCCAAGGCCGATCTGGCGACGGCCGAAGACCTGTTCGCCGCAGGACGAGTCGTCGCAGACTCCGCCCAGCTCCGAGCGGTCGTCAGTGACCCATCGGCAGACTCGGCGGGAAAGACCGCGCTCGTGCAGCGCGTCTTCGGCTCGCTCTCGGCTCCAGCAGTCGAGCTGCTCGGCGTCATCGCCGCCGAGCGCTGGTCCGGTCAGGACGACGTCCTGGCCGCGATCGAAGAGCTCGGTGTCCGGTCGATCGCCCAGTCGGCACCGGACGGTGTCGACATCGCAGCGGAGCTGTTCGCGTTCGGGGGAGCCGTGACCTCCAACGCGCAACTCGAGCTCGCTCTCCGCAGCAAGCTCGCCGACCCCGCGTCGAAGGCCGCGCTCGTCGAGCGTCTGCTCGACGGCAAGGCCTCCGTCCAGACGGTCGCCATCGTGCGCCAGCTGGTGCTGCAGCCGCGTGGCCGCAGCATCCGCGAAGGTCTTCGCGAAGCGGCTCGCGTCGTCGCAGCCCAGTCAGGGTTGACCGTCGCGACGGTGTTCACCGCGAAGCCGCTCCCCGCAGCGCAGGCCGAGCGCCTGCAGCAGGGACTCGCAGCGAAGTACGGACAGAAACTCAAGATCAACCAGGTCGTCGACCCCACCGTCCTCGGTGGACTGCGTGTGCAGATCGGCGACGACGTGATCGACGGCAGCATCGCCTCGCGCATCACCGATTTACGACTTCAGCTGGCGGGCTGACCGCCCCAAGATAGGGAACAACGATGGCAGAACTAACGATCAGCCCCGACGAGATCCGGGACGCGCTCAAGGACTTCGTCAACAAGTACGAGCCCACGAAGGCCGCGACCACTGAGGTCGGACACGTCATCGACGCGTCCGACGGCATCGCGCACGTCGAGGGACTCCCCGGCGTGATGGCGAACGAGCTCATCCGCTTCAGCGACGGCACCCTGGGCCTGGCCCAGAACCTCGACGAGAACGAGATCGGCGTCGTCGTCCTCGGCGAGTTCGAGGGCATCGTCGAAGGCATGGAGGTGACCCGCACCGGCGAGGTCCTCTCCGTCCCCGTCGGCGACGGCTACCTCGGTCGCGTCGTCGACCCGCTCGGCAAGCCGATCGACGGCCTGGGCGAGATCGCCTCGGAGGGTCGTCGTGCGCTCGAACTGCAGGCGCCTGGCGTCATGCAGCGCAAAAGCGTGCACGAGCCCCTGCAGACCGGCATCAAGGCCATCGACGCCATGATCCCCGTCGGCCGCGGCCAGCGCCAGCTCATCATCGGCGACCGCCAGACCGGCAAGACGGCTATCGCGATCGACACGATCATCAACCAGAAGGCCAACTGGGAGTCTGGCGACGTCAACAAGCAGGTCCGCTGCATCTACGTCGCGATCGGCCAGAAGGGCTCGACCATCGCCTCGGTGAAGGGCGCGCTCGAGGATGCGGGCGCGATGGAGTACACCACCATCGTCGCGGCTCCCGCGTCCGACCCGGCCGGCTTCAAGTACCTCGCTCCGTACACCGGCTCGGCCATCGGCCAGCACTGGATGTACGGCGGCAAGCACGTCCTCATCATCTTCGACGACCTGTCGAAGCAGGCTGAGGCCTACCGCGCCGTGTCACTCCTCCTGCGTCGTCCGCCGGGACGCGAGGCATACCCGGGCGACGTGTTCTACCTGCACTCCCGTCTGCTCGAGCGTTGCGCCAAGCTTTCCGACGAGCTGGGCGCCGGTTCGATGACCGGTCTCCCGATCATCGAGACCAAGGCGAACGACGTCTCGGCGTACATCCCGACCAACGTGATCTCGATCACCGACGGCCAGATCTTCCTCCAGTCCGACCTCTTCAACGCCAACCAGCGTCCGGCGGTCGACGTGGGCATCTCGGTCTCGCGAGTCGGTGGCGACGCGCAGGTGAAGTCGATCAAGAAGGTGTCCGGCACGCTCAAGCTCGAGCTCGCCCAGTACCGCTCGCTCGAGGCGTTCGCGATGTTCGCGTCCGACCTCGACCAGGCCAGCCGTCGTCAGCTCGCCCGTGGCGCACGCCTCACCGAGCTGCTCAAGCAGCCGCAGTACTCGCCGTTCCCGGTGGAGGAGCAGGTCGTCTCGATCTGGGCCGGCACCAACGGCAAGCTCGACGAGGTCGCTGTCGAAGACGTCCTGCGTTTCGAGGCAGAGCTTCTGGACCACCTCCGTCGCAACACGGACGTCCTGAACGTGCTCCGCGAGACCAACCAGCTCTCCGACGAGACCGTCGCGACGCTCGAGGCAGAGGTCGACAAGTTCAAGCTCGAGTTCCAGACCGGTGAGGGCAAGCCCCTCGCTTCGGTCGGGCGCGAAGAGTTCGAAGCGATCGCCGAAGAGGATGTCAACCAGGAGCGCATCGTCAAGGCGAAGCGCTGAGCCGCGGCATCGCCCGGCGACAGCAGATAGTTACCTAGGAGAGACATGGGAGCGCAACTTCGGGTCTACCGGCAGAAGATCAAGTCTGCCCAGACGACCAAGAAGATCACTCGGGCCATGGAGCTGATCTCCGCCTCACGCATCCAGAAGGCGCAGGCGCGAGTCGCCGCTTCGTCGCCGTACGCCCGCGCCATCACGCGCGCGGTGTCGGCGGTGGCGACGTACTCGAACGTCGAGCACGTCCTGACCACGGAGCCGGAGAAGATCGAGCGCGCAGCGATCGTCATCTTCTCGTCAGACCGCGGACTCGCCGGCGCGTTCAACACGAACGTGCTCAAGGAGTCGGAGAAGCTCGCAGAGCTGCTTCGGAGCCAGGGCAAGGATGTCGTCTATTTCCTGGTCGGACGCAAGGCGAGCGGATACTTCAGCTTCCGCCGCCGCGGGTTCGAGCGGATGTGGACGGGCGGAACCGACGCCCCGGAGTTCGAGCAGGCCAAGGAGATCGCGGACGCGATCCTCGAATCCTTCCTGCGCGACGCGGCCGACGGCGGCGTGGACGAGATCCACGTCATCTACAACCGCTTCGTGAGCATGCTGACGCAGGAGCCGGAAGTGGTCCGTCTGCTTCCGCTCGAGGTCGTGGAAGGTGTGGAGGAGCCCGGCGACAAGCAGATCCTCCCGCTCTACGAGTTCGAGCCGGATGTCGGCACCGTGCTCGACTCACTCCTCCCGGTGTACATCGAGAGCCGCATCTTCAACGCCATGCTGCAGTCCGCAGCGTCCAAGCACGCTGCAACCCAGAAGGCGATGAAGTCCGCGAGCGACAACGCTGACAAGCTCATCACCGACTACACCCGTCTGGCGAACAACGCGCGCCAGTCCGAGATCACCCAGCAGATTTCCGAGATCGTCGGCGGTGCGGACGCACTGAGCTCCGCCAAGTAACTCGGACGACACACGTTTAGCAAACGAGAAGAGAAGACACCATGACTACCGCAACCGCCGAAGCTCAGGCTTCGACCGCGCAGCCGGCCGGCGTCGGGCGTATCGCCCGCGTCACCGGTCCTGTCGTCGACATCGAGTTCCCCCACGACTCGATTCCTGGCATCTACAACGCGCTCAAGACGACGATCACGATCGGCGAGGAGTCGACCGAGATCACCCTCGAGGTCGCACAGCACCTCGGCGACGACCTCGTCCGTGCCATCGCGCTCAAGCCGACCGACGGCCTGGTCCGCGGCGGAGAGGTCCGCGACACCGGCGCACCCATCTCGGTGCCCGTCGGCGATGTGACCAAGGGCAAGGTGTTCAACGTCACGGGCGACGTTCTCAACGCAGAGCCCGGCGAGACCATCGAGATCACCGAGCGCTGGCCGATCCACCGCCAGCCCCCGGCGTTCGACCAGCTCGAGTCGAAGACGCAGCTCTTCGAGACCGGCATCAAGGTCATCGACCTCCTCACCCCGTACGTGCAGGGTGGAAAGATCGGCCTCTTCGGTGGTGCGGGCGTCGGCAAGACCGTCCTCATCCAGGAGATGATCCAGCGCGTCGCGCAGGACCACGGTGGTGTGTCGGTGTTCGCCGGTGTCGGCGAGCGCACCCGTGAGGGCAACGACCTCATCCACGAGATGGAGGAGGCGGGCGTCTTCGACAAGACCGCCCTCGTCTTCGGCCAGATGGACGAGCCGCCGGGAACGCGTCTCCGTGTCGCGCTCTCCGCGCTGACCATGGCGGAGTACTTCCGCGATGTCCAGAAGCAGGACGTGCTGCTCTTCATCGACAACATCTTCCGCTTCACGCAGGCCGGTTCCGAGGTCTCCACGCTGCTCGGCCGCATGCCGTCCGCCGTGGGTTACCAGCCGAACCTCGCCGACGAGATGGGCGTCCTCCAGGAGCGCATCACCTCGACCCGTGGACACTCGATCACCTCGCTGCAGGCGATCTACGTCCCCGCCGACGACTACACCGACCCGGCGCCGGCGACCACCTTCGCCCACCTCGACGCCACCACGGAGCTGTCGCGTGAGATCGCGTCGAAGGGTCTGTACCCGGCCGTCGACCCGCTGACCTCGACGTCGCGCATCCTCGACCCCCGCTACTTGGGCGAGGACCACTACCGCGTCGCCACCACGGTCAAGCAGATCCTCCAGAAGAACAAGGAACTGCAGGAGATCATCGCCATCCTCGGTGTCGACGAGCTCTCCGAGGAAGACAAGATCACGGTGTCGCGTGCGCGCCGCATCCAGCAGTTCCTCTCGCAGAACACCTACATGGCGAAGAAGTTCACCGGTGTCGAAGGTTCGACGGTTCCGCTGAAGGACACCATCGAGTCGTTCGACGCCATCGCCAAGGGCGAGTTCGACCACGTGGCGGAGCAGGCGTTCTTCAACGTCGGCCCGATCACCGATGTCGAAGAGAAGTGGGCTCAGATCCAGAAGGAGAACGGCTAACAATGGCTGTCCTCAATGTCAGCGTCGTCGCCGCCGACCACGAAGTGTGGTCGGGCGAGGCGAGCATGGTCGTCGCGAAGACGGTCGAGGGTGAGATCGGTATTCTCCCCGGCCACGAACCGCTGCTCGCCATCCTCGCCTCCGGCGAAGTGCGTGTGACCCTGAACGGAGGGGAGTCGATCAAGGCGCAGGCCGACGACGGCTTCCTCTCCGTCGAGAACAACACGGTCACGGTGGTGGCCCGTCAGGCGGAGCTCGTCTGACATGGCCGAGCAACCCGTCACCGTCGACCGTCAGTTCGGCGACGTCCGCGTCCCCATCCTGATCGCGATGGCGGGTCTGCCCGGTTCGGGCAAGTCGACGCTCGCCGAGATCATCGGCGCGCGTCTCGGCGCCACCACGGTGTCCGTCGATCCCATCGAAGCGTCCATCCTGCGTGCCGGCATCGACTCCGACCAGCCGACGGGCCTCGCGGCCTATCTGGTGGCGGAGACGATGGCGGAGCAGGTGCTGCAGTCCGGCCACTCGGTGATCGTGGACGCGGTCAACGCTGTCGAGCCCGCACGGCTGCAGTGGCGCGACCTCGCGGAGCGATCCGGCGTGAAGCTGCGCGTGATCGAGGTCGTCTGCTCCGACGACGAACTCCACCAGTCCCGGCTGGCCAAGCGTGAGGGACTGACGGCGGCGTATGCCGTGGAGCAGAGCGTCGACGAGTACGACGAGTGGAGGGGCGCGTGCGCCACTCTGCCCCGTGTCACGATCGACACGGCCTCGCCCCTCGGCCAGAACGTCGAGATCGCGCTCGACTTCCTGGTGGCCTAGGTTGCTCATCCTCCTTCCGCCCTCCGAAACCAAGCGTGACGGGGGAGCGGAAGCCCCGCTCGACCTCGACCGGCTGCGCTTCGCCGCGCTGAAACCGGTTCGCAGAAACGTCCTCGCCGCCGTCGCGGCGCTCTCCAAGAACCGCGCGCACAGCATCTCGGCTCTGAAGCTCGGCCCCAAGCAGGCGGGCGAGGTCGATCGCAACCGCGCGATCCGGTCCTCCGCGACGATGCCCGCGCTCAGTCGCTACACCGGCGTGCTCTACGACGCTCTGGATGCGCACACACTGACTGCCGAGCAGTGGGCTTTCGCGGGTTCCACGGTCGTGGTGCAGTCGGCACTGCTCGGCCCGGTCGCGGCAACGGATCTGATCCCGGCCTACCGGTTGTCCTTCGACTCGCGCCTGTCGCTGGAGAAGGGCGTGCCGAACCTCAAGAAGAGGTGGGCGCCCGCAGCGGGGGCGGTGTTCGACGCGCATCCCGGTCTCATCGTCGACCTGCGCTCGGAAGGGTATGCCGCGCTCGGACCGCTCCCTGCGCGTCCGGATGCCCACTATGTGCGCGTGCTCGCCAGGGACGCTGGCGGTCACGTTCGTGCGCTCAACCACTTCAACAAGCAGGCCAAGGGGCTGCTCACCCGTGCACTGATCGAGGCGGGCGCCGATTTCGCGACGACGGGCGAGCTGCTCGCCTGGGCTGCTGCCGAGAGTTACGAACTGCGGGCGGCGGGCGACGGCTCGACGGCACTGGAGCTGATCGTTCCCGAGGTGGCGGGGGAGCCCGGCAAGCTGATGGCCGTTCTGCGCTGAGTTTCGCCGTGGCGGCCGCGAGCTGCCGCTGTGCGCTGTGCGCTGTGCCCTGTGCTGCGGTGGCTTGCGTCGCGGCGCGCTGTGGGCTGTGCCCGGGCTGGGACGATGTCGAGATTGTGCGTTAATCGGTGGTGGAGTTTCTAAAACTGAGATATGCTCAATCTAGGTGAAGCTCTCAGAAAGCTTCGCATCGGGCAATGCGAGCAGGAGGAGGAGCCAGCCAGCCGAGGTGGTCGGGGGCGTTCATTGTTGAACGGCCTCCTGGCCTCGCCTATCAGTCGGGCCGACGCAACGGAAACCCGGCGTGATCCCCTCACGCCGATCTCCCAGGCCGGATGCGCGATGACACAACAGATTCCGCCTGCGGTCGGGCACGTGCGGACGTGACATCGCCAGCGAGATCCGGTGCTTCGAAAAAGAGTGCCGTCGTCGGCCCGACCCCCCCTTCTTGCTGGTGGGTTTCACCCAGCCCGGACCCTGACGGGCCCGGGCGTCCAACCTGCCCGGACGTCCAAACTGACACGGCGCCCGTGTCAGGCCGCGCGGAAACATCCTTCGAAGTGGTCGTCGACCATCCCGGTGGCCTGCATCAGCGCGTACATGGTTGTGGGCCCGACGAAGCGGAACCCGCGGCGGCGGAGCTCCTTGCTCAGGGCGGTGGACTCCGCCGTCACCGCAGGGACCTCGGCCCAGGCACGCGGACGAGGCCTGGCGGAACCGTCGGGGGCGAAGCTCCACATGAGCTCGTGCAGCGGAACGTCGAGCTCGAGCGTTGCGCGCGCGTTCGAGATGGTGGCCTCGATCTTGCCCCGGTGGCGGATGATTCGCGCATCCTGGAGTAGTCGCTCGATGTCGGACTCCGTCATGGCGGCGACGGCGGACGGCTCGAACCCGTGGAAGACCTCGCGGAACGCCGGGCGCCTCCGGAGAATGGTGATCCACGAGAGGCCGGCCTGAAAGCCCTCGAGGCACAGCTTCTCGTAGAGGGCGCGGGAGTCGTGCTGCTCGCGGCCCCACTCCTCGTCGTGGTAGCGGCGGTACTCCGCGTCGTTCGCGGACCAGGAGCAGCGCGCGAGGCCGTCGTCGCCGACGATGACCGCGACGCCGGCCGGACTGGCCGGTGTAACAGGCGCCGCCGTCGCCTGGGCGGAAAGGGAGGAAGAAGGGGAAGGAACGGTGGACTGTTCGTCGGTGGGCGCGGTGCTCATGCGGCCAGCATGATCCCTTCGTGCGTGAGAAGCCACAGCTTGGTGGGGATGCCGTCGCCACCGCTGTATCCCGTGATCTTGCCGCTCGACGACAGCACGCGGTGGCAGCCGACGATGATCGGGATGGGGTTGGCTCCGACGGCGCCGCCGATCGCGCGCCCCGAACCGGGGCGACCGATCTCGAGGCCGAGCTCGCCGTAGGACGTGAACGTGCCGAACTCGAGCTCCGAGAGCCGCTCCCACACGGCGACCTGGAACGCCGTGCCGGCGAACGTGACCGGAAGGTCGAAGTCGTGGCGGTCGCCGGCGAAGTACTCCCGCAGTTGCTCCTCCGCACGTTCGAGCACCTCGGTGGTGCGCTCCTGATGCTCCTCAAGGGGGAGGTGGCCCGATCGTTCGATGGAGAGGGAGGTGATGGCGTGACCGTCGCTGGTCAGCTCGATGCGGCCGATGGGACTCGGCATCCGTGTGAGGTAGGCGAAGGAAGTGCTCATGTGAAGACTCTACGGGGGACCGCCGACGGTCACTCGCGGAAAACGGACATGGGGGATAAGTCGTCTTCGGGCGTCGGCTGTGTAGGGATCGGCTGTGCTGCCTAGACTCGGAGCATGGCAGAAATCGACTACCGTCCCCTCGGGAACTCAGGGCTCATCGTCTCGACCATCGGCCTCGGCTGCAACAACTTCGGACGCGAAGGAACAGCATCCGAGACCCAGGAGGGAACGGACGCCGTGATCGGCGCCGCGATCGACGCGGGCGTCACCCTGTTCGACACCGCGGACATCTACGGCAAGGAGCGCGGCCTCTCCGAAACGCTGATGGGGAAGTCCCTCGCCGGCAAACGCGACCAGATCGTCCTCGCCACCAAGTTCGGGATGGACATGGCGGGCAGCAACGGGCCGGACTGGGGGGTCCGCGGGTCGCGCCGCTACATCCGGCTCGCCGTCGAGGCGTCACTGCGGAGGCTGCGCACCGACTGGATCGACCTCTATCAGCTGCACCAGCCGGACACCACCACGCCGATCGAGGAGACTCTGTCGACCCTCGACGACCTCATCTCCGAGGGCAAGATCCGGTACATCGGCCACTCGAACCTTGCAGGCTGGCAGATCGCGGAGGCGGAGTTCACCGCGGAGCTGAACGGGCATCCGAAGTTCATCTCGTCGCAGAACGAGTACAGCCTGCTGGTCAGGGATGCCGAGCGCGAGGTGCTCCCGGCCGTCAACCAGTACGGGCTCGGCTTCCTGCCGTACTTCCCGCTCTACAATGGCCTGTTCACAGGCAAGTTCTCGCGCGACGGCGGCCCGTCGGACAGCCGCATCATGATGATCAGGCGCCACCTCGTCGACAACGCGCCGTGGGATGTCATCGAGCGCTACCAGGCGTTCTGCGACGAGCGCGGGGTGACGATGCTCGCCGCGACTTTCGCGTGGCTTCTCGCCCAGCCCGGCCTCACCAGCGTCATCGCCGGCGCGACCAAGCCCGAGCAGATCACCGCGAACGCCGAAGCTGCGACTGCCTGGCGTCCCACCGCCGACGACCTCGCCGCCATCTCTGACCTCTTCGCGCCCGCCGCCTGACTCCAACGCTCGCCCCGGAGCGCGGGCGCCGTGTTGTTCGCCGTGGGCGAACGGCATGATCGTTGTGAGTGAGTACTCACTCCGCGTAGGATCAGCGCGTGGATCTGACGGAAGACGACCTGAAACGCCCGTCGCGCGCGCAGCCGCTCAGTCAGGAGGACAGGCGCGCGATGATCATCGACGCTGTCATCCCGCTGCTGGTCGAACACGGCCGGGGGATGACGTCGAAGCAGATCGCCGAAGCCGCCGGGATCGCGGAAGGCACCATCTTCCGGGCGTTCGGCGACAAGGAAACGCTGGTCCAGGCTGCGATCGACAAATACCTCGATCCCGAGCCGCTCCGGGATGCGCTGCGTGCCATCGACCCCGCCCTCCCGTTCGAGCACAAGATCCGCGCCGTGGTCTACCTGCTCCGCGAGCGATTCGAGAGCGTCATGCGCATCATGGCCGTCGTCGGACCGCAGCGGCCGCCCGTCCCGCAGGAGCGCGGTCACTTCGCGGCCATCATCGGGCGTCTGCTCGAACCGGAGGCCGACCGGCTGAACTGGCCGCCCGAACGCGTCGCCCACCTCCTGCGGCTCATCAGCTTCTCCGCAGCCTTCCCCGCGCTCAACGACGGACTCGAATTCAGCGTCGACGACCTCGCTCGCTTCGCGATGGTCGGCATCGCCGGTCAGCCCATCGACCCCATCACCTCGGCGTCCGACCTCGTGCCGGACACCGCACCCGCCCCGCAGTCCGCATCGTAGGAGAATCCATGTTGCTCAAACTCCTCGGCCGGTTCCTCCGGCCGCACTGGCCGCTCCTCGTCGGGGTGGTGTTCTTCCAGCTCGCGCAAGCGCTGCTGTCCCTGTGGCTGCCGACGCTGAACGCCGACATCACCGACAACGGCATCGCCAAGGGCGACACCAACTACATCATCTGGGTCGGCGCCGGGATGCTCGGGGTCACCCTCGTGCAGGTCGCCTGCTCCATCACCGCCGTCTACTTCGGGGCGAAGGTCGCGATGAGGGTCGGCCGCGACCTGCGCGGCTCGATCTTCCAGAAGGTCGGCGAGTTCTCCGAGCGCGAGGTGTCGAAGTTCGGCGCCCCGTCGCTGATCACCCGCAACACGAACGACGTGCAGCAGGTGCAGATGCTCGTTCTGATGACCTGCACCCTGCTCGTCTCCGCCCCGATCCTCGCGATCGGCGGCATCATCCTGGCGATGCAGCAGGACATCCAGCTGTCGTGGCTGATCGCGGTGAGCGTCCCCATCCTGTTGGTGGCCGTCGGCCTCATCATCACGCGCATGGTGCCGTTGTTCCGCAAGATGCAGGAGCGGATCGACCGTGTCAACCGGGTGCTGCGCGAACAGCTCACCGGCATCAGGGTGGTGCGTGCGTTCGTGCGGGAGGACATCGAGTCCAGCCGGTTCAGGAAGGCGAACGAGGACGTCACGGACACCGCGTTGCGAGCCGGGCGCCTGTTCGCGCTGATGTTCCCGATCGTGATGCTCGTGCTCAACGTGTCGAGCGTCGCCGTGATCTGGTTCGGCGGGTTCCGCATCCAGGACGGGTCGATGCAGATCGGCACGCTGACGGCGTTCCTGCAGTACCTCATGCAGATCCTGATGGCCGTGATGATGGCGACGTTCATGGCCGTGCTCGTGCCGCGCGCCGCCGTCTGCGCCGACCGCATCGGGGAGGTGCTCGGCACGGAGTCCTCCGTGCGCATCCCGAGCTCGCCTGTCACCGAGCTAGACGCGCACGGGACGCTGGAGTTCGTCGACGTCGGGTTCTCCTATCCCGGCGCCGAGCAGCCGGTGCTGAGCGATGTGACCTTCCTCGCGAAGACGGGCCAGACCACCGCGATCATCGGCAGCACCGGATCGGGTAAGACCACACTGGTCAACCTCATCCCGAGACTGTTCGACGCCACCAGCGGGCTCGTTCTGGTGGACGGCGTCGACGTGGCGGAGCTCGACCCCGACCTGCTCTGGTCGCGCATCGGGCTCATCCCGCAGAAGCCGTACCTGTTCTCCGGAACAGTCGCCTCGAATCTCCGCTATGGCAAGCCGGACGCGACGGACGATGAGCTCTGGCAGGCGCTGGAGATCGCGCAGGCGCGCGACTTCGTCGACGCGATGCCGGAGAAACTGGATGCGCCGATCTCCCAGGGAGGCACCAACGTCTCCGGCGGGCAGCGCCAGCGGCTCGCCATCGCACGCGCCCTGGTGAAGCGTCCGGAGATCTACGTGTTCGACGACTCGTTCTCCGCCCTCGACACGGCGACGGATGCGCGGCTGCGACAGGCGCTGTCCCGCCAGGTGTCCGACGCGACCATGATCGTCGTCGCCCAGCGGGTGTCCACCATCGTGGACGCCGACCAGATCATCGTGCTGGAAGACGGCCGCGTGGTCGGCCGCGGAACGCACGACGAACTCCTTGAGACCAACGAGACGTACGCGGAGATCGTGTCGTCGCAGCTCACCGCGGAGGAAGCAGCATGAGCGACAGCACCGAAACCGAGGACCGCGCCCCCGCACGCCCGCCCGCGCGTCGTGGCGGCCCGGGGGGCGGCGGCCCGTTCGGAGGAATGCAGGGACCGGTCGAGAAGTCGCTGAACTTCGGCCCCTCCGCCAAGCGCCTGGTCGGCCGGCTGCGGCCGGAGGCGATCGGCATCACGTTCGTCACGCTGCTCGCCGTGGTGAGCGTCGTGTTCGCCGTGCTCGGGCCGAAGCTGCTCGGCAACGCGATCAACCTGGTGTTCGCCGGGTCGCTGTCGTCGCAGTTCCCGAAGGGCGCGACCCAGGAGCAGGTGATCGCGGGCCTGCGTGCTTCGCACCAGGACCAGCTGGCCGATCTGCTCTCCGGCACCACGTTCACGCCGGGTGCCGGGATCGACTTCACCGCCGTCGGCCATGTGCTGATGTGGGTGCTGGCGCTGTACATCCTGTCGTCGGTGTTCAGCTACCTGCAGGCGTACGTGCTGAACGGCATCACCCAGCGCACCGTGTACCGGCTGCGTGAGGAGGTCGAGGCGAAGATCCACCGCCTTCCGCTCAAGTACTTCGACGGGATGCAGCGCGGCGAACTGCTCAGCCGGGTCACCAACGACATCGACAACATCTCGCAGACCCTGCAGCAGACGATGAGCCAGCTGCTCACGTCGCTGCTGACCGTCATCGGCGTGATCGTGATGATGTTCGTGGTCTCGCCGCTGCTCGCGGTGATCGCGCTCATCACCATCCCGCTCACGCTCATCATCACCACGGTGATCGCCAAGCGGTCGCAGAAGCTGTTCGTGGCTCAGTGGAAGAACACCGGCGAGCTGAACGGCCAGATCGAGGAGGCGTTCACCGGTCACGCGCTGGTGAAGGTGTTCGGCCGTCACCGCGAGGTGGAGGAGCAGTTCCGGCTGAAGAACGAGGAGATGTACCAGGCGAGCTTCGGCGCGCAGTTCATCTCAGGCATCATCATGCCGGCGATGATGTTCGTCGGGAACCTGATGTACGTCGTGATCGCCGTGGTCGGTGGACTGCAGGTGGCGAGCGGCGCGATGCAGCTCGGTGACGTGACCGCGTTCATCCAGTATTCGCGGCAGTTCACCCAGCCGCTCACGCAGCTGGGCTCGATGGCCAACCTGCTGCAGTCCGGCGTCGCGTCGGCCGAGCGGGTGTTCGAGCTGCTGGATGCGGACGAGCAGTCGAAGGACCCGGTTGAGCCGCAGAGCCCGCAGGGCACGAAGGGTCGCCTGGCGTTCGAGGACGTGTCATTCCGCTACACGGAGGACAAGCCGCTCATCGAGGATCTGTCGCTCGTCGCCCAGCCTGGCCAGACGGTCGCGATCGTCGGTCCGACCGGCGCTGGCAAGACCACACTGGTGAACCTGATGATGCGGTTCTACGAGCTGGACTCCGGCCGCATCACCCTCGACGGCGTCGACATCGCCTCGATGACCCGCCTCGACCTCCGCAGCCGCATGGGCATGGTGCTGCAGGACACCTGGCTGTTCAACGGCACGATCCGCGAGAACATCGCATACGGGCGACCGGATGCGTCAGAGGAGGAGATCATGGATGCGGCGCGTGCCACATACGTGGACCGCTTCGTGCACTCGCTCCCTGACGGCTACGACACGGTGCTCGACGACGAGGGCGGCAACGTCTCCGCTGGCGAGAAGCAGCTGCTGACGATCGCGCGGGCGTTCCTCGCCCGGCCGAGCGTGCTCATCCTGGACGAGGCGACGTCGTCGGTCGACACCCGCACCGAGGTGCTGGTGCAGAAGGCGATGGCGGCGCTGCGCTCCGACCGCACGTCGTTCGTGATCGCGCACCGCCTGTCCACGATCCGGGATGCGGACCTCATCCTGGTCATGGAGGCCGGCCGCATCGTCGAGCAGGGCACTCACAACGAGCTGCTCGCAGCGGGCGGCGCCTACTACACCCTCTACAACGCCCAGTTCGCCGCCCCGGTCTCCGACGAGGCCTGAGCCGCGCAGCAATCGAGCCGGGACTTGTGCACGCTACGCCTCGGCGTGTCGCGTGCATAAGTCCCGGCTCGATTGCTTGGGGCGGGGCGTCAGTGGCCGGTGAGGGGAGCCATCAGTCGGGCGGCGACGGAGGGGCGGCCGGTGAGGCGCTCCTCGAGGTCGGCGAGTTCGGTGCCGACGAGACCGGCGTTCGCTCCGGCGAAGCGCAGCGGCTCGGGCTCCCAGCGCGGGGAGCGGTGGCCGACCCAGGGGAGCGCGGTGAGTGCGGTGCGGGTGCCGCCGAGGAGATCGGCGACCGTGCGCCCGGCGAGGTTTGTGGTGCTGAGGCCGTCGCCGACGTAGCCGCCCGCCCACGCTTCGCGCGCATCCCGGTCGTAGCCGACGCTCGCGTGCCAGTCGCGCGGGACGCCGAGCGGGCCGCCCCAGTGGTGGGTGATCCGCGCACCCGCCGCATCCGGGAACAGGTCGACCAGGGCGCGCGCGAGGTGATCGCGCACGCGGGGCGCGCGGTCGTATTCGGGCAGGATCGTGCTGCCGAGGTGGTAGCGGGCGCCACGGCCGCCGAACGCGAACCGGTTGTCGGCCGTGCGCTGGCCGTAGATGATCAGGTGCCGGAAGTCGGCGAAGGTCTGGCCGTGCTCGATGCCGATGCTGTCCCAGACGTCGTCGGAGAGCGGTTCGGTGGCGATCATCAGCGAGTACAACGGCAGGATGCGGCGTCCCACCTGGGGCAGCTGCGAGCCGTAGCCTTCCGTCGCGTTCACGACCGTGCCGGCTCGGACCGTGCGTACCAGGCCCCCGGACACCGCCGTGACGACGCCGTCCGTCCAGGAGAGGACCTCGGTCTTCTCCGCGATGGTCGCGCCGCGGGACTCGACGACGCGGGCGAGGCCGCGAACCAGCTTGGCCGGGTGGACGCGCGCGCAGTCCGGCGTGAACGTCGCGGCCACCGCATCCGTTGCCCCGAAGCGGCTCCGCACCGTGTCCGTGCCGAGGATCGAGACGGTGTCGACGCCGAACTCTTTCGCCTCGGCGTATTCGGCGCGGGCAGAGGCGAGCTGCACTCGGGAGCGTGCGAAGGTGACCGTGCCGCCGCGGACGTAGTCGCAGTCGATGCCCTCGGCGGCGGCGACACGACCGACCTCGCCGACGGTGTCGATCATCGCCCGGCGCTGGGCGACGGCCGCGGCGAACCCGTAGCGGGCCTGCAGGGCGGACGCCGACCACGGGAAGAGCGCGGAGCACCAGCCGCCGTTGCGTCCGGAGGCGCCGAACCCGGCGACCTCCTTCTCCAGCAGCACGATCCGCAGCGACGGGTCGGCCTCCTGCAGGTAGTACGCCGTCCACAGCCCCGTCAGCCCAGCGCCGACGATCGCGACGTCCGCCTCCAGATCGTCACTCAGCCCCGGCCTGGCGCGAAACCCGTCCTCCTCCGCCTCGATGGACGCGAACCAGAACCCCACCCGCTCATACGACACAGCGCATCCTCTCTCGCAAAAGAAACGAGTCCGGACTCATTCACGCGAAACGCCGGGCGAAGCGTGAATAAGTCCGGACTCGATGGTGTGGTTACCGGTGGTTCTCGGCCTCGGTGAGGACGGACTCGAGGATCTGGCGGATCTCGGTGAACTCCGACGGGCCGATGGTGAGCGGCGGGGCGAGCTGGACGACGGGGTCGCCACGGTCGTCCGCACGGCAGTACAGCCCGGCGTCGAACAGCGCCTTCGACAGGAAGCCGCGCAGCAGGCGCTCCGACTCGTCGTCGTCGAACGTCTCCTTGGTGGCCTTGTCCTTCACCAGCTCGATGCCGAAGAAGTAGCCGTCGCCGCGCACGTCGCCGACGATCGGCAGCGCGAGCAGCTTCTCCAGCTCAGCCCGGAACAGCGGGGAGTTCTCGCGGACGTGCTCGTTGAGCTTCTCCTCCTCGAAGATGTCCAGGTTCTCCATCGCGACCGCGGCCGAGACCGGGTGACCGCCGAACGTGTAGCCGTGGTAGAACGACGTGTTGCCGTGCTTGAACGGCTCGTACAGCTTGTCGCTGATGATCGTCGCGCCGATGGGGGAGTATCCGCTGGTCATCGCCTTGGCGCAGGTGATCATGTCCGGAACGTAGCCGTACTCGTCGCAGGCGAACATGTGGCCGATGCGGCCGAAGGCGCAGATGACCTCATCGCTGACCATCAGCACGTCGTACTTGTCGCAGATCTCGCGCACGCGCTGGAAGTATCCGGGAGGCGGCGGGAAGCATCCACCGGAGTTCTGCACGGGCTCGAGGAAGATCGCCGCGACGGTCTCAGGACCCTCGAACTGGATCATCTCCTCGATGCGGTTCGCCGCCCACACACCGAACTGCTCGATGTCGTCGGTCGGCGCACCCATCTCGCCCGCACGGTAGAAGTTGGTGTTCGGCACACGGAAGCCTCCGGGCGTCAGCGGCTCGAACATCTCCTTCATCGCGGGGATGCCGGTGATGGCGAGCGCGCCCTGCGGGGTGCCGTGGTAGGCGACGGCGCGGGAGAGCACCTTGTGCTTGGTCGGGCGGCCCTGCAGCTTCCAGTAATACTTGGCCAGCTTGAAGGCGGTCTCGACCGCCTCGCCGCCGCCGGTGGAGAAGAACACGCGGTTCAGGTCGCCCGGCGCGTAGTGCGCGAGCCGGTCGGCCAACTCGATGGCGTTCGGGTGCGCGTACGACCAGATCGGGAAGAACGCGAGTTCCTCCGCCTGTTTGGCGGCCGCGGCGGCGAGGCGCTTGCGGCCGTGGCCGGCGTTCACCACGAACAGCCCGGAGAGGCCGTCGATGTATTTGCGGCCGCGGGAGTCGTAGATGTGGTGGCCCTCGCCGCGCGTGATGATGGGGACACCGTGTCCGTCCTCCATCACCGACTGGCGCGCGAAGTGCATCCAGAGGTGGTCCTTCGCCTTGGCCTGGAGGGCATCCTTGTCGGCCGCCGAGATGGCGGGGTTGTCTGTGGTGAGTGTCATCGTGTTCCCCAGTTGTAGAACTGTTTGTGGAGTTTGAGATATACGAACGTCTCGGTCGACAAGACGCCTTCGATGGTCCGGATCTCGGAGTTGAGCATGGTGATCAGGTCCAGGTCGTTCTCGCAGACCACTTCGGCGAGGATGTCGAACGTCCCCGCCGTAAGGACCACGTAGTCGACAGAGGGCATCGCTGCCAGCGTGTCGGCCACTTTCCTGGTGTCGCCTGTCACCCGCACGCCGATCATCGCCTGCCGGTAGAACCCGAGTTGCATCGGGTCCGTGACGGCGACGATCTGCATGACGCCCGACTCGGTCAGCTTCTGCACGCGCTGGCGCACCGCCGCCTCGCTGAGACCGACGGCTTTGCCGATCTCCGCGTATGAGCGACGGCCGTCCACCTGCAGCTGCTCGATGATCGCCTTGGAGACGTCGTCGATCTGTACAGGCTTGGCGGCAGGGACTGCCCGAGGGGAACTCATGGAGCGATTCTGTCAGTGAGAAGGGGTTCAGGCAAGCGAATCCGCACGAATCTGTACCGTTTTCTATCGAAATCAGTAGACTTCCGGCATGACAACGCGAGAACTCCGTAATTTCGTCAACGGCTCGTACGCCGATTCCCGATCGTCGGAGCGCATCCAGCTCGTCGACCCCGCCACCGAGGAGGTGTACGCCACGTCGCCGGTGTCGACGACGGAGGACGTCGCCGACGCATACGCAGCAGCCCAGGATGCGTTCGAGGTGTGGGGCGAGACCACTCCCGGTGAGCGGCAGCTCGCCCTGTTCAGGATCGCCGATGCGATGGAGCAGCGCGCCGAGGAGTTCGCCGACGCCGAATCGCAGGACACCGGGAAGCCGCGCGCGACCCTCGTCGACGACGAGATCATGCTTTCCGTCGACCAGATCCGCTTCTTCGCCGGAGCCGCCCGCAACCTCGAGGGCAAGTCGGCCGGCGAGTACATGAAGGACCACACGTCGTTCATCCGCCGCGAGCCGATCGGCGTGGTCGGCCAGGTGACGCCGTGGAACTACCCGCTCAACATGGCCGTCTGGAAGTTCGCTCCTGCTCTCGCCGCCGGGAACACGACGGTGCTGAAGCCGTCGGACACCACCCCGCTCTCCACCCTGCTGCTCGCCGAGGTCGCGGCCGAGTTCCTCCCCGCCGGCGTGCTCAACGTGGTCACCGGAGACCGCACGACGGGCGCCGCGATGACGGCGGACCCCATCCCGCAGCTCATCTCGATCACCGGCTCCGTCCGGGCAGGGATGGAGGTGGCCCGCGCCGCCTCGTTCGACCTGAAGCGCGTGCACCTGGAGCTCGGTGGCAAGGCGCCGGTGATCGTGTTCGACGACGCCGACATCCAGAAGGCCGTCGAGGGCATCGTCGCCGCCGGATACTTCAACGCCGGCCAGGACTGCACGGCGGCGACCCGCCTGCTGGTGCAGGAGGGCATCCACGACGAGTTCGTCGCGGCGCTCGCCGCGTACGCCCGCGACAACGCGAAGACCGGTGCTCCGCGTGAGGACGGCATCCTGTTCGGTCCGGTGAACAACGCCAACCAGCTCGCGCAGGTCAGCGGCTTCATCGACAGGCTGCCCGACCACGCGACGGTCGAGCTCGGCGGGCACCGCCAGGGATCGACCGGCTACTTCTACGAGGCGACGATCGTCTCTGGTCTCCGCCAGGACGACGAGGCCGTGCAGAACGAGATCTTCGGTCCGGTGCAGACGGTGCAGAAGTTCACGGACGAAGACGAGGTGCTGCGCTGGGCGAACGGCGTGCAGTACGGTCTGGCGTCGTCCGTCTGGACGAAGGACCACAGCCGCGCCATGCGGTTCGCCAAGAACCTGGACTTCGGATGCGTGTGGATCAACACGCACATCCCGATCGTCGCCGAAATGCCGCACGGAGGGTTCAAACACTCCGGCTACGGGAAGGATCTGTCGATGTACGGGTTCGAGGACTACACGCGGATCAAGCACGTCATGTCCTACATCGGGTGACACTCTTTTTCCCCGTCTGAAATGCAGACATTGCAACATCGGGGATATCTGCTTAGCGTCGTCGTATGGTCTGGCTGAGAATCCTCGTCCGCGCAACCGGCGTCCTGGCACCGCTCGCTGCGCTGGCGGGGTGCTCGGCGGCTGAGAAGCAGGCTGAACACCATGTCACCGGCCCGTGGGCCAGTGAGATCGCGGCGATGTTCGATGAGTCGACCTCCGAATTCGTTCGCGGAGTGCTCGAAGACGGGGTGATCTCCGATCGAGAGGTTGCTGAGATGCGCGATCGGTACGAACGGTGTCTCTCCGCGTCCGGCATCGTGTTGACGAGCTTCGCGCACGACGGGGCGACCGAGATCACGTTTCCGCCGACGGTGAGCCCGGAGCGAGCGCACGACACGATGGCGGAATGCTCGAGGAGTTCCGGCGAATATCCGATCGGCGCTCTGTCGTCGTGGATGCAGCGCAATCCTGAGCATCGGGACGAGGACACGATCATGGCGGAGTGCCTGGTGGCGCACGGCGTCGTGCCCTCCGACTATCGCGCAGCCGACTACGCAGTGGACACCACCTCCGGGTCGTGGCCCTTTCAGGAGCAGAGCAATGGCCGCGACGCACTGGAAGCATGCGTCGCCGATCCGTTCGGCCTCGTCGTCGGGCGCTGAGCTGCGCACCTTCGCGCCTGCTGACCCTCGCAACTCCCGCGGTCGGCCCGCGGGGCGGATTACACTCGGATCAAGCACGTCATGAGCTACATCGGCTCGTAACCCACCACGTCGACATCCTCGGGAGGATCCTCGGTGTCTCCCGGATACGTCAGGTACGCGCCGGTCGCGGGCCCGTCGAGGTGGTTGCTGATCGCTGGACGCCGTTTCGTCGCGGCCGTGGAGAGTTCGGCGGCCGACTCGATCGTGGACGCGGTGTGGTGGCTGGCCGACTCCGAGCTGGCGACCATCGAGTCCGTCGTCGGCGCGTTCCCGCTGGTGGGTCCGGATGCGGTCCGCTCGTTCGCCGTCGCCGAGCTCACGGAGCCGAATGCGGCAGGAGAGGTGCTGGTGACCGCCGTCGTGCGCGGTTCGGCGGCCATCGACGTCTTCTCGGTCGGCGGGTCCAGGAGGTTCTCCTCCGGGGGTGTCCAGCCGTGGGTGCTGGCCGAGTTCCGGTCGGTGATCGGGCTGGTTATCGGCGCCGACGACCTGCCGACAGGTCCTGTCGCCCGGCTCAGTGTCGGGTCGCTGCCGGTCGGACTCGGGGTGGTCGACGGAGAGCTGCTCACCTGGACGCTGTCGCCGATCGAGCGGGTGGAGCGCACCGCGCCCGGCCGTTTCGCCGGATCCGTCAGCCAGGCGCAGCAGCCCGGCCAGGCGCAGCAGCCCGGCCAGGCGCAGCAGCCCGGCCAGGCGCAGAAGCCCGGCCAGGAGCAGGGCGAGCAGGACCTCGGCCTGGTCTCCGACGAGACCATCATCAGGGCCAGGCGCGGTGCGAGCATCTTCGCCCACGAGACGGAGGCGTCGCCGGCCGGCCCCGCCGTCCCTGCCGGTCACGAGCTGCCGGGCGCCGTCGACATCGAGCCGCCGTCGGACGCGTCCGACACGCCCGAGCCGTTCGCGACCACGTGGACGGACGACGCCGCAACGCCGACAGAACCCGTCACCCTCCCTCCCGCGCCCGCGAAGTATGCGATCCGGCTCGGATCAGGGGAGGTGTTCCAGCTCGACCTGCCCGTCCTGATCGGCAGGAGGCCGACCGCCCCGCGGATTGACGCGGGCGCGCCTCCCCGCCTGGTGGCGGTCGCGTCGCAGGCGCACGAGGTGTCGTCGACGCACGTCAGAATCGAGCAGGAGGGCGACGCCGTCGTCGTCACCGATCTGCGTTCCACCAACGGCACGGTCATCACGGCTGCGACAGGAGCGGAGTCGCGACTGCGGCCCGGTCAGTCGCTCGTCGTCCTCGCCGGTGCCACCGTCGCGATCGGCGACGGTAATATCATCGAGATCACTGCCGTCGGCGGACGCACCGATGGTGACGCATCCGCCGAACCGACTAGAAGAGGACGCGAGTGACCCAGATCGGTCGCAGCAACAGACGCCACACCGTGGTCGTGCCTGGCGATGCTGACGCGCACATCAGTCTCGCCTGGGCGGCATTGAGTGATAAAGGCTATCGACGCTCCGTCAACGAGGACAGCCTGCTTGCCCGCTCGCCGATCTTCTCCGTCGCCGACGGAATGGGCGGCCACACCGCAGGCGACTTCGCGAGCACGGCGGTCGTCACCCGGCTCGCCGAGCAGGTGTCCGTCGACTTCATCGGCCAGGAGGCGCTCACCAGCGCCCTGCGCGCCGCTGTCGACGACATGGGCCGTGGCGTCGGCCACACCGACCTCGGCACCGGCACGACGGTGACCGGGATCGCTCTGACGCTCGTCGACGGAGCGCCGTACTGGCTGGTGTTCAACATCGGCGACTCCCGGGTGTACAGCTACCACGAGGGCACGCTCGAGCAGGTCACCGTCGACCACTCGATCGTTCAGGAACTGCTCGACTCCGGAGCCATCACGCCCGCCGAGGCGGAGGTGCATCCGCACAGCAACGTGATCACCAGGGCCGTCGGGTTCAACGAAGATCCTGTGCCGGACTTCTTCCTCATCCCGATCGTCGCCGGTGCGCGACTCCTGGTCTGCTCCGACGGCCTCACCAAAGAGCTGACAGAGCACGGCATCCGGTACTTCCTCGGCGAGGGGGCGTCGCCGCTCGACGCCGCCCAGCAGCTGATGGATGCGGCGCTCGGCAACGGCGGCAGGGACAACGTGACCGTCGTGGTCGTCGACGTCCTCGCGACGCCGGAGAGCGGACCGCACGGCGATGCCGTGTCGAGGCGGGCGGCGCGCCGCCACTGACCCCCGAGTTGGGGGTACGTATCCTGTCCCCAGTCCGGGCCCTCGCCCGCTGTGCTCCGGAGGCGCTGCCTACAATTGGGGGACCGTTTTGTGCTTCGACCGACCCGGGAGGCGATATGGCCCGGCGCTTGCCGTCTCAGCCGCCTAATCTGCCTGGGTTCTCGTATGTCCGCGTCCTCGGCTCCGGCGGGTTCGCCGACGTGTTCCTCTACGAGCAGAACATGCCACGCCGCCAGGTCGCCGTCAAGGTCATGCTCGCCGAGGTGGTGACCAGCCAGGTCAAGCAGATGTTCCAGGCCGAGGCCAACCTGATGGCCCAGCTCAGCACGCACCCGTCGATCCTCACCGTGTACCAGGCGAGCGTGTCGGCCGATGGGCGTCCCTACCTCGTGATGGAGCTGTGCTCGTCGGCGATCGGGCAGCGCTACCGGATGGAGCCGCTGTCGGTCGCCGAGGCGCTCAGCATCGGCGTGCGCATCGCCAGCGCCGTCGAGACGGCGCACCGCGCCGGTGTGCTGCACCGGGACATCAAGCCGTCGAACATCCTGACCACCGCATACGGGCATCCGGTGCTGAGCGACTTCGGCATCGCGGCGACCCTCGGCGAGGCGGAGGTGACCGAGGCGATCGGCCTGTCCATCCCGTGGTCGGCGCCGGAGGTGCTGCTCGACGAGACCAGTGGCACCATCGCCAGCGAGATCTGGGCGCTCGGGGCGACCATCTACTCCCTCCTCGCCGGCCGTTCGCCGTTCGAGGTGGCCGGCAAGGAGAACACCTCCTCCGAGCTGATCCATCGGATCACGAAAGGGCGGCCGCAGCCTATCGACCGCGTGGATGTTCCCCCCAGGCTGGAGCAGGTGCTGCAGAAGGCGATGGCGAAGAAGCCGTCGGCCAGGCAGCGCAGCGTCATCGAGTTCATCCGGGAGCTGCAGGCGGTCGAGACGGAGCTGGGGCTGCCGCAGACGCCGATCGAGGTCGCGATGGACGATTGGGCCCTGGCGACGGCGGACGACCCGGAGGACAGGACCCGCGTCAAGGGGCTCGTCACCGTCGACCCGTCCTCGCGCAGGCGGCGCAGGAACGCGTCGTCGGCGACGGTGCTGCGCGCGCCGACCAGGACGGTCGTCCGCGAGAGTGCAGGCAGTATGCCGAGCACCACTGCGCCGCGGCCCACGCGCTGGTCGCGCGCGCTCGTGCTCTCGCTCGTCGCGTGCGCCGTGCTGGTGGTGGCGCTGGCCGTGACGGCGACGTTCGTGCTGGTGCGGGTGTCGTCGAGCGGTGAGATCCCGACGGTGCGCGACCTTTCCGGCAGTGTCTCCTCCGGCACCATCGTCTTCAGCTGGACCGACCCAGGTCTGCAGCCGGACGACACATATCAGGTGGCCGTCGGCGACGAGCCACCGAGCAGTCAGCACGCCACCGAGTTCCGGGTGGATGCGAAGCCGGGCGAGACCGTCTGCGTCACCGTCACCGTCAACAGGGACGGCAAGACGGGCGCGCCGAGCGGCCAGAAGTGCGTGCAGAGGGCGGAAAGCCCGTGATCGGGGCCTGGATCGCGGCGCACAAGTCGCTCGTCGCCACGGCGACGAGCAGCACGGCTGTCGTCGCGCTCGTGACGACGCTCGCCGTCGTCTCCGGAGGTTACAGCGCCCAGCATCTGCAACTCAGCGATGCGGCGGTCTGGGTGTCGAGCGACGCCAAGAAGTCGCTCGGGCGGGCGAACACCGAGATCGACAAACTCAACTCGGTCGTGACGGGCACCGGCGAAGCCGTCGACGTGGTGCAGGACGGCTCGAACGTGCTGCTGCTCGACCGGGAGACGAACACGCTCGCCGTCGTCGACCCGGCGACGAGCGAGGCGGGCAAGTCCGTCGCGCTGCCTCCGCGGTCGCCGCGCGTCGACCTCTCCGGCGACCACGTGTCGTTGCTGTCCCAGGCGACGGGACAACTCTGGCTCACGACCGTTTCGCAACTCGACCAGTTCAATGCAGGCTCCGGCTCGACCATCGACCTGGGAGGACGGACTGTCGCCGCGATGGATCCGTCCGGCGCGCTCTACGCCTACCTTCCTGACACGAAGACGGTGACCAGGATCGACGTGACGGGGGCCGAGCCGTCGACCACCTCGCAGAAGGTCCCGGCGAAGGGGGACGGCGCCACCGCCGCCATGACCGTGGTGAACGGCACCTGGGCGCTGTTCGATCCCGACGCGCGGTCGCTGTATCTGCCGGGGAGGACGGTCGATCTCTCCGGGATGCTCTCCACCGGCGACGATCCCGTGGTGCAACAGCCGTCCGCCTCCGGCAACGCGGTCTGGATCGCGACGAATTCTGGACTGATCCGGGTTCCGCTCGACGGTGCGAAGCCGTCCAAGGCGTTCTCCGGCGCCTCCGGTGCTCCCGCCGCTCCGACGACGCTCGGCGACTGCACATACGCCGCGTGGAACGGGGGAGCGGCGTGGAGGTCGTGCGACGCGTCAGGCACGGGCGAGCGCTCGACGCTGAAGGACGTCCCGTCCGGTGCGGCCCTCTCCTTCCGGGTGAACCGGGGCAGGGTGGTGCTGAACGACGGCAAGACCGGCGTCTCCTGGGCGGTGCAGAGCGGCAACACCCGCATCGACAACTGGGATGAGCTCGTCGCCAAGAAGACCACCAAGGAACTCGTCGACCAGTCGAGGCAGGATACGACGCCGCAATACGAGAAGCAGCAGCAGCCTCCCGTCGCCGTCGACGACCAGTTCGGTGCGCGCCCAGGGCGTGTGACGCCGCTGCCGGTCCTGCTGAACGACTACGACCCGAACGGCGACGTGCTCACGATCGACTCGTTCACGAGCATCCCGGCGCAACAGGGGACGCTGGAGCTGACCAACAGCAACCAGCAGTTGCAGATCACGCTGCCGGAGACGGCGAGCGGGACGATCGCGTTCGACTACACGATCTCCGACGGCCGGGGAGGCACCGCGTCCGCGCACGTCGTGGTCACGGTCCGCCTCCCGACCGAGAATTCGCCACCGGTCTGCGTCAGGGCGGCGAAGGCCGTCGTGCAGGCGGGCGGCAGGGTCACCAGCTCGGTGCTGGGCGAATGCTACGACCCGGATGGCGACTCATACTTCCTCGCGGGGGCGACGGTCCCCGGCCCCGACACGGTGACGTTCACACCGCAGGGCCAGGTCGCGTTCAACGACCACGGGCAGGGCGGTGACCTCAAAGACGTGAACCTGGTGGTGTCGGATGCGCTCAGCCAGGGCACGGGGACGCTGGCCGTGACCGTGCGTGCGCCCGGCCAGGTGCCGATCATCGCCGACCCGTTCGCCGTCCTGGCCTATCAGGGGCAGGAGGTGACGGTGCAGCCGCTCGCGCACGTGCGCGGCGGCAACAACACCGTGCGGTTGAGCAACGTCCCGAGCAAGGCGGATGCGACGATCACGCCCGACTACCAGGGCGGCACCTTCCGGTTCGATTCCGATCAGGTCGGCACCCACAACATCGAGTACACGGTCTCCGACGGGGTGGTCACCTCGACCGGCACGGTCCGCATCGACGTGAAGGCGCCTCCCGGCGCGAAGACCGCACCCATCGCCGTGCCGCACACCGCGTTCATCCGGGAGCAGACCACACAGGATGTGGACGTGCTGTCCACGGACATCGACCCGTCCGGCGGCGTGCTGCTCGTCACCGGCGTGACGGCGCCGCCGCCGAGCAGCGGCATCAGGGTCGAGATCCTCGGCCAGCGCACCCTGCGGGTGACACTCAACCGGCCCCTGGACGCGCCGGTGGACTTCCACTATCAGCTGAGCAACGGGCTCGCGGACGCCGTCGGCACGGTGACCGTGGTGCAGCTTCCCCCGCTGACCGTCCACCAGCCGCCCATCGCCGCACCGGACAGCGTCTCCGTGCGTGTCAACGACGTCGTGGACATCCCCGTGCTCGCCAACGACATCCAGCCGGACGGCGACGCGCTCACGCTCGACCCGACCCTCGCGACCCCGCTGCCTTCCGGCGCCGGTCTGCTGTTCGCGAGCGGAAGCCAGCTGCGCTACCTCGCCCCGTCGAAGCCGGGCAACTTCACCGCCGCATACAAGGTCGTCGGCGAGGACGGCCAGTGGGCGACCGCCGAGGTCACCATCGCTGTGCGCGAGCGCGACGAGGCGACCAACAACCCGCCTGTGCCGAAGACGGTGACGGCGCGCGTGCTCGCCGGTGACACGGTGCGCATCACGATCCCGCTGTCCGGCATCGACCCGGACGGCGACTCCGTGCAGTTCATCGGCCAGGAGTCCAACCCGCAGAAGGGCGCGGTGATCGCCTCCGGACCGGACTGGATGGACTTCCAGGCCGGCGACTACTCTGCGGGCACCGACACCTTCAGCTACGCGGTGGTGGATGCGCTCGGTGCCAGGGCCACGGGGACGGTCAGGGTGGGCATCGCCCCCCGTGTGGACGGCGCGCGCAATCCGGTCGCCGTCGAGGACGACGTGACGACCAGGCCGGGGAAGACCCTGAACATCCAGGTCCTCGCCAACGACAGCGACCCGGACGGGAGCCCGCTGACGGTGACGAAGATCGTGTCGCTCGACGGCAAGGCCACGGCGAAGATCAGCGGCGACATCGTGGTCGTCACCGCGCCGAAGGCCGAGGGCACCTACGGGTTCATCTACACGATCCAGAATCAGCGTGGAGGGACGAGCGAGAACTTCGTCCGTGTCACGGTGAGCAAGAACGCGCCTCCCGCCCGGCCGATCGTCTCCGACACGTCGCTCGGGCTGTCCGACATCCTCGGCAAGCAGAGCGTCAACGTCAACGTGCTGGCGAACGTCTTCTTCGCCGACGGCCCCGTTTCCAGCCTGAAGCTGCAGCTCGTGCCCGGCTACGGAACGAGCGCCCAGGTCACCGCCAACAAGCGGATCAGGATCACGATCGGCGCGAAGAGCCAGATCATCCCGTTCAAGGTCAGCAATCCGGACGACGAGTCGATCTCCGGGTACGGGTTCGTGCATGTCCCCGGGTACAACGACGCGCTGCCCCAGGTGAAGAAGGGCGCGCAGGATCTCACGGTGGTCAGCGAGAAGTCGCTGACGATCCACTTGAACGACTACATCGTCGCCGTCGGGGGGCGCAAGGTGCGGCTGACGGATGCTGCGACGGTGCGCGCCACGCACGCGAACGGCGACGACCTGGTCGTGAACAACGACACCCTGCAGTACACCAGCACCTCGCGCTACTTCGGTCCGGCCTCCATCTCGTTCCAGGTGACGGACGGAACGTCGGCCGGCGACCCGAACGGCAACGTCGCCACCATCGTCCTGCCGATCCAGGTCACACCGCGGGAGAACCAGCCTCCGGTCTTCACCGGGGCACTGATCGACTTCGAGCCCGGCCAGACGAAGACGGTCGACCTGACCAAGCTGACCAGCTATCCGTACGCGAAAGACCAGAACGAGCTGGTGTTCAGCGTGCAGGACCCGAAGCCGGACGGCGTGTCCACCTCGCTGGACGGCCGCAAGCTGACCATCTCGGTCTCCGCCGGAACGGCGAAGGGCGCCCATCCGTCGATCTCCATCGGGGTGCGGGATGCGGTGAACGCCGGCCAGGCGGGACGCATCGACCTCAACGTCGTGCCGTCCACCCGGCCGTTGGCGAGTCCGCAGCCGGACAGGGTGATCGCTCCGCGCGGGCAGACGACCACGGTCGACGTGCTCGCGAACGACTCGGCGACCAACCCGTTCCCCGGCAAGCCGCTGCGCGTCATCGGGGTGCGCGGCGTCGGGAGCAGCGACCTGCCGAGCGGCGTGACCATCACTCCGAGCGCCGACAATGCGACGCTGAGCATCCAGGTGTCGTCGACGGCAGCTCCGGCGGACGCGACCGTGCAGTACGAAGTCGCCGACGCGACCAACGATCCTGACCGGTACACCTGGGGCACCGTGACGGTGTCGGTGCAGGACAAGCCGGAGCCCGTGTCGAACGTTCAGATCACCGCGTTCGCCAACCAGGCGCTGACGGTCGCGTGGATTCCCGGAGCGTTCAACAACTCGCCGATCACCGGCTTCGAAGTGACCGTCGCGAACGCCGGGACGGGGCAGGTCGTCTCCACCACGGCGTGCGCGACCACCACCTGCACGGTGCCGACTCCCGGCAACGGCCCGACCAACGCCGTGACGATCACCGTGCGCGCGAAGAACGCGCTCGGCCTGTCCGACCCGACGGCGTACACCGAACCGGTCTGGTCCGACGTGATCCCGGCTGCGCCGGCCGGGCTGTCCGCGGCGCCGCTCGATCATGGGCTGCGGATCAGCTGGACCAAGCCGGCCGACGTGCCAGGCGCGAGCCCGATCAGCTCCTACCAGGTGTCGCTCGGCGGTCAGACCTCGTCGCTCGCGGTCCAGCGCGGCGACGCGCCGGGGACGAAGTACTCGCTGAACCTCACAGACGGCAGCATCGCGAACGGCGCAGCCATCGGCTTCGCCGTGTCGTCCCTCAACGACTTCTACGCTGGGCGCACCAGCTGGAACCAGAGTCAGAGCAGCGGTGTGCCTGCCGGTGCGCCGCTGCTGGCAGGCCCGGCGCCTTCCGCGACGCCGAGCCTGACGGACGGCTCGACGGCGACGCTCAGCTGGCCGACCGTCTTCGGCGACAACGGCAAGGCGATCACGACCTACTTCGCCGGGGTCTTCCAGGGTTCGGCGATGCCGTCGTGCAGTGTCAGCGGTGTGGAGACCGGCAACCCGGTGCTGCAGGTCGATCCCCGGTCGTCGTCGTTCGTGTACACCGGTGGCACCAGCACGACCTTCCAGGGGCTGCAGCCGAACACCGCGTACAACTTCGTGGTCTACGCGTACAACGGCCAGGGATGCACACGGAGCGCCGTCGTGACGGCCACGCCTCGTCAGGCGCCCGGCACCCCGACGGCGGTGAGTGTGTCCGGCCCGGTGTCGAGCTCGGGAAGCACGTACGACTTCCACGTCGACGGCGTGACCTACCGCGCCGGCAGCGGGACGAACCCGGTCGTCTTTTACCGCCTGACCGGCGCGGGGGTGAACGAGACCGGAACGCTCACCGGTGGCACGTCGGGGCTGCTGACCGGGCAGAACCAGTTCCACTACGGCACGCCGCTGACGCTCACGATCACGAAGGTCTGCGAGAACTACCCGGACGGCACCAGCCTGTGCAACCCGCAGGGCGACCCGCAGGTCAGCGTCCAACTCGGCGTCGCCGTGTCGACCGCGATCGGCGGCGCGCGCTTCGATCCAGCCACGAACACCTACAGCTGGACGCAGTGGCCGACAGGCTCGTACGACGCCGTGACATACAGCTGCGACGGCGTCACCCAGATGCCGATGCCTGCTGTCGGGCAGACGGCCTCCTGCACGGCCCTCGACCCCAGCGCGGCGCTGACGATCTCGGTGACCGTCGGCGGAAGCATATACACGCAAAGCTACGCGAGTGCTTCCCTCCCGCAAGGCTAGGAGCAGCCATACTGAATGACGACGCTCGCCACCCCAGAGCGGCACCGACCGCACTCCACCCCACCGAACCCGCAGAGAGGCCACGCATGACTATGACCCCGGAGCAGGCGACGTGGTTCTCCGGCGTGTTCGAGCGACTGGTGTCGAACATCGACAGGGTGCTGCTCGGCAAGGCGCACATCATCCGGCTCTCCCTCACGGCGCTGTTCAGCGAGGGGCACCTGCTGCTGGAGGACTTCCCAGGCACGGGCAAGACCTCGCTCGCCCGCGCCATTGCGCAGAGCGTCCGCGGCACGAGCAACAGGGTGCAGTTCACCCCCGACCTGCTCCCCGGCGACATCACCGGCGTCAACATCTTCGACCAGCGCACCGGAGCGTTCGAGTTCCACCGCGGACCCGTGTTCGCGAACATCGTGCTCGCCGACGAGATCAACCGCGCGAGCCCCAAGACGCAATCCGCCCTGCTCGAAGTGATGGAGGAGGAGCAGGTGACGGTCGACGGCGTCCGCCACCAGGTCGGTGCGCCGTTCATGGTCATCGCGACGCAGAACCCGATCGAGCAGGCGGGGACGTACCGGCTGCCGGAGGCGCAGCTCGACCGGTTCCTGATGAAGGCCTCGATCGGCTACCCGGACCACGAGGCGACCCTGCGCATCCTGGAGGGCGCTGAGCACCGCGCCCACGAGGTCGTCGTGCCGGAGGTGATCTCGGCGGCCACCGTCGTCGAGATGGCCGGGCTGGCCCGCACGGTGCACGTCGATGCGACGATCAACGATTACGTCTCGCGCCTGGTGGATGCGACCCGCACGGCCGACGAGATCCGTCTCGGCGTCAGCGTGCGCGGCGCCCTCGCGCTGGTGCGCGCCTCCAAGACGCTTGCGGCGTCGTCCGGCCGATACTACGTCACCCCGGACGACGTGAAGGCGCTGGCGGAGCCGGTGCTCGCCCACCGCCTCGTGCTCGATCCGGAGGCGGAGTTCGAGGGCGTCTCCCCGTCGAGCGTCGTCGCGCAGATCCTGATCGAGACGCCGCCGCCAGGGGATCGGGTCGCCGTGTGACCAACACCGTCAGTCGCACCCAGGCGGAGCTCACCAACGCCAGGGCGAAGATCGTCGGCACCAGGGACGGCTTCCTGGCCGACACGATCGTGCTCGTCGTGCGGTCGACCACGGCCGCGTGGCGCGCCGTGGCCGGTGTCGCAGGCAGGGTCGGCGCGGTCGTCACCCCACTCGGCTGGGCGCTCGCGATCGTCGCCGTCCTCGGGCTGACCTCCGGGTACGTGTACGGCTGGCTGGAGGCCGTCGTCATCGGCTGGAGCGCCGTCGCGCTGCTGGCTGTCGCCTCCGGCTACCTGGCCGGGCGCAACGCATACCGAGTGCAGCTCGCGCTGCCGTCGAACAGGGTCGTGGTGGGCGAGAAGGCTCCCGGCGAGGTGACGGTGCTGAACCCGGGCCGCCGGAGGCTCGCGAGTGTGCGGGTCGAGGTGCCGGTCGGTCACGGTCTGGCCGAGTTCGCGTCTCCGTCGCTCGGAGGAGGGGAGGAGCACTCCGACGTGTTCCTCGTCCCGACCACGCGCAGGGGCATCGTGCCGATCGGCCCGGTGCGCACGGTCAGAGCCGACCCGGTGGGCGTCGTGCGGCGCGAGATGGTGTGGGCGGAGTCGCTCGACCTGTTCGTGCATCCGCGGACCATCGCCATCCCGAGCATGAGCACGGGGTTCGTCCGCGACCTGGAGGGCGCACCGACGCGCGACCTGACCGCGAGCGACATCGCCTTCCACGCCCTGCGCGAGTACGTCCCCGGCGACGAGCGCCGCAACATCCACTGGAAGTCGACGGCGAAGACCGGCAGCTACATGGTGCGGCAGTTCGAGGAGACGCGGAGGAGCCACCTGCTCGTCGCTCTCAGCCTGTCGAGCGCCGACTACGGCAACGAGGAGGAGTTCGAGCTCGCGGTGAGTGCCGCCGGCTCGCTCGGCGTGCGGGCGATGCTCGACTCGCGCACTGTCTCCGTCGTCGCGAGCGCAAGGACGCCCGACTTCGCGAAGAAGATCGTGCACACCGTCCGCCGCCTCAGCATCGTCAACAGGGGCAGGCTGCTCGACGATCTCGCCGGGGTCGAGACGGCGCCGACCGCACTGCGTCTGCCCGAGCTCGCCCAGATCGCGGCCGAGGAGTCGACGGGCACCTCCATCGCCTTCCTGATCTGCGGCTCCACGCTGACCGCCACGCAGCTGAGGGCCGCCGCATCGCACTTCCCGCTGGGCGTCGACGTCGTCGCCGTCGTCTGCGACGAGGGGGCTGTTCCGGCCCTCCGCCGGGTCTCCGACCTGAGCGTGCTCACCATCGGCTACCTCGAAGACCTGCAGAAGAGCCTCGCGAAACGGATGGCGACCTGATGGCGGGCAGGCGCGGGGTGCGCGTGGGCGGTGTCGCGATCGACACCGCGTTCGCCGTGCTGGCGACCGGACTCGCCGCCTTCTCGTTCTGGCCGGTCTACCAGTCCGTGTCGTTCGCGGTGATGCTCGGCGTCACGCTGATCGCCGGGGCCGCGATCGCCGTGCTCGGGGCGGTGTTCCGCTGGCCGAGCATCGTGATCGCCCCGGTCGTGGTCGTCGTGTACCTCGGGCTGGGCGTCCAGCTGGCCGTGCCGGGCGAGGCGACGGCCGGCGGCTTCCTGCCGACGGCTGCGGGGTTCGTCGATCTCGTGCAGGCCACCTGGCTGAGCTGGAAGCAGCTCGTCACCATCTCGCTTCCCGTCGGCTCCTATCAGGCGCTCCTCGTCCCCGCGTTCATCCTGACGCTGATCGCCGTCGTGGCGACGGTGTCGACCGCGCTGCGCGCGAAACGGGGGGAGCTGGCGGCGATCCCGCCGATCCTGCTGATGCTGGCGGGCATCCTGCTCGGCTCCGGCACCGCCGCCGTCCCGCTCTGGCTGGCGTTGACGTTGTTCGCCGTGCTGCTCGCGTGGATGATCCGGTTCCGGCTGCGCAGGCGGGTGGAGTCGATCCGCACCCTCACCGAGCAGAGCGGGGTCGTCGTCGAGTCGGCCCGCGACCGCAGGCTGACCGTCGGCCGCACCGTCGTCGGCGCCGCGATCATCGTCGCCGTCGCAGCGGCGGCAGGGACGGCGGCCTCCGTGCTCGTGCCACCGGCCGGAACACGGAATGTGGTCAGGACCGCCGTCGAGCAGCCGTTCGACCCGAGGTCGTACCCGAGCCCGCTGAGCGGCTTCCGGTCGTATCTGGAGCCGGCGCGCGCCGACCAGCCGATGCTGACCGTCGAGGGCCTGCCCTCCGACCGGCGACTGCGCATCGCCACCCTGGACACCTACGACGGGGTGACGTATTCGGTGGGAACCGACGCGATCAGCAGCGCCTCCGGATCGTTCACCCGCGTGCCGTACCGGATGGCTCAGGAGGGCGTCGACGGCACGCACGACACCATCTCGGTGACCGTGCGCGACTACCGCGGCCCGTGGATCCCCGGCAGCGGCCAGCTTCAGCAGATCACATTCCACGGCTCGTCGGCGCCGACGCTCTCCGGCGCGTTCTTCTACAACGACGTCACCGGCACCGGCGCCGTCACCAGCCACCTCGCCTCCGGGGACAGCTACACCATGGATTCGGTGGTCAAGCCAGAGGTCACACCCGCCGGTCTCACCGGAGCCCAGCCGGGGAGCGCGATCGTCCCGAAGCCGGCGATCATCCCCGACGAGCTCGCGCAGACCCTGCAGAAATACACGGCGGGGCTGACATCGCCCGGCGCGAAGCTGGCCGCCGTCCTCGACGGGCTCGCAACGGACGGCTACATCAGCCACGGCATCGGACCGAACGAGCCGCCGAGCCGTTCCGGCCACGGGGCAGACAGGATCACGGAACTCCTCACGAACATCCCGATGCTCGGCGACCAGGAGCAGTATGCGGTCACGGCGGCGCTGATGGCCAGGCAGCTGGGCTTCCCCGCCCGCGTCGTCGTCGGTTTCCTCGCACCCAAGGACCAGGCGACCTCGGCGAGTGTCACGCTCACCGGCTCGGACATCTCGGCCTGGATCGAGGTGCAGACGACGAAGGGCTGGGTCACCGTCGACCCGACCCCGCCCGTGCGTCCCGTTCCGCCGAAGCAGCCGGACCAGCCGACGCAGATCACGCGCCCGCAGACCAACGTGCAGCCGCCGGTCGACGACACGCCGGCCCAGCGCGACGATCCGCCGCAGGCGCAGGTCGACAAGAGCAACACTCCGCAGCCCAACCCTGTTCTGGATGCGCTCATCGCCGTGCTCACGATCGTCGGCTGGGTGGTTCTCGGCCTCGCCATCGTCGCCGCGCCCTTCCTCGCCGTGCTCGCCGCGAAGTGGCGGCGCAGAACGCTGCGCCGCCGTGCGCCGACGTCGGTCGAGCGCATCGCGGGCGGGTGGCGCGAGTTCGCGGACACCGCCGTCGATCACGGGTACGAACCGCCCCCCGCCGCCACGCGCAAGGAGTTCGCCGGGACCATCGGCGGCTCACGGGCGAGCGCCCTCGCGTCGGTCGCCGACCGTGCCGTCTTCAGCCCGATCGCCCCCACCCAGGAGGAGGCGGACACGGTGTGGAAGGCCGTCGACGAACTGCGCGGCCAGCTGGGCGCGCGCGACACACGGTGGAAGCGGTTGCTTGCGGCGGTTTCGCTGCGCTCGCTCGGCTACCGTGGGTGGAAGGGCAACGGAAGGAAAGGCAGACGATGAACTGTCGGGTGTGTGGCAGTGAGTTGTCGGACGGGACCCTGTTCTGCGGCAACTGCGGAAGTTCGGTGACCGCGGCGCGCGTGCGCCCTCCCGCCGTCGCGGACAAGCGGCCGTCGGACACGTCCATCGTCGAGCGGCTGCCGAAGCCCGCCGTCGCCGGCCGGTTCCCGAGTGCGGCGTTCGAGGACGCGGAGCCCGTCCTCGTCGAGGACATCGAGTCGGCGCCTCCTGTCGAGCAGGCGCCCGTCTCGTACACGCTCAGCTTCTCGACAGGGCCGAGCGTCGAGGTGTCCGGCAGCGGGCTGATCGGGCGACGCCCGATCACGCAGCCGGGCGAGCAGGTCGACCAGCTGATCGCCGTCGACGACCCTGCGAGGAGCGTCTCGAAGACGCACCTCGAGTTCGGCGTCGAGGCGGGGGAGCTGTGGATCTGCGACCGGTACTCCGGCAACGGCACGGTCGCGCATCCACTGGGCGGCGTCGCGCGGCTCTGCGAGGCCGGACGCCGCTACCGCGTCACGCGCGGCACCCGCGTCGAGATCGGCGACCAGTGGTTCGACGTCAGCTGACCCCGCTGACATCGCTGACAGGAACGAGTGGTCCCGAATCGCCGTAGGCGCACCTGTCGGCGCGGCAATTCGGGACCACTCGATTTCGGGACGGGACCGGGTCGGGCCGGGCCGGGCCCGGGTCAGGCGAGCGCGTCGGCGACGCTTGAGGCCTGGAGGCCGTGCGCCTCGGCGACGGCGGCGTTGGTGACCGAGCCGGCGTGCACGTTCAGGCCGAGGGCGAGCGACGCGTCGGCCGAGAGCGTCGCGCCAGCCGCGGTTGGCGATCGCGCGTGCGTACGGCAGCGTCGCGTTGGTCAGCGCGTACGTCGAGGTGTGCGGCACCGCGCCCGGCATGTTGGCGACGCAGTAGAACAGCGACTGGTGCACCGTGAACGTCGGGTCGGCGTGCGTGGTGGGGTGCGAGTCGGCGAAGCAGCCGCCCTGGTCGACCGCGATGTCGACGAGCACGCTGCCCGGCTTCATCCTGGACACCAGTTCGTTGCTGACCAGCTTGGGCGCCTTCGCGCCCGGCACGAGCACCGAGCCGATGACGAGGTCGGAGGCGACGACGGCCTTGTCGATCTCGAAGCTGTTCGACGCGATGGTCTTGATGCGGCCGGAGTAGAGCGCGTCCAGTTCGCGCAGGCGGGCGATGTTGGTGTCGAGCACCGTCACCTCTGCGCCGAGTCCCACGGCGACCGAGATCGCGTTCGTGCCTGCGACGCCGCCGCCGAGCACGGTGACGACGGCGGGGTGGGTGCCGGGGACGCCGGGGACGAGCAGGCCGGGGCCGCCGTTCGGCTTCAGCATCGTGTTGGCGCCGACGATGGGGGCGAGACGGCCGGCCACCTCGCTCATCGGGGCGAGCAGGGGAAGCGCACGCGACGGCAGCTGCACGGTCTCGTAGGCGATGGCGGTCACGCCGGAGTCGATCAGCGCGCGGGTGAGTGACTCCTCCGCTGCGAGGTGCAGGTAGGTGAAGAGCACGAGCCCCTGACGGAAGTGCGCGTACTCGCTCTCGACCGGCTCCTTGACCTTGAGCACCAGGTCGGCGATCTGCCAGGTGGAGGCGGCGTCCGGCAGGATCGTCGCACCGGCGTTGGCGTAGAACTCGTCCGGGATGGACGAACCGACTCCCGCTTCGGTCTCGACATACACCTCGTGCCCGTTCGCGACGAGGTCGTGCACGCCGGCCGGGGTGATCGCCACCCGGAACTCGTTGTTCTTGATCTCGCGGGGGATCGCGACCTTCATGGGGCTCCTTAACACGTCGACGTGGTGGTTCGAAACTCACCCTAACCCGAATCGACCGACGATTTCGACTGTCTTTCGGACGTATTTGTGCTGATTTCGTGAATTCTCACGGAACGAGGGACCGATTTCGCCAGCACGCCACCTCTCGTCACGGGCCGACGACGGTTTCCCCGCCGAAATCCGCGTTTCGGAACTGATTTCGTGAAGATCATGTTTCGGAATGGACGTTTTGGCCACCGAATGATGCGCGGCGCACCGGCACTGTGCCAATATCGACCAACCGCAGGCACGACGATGTGCGCGGCGGACTGTTGTGCGTGATCGTGTTCGACCCCGAAGGAGCACCACTCGTGAATTCCAGGCAGCTTCCGCAAGACCCGATGATCCAGCAGCTGGTGCAGGCCGCCCGGCGATCGCAACTCACCAGGCGAGGTCTGCTCGCCGGTGCGGGCGCGAGCGCAGCGGCCCTCGCCCTCGCCGCGTGCTCCACCGGTGGCGCGTCGAGCAAACCGACAGCGGCCAAAGACGTCTCAGCGACCGACAAGACGATGACCTGGGCCAACTGGCAGGCCTATCTCGACCAGGACGACAAGGGCAACTACCCGACCCTCGTCGCCTTCGAGAAGCAGACAGGCCTCAAAGTCAAATACGACGTGGCGGTCGACGACAACAACACCTATTACGCCAAGGTCAAAGACCAGCTCGCGCTCGGCAAGGACATCGGCGCCGACACCGTCTGTCTCACCGACTGGATGGTCGCCCGCCTCATCCGGTTCGGCTACGTCCAGAGCTTCGACGAGTCGGCCATCCCGAACAAGAAGAACCTCTCGCCAGCCCTCCAGGATGCGGACTTCGACCCTGGACGCAAGAAGTCCCTTCCGTGGCAGAGCGGCTTCGCCGGGATCTGCTGGAACAAGACCAAGCTGCCGAACGGCCTGAAGTCCATCGACGACCTGTGGAAGCCGGAACTCAAGGGCAAGGTCGGCGTGCTGAGCGAGATGCGCGACACAATGGGCCTCCTCCTGCTGCAACAGGGCGTCGACATCTCCAAGACGTTCAGCGACGACGAATACAACAAGGCGATCGACAAGCTGACCAAGGAGGTCAGCGACGGCCAGATCCGCAACATCAAGGGCAACTCGTACCTCAACGACCTGAAGAGCGGCGACACCCTCGCCGCGATCTGCTGGTCGGGCGACATCACCCAGCTGAACGCCGAGGCCGGTGACAACTGGGAGTTCATCCTGCCCGAGGCGGGCGGCACCCTGTGGAGCGACAACTTCGTCATCCCGATCGGCTCCCCGCGCAAGGCCAACGCCGAGAAGCTGATCGACTACTACTACCAGCCCGAGGTCGCAGCAGAGGTCGCCGCCTGGGTGAACTACATCACCCCGGTCGTCGGCGCCAAGGACGCCGCGATCAAGATCGACCCCGACCTCGCGAACAACCAGCTCATCTTCCCCGACGACAGCACCCTCTCGAACGCGCACATCTTCCGCACCCTCACCCCGGCCGAGGAGCAGAAGTACCAGGCGGCGTTCCAGAAGGTCATCCTGGGCGCCTGATGGCACGCGGAGTGTTCGCCGAGTCCGGCGCCGACCTGCAGCTGGTCGGGATCAAGAAGCGTTTCCCGGGGTTCACGGCGATCGAGAACCTCGACCTCACCATTCCGGCCGGCTCGTTCTTCGCGCTGCTCGGCCCCAGTGGATGCGGCAAGACCACCACCCTGCGACTCGTCGCCGGACTCGAGGAGCCGACGGCCGGCCAGATCATCATCGGCGGCAAAGACGTCACCAGGACCAAGCCGTTCCAGCGTCCCGTCAACACGGTGTTCCAGAGCTATGCCCTGTTCCCGCACATGACGATCCTGGAGAACGTCGCGTTCGGCCTGCGCCGCCGCAAGATCGGCGATCCGGTCGCGAAGGCGCACGAGGCGCTCCGGCTGGTCGAGCTCGACCACCTCGCCTCCCGCCGCCCTGCGCAGCTCTCCGGCGGCCAGCAGCAGCGCGTCGCCCTCGCCCGCGCCGTGGTGAACCGCCCGGCGCTGCTGCTGCTCGACGAACCGCTCGGCGCGCTCGACCTCAAGCTGCGCCGCCAGATGCAGCTGGAGCTCAAGTCGATCCAGACTGAGGTCGGCCTCACCTTCGTGCACGTCACTCACGACCAGGAGGAGGCCATGACCATGGCCGACACCGTCGCGGTGATGAACAAGGGCGAGATCGAGCAGATGGGCGCTCCCGCTGTGCTCTACGAGCTGCCCGCCACGGTGTTCGTCGCCAACTTCCTCGGCCAGTCCAACCTGTTCGTCGGCCCGATCGTCGACAGCGGCGGAGACATCCTGGGCGTCGATGTCGCCGGTCAGCGCATCCAGGTTCCGCGGTCGAGGGCGCAGCGGCACAGCGGCGACGTCACGGTCGGCGTCCGCCCGGAGAAGCTCACCCTGCACACCGACCCGTCCACGGTCCCGTCCGGAGCGAACACCATCGGGCCCGGCCGCGTGATCGACGTGTCGTTCAGCGGCGTGAGCACCCAATACCTCGTGGACGTGCCCGGCGCCGGGACGATCGTCGTGTTCGCCCAGAACCTCACCAGCGGGCCGGTCTCGTCGCTCGGCGGCGAGGTCTGGATCGCCTGGGACCCGTCGCACACCTTCGTGCTCGCCGACGAGCCCCCGGCAGACGGGCGGTTCTCCGACGACACGGACACCCAGATGATCGCAGCGCAGGCCAAGGAGCGCATGCTGACGGAGCTCGAGGAGGCCTGATGGCGCTCGCTGCCTTCTCGACGGCCGCGCCGCCGACCCAGGATCAGGAGCCCGCCCAGCGGCGCAGGAGCGGCATCGCCCTGGTGCTGCTGCTGCCGGGCATCCTGTACCTGGTGCTGTTCTTCCTCACGCCGCTGGTGTCGCTCATCATCACGTCGTTCCAGACGCCGGTGGTCGACGGCGACATCGGCCAGTATCAGGCCGCCTTCCAGTGGCAGAACTACACGGATGCGATCGCGGAGTACTGGCCGCAGATCATCCGCTCGTTCGTCTACGCGCTCATCGCGACCGCGGCGGCCCTGGTGATCAGTTACCCGCTCGCCTACTTCATCGGCGTGAAGGTGCGGAAGTACCCCCTGGCGCAGAACCTCCTGATGACGCTCGTCATCGCGCCGTTCTTCATCAGCTTCCTGCTCCGCACGCTGGCCTGGAAGCAGCTCCTCTCCGACGACTCCTGGTTCACCAGTTCGCTGAAGGCGCTGTCGATCCTGCCGCCGGACGCGCACGTGACGGGCACGGCGTTCTCGGTCATCTTCGGTCTGACGTACAACTTCATCCCGTTCATGACCCTGCCGCTCTACGCCACGCTCGAACGACTGGATGTGCGCTACCTCGAGGCGGGCTCCGACCTGTACGCGAGCGCGTGGACGACCTTCCGCAAGGTCACCATCCCGCTGTCGATGCCCGGCATCGTCTCCGGGACACTGCTGACGTTCATCCCGGCGGCCGGCGACTACATCAACGCGTCGCAGGACTTCCTCGGAGGTGCGGACACGTCGATGATCGGAAACGTCATCGAGACCAACTTCCTGGTGCTGCAGAACTATCCGACGGCCGCGGCGATGTCGGTGGTGCTGATGGCGGTCATCCTGGTGATCGTCGGCGTCTACGTGAAGCGCAGCGGAACGGAGGACCTGCTGTGAGATCCTTCCGGTTCAAGGGCCTCGGCCTCGGCGTCTACGCGTTCCTCGCGCTGGCGTTCCTGCTCATCCCGATCGTCTACACGTTCATCTACTCGTTCAACGACGCGCTCAAGAACAACATCGCCTGGCGCGGGTTCACCCTGCACAACTGGACGAACGTGTGCGACGCAGCGGGGATCTGCGACGCGTTCATGGCGAGCATCATCATCGGAATCATCTCGACGGTCGTCGCGACGGTGCTCGGCACGATGATCGCCATCGCGCTGATGCGCTACCGGTTCCGGTTCCGGTCGCAGACCAGCCTGCTGCTGTTCCTGCCGATGGCGAGCCCCGAAGTGGTGCTCGGCGCGGGCCTTGCCGCGCAGTTCCTCAGCCTGAGCGTGAACAAGGGCTTCGGCACCATCATCATCGCCCATGTCATGTTCTGCATCAGCTTCGTGGTGGTCACGGTCAAGGCGCGCGTCGCGAGCCTCGACCCGGCGCTGGAGGAGGCTGGGCGCGACCTGTACGGCTCGCCGAACGCCGTGTTCTGGCGCATCACCTTCCCGCTGCTGCTGCCGGGCATCCTGTCGGCTGCGCTGTTGTCGTTCTCGCTCAGCTTCGACGACTTCATCATCACCAACTTCAACGCGGGCGCCGTCACCACGTTCCCGATGTACATCTACATCGCGGCGTCGCGCGGCATCCCGGCCCAGGCCAACGTGATCGCGTCTGCCGTGTTCATCATCACGATCCTCGTGGTGCTGATCACCCAGCTCTCCGCTGCGGCGCGCGCGAAGCGGTTGGCCAAGAGCGTGGGCTGACCGCCTGCTCCAGACCCCCGAAGGCGCAGACCCCCGAACCCACAGACCCCCGAACCCACAGACCCCCACAGGCGCAACGGCCCGACAGCACCCGGCTGCCGGGCCGTCGCGTCGTTCAGAACAGTGCGCCTGGCCCGCGCAGCACTCCGGATGCGCCCGCGGCGGCCAGGATAGCGGCCAGCGTCGCGAGCGAGACGCAGAAGAAGACCGCGTCGGTCGCGCCGAGGGCCACCGGCCGCCAGACCGTCCGCGGCGACCGGCCCAGCCCGCGGAGCTCGAGGGTGTGCGCGACGCGCTCGCCGCGGCGGATCGAGCCGACCAGCAGCGCGAACACGGCGGCGCCCAGGCGGCGCAGGCGCGCCCGCGGACGGCCGCGCCTGCCGAGCGGGCTGCGCACCAGTTGCGCCTGCCGGATGGTCGTCCACTCCGCACCGAGATCCTGCAGCATCCTGTATCCGGCGAGCACGGCGTATGTGACACGGATGGGCAGTCTCGCGTGCTGATGCAGGCTGTTCACGAGCGCGACGCCATCCGTCGAGACGAGGAAGGCGACGGCGAGCAGCCCGGTGAGCATCGTGCGTCCGGCGAGCGCGAGCCCGACGGCGACGCCCTCCGCGGTGACCCTGAGCATCCCGGCCTGCCACAGCACGTCGCCCGGCCGCGTGAACACGTTGACGACGAACACGCTGAACGCGAAGAGCAGGAACGGCGCGAGAGCGCGCGCGAGCCGGAGGACGCGCATCCTGGCCCCGATCGTCGTCGCGACGAACGCCACGGCGAAGAGCACGACCGGCGTGACGGGGTCGAGCACGAACATCACGGCGAGCGACACGATTAACATCAACAGCAGCTTGACGGCCGGGTTGCGTCTGGCCAGCGGCGAGTCGACGATCTCGCGCACGAACGCCGCCGTCACGCCGCCACCCGTGTCTTGTCCAGGGCGGCGACAGCCCCGCGCAGCTGGGCAGGCGTCTCGCAGCGTTCGGCGAACCAGCGCAGCAACCGCGATGGATGCACGCCCGCCGCGTCGAGTACGTCGCGCCGCCGGAGGGCGGTGAGCAGGTCGCCGTCGTACACGACGCCGCCGCCTTTCCCGTCCGCGCCGCTTGTCCCGTCCCCGCCGCCCGCGATCATGATCACGCGGTCGGCGACGGCGGCGACCAGCCGCAGGTCGTGGCTCGCGAACAGCACACCGCGTCCGGCCTCCGCCGTCTCGCGGAGCACATCGGCGACCGCAGCGGTGTCCCGCCGGTCGAGCCCGAAGGTCGGTTCGTCGGCCAGCAGCACGGGACGCCCGTGGGCGAGCATGGCCGCGAGGCTCAGCCGCCGCTTCTCCCCGCCGGACAGCTGATGCGGATGCCGGTGGGCGAGCGCGTCGAGGCGGTGTCTGGCAAGAGTGCGCTGCACGTCCGGCAGGTCGCGCGCCTCCAGACCGTGGACGAGCTCGCGCTCGACGGTGCCAGCGACGAACTGGTGCTCCGGATTCTGGAAGACGAGTGCAGGCCGTTCGCCGTCGACGACCCCGGCCAGCGGACGGAGCAGCCCGGCGAGCGTGCGCAGAACTGTCGACTTGCCCGCGCCGTTCGCACCGAGGAGGGCGACGATCTCGCCGGAGCGCAGCGTGAGGTCGACGCCGGAGACGACAGGGGAGCCCGGCCGTCCCACGGCGAGACTGCGCGCCGTCAGCAGCGCCTCGCCGTTCGGCCGCGTCGCGCTCTCCGCCGCCCGCCGATCCGGGATGCACGACGCCAGGAACGCGTCGAACGTCCCGTCCTCCACCCGTCCGGCCAGCCTGGTCACCGCTTGCAGCTCGGTGTCGAGCGGCAGCCAGCAGCCGAGCGCGTGCAGGGCGGCGGCGTTCGCCGCGAGCACGGCGTCCGTCGGCCCGTCCATCAGCACCGAGCCGTCGTCCCCGAACGCCACCGCCCGCTCCGGCAGGCCGGCCACCCCGGCGTCTCCCGCGAACTCGTCGAGCCGGTGTTCGACCAGCACGACGGTCGGCCGGGTGTCACGCACCGCATCGTCGACCGTCTGCCGCACCGCACGGACGCCGCGCGCATCCAGCATCGACGTCGGTTCGTCGAGCAACAGCACCGATGGATGCGCGACCACGGCGGCAGCGAGCGCGACCCGCTGCAACTCGCCGCCGGACAGCTCGGCCGTCGCGCGCCCGGCCAGCTCTGCGGCCCCCGCAGTGCGGAGGGCGCCGAGCACCCGGCCGTGGATCTGCGCGGGAGGGACCGCCGCGTTCTCCAGCACCAGCGCGAGTTCCGCATCCACCTGCGGCAGACAGACCCCGGCGGACGGGTCCTGGCCGACGACACCGAGCACGGGGGAGCGGTCGACCACCGATGTCTCCTCCGTGACGGCGTCGCCGATCCGCACCGTGCCGTCGAGCACGGCGTTGACGCTGTGCGGGATGCCGCCGGAGAGCACCTGGAGCAGCGTCGACTTGCCGGAGCCGGACGGCCCGAACACCAGGACGCGCTCCCCGGCCGCGATCCGGAGGTCCACCCCGCGCAGCACGGGGTGCTCGCGGCGCGGATACCGGACGGCGACGCCGTCGAGGGTGATCACCGTGCGACCGCCGCGTCCCGTCCGATGGCGAAGTTGTCCACGGCGCCCGTGCGTGCAACCGCCCGCACCAGCACCTTCGCCAGCACGCCGCCGATGATCGCACCGGAGAGCACCTGGATGATCAGCCTGGTCCAGAACAGGTCGGTGCCGTACCAGCCGGAGCGGAAGGCGGAGTAGAAGAACACGGCACCGGCGCCGAGCGCGCCGGAAAGCATGTACCTGGCCCAGCCGAACCGCCGGTAGCGGCCGACCGCGAACGGCAGCTCGCTTCCAGCGCCCTGGATGGCGGCGGCGATCAGCAGCGTCGGGCCGACGGCCGAGCCGAGGAACACGACCTCGATCACCGAGGCGATGACCTCGGACAGCACACCGGCGAACGGCCTCCGCACGATCGCGACGGCGAGCGGAGCGACCAGCAGCCACCCGCCGAGGAGCACGTGCTGCACCAGGTCGCCGAACGGCCCGGCCAGCGCGGACAGGGCGATCCAGCCCTGCACCAGCGCCCAGTACAGGAACCCGAAGACGACGCCGAGGACGACGACCAGCATCAGATCCCGCAGCGACCACCTGGTCCGGATGCGCCGGGCGCTCTGGACGGTCTCGCCGCTCTGGACGGTCTCGCCGCTCTGGACGGTCTCGCCGCTCTGGACGGTCTCGCCGCTCATCGGGCGTCCTCCGCCCGGCGTGCGACGCTCGGGCTGTTGACCGAGATGGTCGCGTGCGTCGTGACGTGCGCGACGGTGCGGCCGACGGCCGCCCAGGTCGCCGTGATCGTCTGCACGATGGCGGCCACGTCGCCGGAGAGCCTGGTCACGTAGTGGTCGCTGCCGACGTAGGTGCCGCTCGCCTTCGCGTCCTGGATGGCGGCGTAGATGTCGCGCATGTGGTCGGCGGTCCGCTCCGGCGTTCCCTGGTCGTCGAGCGGGTAGAGCGCCCACTGGGCCACCGCCTCCACGCCGGTCGGCGCCAGCTGGACGGCGGCGTCGGCGAACACCGGAGGCCGCTCCGGGCGCTCGCAGGTCACCTCGCCTGGACAACCGCGGGAGAGCATCACGGTGGCGACCACGTGGTGCCCGCCGCGGGCCGCAGCCGCGACGAGGCCGCTGAAATAGCGCGCGATGTCCTGCTCCGCGCCGGTGACCCAGGTGCTGATCGGGTCGGTCTCGACGGTCAGGCCGTGCGCCTGCGTCGCGGCGAGGGCGCCGAGGATGATGTCGACGTAGTCGTCGCTCATCACCGAGAGGGTGATGCGGCCGCCGACGCCGAATTCGCGCGGCTCGATGGACGCAGTGGTGGTGCGCGTGATGGTGGTGGTGTCGTGCACTGTCGTGCCCTTCCTGTCGGAGATGGGGCACGGGAAACACCGTCGCGATATGGCGGCGGCGTGCGAGAATTCAGCCTCCCTGCGCTGGCATGATCCAGATCAGGTTCGACGGTCGAAGCGTGTGACGCTTCCTCTCAGCCCGGTTCACCGGACTCCCGTGTTCGTGACCACATTAGCGTGGTCACGAACACGGGATGCAACACGGATGCGCGTCAGACGTACGAGGCGCGGATCTCCCCGACCTGCACACCACGGCCGAGCACGGCCAGGTCCAGCCGCGGCACGAGCGCGTCGACCGCCTGGCGGTCCACGGCGCCCGCGTCGGCGAGCAGCGACAGGGCGACGATGGTCGCGGCCCGCAGGCTGCCGTCGAGCACCTTGAGCGCGACGGTGCTGCCGTCCGGCGCCGCCATGACCATCACGCCCTCCGCGCCCAGCTTCGCGAAGATGCCGAGTTCGTCGATCACGATGGTGTTCGCGCGTCCTGGCCCGTCGATGGCCCAGCCGTTCGCCAGCACGGCGTTCTTGAGGCTGGCCGCGTTGCGGTACAGCGCGAACGGCGAGCCGTCCGACGCGGTCGCGATGCGCTGGATGCCGCGGGCGAGGGTGCTGAGCGCCATCGCGAAGACGGGCGCGCCGCAGCCGTCGACGCCGGTCGCGACGACCTTGTCCCCGGTGAGCCGCTCCACCACATCCCGCACCAGCTGCTGCATGGGGTGCTGGGCGTCGAGGTAGCTCTCCGTGGGCCAGCCGTTGACCATGCAGGCCAGCAGCATCGCGGCGTGCTTGCCGGAGCAGTTCATGAACAGCGGGCGCTTCTGCTCGCCCGACCGGATCGCCTCATCCCTGGCCGCCGAGTCGAGCGGCCAGTCGTTCGGGCAGAGCAGGGCGTCCTCGGTGAGCTGCGCCTGGGCGAGCAGCCCGCGCACCACGGACAGGTGGGCCGGCGTGCCTCCGTGGCTGGCGGTCGCGAGCACGGCGGCAGCGCCCTCCAGCGGAACCCCGGCTCCCATGACGGCGATGGCCTGGAACGGCTTGAGGCTCGACCGGGGGAACACCGGGGCGTCGGGCGCTCCGAGCGATCGGACGACCGAGCCGTCCGGGCCGAGCACGATCGCCGAGCCGAGGTGGCGGGATTCGACGAACCCGCTGCGCTCGACGACCGCCAGCTCGACGGCCTCCGCTCCGGTGAAGACGGCGGGGCTCACAGCGCGGCGAAGGCGTCGTCGAGCACCTGGACGGCGTCGGCGATCAAGGCGTCGGAGACGGCCAGGCTCGGCAGGAACCGCAGGACGTTGCCGTAGGTGCCCGCGGTGAGCACGAGCACGCCCTGCTGTGCCGCGTATGCCGAGATGGCGTTGACGGCCGCGGCGTTCGGCTCCTTGGTGGTGGCTCCGGTTCCCGGCTGTACGAGCTCGATCGCCAGCATCGCGCCGATGCCGCGCACGTCGCCGATGATGTCGTACTTCTCCTGCAGCGCGAGGAGCGCCGGCTTGAGTGCGTTCTCGATGCGCTTGCCCTCGGCGAGCAAGTGGTTCTTCTCGATCGACTCGAACACGGCGACGGCGGCTGCGGCGGCGACCGGGTTGCCGCCGAACGTTCCGCCGAGACCGCCGGGCTGGGCGGAGTCCATGATCTCGGCACGGCCGGTGACGGCCGCGAGCGGCAGGCCGCCCGCGATGCCCTTGGCGCTCAGCACCAGGTCGGGGACGAGACCGAAGTGCTCGCTGGCGTAGTAAGCGCCGGTGCGGGCCATGCCGCTCTGGATCTCGTCGGCGATGAAGACGACGCCGTTGGCCGTGCACCACTCCTGCAGCGCGGGCAGGTAGCCGTCGGCCGGGACCATGAAGCCGCCCTCGCCCTGGATCGGCTCGACGACCAGGCAGGCCAGATCGGACGCGCCGACGACCTTCTCCAGGTACGCGATGGTGCGTGCGGCCGCCTCGGCGCCGCTGAGGCCGTCGTGGTACGGGTACGAGCTGGGGGCGTGGTAAACGTCACCGGCGAACGGACCGAAGCCCGTCGCATACGGCATGGCCTTGAAGTTCATGGCCATGGTGAGGTTGGTGCGGCCGTGGTACGCATGGTCGAGCACGGCGACGGCGCGGCGGCCGGTGTGCTTGCGCGCGATCTTGACGCCGTTCTCCACGGCCTCTGCGCCCGAGTTGACCAGGACGGTCTTCTTGGCGTGGTCGCCGGGAGTGTGCTCGCCGAGCAGTTCGGCGACGCGCACGTACTCCTCGTACGGGGTGATCGTGAACAGGGTGTGGATGACGTCCTGCAGCTGAGCGGCGGCGGCATCCACCACGGCTGACTCGGTGTGACCCACCGTCGTGACGCCGATTCCGGCGCCGAAGTCGACGAACTGGTTTCCGTCGACGTCGACCAGGATGGCGCCGTTCGCCTTGGCGATGTAGACGGGGAGGGTGGACGAGACGCCTGTCGGGACGACGGCCAGGCGTCGCTGGTGCAGTTCCTGGGACTTCGGGCCGGGTACGGCCGTGATGATGCGGCGTTCTTGCGCAACGCTGTAAACGGGCGCGCTTGTGCTCAGAGTGTCGGTCATGATGCATCGAGTTTAGCTCTGGTGACAGAATCGGACCATGAAGCTCGAGCACAGCTACGCGATCGACCTGGAATGGACCGGCAACAGGGGCAGCGGCACCAGCGGCTACAAGGACTACGGGCGCGAGCACGTCGTCAGGGCCGAGGGGAAGCATCCGGTCGAGGGATCGGCCGACCGCGCGTTCTTCGGCGACAGGGACCGCTGGAACCCGGAGGAGCTGCTGCTCGCCGCGCTCAGCCAGTGCCACATGCTCAGCTATCTGGCCGAGGCGGCGCGGGCAGGCCTTGTCGTGGTCGGGTACACGGACGCCGCCACCGGCGTGATGGAGCAGACCGCCGATGGGGGAGGGCACTTCACCAGCGCGACGCTGCGCCCGCTCGTCACGATCGCCGATCCGGCGCAGGCCGAGCTCGCGGAGGCGCTGCACGCCCCCGCCGCCGCCAAGTGCTTCATCGCCGCCTCGGTGAACTTCCCGGTCCACCACGCCCCGGACACCCTCACCCTCGCCTGACGAGCGACTGCTGCGGGCGCTAGCGGCGCTCGGGGTTGAGGGCGCGCTTGACGCGCTCCACGGTGTTCGCCGGGGGAGCCTCGTTGTACTTCTCGGCCAGTTCCTGGCCGGTGAGGGCGTGGATCGCGGTCATGATCTCGTCCGTCGCCTGACGCCGGGCCCGCCCGGACTCGGCACTGCCGTAGTGCGCCAGGTCGAGGGGTTCGCCGAACTTCACTGTGATCTTCCGGATGCGCGGGATCTTCGCGCCGACCGGCTGCAGCTTGTCGGTGCCGATGAGCCCGACAGGAACGACCTTCGCGCCGGTGGTGAGCGCGAGCCAGGCGACGCCGGTGCGCCCTTTATACAGGCGGCCGTCGAGCGAGCGCGTGCCCTCCGGGTAAACGGCGAACGCCGCGTCCGTCTCCAGGATGCGCTTGGACTGCTCCAGCGCATCCTGTGCGGCCTGCCCTGCCCCGCGCTCGACGCCGACAGCGCCGATGGCCGTGAAGAACGTGCGCGAGAGCCAGCCCTTGAAGCCGGTGCCCTCGAAGTAGTGCGACTTGGCGAGGAACTGCACCCGCCGAGGTGCCATCAGCGGGATCACGATGCTGTCGATGAACGACAGGTGGTTGCTCGCCAGGATGATCCTGCCGGTGCGCGGCACGTTCTTGCGGCCGATGATCGTCGGCCGGTAGAGCAGCCGTGCGATCGGTGCGATGACCGTGCGCCCGAGCAGGTAGACGAAACCGGGCGTCTTCACCGCGGTCGTCCCAGCGTCGGGTTCGATCTCTGTCACGGGTACGAGCGTAGTCGCGGATGTATTCCGCGAGCGGTATGCGGCGGACGGGTGTCGCTCAGCCTCCGCTGAGGGGACGGAGCGGCGCACACCCGAAACCGCCTTCGTAGATCAGGCACTCCGGGATGAAGCCGGTGAATCTCACGGCGAGCGGAGAGCCGAACCAGGCGTTGTACAGGCGAGAGAAGTTGAGGTTGCCGAACGTCGAGCACGCGCCGGCCGGTCCGGTCGGCTTCGCCAGCGTCGCCGCGTTCGGCTGATACGGCGTGTAGTTGTACAGATTGGCGGTGGCCTGGTTGGCGATCTTCACCGTGCTCGTGCCGCATGCCGCATTCGGGTGGTACTGGATGGCGTTCTTCCCGATCTGGTAGCGCCAGTCGCCGGGATGCACGGTGTACTCCCGGAACTGCCACGCCGCGCGGTAGACCTGGTTGAAGAACCCGAAGAACTTCTTGTCGCACTCCGCGGTGTCCGGGCAGGCGTAGCCGGTGGCCTTCTGATAACCGGATGCACTCGGTGCGGTGAGCAGGGACTGCTCCTTCTGCAGCAGCACCAGCAGCACCCGCGGGCTGATCGTGCAAGCGGATGCGACCCTGGCGATGATGCTGCTCGCCCGCTCGTCCCGCTGGCCACGCAGGGCTGTGCAGCGGTCTTTCGACACTGCGACGTCCGGGGTGTCGACCCGATAGTGCGACAGGCAGGGGACGCCGTCGGCGGGCTTGCAGGTGCGCGCGTCCAGGAACTCCTGGATGTCGGCCTGCGTCATCGCGTCCGGGTTGAAGAAGCTGTCGTCGCTGATAATGTCGCCTGGATCGAACGACGCCTGCTTCTGGGTGGACACCGGTTCGGCGAACGCGCCGACGGCGGGCAGCATCGTGAAGATCGCGGCGAGGGCGACGACCCCCGCGATGGCGCGCCACCGTCGGCGAAGGATTCCCACGTCAGGCTCAGCCGAAGGTCGCGAGTGCTTCTTCGATCACGGTCGCCGCGTCGTCGATGAGCTCCTCGCTGATCACGACCGACGGCAGCAGGCGGAGGACGCTGTCCCAGCTTCCGGCGTCGAGCGGGATGACCCCGTTCGATGTGGCGTGCGCGAGCACGGCCTTCAGCGCCTCCGGGTTGGGGGTCTTCGTGCCGGGGATGACGAGCTCGATGCCGAACATCGCTCCCTTGCCTCGCACCTCGCCGACCACGGCGAACTTCTCCGCCCAGTCGCCGATGCGCGCCCAAAGGGCCTTCTCGACCCGCTGCGCCTCGGCGAGCAGGTCCTCCTTCTCGAAGACGTCGAACACGGCCAGCGCGGCAGCGGTGGAGACGGGGTTGCCGCCGAACGTGCCGCCGATGCCGCCCGGCTGGACCGCATCCATGATGTCGGCGCGGCCGGTGACGGCGGCGAGCGGGAAGCCGCCGGCGATGCCTTTCGCGCTGGTCACGAGGTCCGGCACGACGCCGTGGTGCTCGATCGAGTACCAGGTTCCCGTGCGGCCGATGCCGGCCTGGATCTCGTCGGCGACGAACACGATGCCGTTCTCCGTGCAGAACTCGGACAGCCGCTTGAAGTAGCCGGGGGCGGGGATGATGATGCCGCCGTCGCCCTGGATCGGCTCGACGAACAGTGCGGCGAGCTCTGTCGCGCCGATGTGGGTGTTGATGTAGTCGATGGTCCGCTCTGCGGCTTCTTCGCCCGTCATCCCCTCCGGGTCGCGGAAGGGGTAGCTGATCGGGACGCTGTAGATCTCGCCGGGGAACGGCCCCATGCCCGCGCGCTCCGGCCAGGGGCGGTACGTCATGGCCATGGTGAGGTTGGTGCGGCCGTGGAACGCGTGGTCGAGCGCGGCGATGGCGCGACGGCCGGTGAACTTGCGGGCGATCTTCACCGCGTTCTCCACGGCTTCTGCTCCCGAGTTGACCAGGATGCTGTGCTTCTCGAAGTCGCCAGGCGTGATTTCGGCGAGCTTCTCCGCGACCTTGATGTAGTTCTCATACGGCGTGACGGTGAACAGCGTGTGGGTGAGCTTCGACGCCTGCTCGAACGCAGCAGCAGCAACCTCAGGATGCGCGTGGCCGATGGTGGTCACGCCGATGCCGCAGCCGAGGTCGATCAGCCGGTTGCCGTCCACGTCGACCAGGATCGCGCCGGATCCCGACTCCATGTAGATGTTCGCGAGGGTGCCTGCACCGCGGCTGACCGATGCGACCCTGCGCTCCTGCAGCTCGATGGAGCGAGGGCCGGGGAGAGCGGTGACGATGTTGCGGGTCTGCGGAACGGAGAATTCGCGAGTCATGTGTTCCATCGTATGCGGCGCTCGCTGTCAGGTTGGGCAAAGGAGGATGAGGCAGACTGGGGAGCCCTGCCCGCATTCCGGAAAGAATCACTGTGCGCAAAACCCTTTCGATCGTCACCGCCGCTCTCGTCGTGGCCGGTCTCGCCGCCTGCAGCGCGGGCTCGCCGACGAGCACCGCAACCCCGGCCGCGAACGCCTGCCAGAACGTGAAGGCGGGCGACGCATCCAAGTCGATCAAGGTCACCGGCGACTTCGGCGCGACGCCGAAGGTCACGATCCCGACGCCGCTGAAGACGACGGACCTCGAGCGCAGCGTGGTCATCAAGGGCAACGGCGCCGAGGTGAAGGGCGGCGACTCGATCGGAATCGCGCTCGCCGCATACAACGGCACCACGGGCAAGGAGATCACCCCCGCAGCCGGGTTCGACGGCCAGCCGTCGCAGTCGATCAAGGTCGACGACAAGGCGTTCGTGCCCGGTCTCGTCCGCGCCGTCGAGTGCCTCCCGCTCAAGTCGCGCGTGGTCCTCACCGCCACCACCAAGGAGGCGTTCGGCGACGTCGACGTCTCCTCCCTCAAGCTCAAGGCGACCGACCCTGTGGTCTTCGTCGCCGACCTGATCGACAAGGAGCCGACCAGGGCGAACGGCAAGTCCGTCACGCCTCCCGCCGGCTTCCCGACGGTGAAGCTCGGCGCGGACGGCGCTCCGACGGTCACCATCCCGAAGGCAGACCCGCCGACCGAGACGAAGATCGGCGTGCTCAAGCAGGGCGACGGCGCCGTGGTGAAGGCCACCGACTCTGTCACCATTCAGTACTCCGGCCTCCTGTGGCGCAACGGCCAGGTCTTCGACTCGACCTGGACCAAGGGTCAGCCGTACACCAGTGTCGCCTCCCAGTTCGTTCCCGGCTTCACCAAGGCGCTCGTCGGCCAGAAGGTCGGCTCGCAGGTCATCGTGGTCATCCCGCCGGCTGACGGCTACGGCTCGGCGGGCAACGGCGACATCAAGGGCACCGACACGATGGTGTTCGTGGTCGACATCCTGAAGTCGGTCGGTTGAGACTCGGCGCTTAGCCCGTCCGCGGCCCACAGTCCGTAGGCTGGTCCCGTGCGCAGAGTAGTCATCCTCGGTTCCACCGGTTCGATCGGCACGCAGGCGATCGACGTCATCGCGGCGAATCCCGACCGCTTCACCATCGTGGGGCTGTCGGCCGGCCGCAACGCCGAGCAGCTGGCCGGCCAGGCCGAGCGGTTCGGGGTGGCGGAGACGGCGCTCGGCGCCGACGACTCCGAACGTCTGGTGCGCTCTGTCGAGGCCGACGTGGTGCTGAACGGCATCACAGGCTCGGTCGGACTCGGGCCGACGCTCGCCGCGCTGGAGACGGGGGCGAGCCTCGCGCTCGCCAACAAGGAGTCGCTGATCGTCGGCGGCGCGCTGGTGAAGGCGGCGGCGGCGCCCGGGCAGATCGTCCCGGTCGACTCCGAGCATTCTGCCATCGCGCAGGCGCTGCGGTCCGGCGCTCAGAGCGAGGTGCGGCGGCTGGTGCTGACCGCATCCGGCGGCCCGTTCCGTGGCCGGAGCCGTGCATCCCTCGTGGACGTCACGCCCAGGGAGGCGCTTGCGCACCCCACCTGGGACATGGGGCTCGTCGTCACCACCAACTCGTCCACGCTCGTCAACAAGGGGCTCGAGGTGATCGAGGCGCACCTGCTGTTCGACGTGCCGTACGAGCAGATCGAGGTGACCGTGCATCCGCAGTCCGTCATCCACTCGATGGTGGAGTTCGTGGACGGGTCCACGATCGCGCAGGCGTCTCCGCCGGACATGCGCCTGCCGATCTCGCTCGGCCTCGACTGGCCGAACCGCGTGCCGGGGGTCGGCGTGCCGCTCGACTGGTCGACGGCGCACAGCTGGACGTTCGAACCGCTCGACGGCGAGGCGTTCCCGGCCGTCGCGCTCGCGAAGCGCGTCGGCGTCGAAGGCGGAACGTACCCGGCCGTGTTCAACGCCGCCAACGAGCAGGCCGTCGCCGCGTTCCATGCCGGTGCCATCGGCTACCTCGACATCGTGGACACCATCGAGCGGGTCGTGGATGCGCACCGCCCGGACGGAGAACTCACCCGCGAGAGCCTCGCCGAGGCCGAACGCTGGGCGAGGGAGGCCGCCGACCGGCTGATCGCGGGCTGACCGGCGCACGCACATAGCGTTCCCCCGGCTGGTTCCAAGCTGCGCGCTATTACTCTGTAGCCGTGGAATCCGTGCTGCTCTTCATCCTCGGCGTCGTCATCATCCTGGTGGGCGTCGCACTGTCGATCGCGCTGCACGAGATCGGGCACCTGGTGCCCGCCAAGCTGTTCGGCGTCAAGGTCACGCAGTACATGATCGGCTTCGGCAAGACGCTGTTCTCGTTCCGCCGCGGTGAGACCGAGTACGGCGTGAAGGCCATCCCGCTCGGCGGCTACATCTCGATGATCGGGATGTTCCCCCCAGGCAAGGACGGCGGCGCCGGCCGCAACGCGACCACCGGCTTCATGCAGTCGATGGCGCAGGACGCACGGTCCGCCAGCGCCGAGACCGTGATGGTCGGCGAGGAGAATCGCACCTTCTACCGGCTGCCGGTGTGGAAGCGCATCGTCATCATGTTCGGCGGTCCGTTCATGAACCTGCTCATCGGCGTCCTGCTGTTCGGCGTGCTGCTGGTGGGCTTCGGATCGCCGCAGCAGTCCACCACCGTGGCGAGCGTGAGCCAGTGCGTCATCGCCTCCAGCAGCAAGCAGCAGACCTGCCAGTCGAGCGATCCCGTCGCTCCGGCCGCTGCGGCCGGCATCAAGCCGGGCGACACCATCGTCAGCATCGACGGAACCCCGATCACCAGTTGGGCGCAGTCCACCAAGATCATCCGCGAGTCCGCCGACCGCTCGCTCGCCGTCGTCATCAAGCGCGACGGCGCGGAGAAGACCCTCTCCGTCACCCCTAAGACCAACGCCGTCGCCAAGACCGACGCCTCCGGGGCCGTGATCAAGAACGCGGACGGCACCGTCGCCACCGTGACGGCCGGGTTCGTGGGCATCGGCTCGCTGCAGGAGCTCGTGCCTCAGCCCGTCACGGCCGTGCTGCCCGCCGTCGGCGCGCAGACCGGCGCCGTGGTCGGCGTGATCATCCACCTGCCGCAGCGCATGGTCGACGTCTGGAACGCGGCGTTCGGCTCAGGGGAGCGCGACCCGAACGGGCCGGTCAGCCTCGTCGGCATCGGGCGAGCGGCCGGTGAGCTCACCGCTCTGGACGGCGTGCCGGTGATCGACAAGGTCTACACGATGATCGGGATCCTGGCATCGCTGAACATCGCCCTGTTCGTCTTCAACCTCATCCCGTTGCTGCCGCTCGACGGCGGTCACATCGCGGGTGCGGCCTGGGAGGGCATCCGGCGCTCGTTCGCCAAGCTGTTCAAGAAGCGCGACCCAGGGCCGGTGGACATGGCCAAGCTGATGCCGCTGACCTTCGCCGTCGTGATCGTGCTCGGCGGGATGAGCGTGCTGCTGATGTACGCGGACATCGTCAAGCCGATCAACCTCTTCGGCTAGGGGACGCACACCCCGCGCCCAGCCGGTTCCCACCGGGCCGCGTAGGATTGGGGACGTGGCAGCTATCAACCTGGGGATGCCGAAGGTTCCCGAAACACTCGCACCCCGTCGCAAGTCCCGTCAGATCAAGGTCGGCAAGGTCCTCGTCGGCGGAGACGCTCAGATCAGCGTCCAGTCCATGACGACGACGCCGACCACCAACATCAACGCGACCCTCCAGCAGATCGCCGAACTCACCGCGTCCGGCTGCGACATCGTGCGTGTCGCCGTCCCGAGCAGGGACGACGCCGAGGCGCTGCCGATCATCGCGAAGAAGAGCCAGATCCCGGTCATCGCCGACATCCACTTCCAGCCGAACTACGTATACGCGGCGATCGACGCCGGTTGCGCGGCCGTCCGTGTCAACCCGGGCAACATCCGCAAGTTCGACGACCAGGTCGGCAAGATCGCCGCAGCGGCGAAGGCCGCCGGCGTCTCGCTGCGCATCGGCGTCAACGCCGGATCGCTGGAGCCGAGCCTGCTGCAGAAGTACGGCAAGGCCACTCCAGAGGCACTCGTCGAGAGCGCCGTCTGGGAGGCGAGCCTGTTCGAGGAGCACGACTTCCACGACTTCAAGATCTCGGTCAAGCACAACGACCCGATCGTCATGGTCAAGGCATACCGCCTGCTCGCCGAGCGAGGCGACTGGCCCCTCCACCTCGGCGTGACGGAAGCCGGCCCGGAGTTCCAGGGCACCATCAAGTCGGCCACCGCGTTCGGCATCCTGCTCTCCGAGGGAATCGGAGACACCATCCGCGTCTCGCTCTCCGCGCCCCCGGCGCAGGAGGTCAAGGTGGGTCTGCAGATCCTGCAGTCGCTCAACCTGCGCGAGCGCAAGCTCGAAATCGTGTCGTGCCCGAGCTGCGGGCGCGCCCAGGTGGATGTCTACAAGCTCGCCAACGACGTCACCTCCGGGCTCGAAGGCATGAGCGTGCCCCTGCGCGTGGCGGTCATGGGCTGTGTCGTCAACGGTCCTGGCGAGGCGCGCGAGGCGGACCTCGGTGTCGCCTCCGGCAATGGCAAGGGCCAGATCTTCGTCAAGGGAGAGGTCATCAAGACCGTTCCGGAGGCGGAGATCGTGCAGACGCTGATCGCCGAGGCCAACCGGCTCGCGGCCGAGATGCCGGACGCGACATCGGGCGAGCCGACCGTCACGGTCGGCGCTCACTAGGGCGGCGCCCACAAGGTCCGCTGGTCGCGGTCGCGCATCCACAGCGTCGTCATAGGCGACCCATAGCGTCGCGGCCTATCGTGCCGTTATGAGCTTTTCCCGGGCGGTCAGACTGTCGGCTTTCGCCGCAGGGCTGTCACTCGCTTTCGTGTCGGCGGCATCCGGTGCACAGGCGGCCCCGACGATCGTCTCGCGTGTGACGGACGCGTCGGCGGATGGACCGGTGGTGGTCGCGATCGGCGACTCGATCATGGAGGGGCACGGCCTCGACCCGGCGCAGGCGTGGCCGGCGCTGCTGGCGGGGGAGGACGACTGGCGCCTCACCAACCTGGCGAGCGACGGATCCGGATTCGTGACCGTCGGCGACAACGGCGACACGTTCGCCGACCAAGTGCACGCCGCGGTGTCGCTGCGTCCGTCGGTGGTCATCGTGTCCGGCAGCAGCAACGACCTCGGCGAATCGGATGCGGCGATCGCCCGCGCGACGGATTCGGCGCTCAGCGCACTCCGGGCGGCACTGCCTCACGCCGAGATCATCGCGGTCAGCCCGGTCTGGAACGACACGGCAGAACCGGATCAGCTCCGCACGATCGACCAGGATGTGGTCAAGACGGCAGCGTCCATCGGCGCCGTCGACCTCGACATCGGCCAGCCGCTCGACGGGCAACGGGAACTGGTGCAGAGCGACGACGTTCATCCGACAGCCGAAGGCCAAGTGGCGATCGCCGCCGCCGTTGCGCGGGCGCTCGGGCACGCCGGCGCCTAGGCGTCAGACCACCACCAGCTCCACCCGGCCGTTCGGGATGCTCACCGACAGCAACCGGACCGGAACCACCGTTCCCGGCAGCACGGCGTCCGGGCGCGGCATCGACGCGACCACGGCAGGCTCTGTGAGCTGCACCGTCATGTCGCCGTTCCTGATCGCGAGCACGGTCGCTTCGAACTCGTCGCCGATCCTGTCGCTGAGCAGCGCGGCCTCCACCCTGTCGACGCTGGCGGCGCCGAGCTGCGACGCCACCCTGGACGACGTGCCCATGATCGCCGGAAGCTCGCCGAGCGACGCCGTCGCCCACTCAGGAACAGGGGTTCCGGCGCAGAGCGCTTCGCAGATCACGAGCACCCAGCGGTCGACGAGCCTGCGCAGCGGCGCCGTCGCGTGGGCGTACGGGGCGGCGACGGCCGACTGCCGCGGATCGTCGGGGGCCGTGCCGTCCATCACCACATAGCCTGCGCCGCGGAACAGCCCTGTCGCCGCCTGCATCACAGCGAGGGCGCGGGGGTCGTCGTGGTCCAGGGTGCGCAGATACTCGCCGTAGGAGACGTCCTGGGGCCAGGGGAGACCCAGCGCGGCCGTCTGCGCACGGAACGCGGCGACGGCGTCGTCGCCGGGCGGCGGCATCGTGCGCAGGATGCCGATCCGCGCGTCCAGCATCAGGCGCGCCGCCGCCATGCCCGTCAGCAGCGAGATCTGCGCGTTCCACTCCTCGACGGGGAGCGGAGCGCGTCGTTCGAGCGTGTACGCGCCGTCGCGGAGGACGATCTCCTCATCCGGTGCGTTCAGGCTCGCGCCGCCGCGGTCGCGCTCGCACTGGATGCGCAGCAGACCGACCTCTTTCAGCAGCGCGAGGGTCTCGGGGCCGGCGCCGTCTGCGTCGATGGCGCCCTGGGCCTCCGCGTACGTCCACTGCCGACGCGACCTGACCCTGGCGCGCGCGACCTCGACCGAGCGCTGCTGCCCGTCGGCGCCGAGCGTCAACTCCCAGACGAACGCGCCGCGATCCACCCCGGAAGCAGCGAACCGGCGTGCTCGCCGATCGCCGCCGGGTGCAACGGGATGCGCCCGTCCGCCGCGTAGATCGTCTGCCCGCGCCTGCGCGCCTCGCCGTCGACCGCGCCACCCGGACGCACGAGGGCCGGAACATCGGCGATCGCATAGCGGACCAGGAAGCCCTCTCCCGTCCGCTCGATCTGCACGGCCTGGTCGAGGTCGGTCGAGCCGTCCGGGTCGATGGTGATGAACTCGACATCGGTCAGGTCGCGGCCCGGCAGGAGCAGCGTGCCCGCCGCGTCCTCCGCCTCGACCACGACGGGAGCGGGGAACGCCTCGGGGAGATCGAGAGACGAGCGGAGCGCTGCGAGCGCCGTCGCCAGCTCGCTCTGCGCGGCGGAAGCGGTGACGTGCGTTCTGCGGTCCGGCATGGGGTCAGCCTATGCCGGGCCGCCGACGCGGAACGGGGCTGGGCGGAACGGGGCAGGCGTGCATCCGGGTCGGCGTGCATCCGGTCGGCGTGCATCCGGTCGGCGCGCATCCGGAATCGGGGCAACATCGGCCGTCGCCGCCTCCGTCTAACATGGAACGGTGCCTACACGCCTGACGAACTACTTCCTCCGCACCCTCCGTGAAGACCCCTCCGACGCCGAGGTCACCAGCCACAGGCTGCTGGTTCGCGCCGGATACATCCGGCGCCAGGCGCCAGGCATCTTCGCCTGGCTGCCGCTCGGCCTTCGCGTGAAGGCGAAGATCGAGGCGATCATCCGCGAGGAGATGTCCGCCGCAGGAGCGCACGAGGTGCACTTCCCCGCCCTGCTTCCGCGCGAGCCGTACGAGGTCACCGGTCGCTGGGAGGAGTACGGCGACGGCCTGTTCCGTCTCAAGGACCGCAAGGGCGCCGACTACCTGCTCGCGCCGACGCACGAAGAGGCGTTCACGCTGCTGGTGAAAGACCTGTACTCCAGCTACAAAGACCTGCCGCTGGCCATCTACCAGATCCAGGACAAGTACCGCGACGAGGCACGGCCCCGCGCCGGCCTCCTGCGCGGCCGCGAGTTCACGATGAAGGACGCGTACACGTTCGACTACACGGACGCCGGGCTCGACGTCAGCTACCAGGCGCAGCGCGACGCGTACGAGCGCATCTTCACCAGGCTCGGGCTGTCGTACGTGATCGTGCAGGCCGACGCCGGTGCGATGGGCGGATCGCGCAGCGAGGAGTTCCTGCACCCGACCGTCGTCGGCGAGGACACCTTCGTGCGCTCCGACGGCGGATACGCGGCCAATGTGGAGGCGTTCACGACCGTCGCCCCCGCCGCACGCTCCTACGAGAAGCTGACGCCGCAGGAGGTGCTCGACACCCCTAACACGCCGACCATCCAGACCCTGGTAGACGTCGCCAACGAAAAGCACCCCCGGCCGGACGGCCGGCTGTGGACGGCGGCGGACACGCTCAAGAACGTCGTGCTGGCTCTCACGCACCTGGACGGAACGCGCGAGCTGGTCGTCGTCGGCCTGCCCGGCGACCGCGAGGTCGAGCTGAAGCGTGCAGAGGTGGCGTTCGCGCCCGCCGAGGTGGAGCCCGCCACAGAGGCCGACTTCGCGAAGCACCCCGGGCTCGTGAAGGGGTACATCGGACCGTGGGGCGCCGACGGCGCCGTGCTCGGCGAAGAGTCGACGACAGGCATCCGGTTCCTGGTCGACCCGCGCGTGTCAGACGGCTCAGGCTGGATCACCGGCGCGAACGTCCACGGCAAGCACGTCTTCGGGCTCGTCGCCGGGCGTGACTTCGCCTGGGACGGCACCGTGGAGGTCGCCGACGTCAAGCCGGGCGATCCTGCGCCGGACGGCTCCGGCCCCGTCGAGCTCGCCCGCGGTATGGAGATCGGCCACGTCTTCCAGCTCGGCCGCAAGTACGCGGAAGCGCTCGGACTCAAGGTGCTCGACGAGAACGGCAAGCTGGTCACGGTCACGATGGGCTCGTACGGGATCGGCGTCACGCGCATCCTGGCGATCATCGCCGAGGAGAACAACGACGAGAAGGGCCTGATCTGGCCGGAGTCCGTCGCGCCGTTCGACGTGCACGTCGTCGCCGCCGGACGCGACCAGCTCGCGTTCGACGTCGCAGAAGAGGTGACGGCGAGCCTGGAGGCAGCCGGCCTGGACGTGCTGCTGGACGACCGGCCCAAGGTCTCGCCCGGCGTGAAGTTCGGCGACGCCGAGCTGATCGGCGTTCCGCACGTGCTCGTCGTCGGCCGCGGCGCGGCGGACGGCGAGGTGGAGCTGTGGAACCGCGCCACCGGCGCGCGCGCCACGCTGCCGATCGCCGACGCGCTCGCGTCGCTCACGTCGCCAGAGTCGCTCGCCGCGCGAGGCGCCTAGCCGTCGACTCGTGCGAAAAGTGCGGTCGAGCACGCTGTGACCGCACTTTTCGCACGAGTCCACAGGCGTGGTTATCCCCAGAAACACGGGATGCGCGCCGCGCTCCGCCGCGGACGGCGATCGTGGATGCATGACTCAGGCACACGCGCTCCCGCAGGAATTACATAACGCACCGTTCGGCACCCGCACGGCCATCGCCGGCGGCGTCACTCCGCGACGGCTGCGGGCGCGAGACGTGCACCATCCGTTCCACGGGGTGAACCGCACGAGCGAGGCGCACGCCCTGATCGACCGTATCCGCACCTATCACGCGCGGATGCTGGCCGGACAGGTGTTCAGCCACGAGACGGCGGCGGCCCTGTATGGGTTCCCGCTGCCGGATGGTGAGCGCCACGCGGAGCTGCACGTGAGTGTCCCGTTCCCGCGAACGCCTCCGCGCGCCGTCGGCGTGCGCGGCCACAGCATCGCGGGAGTTGAACCGTGCACGGCGCGCGGGATGCCCGTCTGCTCAGCCGTACAGGTCTGGCAGCAGCTCGGCGCCTCGCTGTCCGGAGAAGAGCTGGTCGCGATCGGCGACCATATCGTGGGTGCGCGAGCCCGGGATGCGCTGGCGACCGCCGACGAACTCCGAGCCGCCGCTGCGGCGACCAGGACGGCGGGGGCGTCCGCGATGCGGTGGGCTGCCGAGCGCATCCGGTTCGGGGCGGACTCGCGTCCGGAGAGCCTGCTGCGGCTGGCTCTGGCCGAGGCGGGGCTGGGGGAGCCGGCAGTGAACCCGCCGGTGCTGCTCGGTGGGCGGCTGGTGCACCCGGACCTGGTGTACTTCGGGCAGCAGGTGGTGCTCGAATACGAGGGCGACGGCCACCGCACGGACGCTGCGCAGTGGCACGCCGACATCGCGCGGCATGAGGCGATGGTCGTCGACGGATGGCGCGTCGTCCGCGTCACGCGCCGCGATCTGTTCGTGGACCGCCCCGCGTTCCTGCAGGGTGTGGGACTCGTGTTGTCGGCTCGTGCGAAAGGTGCGGTCGGGACGCCGTCCACCGCACCTTTCGCACGATTCGAGCCCGGCTAGCCCGCCGAATGGCGGCTAGAGGCGGACGGCGACGGCCCGCACACACCAGAAGACGCCGTAGGCGATCAGGCCGACGGCGATCAGGATGAGAAGGAAGACGCCGAACGGGAGCTGCGTGAGCGACTTCAGCGCTCCGTCGAGGCCGCCGGACTTGCCGGGGTCGTACGTCACCGCACTGGTGACGACCAGTCCGCCGACGATGCCGAGGGCGACGCCCTTGGCGATGTAGCCGATGCGGCCGAGGGTCGTCGTGACGCCGGCCAAGGCGTTCGGCGGCAGGCGCAGGCCCCGCTCGAAGCGGTGGGTGACGCCGTTGACGATGAAGCCGATCCCGACGGCCACGATCGCGAGACCGATCGCGGCGAGGACGAAGACACCGCCGGGCAGTGCGAGCAGACGCGCGCTCGCGGTCTTCTCGGATGACGATGAGTGGGAGCCGCCGCCGGAGGCGATGGAGATCGCCGTCACGGCGAGCACCGCATAGACGACGCCCTTGGCGATCTCGGTCACCTTCTGGATCGCCTTGTGCGCCACGACCGTCTGCAGGATCTGCCACAGCGCGAGCGCGATCAGTCCGACGATCACCGCCCACACCACGAAAAGCCCACCCGGCACGGCCACGAGCGCCTGCAGGGCACCCGACTGGTCGGCATTGCTGCCGCCGCCCGCGCCGAACGCGACGGCCAGAGCGATCACGCCGATCAGGATGTGCAGGATGCCGATGGCCGCATTTCCGACCCTGGCGAGGATGCGGACCGCCGGGTTGCGTTCGACGCGTCTGGCGGCAGACGTGGGGGAGGTCATGTATCGGAACGGTACCCCCGTTCCGGCAGGTCGGATCATCGGGTACCGTAGTTAGTCGAGTCCGTCGCGCTGAACGCGGCGGCGAGATCTGAATAGAGGAGGCCGGCATGGACATCGACCTCAGCGTCTTGCGTCTCATGGAACGCGAGCGAGAGATACCCTTCGACGAGCTGGTGCAGATCATCGAGCAGGCGATTCTGACCGCCTACCTGAAGCACACGGACCAGGCCGACCACCGCCACGGGCACACGACGGAGGAGCCGCCGGCAGCGCGCGTGCACCTCGACCGCAAGACCGGTCACGTCTCCGTGTTCGTCCCTGAGCTGGACGACGAGGGCAACGTCATCGGCGAGGCGGAGGACAGCCCGAGCGACTTCGGTCGCATCGCGGCGTTCGCCGCCAAGCAGGTCATCAACCAGCGCCTCCGCGACATCGCGGACGACGCCGTGCTCGGCGAGTTCCGCGGCAGGGAGGGCGACATCGTCGCCGGCGTCATCCAGCAGGGGCCCAACCCGCGGATGATCCACGTCGACCTCGGCAGTGTCGAGGCGATTCTGCCTCCGGAGGAGCAGGTGCCAGGCGAGGAGTACACGCACGGGTCGCGCATCCGGGTGTACGTGACGAGTGTGTCGAAGGGGCTGAAGGGTCCGCAGATCACGGTCTCCCGCACGCACCCCGCGCTCGTGCGCAAGCTGTTCGCGCTCGAGGTCCCGGAGATCGCGAGCGGTGTCGTCGAGATCGTGTCGCTCGCCCGCGAGGCAGGGCACCGCACCAAGATCGCCGTCCGCGCGACCGAGCCGGGTGTGAACGCCAAGGGCGCGTGCATCGGCGAGCTCGGACAGCGTGTCAGGGCCGTCACCGCGGAGCTGAACAACGAGAAGATCGACATCGTCGACTACTCGCCGGACCTCGCCACGTTCGTGTCGAGCGCTCTGTCGCCCGCGAAGGTCACCAGCGCGTTCGTCATCGACGAGTCGCTCAAGGCCGTCCGTGCGCTCGTGCCCGACTACCAGCTGTCGCTCGCCATCGGCAAAGAGGGGCAGAACGCTCGTCTCGCCGCGAAACTGACGGGCGCGAAGATCGACATCCAGCCCGACTCGATCCTGGACAAAGAATGAGGTCGGGATGGATGGCGATGCCCGACTCGATCCTGGACAAAGAATGAGGTCGGGATGGATGGCGATGCCCGACTCGATCCGCGACAAGGAGTAGTCGCGCCCGACCTCGGTTGTGCGCGGGTGTAGGATGGAAGCTGTTAGAACGTGCGTCGGATGCCGTTCTCGCGCTCCCCGATCCTCTCTTCTGAGGGTCGTCGCCCAGAACTCGAAAATCGTGGTGGACCATTCCGCCACGCTTTCTGGGCGAGGTGCGTGGCTGCATCCGGTCGTCGAGTGTCTCGACAAAGCCCTGCAGAGGCGCGCCTTCGGGCGGGCCCTCAAGGTCGACGGAATGCTCGATACGACGGCCATCCAGGCCGCACTTGAAGAGAACAGGCTGAACGGCACAGTGAACTCAAATGAGTGACAACTAATGAGCGGCTCGAAATGAGACCCGTCCGTAACTAACGGTCTGCCCTGCTAGGGGTAGACCCCCTAGACAGGAGAATTGTGGCTGCAAAACCACGCGTACACGAGGTCGCTACCGAACTCGGCGTCGACAGCAAGATCGCACTTGCAAAATTGAAAGAGATGGGCGAGTTCGTCAAGGGCCCGTCCTCCAGCATCGAACCGCCGGTGGCGCGCAAGCTTCGCGCAGCCCTCGAGGCGGACGGCTTCACGGCCGACAAGGCTGCCGCGGCAGCAACGGAGCACAAGGCGGCCGCGCCGAAGTCCTCGGCTCCGACGCCGGGCGCGACGCGTCCGTCGTCCGCTCCGAACCCGGGCGGCACCGCACCCAAGCCGGCAGCACCCCTGTCCGTCGCCGAGCGCCAGGCGCTCGCTGAGCAGAAGGCGGCGGCTGAGAAGGCCGAAGCCGACAAGGCAGCAGCAGACGCCAAGGCGGCGGCCGAGAAGGCAGCGCCGGCCGAGGCGGAAGCAGCGGCACCGGCCGACGCCCCGTCGGACGCCGTCAAGCCGAACACCCCGCGTCCTGCAGGCGGAAACGCCGCAGGAAGCAGCAGCATCCCGCGTCCGGGCGCTCCGCGTCCGGGCAACAACCCGTTCGCGTCCAACCAGGGCATGGGCCAGCGTCCGAGCGCTCCTCGTCCGGGCAACAACCCGTTCGCGAGCTCGCAGGGCATGGGCCAGCGTCCGTCGCCGGGTAACATCCCGCGTCCGACGCCCCCGCGTCCCGGTTCGCCGCGTCCCGGCGCTCCCGGAGCAGGCGGCAATCGCCCCGGCCAGCGTCCCGGCGGAGCAGGCGGAAGCCGTCCCGGCTTCCAGCAGCGCCCGGGTAGCGGCGGTGGAGCAGGAGCCGGCGCAGGCGCCGGTGGTGGCTTCCAGCGTCCAGGCGGCGGCTTCGGCGGCCCGCGTCCCGCGGGTGGCGGCGGCGGTCGTGGCCGCGGACCGGGCGGTGGAACCGCTGGTGCGTTCGGTCGCGGTGGCGGCAAGAGCAAGGCCCGCAAGTCGAAGCGCGCCAAGAGGCAGGAATTCGAGCTGAGGGAAGCTCCGTCGCTGGGCGGCGTGAGCGTACCCCGTGGCGACGGCAACACCATCGTCCGGCTGCGCCGCGGTGCATCCATCTCGGACTTCGCCGACAAGATCGACGCGAGCCCCGGCAACCTGGTCACCGTCCTGTTCCACCTCGGTGAGATGGCCACGGCGACCGAGTCCCTCGACGAGGCCACGTTCGGCGTGCTGGGCGAAGAGCTCGGCTACAAGGTGCAGATCGTGTCCCCGGAGGACGAGGACAAGGAGCTGCTCGAAGGCTTCGACATCGACCTCGACCAGGAGCTCGAGGACGAGACAGACGAAGACCTTGAGATCCGTCCCCCCGTCGTCACCGTCATGGGTCACGTCGACCACGGTAAGACGCGTCTTCTCGACGCGATCCGCAACGCGAACGTCGTTGCGGGCGAGGCCGGCGGCATCACCCAGCACATCGGTGCCTACCAGGTGTGGACCGAGCACGAGAACATCGAGCGCGCCATCACCTTCATCGACACCCCTGGTCACGAGGCGTTCACCGCCATGCGTGCCCGTGGTGCGCAGGTCACCGACATCGCGATCCTCGTGGTCGCGGCGGACGACGGCATCATGCCGCAGACCATCGAGGCGCTCAACCACGCTCAGGCGGCCGGTGTGCCGGTCGTGGTCGCGGTGAACAAGATCGACAAGCCGGACGCCAACCCGGCCAAGGTGCGCCAGCAGCTCACCGAGTTCGGTCTGGTCGCCGAGGAGTACGGCGGAGACGTCATGTTCGTCGACGTGTCTGCGCGGAACAACATCGGCATCCAGGACCTTATGGACGCCGTGCTGCTCACGGCGGACGCCGGGCTCGACCTGCGCTCCAACCCCAACAAGGATGCGCGCGGTATCGCGATCGAGGCCAAGCTCGACAAGGGCCGCGGTGCTGTTGCGACCGTGCTCATCCAGTCGGGAACGCTGCGCGTCGGAGACTCGATCGTCGCCGGTACGGCTTACGGCCGCGTCCGTGCGATGGTCGACGAGAACGGCGACGCCGTTCACGAGGCGTACCCGTCGCGTCCGGTGCAGGTTCAGGGTCTCTCGAGTGTTCCGCGAGCCGGTGACACCTTCCTCGTCACCGAGGAGGACCGCACCGCCCGTCAGATCGCCGAGAAGCGAGAGGCTGCCGAGCGCAACGCCATGCTGGCGAAGTCGCGCAAGCGCATCTCGCTGGAAGACTTCACCCGTGCTCTGGAAGAGGGCAAGGTCGAGGCGCTCAACCTCATCATCAAGGGCGACGTGTCCGGTGCCGTAGAGGCGCTGGAGGAGTCGCTCATGAAGATCGAGGTCGACGACTCGGTCCAGCTCCGCATCCTGCACCGCGGCGTCGGCGCGATCACCGAGTCGGACATCGACCTGGCGACCATCGACAACGCGATCGTGATCGGCTTCAACGTCCGCCCGGACGTCAAGGCCCGCGAGCGTGCCGCCCGCGAGGGTGTGGATGTGCGCTTCTACTCGGTCATCTACAACGCGATCGACGACATCGAAGAGCTCGCTCAAGGGCATGCTCAAGCCGGAGTTCGAAGAGATCCAGTCCGGTGTGGCCGAGATCCGCGAGGTGTTCCGCTCCTCCAAGTTCGGCAACATCGCCGGTGTCATCGTCCGCTCCGGAACGATCACGCGCAACGCGAAGGCGCGCGTCATCCGCGACGGCGTCGTGGTGGGGGACAACCTCGCCATCGAGTCGCTGCGCCGGTTCAAAGACGACGTCACCGAGGTGCGCACGGACTTCGAAGCCGGTATCGGCCTCGGCAAGTTCAACGACATCCAGATCGGCGACGAGATCGAGACGACCGAAATGCGGGAGAAGCCCCGCGTCTAGGCATGGACACGAGGTCCGGAGGGTTCGCCTTCCGGGCCTCGTCCCATCCCAGGCTGGTGGCATCACAGCAGTGAAGGAGAGACAACATGGCTGATCCGGCACGCGCGAGGAAGCTCGCGGACAGAATCAAGGTCATCATCGCCAAGCGGCTCGAACGCGGCGTCCGCGATCCCCGCATGGGCTTCGTGACGATCACGGATGTGCAGGTGACAGGCGACCTGCAGCACGCGTCGGTGTTCTACACGGTCTACGGCACCGACGAGGAACGCGCGGACACCGCAGCCGCCCTCGCGGCGGCGACCGGAATGCTGCGCAGCGAGGTCGGCAAGAACATCACGGCACGGCTGACGCCGTCGCTGGAGTTCATCCTGGATGCGATCCCGGAGAACGCGGCCCACATCGAAGACCTGCTGCGCGAGGCGCGGCAGCGCGACACCGAGGTGGCCGGCCTGGCCGCCGGCGCAGCATACGCCGGCGACGAAGACCCCTACGTCAAGCCCCGCGAAGACGAGGACGACGAGGACTAGTTCCCCCCGCCCCTAGCCCCAAGCAATCGAGCCCGCAGTGGTTCCCGTTATCCGAGCCGGATACCGAGACGAACTGGGGGCTCGATCGCGGTTAAGGGAGGGTATAGCCGGAGCCGGTGGGGGAGCGGACGGCGAGACCGTCGGCCAGGAGGCCGGCGAGCGCGCGGTCGCGCTGCGCGGCGTCCGGCCAGACGGACTCGATCTCGGCCGGTGTGACCGGGATGTGGGAGGCGCGCAATTCGGCGAGGATCAGGCCGCGCACCTGGCGGTCGCTGCCCTCGTACTTCTTCTGCACGGCCTTCGTCGGGCCGTCGTAGGCGGGGTAGCCCGCCTGCCGCCACGCGCACAGGTCGGCGAGCGGGCAGGCGTCGCAGCGCGGCGTCCTGGCGACGCAGACGAGAGCGCCGAGCTCCATCATCCCGGCGTTGAAGGCGGCGGCTGCCGCGCGGTCGGCGGGGAGCAGCGCCTCCATTGCCGTGAGGTCGCGCTTGGACGGCGGGGGCGGTTCGCCCTGGCCGTCGACGGCGCGCGCGATGACCCTCCGGATGTTCGTGTCGACCACCGGATGCCGGTCGCCGTACGCGAACACCGCGACGGCGCGCGCGGTGTAATCGCCGATCCCCGGGAGGGCGAGCAGCGCATCCACGTCGTCGGGGACGATGCCGCCGTGCCGCTCGGTGATGGCGACGGCGCAGGCGTGCAGCCAGAGCGCGCGGCGCGGGTAGCCGAGCGACTGCCAGGCGCGCACGGCCTCTCCGGGCGGGACGGCGGCGAGGTCGGCGGGGGTGGGCCAGCGGGTCAGCCACTCCTCCAGGCGCGGGATGACACGACTCACCGGGGTCTGCTGCAGCATGAACTCACTGACCAGGGTGCCCCAGGCGGTGAAGCCGTCCCTGCGCCACGGCAGGTCGCGGCGGTTGGTGTGGAACCAGTCGATGACGGAGGCGGAGAACGAGTTCTGCTCCGCATCCACCATGATCCCAGCGTAATCGGTGCGTCGGCGGCCTAGGCTCGTGCCATGAAGCTTCCACCGACGCCGCGCGTCCTGTTCCTCCGCGAACTGGTCGGCGAGGTGACGCGCAGTTACGGTCACGGCCGCACGATCGTGGCCGTGGACGGCGTCGAGGACACCGGGACGTTCGCCCACGATTTCGCCGAGGTGTTCCGCGAGGCGGGTTACGACACGTTCCGGGCGTCGATGGATGACTTCCACCGGCCGCGCGCCGACCGCACCAGGCTCGGCCCGGAGTCCGCGCTCGACTACTACCGCGGCGCGTTCGACTACGTCACGTTCCGGCGGGTGCTGATCGACCCGTACCGGATGGCGGGGAGCACCGGGTTCCAGACGGCGGCGTTCGACGAGCGACGGGATGTGCCTGTCGAGAGCCGGTGGGAGACGACCGGCCAGGATGCGGTGCTCGTGGTCGACGGCGAGTTCCTGCTCCGGCCGGAACTGCGCGGCATCTGGCATTACTCGGTGGCGCTGGTGAACACGCCTCAGGACCCGATCTACGAGAACGACGCGGAACCGAGGGTGTGGGCGAGCGCGCTGGTGGACGACAGCGACCCGGCGCTGCCCAAGCGGGTGTTCGCGGACAGCTGCTAGCCCACCCGTCGGTCAGCGCTACAGGACCGCGCGCATCCGGTCGATCACGGCGGCCGGTTCGATGAAGGCGCGGGTGCGCTCCACCTCGTGCACCAGGCCGACGATGGCGGCGTTGATCGGCGCTTCGCGTCCGAGTTCGTGGGCTTCGCCGACGACGGCGCCGTTGAGGTAGTCGATCTCGGTGAGCTGGCCGCGCCGGATGCTCTGCAGCGTCGATCCGGGGTTGGGGGTGGCGCCCATCCGGCGCTTCATCGTCAGGAGAACGGCCTGCCCCGCCCACAGCGGGGAGGCGGCGACGAATCGCAGGATGCCGTTGCTGAGCCCCTGGATGCTGCCGTACCGGATGCCGCGGTCGAAGCCGACCCGCACCGCCTCGCGCATGCTCGCGGTGACGATGCGGCGGAGTCCGCGGTCGGCGATCGCATCCTGGGCGCTGAGCCCAGTGATGGCGGGCATGGCGTTGATCTGGTTGACGATGAGCTTGGTCCACTGGGCGCCGTCGAAGTTGTCGACGGCGAAGGTCGGCATGGCGGCGTCGAGGACGCGCGTGGCGAAGACCGCGGCCTCCGGCGGCTCTCCGCTTCCCGCGCCGAGGTAGGTGTTGGCCGCGGTGGTCACCGTGACGCGGCCGGGGGAGAGGAAGCTCGCGGCGTAGAGGGCGAGTGCGCCGACGCAGTCGGAGCCGGGGAGCATCGTCGCGGCCTGACACAGACCGCTGAGGCCGTTCTGCACGACGACCACGGGGATGCCGCCGAGGAGGTGCTGATTCTCGCGGATGGCGGCCGCCGCATCCTGTGCTTTGGTGCAGAGGAATGCGAGCTCCGGCTGGGTGCGCAGGAGCTCGTCGGCGTCGACCCTCGCGGTGTGGGAGCCCCAGGCTCCGTCGAGGCGGAGGCCGTCCGCGCGGATCGCGGCGAGCTGGGCGCCGCGCGCCGTGACCTCGACCTGGTGGCCGACGCGGTCGAGCAGCGCTGCGATCGTGCCGCCGATGGCTCCTGCTCCGATGACGCCGATCCGCATCCCCTCAGCCTATCCGCGAACGAGTGGTCCCGAATTGCCGTGTGCGCACGTTGCGCACGGCAATTCGGGACCACTCGATGCTGGCGGGAGGCGCGGTTGGGCCTACTCGACGAGGGCGGCGGCCTCCGGGGAGCCCTCGGCGGCGGCGGCCTCCGTGATCTCGTGCTCCGGGTCCGGGGCGGCGCCACGGCGGCGGCGGATGATGCCGGAGGGGAGGAAGAGCGAGATCACCGCGGCGAGGGCGAGGACACCGGCCCCGACCCAGACGGCCGGGATGGCCGCATCCACGTAGCCGGTCGGGGTGAGCGTGCCGCCCGCTCCGGTGAAGACGGCGGTGAGGACGGCCACGCCGAGGGCGACGCCGATCTCGCGGAGGGTGGAGTTGGTGCCCGATGCTTTCGCGTGGTCGTCCGGCTTCATGTTGGCGAGCACCGCGGTCGAGCTGGGGGCGAAGACGAGACCCATGCCGATGCCGGCGAGCGCGAACGGCGGCCACATGGCCGAGTACGCGATGTCGGCGGAGAGGGTCGAGGCGATCCAGCCCATCGCGACGGCCAGCAGCGTCAGGCCGACCAGGATGGGCAGCCGGGTGCCGGTGCGTCCGGAGACGAGGCCGGTGAGCGGGGCGACCACCATCGGGGCGAGCGTCCACGGCATCGTCATCACACCGGCTTCGAGCGGGGTGTGTCCCTGCACCACCTGCAGGAACTGGATGAGGATGAACACCGCCCCGAAGATGCCGAAGCTGAACGTCACACCGACGAGGTTCGCCACGGTGAAGCTGCGGTCGCGGAACAGTCGCAGCGGCAGCAGCGGGGCGGAGGCGCGTCCCTCCCAGAACACGAACGCCAGGAGCAGCACCGTGCCGGCGATCAGCGAGCCGAGCACCTCGAAGCTGTCCCAGCCCGCGTCGTTGCCACGGACGATGCCGTAGACGATCCCGAGGACGCCCGGACCGGCGAGCAGGAGGCCGACGATGTCGGCGCGCACCCGCTTGCCGAAGCTGTTCGGCAGGGCGGCGAGCACGAGCGGCACGGCGATGATGCCGAGCGGCACGTTCAGCCAGAAGATCGCCTGCCAGTTCCAGCCCTGCACTACTGCGCCGCCGATCAGCGGTCCGGTGGCGACGCCGAGGCCGGAGATGCCGCCCCAGATGCCGATGGCGGCCGGGCGCATCTTGAGGCTGACGCTGCCCGCGAGCAGGGTGAGGGAGAGCGGCATGAGCGCTGCGGCACCGACGCCCTGCACTGCGCGGGCCAGGATGAGCATCGTCGGGTCGGTGGCGAGGGCGCTGGCGGCGGAGGCGAGCGTGAAGATGACGATGCCGCTGAGGAAGACGGTGCGGCGGCCGAACCGGTCGCCGAGTGCGACGGCCATCAGCATGAAGGTGGCGAAGCTGAGGGTGTACGCGTTGATGACCCATTGCAGCTGCTCGATGGAGGCGCTGAGGTCCTTCGCGATCACGGGCAGGGCGCTGGTGACGACGAGGTTGTCGAGGGTCGCCATGAACATCGGGAGCGATGCGGCGACGATGGCCAGCCAGATCGGGATGCGGCGGGTGGTGGAGGGGGACGACATGCTGCACATCCTGTCGATGTCGCTGGAATGTTGTTATCGGATGATTACAACACGGTCGACATTAGTAATCAACTGATAACCTGTCAAGCGTGACCGACAAGATCAGTGAACGAATCCCGGCCGGGGAGCGGAAGAGCAGATCCTCGCCGCCGCCAGCCTCGTCTTCGGGGAGCGCGGCTATTTCGGGGCGACCACCGACCAGATCGCGAAGGCGGCCGGCATCAGCCAGCCATACGTGGTGCGGATGTTCGGCAGCAAGGAGAACCTCTTCGTCGAGGTGCTCTCCGCGCGCTCGACAAGCTCCTGGTCGCGTTCACGGAGACCATCGACGACTGGAAGGCCGACGGTTCGCCCGACGACCAGATCGGCCGTCTGCTCGGCACCGCGTACGTCAACCTGATCGAAGACCGCGGGCTGCTGCTGTCGCTGATGCAGGCGTTCAGCATGGGACACGACCCCGTCATCGGCGAGAAGGCCAGGAACGGCTTCATCGCGATCTACCGCCTGCTGCGCGACGACGCGGGCTTCGACCCCGAGCGCGTGCGCACCTTCCTCGCGGAGGGCATGCTGCTCAACACCCTCCTCGGTCTGCGCCTGCCGGAGAAGTACGGCCTGGACGAGGCGGCGACCGAACTGCTGGAGTGCACCTTCCAGACCAAGTTGCAGCTGGTGCTCGACGTCGTCGGCGAGAAGAGCGCATGACGGGCTCCGGCATCCTGCTCGTCGACAAACCGCAGGGCTGGACGAGTCACGACATCGTCGCGCGCACCAGGCGCCTGGCCGGCACGCGCAAGGTGGGGCACGCCGGCACGCTCGACCCGATGGCGACGGGACTCCTGATCGTCGGCCTCAACTCGTCCACGCGGCTGCTCACGTACATCGTCGGCACCGACAAGGAATACCTCGCGACCATCCGCCTCGGCGCGTCCACCACGACAGACGACGCGGAAGGCGAGATCGTCGACGAGGCGGCACCGGATGCGGTGGCAGCGGTCACCGACGACGCCATCCGCTCCGGCGTCGCTGCCCTCACCGGCGAGATCGAGCAGGTGCCCAGCTCGGTGAGCGCGATCAAGGTCGACGGCAAACGCGCGTATGCGCGGGTGCGAGCGGGAGAGGAGGTCGTGCTGAAGGCGCGGCCGGTCACCGTCTCCGAATTCGAGGTGCTCGACCAGCGGAGGCTGCCGGCGGCGATCGACGTCGACGTGCGCGTGGTCTGCTCGTCCGGCACGTACATCCGGTCGCTCGCCCGCGACCTCGGCGCCGGTCTCGGCGTGGGAGGGCACCTCACGGCGCTGCGGCGGACCAGGGTCGGCTCGTTCCGCGTGGAGGACGCAACGCCGATAGAGTCGCTCGACGTCGCCTCGGCGCTCGTCCCCGCCGTCGACGCGGCCACGACACTGTTCGAGCGGTTCGACCTCACGGAGCAGGAGGCCATCGACCTGACCCACGGGAAACGCATCCACGTGGCTGACAGGGAGAATGGGGAGGGTGTGCCGCTCGCGGCCATCGCACCGACCGGCCACCTGGTGGGACTCATCGAGTTCCGTGGAAAGGAAGCAAGAACCCTCGTGAACTTCCCGACAGACGAGATCGCCACCGCATGATCGAGTGGTTCACGGCGGTCCAGGTGATCGTCGCCGTCGTCGCCGGCCTGCTCTGCATCGTGCTCGGATTCGCCGGTCGTCTGCCCGGCGACGTCAGCATGGGCGCCGTCGCGCTCGTGGAGGTGCTGCTGGTGGCCCAGCTGGTGGTGACCATCGTCGCGCCCCTGGTCGGCAACGAGCCGAGCGGCAGCCTGCCCGAGTTCTACATCTACCTGATCTCCGCGCTCATCCTGCCGTTGGCTGGAGGGTTCTGGGCGCTGATCGAGCGCAACAAGTGGTCGACCGTCATCCTGGGCGGCGTCTGCCTCGCGATCGCCGTGATGGTGTACCGGATGGGCCAGATCTGGTTCGTGCAGGGCGCCTGAACCCAGCCAGGGATGCGCTGTGCAGGAGCAACCGCGCGGCGAGAATAGAATCGTAGGCGATGTCACACCACCACACCATGTCCGCACGCGCGCACTCGGAAGACCCGGCCCCCAAGCGGCGGATCACCGGCATCGGGCGCGTGCTCGTCTTCGTCTACGGCGTGCTCGCGCTCGCGGCCACCGGACGCAGCGTCTTCCAGATCATCGACCGCTTTCACGAGGCGCCGGTGGCGTTCACCCTGTCCGCGCTCGCGGCCGTCGTGTACATCCTCGCGACCATCGCCCTCGTCGCTCCCGGCCGCACCTGGTACCGCGTGGCCTGGATCACCATCACCTTCGAGCTGGTCGGCGTGCTCGTCATCGGCTCGCTCAGCCTGTTCGCCCCCGAGACGCTCGGGCTGCACGACATCGACCCGTTCGGACGCGACGCGACGGTCTGGTCGGTCTACGGCATGGGCTACCTGTTCATCCCGCTCGCGCTGCCGATCCTCGGCCTGATCTACCTGCGCGGGCACCGTCCGCGCGAGGTCGCCGCGAAGCCGGGCGCCGGAGCCGCGTCGTGAAGGTCTTCCGTTCCGTCGACGAGATCCCGGAGGGCTTCGGCCCGAGCGCGGTGACGATCGGCAAGTTCGACGGTGTGCACACCGGTCATCGCGCGGTCATCGGCCGGCTCTGCGAGGTCGCGTCCGCCGGAGGGCTCACCCCCACCGTCATCACCTTCGACCGCAACCCGCTCGAACTGCTCGCGCCGGAGAAGTGCCCGACGGCGCTCGTCAGCGTGGAGCAGAAGCTCGACCTGCTCGCGGGCACCGGCGTCGAGGCGACCCTGATCGTTCCCTTCGACCGTGCCCTCGCCGACCTCGGGCCGGAGGAGTTCGTCCAGCACATCCTGGTCGGGAGGCTGCACGCGGCCGCCGTCCTGGTCGGAAGCGACTTCCGGTTCGGTTCCCGGGGAGCGGGGAACGTCGACCTGCTGCGCGAACTGGGCGAGAAGTACGGCTTCGTGGTGCACCTCATCGACGACGTTCGGCCGGAGCACGGCCGCCGCGTCTCCTCCACCTGGATCAGGGAACTGCTGGCAGACGGAGACGTGGCGCACGCCGGCGAACTGCTCGGACATATCCCGACACTGCGCGGTGTCGTCGTGCACGGGGCGAAACGCGGGCGCGAACTCGGGTACCCGACGGCGAACCTGTCCCCGGAGTCCGAAGGGCTCATCCCCGCCGACGGCGTCTACGCGGGATGGCTCACCGACGGCGGCGAACGCTACCCGGCCGCGATCTCGGTCGGCAACAACCCGACCTTCGAGGGAGTGCCGCAGCGGCAGGTCGAGGCATACGTCCTCGACCGCGAACTCGACCTGTACGACCACCACGTGGAGATCTCGTTCGTCGAGCGCATCCGGGGCATGGTCGCATACTCCGGCGTGGAGCCGCTGATCGCGCAGATCACAGCCGACGTCGACACGGCCAGGAGCATCCTGCAGCCCGAGACCTCCTCCTGATGGCGCAGCCGGAGGCGCGACCGCTCTGGCACGGTCGCGCGATCGCCCTCGTCGGCATCCTGCTCGTGGCCAGCAACCTGCGCACCGCCGTCGCCGCCCTGTCGCCGATCTTCGCGGAGATCCGCACCGACTTCGCCGTCACGAGTGTGGGCGTCGGGCTGCTCGGGATGCTCCCGCCGATCTTCTTCGCGCTGTTCGGGCTGCTCGCGCCCTCGCTGACCCGCCGGGCCAGCCTCGAAGGCGTGATGATCGGGGCGCTCTGCGTGATGCTGCTCGGGCACATCCTGCGCGCGACGGCCGGGTCGTTCGCGATGCTGGCGATCGGCTCGGCTGTGACGTTCGCGGGCATGGGCGTCGGCAATGTGCTGCTGCCTCCGCTGGTGAAGCGGTACTTCCCCGACCGGATCGGGCTCGTCACCGCGCTGTACGCGACCGTGATGTCGGTGAGCACCCTGCTGCCGCCGCTGGTCGCCGTGCCGGTGGCCGACGCAGCAGGCTGGCACGTCTCGGTGGGGATGTGGGGCGTGATCAGCCTGCTCGCGATCCTGCCGTGGCTGCGGATCGTCCTCACCAAGCGACCGGCGCATCCGGTGCACGACGTCGAGGTGGAGGGCGCAGAGCGCACCATGCTCGGCAAGGTGTGGCACGCGCCGCTCGCCTGGGCCATGGCGGTGGTGTTCGCCGCGTCGAGCCTCAACGCGTACGCGATGTTCGCCTGGCTGCCGGAGATCCTGCACGACGTGGCTGGGTCGACGCCGGTGGAGGCGGGCGCGCTGCTGTCCCTGTACGCGGCCATGGGCATCCCGGCCGGGCTGCTGGTGCCGCTGCTGGCCGCCAGGATGCGGAACGTCGCGCTGCTGCTGTATGCGGGCGTCGCGTTCTTCGTGATCGGGTATCTGGGGCTGATCCTCGCGCCGGGGGCGGCGACCTGGCTGTGGGTCGTGTTCGCCGGTCTCGGGCCGCTGCTGTTCCCGCTCTGCCTGGTGCTGATCAACGTGCGCACGCGCACCCACGATGGCTCGGTGGCGCTGAGCGGCTTCACGCAGGGGCTCGGCTACACGCTCGGCGCGCTCGGCCCGCTGACCGTCGGCCTGCTGCACCAGCTCACCGGCGGCTGGACGGCCGCCCTCATCGTGCTCATCGGCACCGCTCTCGCCGCCGCCCTGGCGGGCGCCGTCGTCGCCCGTCCGCACGCCCTCGAAGACCACTTCCGCCCCTAAAGGTCGAGTCGGGACTTATGTACACGACACACCGGCGTGTCGCGTGCATAAGTCCCGACTCGATTGCCGGGGGACGCGGGTCAGGGGAGGAGGTGGGCCCGGTGGATGAGGGCGGCGGCGCCGATGAGGGGGCCCTCGGAGGAGAGGGCGGAGGGGACGATGCGGACCTTGCGCACGTAGGGAAAGTAGTGCGCGTCGATGACGCGGCGCATGTGGTCGAAGAGGTCGGGGGTGGAGTGCGAGAAGCCGCCGCCGATGGCGACGAGCTCCAAGTCGAGCAGTGCGGTCGCTGAGGCGATGGCGCGGCCGACGGCCTCGCCGGTGCGCGCGATGGCCTGGTGCGCCACGGGGTCGCCAGCGGCGTAGGCTGCAGCGAGTTCCTCGCCGGTCGTGCCGGTGAAGCCGTGCCGTCTGGCCCAGGAGACGGTGTGCGGCCCGGAGGCGATGGCTTCGAGGGCGCTCGGGTTGCCGAAGGTGTCGTCTCCCACGAGCTCGCCGACCTCGACGTGGCCGATGTGACCGGCGTTCCCGGTCGGCCCGGTGATGACGCGGCCGCCGACGATGAGGCCGCCGCCGATGCCGGTAGAGACCACCATCCCCATCACGTTGTCGACGCCCTGGGCGGCTCCCACCCAGTGCTCGGCGAGCGTGATCGCGACGCCGTCCATCTCCAGGGTCACCGGGATGTCGAGCCCGCTGTCTGCCACGACGCCCGCGATGAAGTCGCGCATCGGGTAGTCGCGCCAGTGCGGCACGTTCAGCGGCGACACCAGCCCCCGGATGCGGTCGATCGGTCCTGCGCAGCCGATGCCGGCGCCGATCACCTCGGCGTCGGCGGGCACGGCGGCGATGGCGTCGCGGACGACGCCTCCGACCGATGCCTCCAGATCGGCGACCGTGGCCGTGCGGCCGGTCGGCCGGCGGAAGCGGGACGATTCGACCAGGCGGCCGTCCGCATCGACGAGCGCGGCTTCGACTTTGGTTCCGCCGAAGTCGACGGCGAGGGCGAGGGGTGTCAGCACGGTCTTTACCCTAAACGAAACCACCTATGCTCATATGAGCAACATGCGCGCAAGCGTTGCTCAGGCGCGCATCCGGTTCCTAAGCTGGAAGGGTGGCCATGAACGACTCCGATGAAATCCTCGCCGTCAAAGCCGCTGAGCTGTACTACGAGGCCGGGAAGACCCAGGACAAGATCGGTCTCGCTCTCAGTGTCAGCCGGTGGAAGGTCGGGCGACTCCTCGTCGCCGCGCGCGAGCACGGTTTCGTGCGCATCGAGATCGTGCACCCCAGCGCCCGCCGCTTCTCGCTGGAACGCGAACTCTGCGGTTTCTACGACCTGGCCGACGCCGTCGTCGTCCCCTCGCTCGATACCGACTCGGATGTGCAGGCCCGGGTCGCGCAGGCCGCCGCCGACTACCTCACCACCCTCCGTCCCGTCCCGCGCACCCTCGGCGTGAGCTGGGGCCGCACTCTGCACGCCGTCGCCGCGCGCCTCCGACCCGGCTGGGCCGTCGGGGTGAACCCGGTGCAGATCAACGGCAGCGTGTCCAGCACGCGCCAGGCCACGGCGGCGGCGGACACGGCTGTCGTGATCGCCAGGAAGGCGCAGGGCACCGCGACGCTGCTGCCCAGCCCGGCGATCTTCGAGCACGCGGCGACCAGGCGCGCTATCGAGGCCGACCGGTCGGTGCAGAGCGTGCTCGCGCTGGCAAGAAGCGCCTCCGCGTACCTGTTCAGCGCCGGTGTCGTCGACACCAGCTCCGTGCACGTCGACTCGGGATACCTGACGGCGGACGACGTCGCCTCCCTGGCCGCTCGCGGCGCCGTCGGCGACATCGTCGGCCGGTTCATCACCGAGGACGGCCAGGTCGCCGATCCCGACCTCGACGGCAGGACGCTCGGGATCTCGCTCGACGAACTGCGCGCAGCGCGCACCAGCATCGCCGTGATCGCGGGGGAGACCAAGCACAGGGTCGCTCACGCCATCGTGTCGAGCGGCCTCTGCACCACCATCATCACGGACGAATCCACCGCGAACCACCTGCTCGGCCGCACAGCGGCGAGCTGACAGAAGGAGTGACGTGACCATCGAAACGACGCCGCCCGTGCGCAACCTCGCACCGGCGGCCCGGGCTGTGGAGGTGCTCGGAGGCGACTTCACCGAGGCTTCCCTGCGCCGCTACCTGAACGGCATCCCCGGAGTCGACGCGGTCGGCCTCGAACAGCGCGCGGCTGGACTCGGCACGCGCTCCATCAAGACCACCAGCAAGGCCTGGGCGCTCGACAAGATCATCGAGCTGATCGACCTCACCACGCTCGAAGGCGCTGACACGCCCGGCAAGGTCAGGTCGCTCGTCGCCAAGGCACTCACGCCGGACCCGAGTGACCTCACGGCTCCTCGGCCTGCGGCCGTCTGCGTGTACGGCGACATGGTTCCGTACGCGGTCGAGGCGCTCGGTGCCTCCCATGCCGGTCGCTCGGGCGGGGCGCCGGGGAGCGTCAACGTCGCGGCGGTCGCGACTGCGTTCCCCAGCGGGCGTGCGTCCCTGGCGGTCAAGCTGGCGGACACGGCGGACGCCGTCGCGGCCGGTGCGGACGAGATCGACATGGTCATCGACCGCGGAGCGTTCCTCTCCGGGCGGTACGGGCTCGTCTTCGACGAGATCGTCGCCGTCAAGGAGGCGTGCCGCCGCGCGGACGGCTCGTCCGCCCACCTCAAGGTGATCCTGGAGACCGGGGAGCTGAACACGTACGACAACGTGCGCCGCGCCTCCTGGCTGGCGATCCTCGCGGGTGGCGACTTCATCAAGACCTCGACAGGCAAGGTGTCGCCCGCCGCGACGCTGCCGGTCACTCTGCTGATGCTCGAGGTCGTGCGCGACTGGCACAAGCTGACGGGTGAGGAGATCGGCGTGAAGCCGGCCGGAGGCATCCGTTCGTCCAAAGACGCCATCAAATACCTCGTGACGGTCGCAGAGACGGTCGGCGAGCACTGGCTGCAGCCGCACCTGTTCCGGTTCGGCGCCTCCAGCCTGCTGAACGACGTGCTGCTGCAGCGCCAGAAGCTGAGCACCGGGCACTACTCCGGCGCCGACTACGTCACGATCGACTGAGCCAGAAGAGACCAGAAGGCAGACACAATGAGTTTTCTCGAATACGCACCAGCGCCGGAGTCTCGGGCCATCCTGAACCTGCGCGACCAGTACGGCCTGTTCATCGACGGCGAGTTCGTCGAGGGCAACGGCACCCCGTTCCAGACCATCTCCCCGGCCACCGAGGAGCGCATCGCAACCATCGCGACCGCGAACACCGCCGACGTGGATGCGGCCGTCGCCGCCGCCCGCCGAGCATACGAGCGCGTGTGGTCGAAGATGAGCGGCAGCGACCGCGGCAAGTACCTGTTCCGCATCGCGCGGCTCGTGCAGGAGCGCGCCCGCGAGCTCGCCGTGGCGGAGAGCCTCGACAACGGCAAGCCGATCAAGGAGAGCCGCGACGTCGACGTCCCCCTGGTCGCCGCCTGGTTCTTCTACTACGCCGGATGGGCGGACAAGCTCGATCACGCCGGTCTCGGCCCGGCGCCCCGCGCGCTCGGCGTCGCCGCGCAGGTCATCCCGTGGAACTTCCCGCTGCTCATGCTCGCGTGGAAGATCGCTCCGGCCCTCGCCGCCGGCAACACCGTGGTGCTGAAGCCCGCGGAGACCACCCCGCTGACCGCGCTGCTGTTCGCCGAGATCGTGCAGCAGGCCGGCCTCCCCGCCGGCGTCGTCAACATCGTCACCGGCGCCGGAGAGACCGGGCGCGACCTGGTCAACCACCCGGATGTGAACAAGGTCGCCTTCACCGGCTCCACCGCCGTCGGCCGCGAGATCGCCCGCTCGGTCGCTGGCACCGACAAGAAGCTCACCCTGGAGCTCGGCGGCAAGGCGGCGAACATCGTCTTCGACGACGCCCCGATCGACCAGGCCGTCGAGGGCATCGTCAACGGCATCTTCTTCAACCAGGGCCACGTCTGCTGCGCAGGCAGCAGGCTCCTCGTGCAGGAGAGCATCCACGACGAGGTGGTCGACCGGCTGAAGAACCGCCTGTCGACGCTGCGCCTCGGCGACCCGCTGGACAAGAACACCGACATCGGTGCGATCAACAGCGCAGAGCAGCTGGCGCGCATCCGGGAGCTGTCGGACATCGGGGAGGCGGAGGGCGCCGACCGCTGGACGGCCGACTGCGCCATCCCGGAGAACGGCTTCTGGTTCGCGCCGACGATCTTCGACAACGTCTCGACCAGCCACCGGATCGCCCGCGAGGAGATCTTCGGGCCGGTGCTGTCGGTGCTCACGTTCCGCACGCCCGCCGAGGCCATCGCCAAGGCGAACAACACCCCGTACGGCCTCTCCGCCGGCATCTGGAGCGACAAGGGCAGCCGCATCCTGGCTGTCGCCGACCAGCTCCGCGCCGGCGTGATCTGGGCGAACACCTTCAACCGGTTCGACCCGGCCAGCCCGTTCGGCGGCTACAAGGAGTCCGGCTTCGGCCGCGAGGGCGGCCGCCACGGCCTCGGCGCGTACCTCACGCCGGGCCGCGCACTTCCCGCCGCGCTGACCTCCGCATCCACCACGACCCGCAAGGGAGCGAAGAAATGAGCCGCCTGACCGTGTCGAAGACGTACAAGCTCTACATCGGCGGCAAGTTCCCGCGCAGCGAGTCCGGGCGCACATACGAGGTCGTCTCGGCGAAGGGCGTCTTCCTGGCCAACGCCGCCAAGGCGTCCCGCAAAGACGCTCGGGATGCGGTGGTCGCCGCCCGCGGAGCCCTCAGCGGCTGGGCGGGAGCGACCGCATACAACCGCGGCCAGGTGCTGTACCGCATCGCCGAGCTGATGGAGGGTCGCCGGGCGCAGTTCGTCGACGAGATCCAGCAGACCGAGGGCGTCTCCGCTGCAGCGGCGGGTGCACAGGTGGACGAAGCGATCGACCGCTGGGTCTGGTACGCGGGCTGGGCGGACAAGTTCGCGCAGGTCGTCGGCAACGCCAACCCGGTTTCCGGGCCGTACTTCAACATCTCGGTGCCGGAGCCGACCGGCGTCGTCGCGATCGTCGCGCCGCAGGACACCGGGCTGCTCGGCTTCGTGAGCGCCGTCGCCCCGGCTCTGGTCGCGGGCAACACCGTGGTGGTCGTCGCCAGCGAGCGCTTCCCGCTCTCGGCGATCAGTCTGTCCGAGGTGCTGGCGACGAGCGACGTGCCGGGTGGCGTGGTGAACATCCTGACCGGTTCGCCGGCCGAGATCGCGCCGTGGCTGGCGTCGCACGCCGACGTCAATGCGCTCGACCTGGTCGGTGCAGGCGCGCTGGAGTGGGTGGACCTGCAGATCGCCGCTGCGGACACGCTGAAGCGCGTTTTGGCGCCGGAGAACGGCCTGGACGCCGCGACGCCGTCGCTCGACCGGATCGCGTTCTTCACCGAGACGAAGACGGTCTGGCACACCAAGTCGCTGATCTGAGCCCAGCCAGACGACGCATCCACAAGGGGTGTACCGCAGCCTCGCGCAGCGGTACACCCCTCGCGTCTTTCAGCTTCGTGGGGGAGGATGACAGAAAGACTTAGGAGGTCCGCATGACGGATCAGGGGATGTCGGGTATGGGTCCGACCGCCCTCGTCGGAGACAGTCTCACGCAGGGCGGGGACTGGCAGGCGTGGTTGCCGGGGGAGACCATCTACAACTTCGGGGTCGGGGGAGACACGACGGACGACGTGGTCGCCCGTGTGTGGGATGTGATCAACGCGCAGCCCGCGGTGGTCGTGCTGATGATCGGCACGAACGACCTGGCCTGGCGGCGCTCGGTGGAGCATGTCGTGCGCAACGTGGAGACCATTCTGGTGACGCTGCGCAGGGAGTTGCCGGAGGCGCGCATCCTGGTGCAGTCGGTGCTGCCGCGCGGTCACGAGTTCGCGGACCAGATCCGCGACATCAACCGGCACCTGTGGCAGTTCGCGCCGACGGTGCACGCGGGTTGGCTCGACTTGTGGCCGGCCTTCGCGCTCGACGACGGCGAACTGAACCCGGTGTACAGCGACGACCGCCTGCACCTGAACGACGACGGCTACCGCGTCTGGGTCAACGAGCTCGTCCCGGCCCTCGAGCGCCTGCGCCAGCTCCCTCCGTCGAGCCGCTCCATCACCCTCCCCGACCTCGGCGGAGCCGCCTGATCATCGAGCCGGGAGTTATGCACGCGACACCCGGCGTGTCGCGTGCATAACTCCCGGCTCGATTGCTTGGGCGGGGGTCAGCGGGCGCGGAGCAGGGTCTCGTAGAAGCGGATGCCGCGCAGCCAGGTGGCCACGTGGATGCGCTCGTTGCGGGCGTGCAGGGTGCCGCGTTCCTCGGTGCTCATCTCGAACGGGGTGAAGCGGTAGACGGCGTCGCTGATCGTCGTGAAGTGGCGGCTGTCGCTCGCGCCGAGCATGATGTACGGCGTCACCACCGCCTCCGGATGCACGGCCTCGATGCTGCGCGCGACGGACTCCCACTCCTGGCCGGTCGTCGGAGACACCGGGGACGGCTCGCTCGCGTCGACCGCCTCGATGCGCACCAGCGGGTCGTGGATCGCCTTCCGGAGGTGTGTGAGCGTCTCGGCGACGCTCGACCCGACCGCGATCCGCACGTTCACGACCGCCTCGGCGGTCTCCGGCAGGGCGTTGGCCGCGAGGCTGCCGCTCAGCTGGGTGACGGCCGTGGTCGTTCGCACGATCGCGCGCGTCTCGTCGCTGACCCGGCCGAGCACAGCGACGAGCGCGGGCTTCAGTGTGCGGGCGCGGGTGAACACGGCACGCAGCGGCCCGGTCGCGTGGGCGCCGAGCGTCTCCACCATCTGCAGGTTGGTCTCGGTGAGCCTGGCCGGGAACGGTTTGGCGTTCAGCCGCGTGATCGCGCGCGCCAGCCGGACCGTCGCCGTCAGCTTCGGCGGGGTGGAGGCGTGGCCGCCGTTCTGCTCGACGGTGAGCCGGACGCTGGTGATGCCTTTCTCGCTCACGCCGACGACGGCGATGGGCTTGGCGACGCCGGGGAAGATGTCCTCGACGACCGCTCCGCCCTCGTCGACCACCAGAGCGGGGCGCACGCCGCGCTCGGCCAGCGCTGCGACGATCGCCTTCGCGCCGGAGCCGACCGTCTCCTCGTCGTGCCCGAAGCTGAGGTACACATCCGCCGCGGGCCTGAAGTCCGCGGCGACCAGCGCATCCACTGCTTCGAGGATGGCGACGAGGGCGCCCTTGTCGTCGAGCGTGCCCCTGCTCCAGAGCACGCGGCGGTCGCCGTCTCCGACGATCTCCGCGCCGAACGGCGGGTGCTCCCAGCCCTCCGCGGTGGCGGGGACGACGTCGTAGTGGGCCATCAGGACGGTGGGCGGCCCGTCGCCCGCGCCGCGCCAGCGGTAGAGCATGGAGTGGCCGTGCAGCTCGCGGTCCAGCGTCGCGTGCAGTGCAGGGTAGAGCTCGGGCAGCGTGGCGACGAAGAGGTCGAACGCCTCCCAGTCCGTCTGTTCGACGGCGTTGCGCGACATGGTCGGGATGCGCAGGAGGGTGCGGAAGCGCTCGACGGCGGTGTCGTCGCTGCCCGTGTCGTCGCGGCCCGGCTCCTGGCTCACTCGCCCGCCGCCCGGCGGAACGCGGCGAGGGCGTCGTCGGAGAAGAGCACGAACCTGACCTGTTCGACTGGCCCGAACGATGCAGCGAGCACAGCGCGCACGGTGCTGACCGCTATGCGCGCCGCGTCGTCCATCGGCCAGCCGTATGCGCCGGCCGAGATCGCGGGGAAGGCGACGGAGGTCGCGCCGACCTCGCGCGCGACCCGCAGCGATGACCGGTATGCGTTCTGCAGCAGTTCGGTGCGGTCCTCCGTGGCTGACCAGACGGGTCCCACCGTGTGGATGACCCAGGTGGCGTCGAGGTCGCCGGCCGTGGTCGCGACGGCCTGGCCGGCCGGGAGGCCGTCCGGCAGGGACGTCGCGCGCAGCTCGCGGCAGGCTTCGAGGATGGCGGGGCCGCCCCGGCGGTGGATGGCGCCGTCGACGCCGCCTCCGCCGAGCAGCGAGCTGTTGGCGGCATTGACGATCGCGTCGACGTGCTGGTCGGTGATGTCGCCCTGGACGATCCGGATGAGGTCGTCCACGGCTAGCCCCTGTTGTTGGAGAGTTCGTAGACCTTCAGCAGTTCGACGATCGCGTCGTCGCGCTGGCTGCCGCCCTCTTCGAACATTTCGGAGACGTGGGTCTTGAGGTGGTTCTCGACGAGCAGTTTGTTGAGCGAGCCGAGCGACTTCTGGATGGCGAGCGACTGCGTGATGATGTCGATGCAGTAGTCCTCGTTCTCGATCATCTTCTCCAGGCCTCTGAGCTGGCCTTCGAGGATGCGCGTGCGGTGCATGGCGCGTTTCTTGATGTCTGCGATCACCGCTCCAGGATACCTCCCCGATCCCACATACCCCTATGGGGTATGTGTTACAGTCGAAGACATGGAAACGAGCTACGACATCCAGGGCATGACCTGCGCGCACTGCGCCAACGCGGTGAGCGCCGAGCTGGGCGCGATCGACGGCGTCACGGCGGTCGCGGTCGACGTCGCCGCAGGCACAGCGACGGTCACCAGCGACACCGCACCGGCCCTGGATGCGGTCGTGAGCGCCGTGGAAGAGGCCGGATACGCCGTCGCCCACCCGCGTCAGCTGCCCCTGCTGTGAGCGCCCCTGCCGCGGCTCCCGTCGGCGCCGCCGACGTGCAGCTCGACCTCGCCATCGACGGCATGACCTGCGCGAGCTGCGTCGCCCGCGTGGAGAAGCGTCTCGGCCGGATCGACGGGGTGACCGCCAGTGTCAACCTCGCCACCGAACGCGCCCGCGTCACCGTCCCGGCGGCCCTCGACCCCGCGCTGCTGGTGGCAGAGGTGCAGAAGGCGGGCTACGGCGCGCACGTCATCGAGAAGGCAGAGCCGCCGGCCGCCGCCGACTCGGGTGCTGCGCTGCGCATCCGGTTGCTGGTCAGTGCGGCGCTGACGATTCCTGTGGTGCTGCTCGCGATGATCCCGGCCTGGCAGTTCTGGGGCTGGCAGTGGGTGTCGCTGGTGCTGGCGACGCCCGTCGTGCTCTGGGGTGGTTGGCCGTTCCACCGCTCCGCCGCCGTGAACCTGCGGCACGGGGCGGCGACGATGGACACGCTCGTCTCGCTCGGCACAGCGGCCGCCTACCTCTGGTCGCTCTGGGCGCTCGTGTTCGGCACGGCGGGCGAGCTCGGGATGCGCCATCCGTTCAGCCTGCTGGCCGAGCCGGGCAGCGCCTCCGGGGCCATCTATCTCGAAGTCGCTTCCGGTGTCACGACCTTCCTGCTGCTCGGACGCTTCGTGGAGGAACGCTCGAAGCGGAGGGCGGGCGCCGCCCTGCGCGACCTGCTCCACGCGGGCGCGAAAGACGTGGCGATTCTCGCGGACGACGGAACCGAGCGTCGCGTCCCCGTGGCAGACCTGGCGGTCGGCGACCGCTTCGTGGTGCGGCCGGGGGAGCGCATCGCGGCGGACGGAGTCGTCGCGGACGGCGGCGCAGCCGTCGACACGAGCGCGCTGACCGGGGAGTCCGTGCCTGTGGAGGTCGCGCCGGGCGACAGCGTGGCGGGCGGGACCATCGCCCACGCCGGGAGCATCGTCGTGCGCGCCTCCCGGGTCGGCGGCGACACGCAGCTGGTCAGGATGGCGAAGCTTGTCGAGGAGGCCCAGCTCGGCAAGGCGGCCGTCCAGCGGCTGGCCGACCGCATCTCCGGCGTCTTCGTCCCCGTGGTCATCGTCATCGCCCTGGCGACGTTCGGTGTCTGGATGCTCGTCGGCGGGGGAACCTCGGCGGCGATCTCCGCGGCGGTCGCCGTGCTGATCGTCGCCTGCCCGTGCGCGCTCGGGCTGGCGACGCCCACCGCGCTGCTGGTCGGCACGGGGCGCGCCGCCCAGCTCGGCATCCTGATCACCGGACCGGAGGTGCTGGAACGCACCGGACGCATCGACACGATCGTGTTCGACAAGACCGGCACGCTCACGACCGGGGTCATGACGGTCACCGGCGTGGTGGCGGCCGACGGTTTCGAGGAAGCCGAGGTGCTCAGGCTCGCGGCGTCAGCGGAACGCGGCTCCGAGCATCCGATCGGCCTGGCCATCGCCGCCGCAGTGGATGCGCACGCTCCCGTCTCCGAGTTCCGCGCCGTCGCCGGGTTCGGCGTCACCGCACGCGTGGACGGGCGGCGCGTCGGCGTCGCGCGGGTGGACGGGGACGCCGCCCTGCCGGGCGCACTCGCCGGGGCGCTCCGCGCCTCGCGCGCTGCCGGCGCGACGGCGGTGCTCGTGACCGTTGACGACGCTCCGGCCGCCGTGCTCAGCGTCGCCGACCCGCTGCGCGCCGATGCGGCGGAGGCGATCAGGCTCGTGCGCGAGCTGGGCATCGAACCGGTGGTCTTGAGCGGAGACCACGAGGACACGGTGCGCGCCGTCGTTGCTCCGCTGCGCATCCAGCGGGTGGTCGGGGGCGCGACGCCGGAGGGCAAGGCCGCGGCGATCGCGCTGCTGCAGGCGGACGGGCACTCGGTGGCGATGGTCGGGGACGGCGTCAACGACGCGGCGGCCATCGCGGCGGCCGACCTGGGGATCGCGATGGGGTCAGGCTCCGACGTGGCGATCGAGGCGGGGGACCTGACCCTGCTGCGCTCCGACCCCGTGCTGGTGGCCGACGCGATCCTGCTGTCGCGGAAGACGGTGGCGATCATCAGGGGGAACCTGTTCTGGGCGTTCGCGTACAACGTGGCGGCCCTGCCCGTCGCGGCGCTCGGGCTGCTGAACCCGATGATCGCCGGGGCCGCGATGGCGTTCTCCAGCGTGTTCGTCGTCTTGAACAGTCTGCGGCTGCGCCGGTTTACCGGACGAACGGTTTCTTTGTAAAACGGCGTCATATTCCGCCCAGGGGATGCATCACTACCAGTGACCCCGGAGGTGTTCTGAGCATTCTCCCGGCGCGCCGTCAGCATTCACCCCTGAACGGGGGGTGGGGGAGGACATACTGCCGGGTCTATCCTCCAGCTAGGGGTTGAGAAATATTCGTTTTACAGGAAAGGCCCGACTTTGCTGAAGAACCTCAGCCCGCTGCTGTCCGGTGCGCTGTTAAGTGCCCTGGATTCCATGCACGATGGCGACATGCTTACCCTTGTCGGCAGCGGCTACCCAGAAAAAGAGATCGTTTCACCCGTCATCCATCTAGGAGAAGTGACCACTGAAGCCGCCGCAGACGCGATCCTCAGTGTGTTCCCTCTCGACAACGACGATCCGTCGCCGATCGTGTTCCTCGATCTCGCCGGTGAACCGTACGATGTCCCAGACGTGGCGTTCGCGGTGAACGGCATCGCCTCCGATGCCGAACTCCGTCGCGTGCCCATGACCCGTCTGGAGCTCGGCGACTTCGTCGAGCTCGCCCGCCGATCCGTGGTGACCGTGAGCGTGGGGTCGGACGCCCCACCCTGCGCGTTCCTGCTGCGGAAAGGACCCTGCTGAATCACACGCACAGCTGAACGTGGGCGTGCCGGTGAGCTTCGTGCACACCGGCACGCCCCACCAGGCCCGACCTGGATTCCGCTGGTGGATTCTGCGCCTGACCCGCTGCCGTAGACTCGGTGACCGTGTCCCGCTACCCCACACCGCCGGCGTTCAACCGCGCGGCACTCGCTCCCGGACTGCTCGGTGCGATCGTCCTGATCGGCGGCCTCGCCCTGATCGGGGGCGGCTGGTACCTCTACCTGCAGTATGCGGTGAGCATCCTCGCGCTCATCCTCTGCGTGTTCGCCGGCCAGGCGAAGCAGTGGTGGTGGTTCGCGGGCCTCATCCCGCTCGCGGTGATCTGGAACCCGATCTGGCCGATCACGTTCGACGACGTCGTGCTGCGGGTGCTGCACCTCGCCGGAGCCGTAATCTTCGTCGCCGTCGCCGTGACCGTGAAGATCCCCGTCGATCAACGTCGCTGATTCGCGCAACCTCGCGTAAACTGGTGTGCGCGCCGCAGTTCCATGCACGGCGCATCTCCGGCGCTCACCGCGGCGGGCGGGACCATTCGGTTCCCCGCTCGATCGCTGCGCCGGCCCTCACGCCATACGGCGTCCGCTCTTCGTCAGCGCGCGACGCTCCCACTGGAGGACCATGTCTCGTTCCGGTCAACGCACCAGCCCGTCGCGCCAGCAGCAGCGACGCAACCGCCATGCGAACAACGACGGGCTGATCCCCGTCCTCGCGCGCAAAGTGCGGGAGGTGGAGGCGAAGGCCGCGGACGGCAAGAAGCTCGGACCGACCAACCGCACCAAGTTCCAGGTCATCGCCTTCCTGATGCGCGAGGAGCGGGCCCGCGCCAAATCGGACCCCGAGCTGAGCGACGCAGCGCGCGCCGAGCAGCTGAAGCGCCTCGACGGCATCGCGACGATCCTCGCGAAGACCGCCGCGCGCGACACCTCGCTGATCTCCCTGCTGGAGAGCGAGTCGCCGCCCACCGCGACGGCGCAGACCATGCGCCGCGACTGGCTGCTCGAATCGGGCACCGAGCTCACGCCGGACGACCTGATCATCACGGTCGAGCGTCCCGTCGTCAAGCAGGACAGCGTCATCACCCCGGAGCTCGCGGAGAAGCAGGTCGTCCCGCAGTCGGTGCGCGCCAGGCAGCTGTCCAATCCGTTCCTCGCCCCCGACTTCTCCAAGGCGGGCGCCGCGCAATCCGCGCCGAGGCGCCGCCTCGACTCGTGGGAGCTGCTCGGGCCGCTGTTCAAGTCGTTCGAGTACGGCGCGGGCGGCCAGGCGGCGAGCATGGAGCTTCCCCCGGCCCCGGCCATCGACAGGTACTCTCCTCCCGGCCTCGAACTGATGCACCACCAGGCGCGTTTCGTGGAGAGCGTCCGGCTCGGCCACCGTGGCTTCCTGCTCGCCGACGAGCCCGGTCTCGGCAAGACGGCGCAGTCGGTGCTCGCGGCCTCCGTGGCCGGCGCGTACCCACTGCTCGCCGTCGTCCCGAACGTCGTCAAGATGAACTGGGCGCGCGAAGTCGAGCGCTGGACGCCGCACCGGAGGGCCACGGTCATCCACGGCGACGGCGAAGGGCTGGACGCGTTCGCCGACGTGGTCATCGTAAACTACGAGGTGCTCGACAGGCACCTCGCCTGGCTCAGCACGCTGGGCTTCAAGGGCATGGTGGTCGACGAGGCGCACTTCATCAAGAACCTGCACTCGCAGCGCTCGAAGTACGTGCTCGGCCTGGCGGATGCGATCAGGAAGACGGGCGACCCGCTGATGCTCGCCCTCACCGGAACGCCGCTGATCAACGACATCGACGACTTCAGGGCCATCTGGCAGTTCCTCGGCTGGATCGACGGCAACAAGCCGACGCCGGAGCTGATGCAGAAGCTGGAGGAGACCGAGCTGACGCCGGCCGACTTCGGCTTCTACGCCGCCGCGCGCGAAGCCGTCATCGACATGGGCATCGTGCGCCGCCGCAAGATCGACGTGGCCGCCGACCTGCCGAGCCGCCGCGTGGTCGACCTGCCGGTCGAGCTCGACGACGACCTCGGCCGCAGCATCCGCCAGGCCGAGAAGGAGCTGGCGGCGCGCCTCGTCCAGAAGTTCCGTCGCGCCTCCGCCGCCGGTCGTCCCGACTCGTTCGACGGGGACGACGACGCGCACCGCAAGCACCTCATCCGGCTCGTCGCGCAGTCGGAGCTGGAGGACTCGAAGTCGTCGAAGAGCGGAGACAACGTCTTCACGATGGTCCGCAAGATCGGCCAGGCGAAGGCGGGGCTCGCCTCCGACTACGCCGCCCAGCTGGCGCGCTCGGTCGGCAAGGTGGTGTTCTTCGCCAAGCACATCGACGTGATGGATGCGGCGGAGGACGCCTTCGCCGCCCGCGACCTGAAGACGATCTCGATCCGCGGAGACCAGACCGCCATCGCCCGCCAGAAGGAGATCGACGCGTTCAACAACGACCCGGACGTCGCCGTGGCCGTGTGCTCGCTGACCGCCGCCGGCGTCGGGCTCAACCTGCAGGCCGCCTCCAACGTGGTGCTCGCCGAGCTGTCCTGGACGGCGGCGGAGCAGACGCAGGCGATCGACCGCGTTCACCGCATCGGCCAGGAGGAGCCGGTCACCGCGTGGCGCATCATCGCGGCGCAGACCATCGACTCCAAGATCGCGGAGCTGATCGACGCCAAGCAGGGCCTCGCGGCCAGGGCGCTCGACGGCTCGGACGTGGAGCCCGGCTCGGCCGACTCCGTGCAGCTGGATGCGCTCATCCACCTGCTGGAGGACGCGCTCGGCTAGGCGCAGAGGTCGGTGCTAGGCGGCTCTGCTAGGCGCAGACGGCATCAGGCGATGTCGGCGTCGTCCGGGTCGAGGGGGACGGGGCGGTCGTCGTCGGGGACCAGGTCGTCGTCGGCGTCACCGGCGTCGATCGGCAGGTCGTCCTCGTCGCGGATGACGGGCTCAGGCTCGTAGTCGCCCTCCTGCGCCTCGCGGAAGTCGTCGAGGTCGTCGTCGCCGCTGCGCGTGTCGCTCTCGCTCATGCACCGAGGGTACCTCTCGCACCCGCCCGCGGTCGAGGGTCCCGCCCGGTCAGACGAGGTCGATGACGAAGAACGGCCCCCGCTCGTCGTGCACGATGCGCGCGCTGCCGGCGAACCCCGCGAAATCTTCCGTCCCTGTGCCTGGCACGACGTATCCGAACGCCGACGGGTCGCCCGGGTGCTGTAGCGCGCCGTGGTGCACGGTGAACGAGCCGCTGCGGCCGTCGGGCAGCGTCCCCGTCACCCGCTCGGCGGCCAGGTACCCGCGGCTCTCCTCCGTGCCCGACGACACGAAGTGCGCGACCGATTCGCCGACCAGGCCCTCGGTGTACGTCTTCCGCATCGTGACCGCCCCGACCCACTCCCCGTCGATGCCAGGCAGGTCGGCAGGGTCCCATCCGGTGACCTCGAATCGGGCGGTGATCGTCTCGTGCTCGCTCATGCCATCACCCTAGACAGCAGAGGTGTCCCTGTCTGGAAATTTCGCGACAGAGCGAAACTGCACTAGACAGGGGGGATGCCGAAGCACGCTCAGCTCGAGATCGAACGCAAGTACGACGTCGACGAGACAACGGCGCCCCCTCTCCTCATCGGGGTCGGCGCCGTCGCGACGGAGTCGGAGCCGGAGACGGCGGAGCTGGTCGCCACCTACTTCGACACCGCAGACCTCACGCTCGCGCGGTCGAAGGTCGCCCTGCGCGTCCGCCGCGGGGGAGCCGACCAGGGCTGGCACGTCAAGCTGCCGGCCGAGGAGGGCCGCACCGAGCTGCACTGGGCGCTGACCGACGACGACGCACCACCCGCCGAGCTGGTCGCGACCATCGCAGAGCTGGTCCAGGATGCGCACATCGCCGCCGAAGCGCTCGTCGCTGTCGCACGGGTCACCAACACCCGCGTCACGGTCGTGCTGCAGGATGCGGCCGGTTTCGACCTCGCCGAGCTGTGCGACGACCACGTGACGAGCGAGAACCTCCGCGCGGGAGGATCTCAGTCGTGGCGCGAGTGGGAGGTCGAATTGCTGAGCGGAGCACCGGACACCCGCGCAGGCCGCACGGCGCTGCTCGACGAGATCGAGCAGCGACTCCTCACGGCGGGCGCCGTCGTGTCCGCGAGCTCGTCCAAGCTGCAACGCGCGCTCGGCCTGTAGCCGTCCGGCGCTGGGCTACCGGAGCCCGGTGCTCGGCGTTCGGGCGTTTTTGTACTGGCGACCGGTGTCGGGCATGATTCACACGTAGCGAAAATCATCCAGGGAGCAGCATTTTGAAGATCGGCATCCTCACCAGTGGCGGCGACTGTCCAGGACTGAACGCGGTCATCCGCGGCGCCGTCCTGAAAGGCGACCGCGTCCACTCCTCGGAGTTCGCCGGTTTCCGTTACGGCTGGCGCGGCGTGGTCGACGGCGACATCATGCCGCTCGACCGCCACAGTGTGCGCGGTCTCTCCCGCCAGGGCGGCACGATTCTCGGCTCCAGCCGCACCAACCCGTTCGAGGGCGAGAACGGCGGACCGGAGAACATCCAGCGCATGATGGATGAGCACGGCATCGACGCGATCATCGCGATCGGCGGAGAGGGCACGCTGACCGCGGCCCGTCGCCTCACCGACGCCGGCCTCAAGATCGTCGGCGTCCCGAAGACCATCGACAACGACCTCGCCGCCACCGACTACTCCTTCGGCTTCGACACCGCCGTCGAGATCGCCACGGAGGCCATCGACCGTCTCCGCACCACGGCCGAGTCGCACCAGCGCTGCATGGTGGTGGAGGTCATGGGTCGCCACGTCGGCTGGATCGCCCTGCACTCCGGCATGGCAGGCGGCGCGCACGCCATCCTCATCCCGGAGCAGCCGCAGTCGATCGAGCAGATCGTCGAGTGGGTCGAGTCGGTGCGCGACCGCGGTCGCGCGCCCGTCCTGGTCGTGTCGGAGGGCTTCCACCTCGACACGATGGAGGAGGCGCACTCGCACAAGGGCCTGGATGCGTTCAACCGTCCCCGTCTCGGCGGCATCGGCGAGATGCTCGCCCCGATGATCGAGGAGCGCACCGGCATCGAGTCGCGCGCCAGCGTGCTCGGCCACATGCAGCGCGGAGGCGTTCCGAGCGCCTACGACCGCGTGCTCGCCACGCGCCTCGGCATGGCGGCGATCGACGCGGTCTACGAGGGACGCTGGGGCTCGATGGTGTCGCTGCGCGGCACGGACGTGGTCAACGTGTCGATCGCGGACGCGACCGGCGGCCTCAAGACAGTGCCGCAGGCGCGCTACGACGAAGCGGCCCTGCTCTTCGGCTGAGCCGTTCGCCCAGGCGGGCAACTAGACTCCTCGCACAGAGCGTGAGGAGTCGGTGTGCCCAGGTTCGTGCAGTTCGAGGAGTTCGGTTCCCGTGACGTCCTGCGACTCGTCGACAGGCCACGGCCGTGGCCGGGCCCAGGCGAGCTCGTCGTCCGGGTGATGGCGGCCGGTCTCAACGCGATGGACTACAAGATCTACCGGGACGAGCAGTCGGCGACGCGTTTCGGCGTCACCGTGCCGAGCGGGCTCGGGCAGGACTTCTCCGGCTTCGTCGAAGAGGTCGGTGATGGCGTCACCGGGTTCACCGTGGGCGAGGCTGTCTTCGGCAGCGCGCCGTTCCGCACCTTCGCCGACTTCGCCGTCGTTCCCGCGGACGGAGCGGTCGTGCACAAGCCGGACGCGCTGACGTTCGAGGTGGCAGGGTCTCTCGCGACGGTGGGCCGAACGGCAGCGGCGACCACCGCATCCCTGGGCCTGGGCGAAGACGACACCGTGCTGGTGAGTGCGGTCGCCGGTGGCGTCGGCATCCTCGCCGCCCAGCTCGCCGTCCGCTCTGGGGCGACCGTGATCGGCACCGCGAGCGAGGAGCACCACGCCTACCTGGAGGCGCTCGGGGTTGTGCCCGTCGCCTACGGGGACGGGCTGATCGAACGGGTGCGCGACGTGCTCGACGGCGGCGCGCTGACCGCGGTGCTCGACAACCACGGTCCGGAGACGATCGACGCCGGGATCGAACTCGGCGTCCCCGTCGAGCGCATCAACACCATCGCGGCGTTCGGCCCCGCTGCGCGCGGCGCGAACACGGTCGGAGGGAGGGCAGCAGGCAACGAGGAGCTGACCTGGTTGGCCGGGATGCTCGCCGAAGACCAGTGCGTGCTGCCGATCGACTCGATCTTCCCGATCGAGCGGGTGATCGAGGCGTTCGCCCGGCTGGAGGGCGGTCACCTACGCGGGAAGATCGTGCTGGTCACCGACTGACGCTCCGGAACGGGATGCCGCTGGGATTCTTTGACTCTGGGAATCGGGAGGGCGCACGCCTAGACTCGCGCTCAGGCCACCGATGAGCCGCGAGGTCCCACGAGAACGCAGGGAGCATCCGATGATCGCAGACGACACCGCACGGCAGTTGCGGGCGGCCGGCCTCCGCTGGCGTCCCCAGGCGGGTGACACCTTCGCGATCGACAGGGAGGAGCTCACCGGCGACCGGTTCACGGTGAGCGACATGACCATCGAGCCGCACGAGTTCGACACGGGGACGATCCTCGGGTTCAACGGCACCACCAAGTGGGCGCTCGACTCGCTCGCGGTGGAGGACGCGCTCTGGATCCCGCGCGAGGACCAGCTGCGCGAGCTGCTCGGCGCGGCCTTCCTGCACCTGGCGCGCACGGCGGACGGCTACCGGGTCACGATCCAGCTCGGCGGGGACGAGCGGATGTTCGAGGCGGAGGAGCCCGCAACGGCGTATGCTCAGGCGCTGCTGTCGCTGATCGGCGCGTCGGTGTCCTAGCGGCAATGTCCTGAGGGGCGGTGTCCTGAGCGGCGGTGCTGCTCAGGCGAAGATCGAGGCGTCCAATTCCTCCACACTGCGTACGCCCGCCAGCCCCAGCGTGATGTCGAGCTCGGCGATCGTGTTCCGGAGTAGTTCGCGAACGCCGGCCTCACCGGCCAGGGCGAGCGCGTACACGTACGGCCGCCCGATGGCCACCGCCCTGGCGCCGAGCGCGAGCGCGACCACCGCGTCCGCCCCGCTGCGCACGCCGCTGTCGAACAGGACGGGGAGGCGTCCGGCCACCGCGGCGACGACGCGGGGGAGCGCCTCCAGTGCCGGCTGCTCGTTGTCGATCTGGCGTCCGCCGTGCGTCGACACCTGCACGGCGTCCATTCCCGCGTCGACGGCGCGGGAGGCGTCGTCCGGGTGCAGCACTCCCTTCAGGACGATCGGCAGCCTCGTGCGCTCGCGCAGGAACGCGAGGTCGGCCCAGGTGAGCGCCGGATTCGCGAACACGTCGAGGAACGTCTCGATGGCGGCCAGCGGCTCCGGCGAACGCAGGTTGTCGCGCACACGGCCGGGATGGTGGCGCAGGATGCTCGCGAACGACGCGATCGTGGCGGGCGTCACCCGGGTGCGTTCGCGGGGCCGACCCTCCGCGATCCGTTTGCGCACCAGGCGCAGGAACACCGGGTCGCTCGTGTACTGCGCGATGCCTCTTCCTCGGCTGAACGGCAGATAGCCGAGGTCGAGGTCGCGCGGCCGCCAGCCGAGCACGTGCGTGTCCAGGGTGACGACGATGGCCTCGCAGCCCGACCGCTCCGCCCGGGAGACCAGGCTCTCCACCAGCTCGTTCGACGAACTCCAGTAGAGCTGGAACCAGCGGCTCGCGCCAGGGGTCACCGCCTCCATCGCCGCAGCGACCGCCTCCATCGGCGTCGACGCCTGGTTGGAGAGCACCGCGGGGATGCCGAGGGCGGCGGCGGCTCTGGCGGCCCCGGCGTCGGCCGATGGATGCGCCAGGTCGAGTACCCCGATCGGCGCGAGCAGCAGCGGGGTCGCGCGGCGCTTCCCGAACAGCTCGATGCCGAGGTCGCGTGCCGACACGTCGCGGAGCACGCGCGGCACGATCCGGTGGCTGGCGAACGCGGCGGTGTCTGCGCGGTCCGTGCGCTCAAGCCCGGCGGAGCCGGCGACGTATGCGAACGCAGCGCGCGACATGCGGCGCTGCGCCGCCCGCTCGAGCCCGTCGAAGCCGACGGGGATGCGCGGGGTGCGCCCGGAGACCCCGGCCCGGTAGATCGCCGACTGTGCTTCCCGCCCGACGCTCTCTGTCATCCGCAGAAACCTGTCATCCCCACATTCTGCCCCGCCGCGCCCGTGTGTCAGCGGGGGCGGCGTCCGCCGCTGCGGCGCGGGGGTTTGCGCGGGCCGGAGGTGGGGCGCTTGCCCTGCTTGCCCTGTTTGTTCGCGGGGCCGTTCGGGCCTGTGGCGGCGCGCTGGGGCTTCTTGGCGTCTTGGGCGGCGTCGGCCTCGGCGGCGGCGACGTCCGGGTTGCGCGAGCTGTGGGCGGTGCGGCCCCGCACGATTCCGATGAACTCGTCGACCAGCTCGTGCTGCGCCTCCCTGGGCCAGGCGAGGCCGACCCTGCTCTGTTCCGCGTCTTCCAGTTTCAGCGCGACCACGTCTTTGCGGCGCAATGCCTTGGCGACGGACTGCGGCATCACAGCGATGCCGTCCCCGGCCGCGATGCTGCGGAACATCGCCTCGGACGGCACGCCCTCGACACGTGGCACGCCGTCGAGGTCGGCCAGGTGGAGCTTTTTCTCCAGCGTGAGCAGGTGCTCATGGTGCATCGCGACGACGATGTCCTCGGCATAAAGCGGGATCAGGTGCAGGCCGTCGGTGTCGACCGGTTCGCGCACGAACGCCATGTCCGCGCCGCCCGTTTCGACGGCTTCTCGCTGTTCAGCATCCGCCACGCGGGTCACGATGAGTTGCACCTCCGGGTGCCGCTGCTCGAAGACGCGGGTCCATTTGCCGACGGTCACGCCGAGGGGGAAGACGATCGTGAACGGTGACGGCATCCTCTGAGGGTATCGAACGGATACCCTTGAAACCATGAGCGCCCAGAAGAAGCCCCAGACGATGAAGGCGGCGACCGCCGCGAAGAAGCTGGGGATCTACCTCCCGGCAGCCCCAGCAGAGTTCCAGGACGGCGAGATCACCCGCACCGAGTTCGACGAGCTCGCCGCCAACCCGCCGGAGTGGCTGGTCTCGCTGCGCGCGAATGGACCGCATCCCAGGGATGTCGTCGCCCACAAGCTCGGGATCTCCAACTCCGGTCTCGCCCGCTCAGGGGTCGACGAGGCGTTCACCACCGCGCAGATCAAGTCGCTGCTCGAGGAGCCGCCGGCGTGGCTCGTCACCGAGCGCGCCACCCAGGCCGCCGTCCACGCCGAGAACGCCCGCGTCAAGGCCCGCAACGCCGAGCGCGCCGCCCGTACCGACTAGCCAACACGCGCCCGTACTTTCGCACGAAGAGCGCGACTAACCCTGGGCTCGCTTGTCGGGGGAGGTTGGCGACGCGGAGTGGCGCGTGGCGGCTCTGGCGATGAGTTCGGGGCCGGTGACGAGGGCGCGACGCCACGGGGCGACGCCGTCGATCTCGATCTGGAGCGAGAAGCTCAGGACCGTCCGGATGAGGACGATCAGCGCGAGCACGACGGCGTCGGTGAGCGACGGGGTCGACGTGACGGTGCGGACGAGGTCGGCGGCGACCAGCACCTCGAGGCCGAGCAGGATGACGCCGCCGAAGCTCTGGCGCAGGGTCGTGAACGCCGTCGCCCCGCTGCGCGTCCGCACCCAGGCGGCGATCGAGATGGCGACGGCGACAAGGAAGCCGATGGCCATGGCCGAGACGCCGACCACCTCGAACGAGATGGCGATCGTCTCGAAGAACGCGTGACCGAACATGCGCTCATGCTCCCACAGCGCGCCCACGGACGGTGGCGGCACGCGCAGCCGGATCCGTCGCCGCCGCAGCCGTACCCGTCACCGCCGGATCAGGAGACGTGCACCGCCGGCCGCCGCTTCACGTCGCGCTCGGCCTCGCGCAGCACCTCGCGGGTCACTGGGGCGACCTCGCCGACGCCGGTGATGAGGAAGCGGAACATGTTCGAGATCGGGTTGCCTTCCGTCCACTCGAAGTAGATGGTCGGCACGATGCCGGTGACGTCGCGGATCTCCAGCAGCACCGCGGCGATCGTGTTCGGCACGTTGCCTGCCTTCACCTGCAGCACCCGGTAGCCGTGCTTGACGACGCCCTGCACCACCAGGTCTTCTTCGAAGTCGGACGAGTCGGAGCGGTACACCTCGAGGAAGATGGTGCGCGACCGCTGCGGGATGTGGCTGTACTTGCGTTCGTCTTTGTTCTTCTGGTCGTACTCCGTGTTCGTGTCGACGTCCGGTTCGTGCGAGATGATGCGGATCTCGCCCTCCTCGGCGTCTTCGAGCACGAAGTCGAGCGCCGTCACATCGAGGGTGACGGAGGTGGCGCGCAGCTGGAACGAGCGGCCGATGCGGGACACGATTGAGATCACCAGGATGCCGATGATGAACAGGCTCGCGATGCGCAGGCCGTCCGGGCGTTCGAAGATGTTGACGACGGTCGTGTACACGAAGATCACCGTGATGATCCCGAACGCGATGGTGCGTTTCCGCTGCTTCTTCCTGCGCGCCGACAGGGCGACGGCGAGGGAGGCGGAGGTGATCAGCACCAGGACGCCGGTCGCGTACGCGCCGCCCTGCGCATCCACGTCGGCTTGGAAGACGATGGTGATGAGGAACGCGATCAGGATGAACACCAGCACCAGTGGGCGCACGGCGCGCGCCCACTGCGGCGCCATGCCGTAGCGCGGCAGATAGCGCGGCACGAGGTTGAGCAGCCCGGCCATCGCCGATGCCCCGGCGAACCACAGGATGAGGATGGTGCTGATGTCGTAGACCGTGCCGAACCCGCTGCCCAGGTATTCGTGGGCCAGGTAGGCGAGCGCACGGCCGTTCGCCTGCCCGCCGGACTGGAACTCCTTCTGCGGGATCAGCAGCGTGGTGGTGAAGCTCGATGTGATGAGGAAGCAGCTCATGATGATGGCCGCGGTGGTCAACAGACGGTGGGCGCCACGGATGCGGCCCTGCGGGTGCTCAGGGTCGTCTCCCGGCTTGCCCTTGATCTGCGGCATGACGGCGACGCCGGTCTCGAACCCGGACAGGCCGAGGGCGAGTTTCGGGAACACGAGCAGGGCGATTCCCACCACCATCAGCGGATTGCCGTGCTGGGTGTTGAGCGCCTGCCACCAGTCGTCGATGGCGGTGGCGTGCTGGAAGACCTCGACGATCGACGTGGCGACGACGACCACGTTCAGGGCCAGATAGACGGCGACCAGCACCACGGCGATCCCGATGGCCTCTTTGAACCCCTTGAGGAACACGGCGCCAAGCAGCGCGAGCAGGAAGAGCGTGATACCGACCTGGTTGCCGTGGAACCAGGCGGGCGTGTACGGGTTCTCGATCGCGTGGGCCGTGGCGTCGGCGGCGGACAGTGTGATCGTGATCATGAAGTCGGTCGCGGCGAAGCCGAGCAGCACGAGCACGAAGAGTTTGCCTGCCCACCACGGCAGCAGCCGTTCCAGCATGGCGATCGAGCCGGAGCCCTTGAAGCTCTCCCTCGCCACCCTGCGGTACACCGGGAGCGCGCCGAGCAGCGTCAGCGCGACGAGGACGAGGGTTGCGAACGGCGAGACGAGCCCGGCGGCGAGGGCGGCGATGGCCGGCTGGTAGCCGAGGGTGGAGAAGTAGTCGACACCGGTGAGGCACATGACCTGCCACCACGTGTGCTGGCGTTCCGGCTTGCGGCCGTGTGGTCCCTGGTGGGTGCCGCGCTCGTCGACCAGGCCGGAGAGCAGCCAGTGCCGGAACGCCCCACCGGATGCGCGGGACGCCGTTTCGTGCGCCTGCCCGGGAACGGGTGTCTGGCTTGCCGGAGTGCGACCGATCGGCGCCTGCTCCGCAGGAGTGCTGGACATCGGGTTCCTTCGTTCTCGCGCAGATCGTCGCGCATCATGAATTGTACGCATTGGGAGAGCGCGCAACGGCACGGGAATGACGCTGTTCTCGAAGAGTTATCCGGCCGCGCTACCAGGCCGAATTGCGGTAGTCCTTCAGGAAGACGCCGTACAGGTCTTCTCCCGCCTCGCCGCGCACGATCGGGTCGTACACCCGCGCTGCGCCGTCGACTAGGTCGAGCGGGGCGTGGAAGCCCTCTTCCGCCAGGCGCACCTTGGTGTAGTGCGGGCGCTCGTCGGTGATCCAGCCGGTGTCGACGGCGGTCATCAGGATGCCGTCCGTCTCGAACATCTCGCCGGCGCTGGTGCGGGTGAGCATGTTCAGCGCCGCCTTGGCCATGTTGGTGTGCGGGTGGCCCGGCCCCTTGTAGCGGCGGCCGAACACGCCCTCCATCGCCGAGACGTTGACGATGTACGCCCGCCCTGCCTCGGCCGCCGCCATGGAGGCGCGCAGCCGGCTGATCAGGAGGAACGGGGCTGTGGTGTTGCAGAGCTGCACCTCCAGCATTTCCAGCGGGTCCACATCCTGAACGGCCTGCGTCCAGCTGTTGACGGTGTGCACGTCCGGCACGAGGCCGCCAGCGTCGATGGCGGTGCCGTCCGCGTGCTTGGCGAGCGACGACGAGCCTGGGGCCATCGCGAGCGCGGCCAGCTCGTCAGCGGTCAGAGCCCCGGCGCCGGCGAGCTCGGCGACCGTACCGGACACGTTCGCCGCCGACAGCAGTGGATGCGCGGCCACGGACGCCTCCAGGGCGTGCGGGTGCGGGTCTGCCGTGTGCCCGAACGTCTCCATCTCGGGCAGCGGGCCGTCCGGCAGCGGCTGGGTCTCCGCCTCGGCGAGCAGCGAGTACGCGCCCGCGGAGCGGCGGACGGTCTGCGCCGCGTTGTTGATCAGGATGTCGAGCGGGCCGTGTGCGGCGACGGAGTCGGCGAGCGCGATCACCTGGGCGGGGTCGCGCAGGTCGATTCCGACGACGCGCAGGCGGTGCAGCCAGTCGGAGGAGTCCGGCAGCTGGGAGAAGCGGCGGACCGCATCCCTCGGGAACCGGGTGGTGATGGTGAGGTGCGCGCCATCGCGCAGCAGGCGGAGCGCGATGTGCATCCCGATCTTGGCGCGGCCGCCGGTGAGGAGGGCGCGCTTGCCTGTGAGGTCGGTGCGGGCGTTTCGCTTGGCGTGGCTGGTGGCGGCGCAGTCCGGGCAGAGCTGGTGGTAGAAGGCATCGACCAGCGTGTAGTGCTGCTTGCAGATGTAGCACGCCCGCGACTTGAGCAGCGTGCCGGCGCTGGCCCCCTCGGAGGCCGTGGTCAGGTCGAGTCCGCGGGTCTCGTCGTCGATGCGGTCCGGGGCGCCGGTCGCGGTCGCGGCGACGACGGCCTTGTCCGCCTCGGCGACGGCGCGCCGGATCTCTTTGCGCCTGGCCTGCTTGACCGCCTTGAACATGTGGGCCGTCGCACGGCGCACGGTGATGAAGTCGGGGTGCTCCTCGTCGAGCTCGTGCAGGTTCTCGAGCACGCGGAGGGCGGCGGCGAGGTCGGCGGGATCGACGCGGGGCGCGTCGGCGGAGGGCGGGTCGGTCTGAGGGTCGGGGGAGTCGGGGAGCACCGGAGAATTCTACGCGGTGGCGGCTGGGCGCACTTCCAGCCAGCGGAGTCCGCGCAGGTCGACGCACACCCGTTCGCGTTCCTCGACGGCGACCAGGAGCACGTCGCCGCAGACCGAGCAGCGGATCACGAGTCCGTGGTCGTTCGGGTAGACCCTGGCGACGGCGACGACGGCCTCGTCGCCGCAGCTCGCGCACCGGCCGACCGCGCTGGTGATGTCGCCAGCGAACACTTCGGAGAGGAGTCCGGCCGCGGCGTTCCCGTCGAGGTAGTTCAGCTCGGTCCGATCTGACCCGTCCGTCATGATGCTCCTCCGATCCCGCCGTAGCGTTCCGTCCTGATCCGCGCAGGGTCGTGACCGGCGTCGACCAGCCAGCCGGAGACCGTCTCGACGAACGCGGTCGCCCCACAGAGGTAGAAGGTGGGGGAGGCGTCCACCGCCGGCGCAGCCATCGCCAGCGCCTCGGCCGTCAGACGCCCGGCGGGCACCGGCCAGCCCGGCGGGGTGCTGCGCGTGTACACGTAGTCGACGCTCAGCGGGGCCGCAGCATCCTGCGCGAGTGTCGCGAGCTCGTCGCGGTAGTACACGGCCTCGGGGGAGCGAACGGAGTAGAGCAGCCGGAACGGCGCCGCGCTCGCCGCAGCGGCGTGCGCCCGCGCCATCGCCATCAGCGGCACCACCCCGGAGCCGCCCGCGATCAGCTGGATGGGCGTCAGCTCGCCCGGCCGCCAGACGAACCAGCCGCCGACCGGGCCGCGCACCTCCACCTGGTCGCCGATCATCACGCCGCGCACCAGGTACGGCGAGACCTCGCCGTCTGCGAGCTCCTCGACGGTCAGTTCCAGTTCGTCGTCCGGCAGCGCCGACGCGATCGAATACGAGCGCACCGCCTGGTAGCCGTCCGGCGCGGTGAGCCGGACGTCGACGTGCTGGCCGGCCAGGTGGCCGTGCAGCCCCGGGATGCGCAGCCGCAGCGTGCGCGCGGTCGGCGTCTCGAAGCGGGCGGCGACCACGTCCGCGACGCGCCAGGCCGTGCTCACCAGTAGCGCTCTTCCTTCCAGGGGTCCCCGTACATGTTGTAGCCGTTGCTCTCCCAGAAGCCCGGCTGGTCTTGCGGGAGCATCTGCAGGCCGTTCACCCACTTGGCGCTCTTCCAGAAGTACAGGTGCGGCACCAGCAGCCGCGCAGGGCCGCCGTGCTCCGGCGCCAGGTCGGCGCCGTCGAACGAGTGCGCGATCCACGCTTTGCCGTCGAGCAGGTCGGCGAGCGGGACGTTGGTGGTGTAGCCGCCGTAGGAGTGCGCCATCGTGTACTCGAACTCGGTGTCGATTCCGTCGAACAGGGTGTCGAGGGCGACGCCTCTCCACGACGTGCCGAGCTTCGACCAGCTGGTGACGCAGTGGATGTCGGTGCTCACGTCCTCCTGCGGCAGGGCGAGGAACTCGTCCCAGCTCCAGCGGTGCACGTCCCCCTTCTCCGTGGTGATGGTGAACGCCCACTCGTCGTGGCCGATGCGCGGCGTCGGCCCGGCGGAGAGCACGGGGAAGCCGTCGGTCAGGTATTGGCCTGGTGGAAGCCGGGTGTCCTCGGTGCGGCGCTTGCCGAGGAATCCGGAGGAGATGATTCCCATGCGCGCAGCCTATTCCTCGCCATGCTTCGCGGTCTATGGTGTCCGCTCCCGGTCTATGGTGTTGGAATGACCGTCGTGAATCTCGGCACACCTCGGAGCGCAGCTCTGCACGCGGAGCCGAGTCTCGCCGGGCGCCCGGACGTCGCGGGGCTCGTCGACCGCTTCGGCAGGGTCGCCCGCGACCTGCGGGTCTCGGTGACCGAGAAGTGCTCGCTGCGCTGCACGTACTGCATGCCGGAGGACGGCCTGCCGAGCATCCCGCGCGACGACCTGCTGACCGCGCCGGAGATCGCGCGGCTCGTGCACATCGGGGTGCGCGACCTCGGCATCACCGAGGTGCGCTTCACCGGTGGGGAGCCGCTGATGCGCGCCGACCTCGCCGAGATCATCGGACTGTCCGCGCAGGCCGCGCCGGGAGTCGACCTTTCGATCACGACCAACGGGATCGGGCTGGACCACCGCATCCGGAGCCTGGTGGATGCGGGACTCACCAGGGTGAACGTGTCGCTCGACACGGTGGACAGGGAGCATTTCGCCCGGCTGACCAGGCGCGACAGGCTTCCCGCCGTGCTCGCCGGCATCCACGCTGCCCACGCCGCAGGGCTCACCCCGCTGAAACTCAACGCCGTGCTGATGCGCGACACGCTCGACGGCGCTGCCGACCTGCTGGCCTGGGCGATCGACAACGACTGCCGGCTGCGCTTCATCGAGCAGATGCCGCTCGACGCCGACCACACCTGGATGCGCGACAACATGGTGCAGGCCGCCGACCTCCTCGACGTGCTCGGCGCCCGCTTCACGCTCACCGAGGCCGGACGAACCGACCCGTCCTCCCCGGCCGAGGAGTGGCTGGTGGACAGGGGGCCGGCGACGGTCGGCATCATCGCGTCGGTGACGCGCACGTTCTGCGCCGCCTGCGACCGCACCAGGATCACGGCGGAGGGCACGGTGCGCTCCTGTCTGTTCGGCGACGACGAGACCGACCTGCGCGCGCTGCTCCGCGGAGGGGCGGACGACGCCGAGATCGCCCGCTGGTGGCGCGGCGCGATGTGGGGCAAGCAGGCCGGGCACGGGATCAATGCGGCGGGGTTCGTGCCGCCCGTGCGGAGCATGGGGGCGATCGGTGGCTGAGCTGGCCGAGCGGGCTGAGCTGGCAAAGCAAACGGACCCGGCTGACGGCGCCACGGTGCTCGTGCGGTACTTCGCCGCGGCCGAGGAGGCGGCGGGGCGGCGCGAGGAGCGCATCCACCTGCCGGAGCCGACGCTCGGGGCGTTGCGGGCCGACCTGCTCGACCGGTACGGGGAGCCGATGGAGAAGGTGCTGCGGTCGGGGTCGTTCCTGGTGGACGCGGTCGTTTCCAGAGACCCGGCGCGCGCCATCGCCGGGACGGTGGATGTCCTCCCGCCGTTCGCGGGCGGCTGAGGCATCCCATCCACTAGGTTGGTGGGACAGGTGGGGCTGAGAACGAGGGGGTGTCCATCATGAGTGATCTGATGAACGAGTTCGCGATCGAGCAGAGGCGGCGCACGAGGTTCGCGCTGCTCGTGGTCGGCGTGTGCGTCGCCGGGGTCGGGACGTGGCTGCTCGGCCCGCTCGGCGTGGTGATGATCGGGATGGGCAACGCTGCGGGCTGGGCGGTCGTCGTTGCCGCCGCCGTGCTGCTCGCCGCGATGATCGTCGCGATCGTGTTCGCTGTGCGCATCCGGGTGGTCAGGACGAGTCAGCCCGGCAAGGCGAACCCGCGGTTCGACGAGCCTGAGCCGTCGCGCAACCCGAACGGCGGCAACGCCATGATCGGTTCGGGAATCGGCGGGCACTGAGTCCGCGCGTTCTCGTCAGGCCGGATAGACGCTCACGTCGTCCGGCGCGACCATCAGCGTGACTGGAGTGCCCGGCGCGAGCCGGAGGTCCGCGACCTGCGACGCGGGGACGAGCGCAGGGAACCGGTCCGTGCGCACGAGGACGAGACCGCCGCGCGGTTCGAGGTCGGCGACAACGGCGGGAAGGGTGTTCGCGGAAGTCACCGCTTGCTCCGACGCGAGCACGCGCACGGTGGAGGGGCGGATGGCCGCGGCCACGCGGTCGCCGTCGGCCGGATGCCCGGTGGCCGTCCCGTCGAGCGCGAGCCCGTCGTCGGTGACGATCCCGAAGGCGGTGCGCCGCCCGCTCAGCAGCGTCACCCCGGTCAGTTCGGCGGTGAACGCCCGCCGCGGCCGGTCGAGCACGTCACGCGCAGGACCGTCGTCGACGATCCGGCCGTCATGCAGCACGATCACGCGGTCGGCGAGCAGGTACGCGTCGAGCGCGTCGTGGCTGACGATCACCGCGGTGCGCCCGGCCAGTGCCCTGGCGAGCGTCTGCCGCACCTCGCCGGTGACGGAGACATCCAGCGCGGAGAGCGGCTCGTCGAGCAGCAGCAGCCGGGGCTCGGCCGCGAGCGCGCGGGCGACGGCGACGCGCTGCGCCTGCCCGCCGGAGAGTTCGTCCGGACGGCGGTCTGCGAAATCCTCCACGCCGACCGTCCTCAGCCAGCCGTCCGCGGCCGTGCGCGCAGCAGTCCGGGATGCGCGACCCGCGCGGGGACCGAACTCCACGTTCTGCCGCACGGTCAGGTGCGGGAAGAGCAGCGCTTCCTGCGCGAGCAGGGCGACCCCGCGCCGATGCGGCGGGGTCCAGGCGCCTGGCAGATCGAACAGCACGTCGTCGCCGAGCGTCGCCCGGCCGGAGTCGGGGCGGACGAGGCCCGCGAGCATCCCGAGCAGGGTGGACTTGCCGGCGCCGTTCGGCCCGAGGACGGCGACGGTCTCGCCATCGGCGATGGTCACGTCGAGGTCGACGCCGCGCTCGGCGAGCGTCGCGCGCATCCGGAGGGCGCCGTCGCTCACGATGCCGCCCTCCTGCGCCGCTGGGCAGGCTCGCCGGCGCCGTGCGCGACGGCGACCACCAGCACGGCCACCACGATGAGCACGAGCGAGAGGGCGACGGCCGCATCCGGATCGGTCTCGCGTTGCAGATAGATCTCCAGCGGCAGGGTGCGCGTGACGCCCTGCAGACTGCCCGCGAAGGTCAGCGTCGCACCGAACTCGCCGAGGGCGCGGGCGAACGACAGGATCGCGCCGGACACCAGGGCGGGCAGCACGAGCGGGAGCGTCACCCGGAACAGCACGGTCGCAGGCCGCGCGCCGAGGGTCGCTGCGACCGCCTCGTAGCGTGTTCCGGCCGTGCGCAGCGCTCCCTCCAGGCTCAGCACCAGGAACGGCAGCGCGACGAACGTCTGCGCGAGCACGACGGCAGTCGTCGAGAACGCGACGTCGAGCACCCCGCCGAGCAGGCCGCGGCGACCGAACAGGTAGAGCAGGGCGAGACCGCCGACCACGGGAGGCAGCACGAGGGGGAGCAGCACGACGGCGCGCACCACCCGCTGCCCGGGGAACGGGACGCGGGCCAGCACGGTCGCCATCGGCACGCCGAGCACCACGCAGAGGGCGGTGGCCGCGACGGAGGTGCGGAGGCTCAGCCAGAGCGCATCCTGTGACGATTGCGAGGTGATCAGCGGGATGAACTGCCCCCAGTCGACCCTGACCAGCATCGCCACGAGCGGCAGCAGCACGAACAGGACGCCGATGACGGCCACCGCGACGATCCAGGCGGGAACGTCGAGGCGGCGTGGCGGTGCCGCCGATGCCGCCGATGCCCGCGGCGCACCCGGTGCAGCCGAAGCTGCCACGCCTACGGCGCCCCGAAACCGGCGGCGGCGAGAACGGCGCGGCCCTTCGTGCCGGTGACGAAGTCGACGAACGCCGTCGCGCCCACGGGGTTCGCGGCCGCGGTGAGCGCGACGATCGGGTAGGTGTTGACCGTCTTCGCGGCCTCGGGGAACGGGACGGAGTCGACCTTGCTGCCCGCGCCCTTCACATCGGTGACGTAGACGATGCCGGCGTCGGCCTCGCCGGACTCGACCTTGCCGAGCACATCGGTGACCGACGACTCCTGGCTGACCGGGGTGAGCGTCACCCCGCTGGACGCCTCCACCTTGGCCGTCGCCGTCCCGCACGGCACCTGCGGAGCGCAGACGACGGTCTTGACGCCCGGCTTCGCCAGGTCGGCGAACGCGGTGATCTTCGCCGGGTTGCCCGGCGGCACGGCGATGGCGAGCACGTTGGTGGCGAAGTCGATCGGCTGGCCGTTCGCCAGCTTCGCGGTGGTGACCTTCGCCATGTTGGCCTCGTCGGCGGAGGCGAAGACGTCGGCGGGCGCCCCCTCGGTGATCTGCGACACCAGGTCGGACGACCCGGCGAAGCTGAAGGTGACCTTCGCGCCCGGGTGCTCGGCCTCGAACGCCTGCCCGAGCTTCGTGAAGGTCGCGGTGAGCGACGCGGCGGCGAACACGGTGACCGTGCCGGTGACGGGGTCAGCCGTCGGTGAGCCGGTGGAGGCGGTGGGTTGCGACCCGGAGGACGAGCATCCGGTCAGGGCGATGGCTGCTGCGACGACGACGGCTGCTGCCGCGGTGAACCGGAGGCGCACGGGGTCAGTCCTTTCCGAGAGGGGTCTCGACGATCACGGTGGTGGCTTTCACGACGGCGACGGCCACGGAGCCGAGCTCCAGGCCGAGTTCACGCACGGCCTCGCTGCTCATCAGCGAGACGACGCGGTGCGGGCCGCACTGCAACTCCACCTGCGCCATCACGGTATCCACGACGATGTCGGTCACGATGCCGACGAAGCGGTTGCGGGCGGAGCGGGCGACCCCGGACGGGTCGGTGGGTAGCACCGCGTTCTGCTTGGCGAGCTGCGCCAGCTCGAAGCCGTCGACCACCGCCCGACCCGCGTCGTCCTTCGCGCTGCTGAGCACCCCGGCGTCGATCCACCGGCGCACAGTGTCGTCGCTCACGCCCAGATAGAGCGATGCGTCCTTAACCCGAATCTGCGGCACATTCCACACCCTATCCCCGCACCTGCGGCTCCCGCAGCCATCGAGCCGGGACTTATGCACGCGACACGCCGGTCTGGGGCGTGCATAAGTCCCGACTCGATGGCTTCGGTCGGAGGGGGAGGTAAGGCGGCGGAAGAGTTAGAGGCCGACCCACTCGGAGACGCCGTCGGCGAAGTGCTGGCGCTTCCAGATGGGGACGCGGGTCTTGATGAGGTCGACGAGGGCGGCGCAGGCGCCGAACGCCTCAGCGCGGTGCGGGGCGGCGACCGCGGCGATGAGCGCTGGATCGCCGATGGTCAGCGAGCCGACCCGGTGCTCGGCGGCGACCCGCAGACCGGTGCGGCCCGCGATCTCCTCGCAGCACTCGCGGAGGAACCGCTCGGCCTCCGGATGCGCACGGTAGTCGAGCGAGACGACGCCGCGGCCTCCGTCGTGGTCGCGCACGATGCCCTGGAACGACACGACGGCGCCGGATTCGGACCGCCAGACGAACTCCTCCACCGCCGCACCGTCGAGCGGATCGGCGCTGATGACCGCATACACGTCGCTCATCGGGTGTGATCGCCTCCGCGCAACTGGTCGAGCAGGTGCGGGAGCAGCCCGTCGAGCACGGCGAGCCCGTCCGCGACCCCGCCGCGCGAGCCGGGCAGGTTGACCACGACGGTCGCTCCGGCGATCCCGGCGACGCCCCGGCTGATGGCGGCGAGCGGCGTGCTCTCCGCTCCGCGCGCCCGGAGGGCTTCCGCGACGCCGGGGAGCGCCCGGTCGAGCACGGCTGTCGTCGCCTCCGGCGTGCGGTCGGTGGGGGAGACGCCCGTGCCGCCGGTGGTGAGGAGGACCGCGGGGCGGGCGCGCACCGCCTCCCGGATGGCCGCGCCGATGTCGGCGTCGGCGACCACCCGCACCTCGGCGGGCAGGCGGCGCTCGGCGAGCCAGGCGGCGATGACGGGGCCGGTGGTGTCCTCCGCCTCACCGGCGGCGGCGCGGGTGGAGGAGACGATGACGATGCCGGCAGCACCGGATGCGGCAGCACCGGATGCGGCGCCAGCGGCACTCGCCGACGCGTCCGTCCTCCGCCACTCGCCGCGCTTGCCACCCGACTTCGACAGCAGCTGCACGTCGGTGAGCGTGGCGGCGGGGTCGACCGCCTTGATCATGTCGTGCAGCGTGAGACCGGCCACCGCGACCGCCGTCAGCGCCTCCATCTCGACACCGGTGCGTCCGTGGGTGCGGGTGGTGGCCTGGATGTCGATGACCCCGGCCTCAGCGTCCAGCGAGAACTCGATGTCGACCGCCGAGAGCGGCAGCGGGTGGCAGAGCGGGATCAGTTCGGAGGTGCGCTTGGCGCCGCCGATCCCGGCCAGCCGTGCCGTGGCGAGCACATCCGCCTTCGGCAGGTCGTCCGCACGGACCAGCCGCACCACGTCCGAGCGGGTGACCACGCGTCCGCGCGCCACCGCCTCCCTGTCGGTCTCCGGCTTGCCGCCTACGTCGACCATCCTGGCCCGTCCGTCGCCGTCGATATGGCTCAGTCCGCCCCGGTCGTCCGCGTTGCTCATAGTCTCCACACTGTCACGTCCGCTCCTGCAGGGAGGCTTTCTGTCGCTGTCGGCACGTCGATCAGCACGTCGGCCCTGGCCATGGCTGCGACGAGGTGCGAGCTGGGTCCTGCGACCTGCTCGACCGTGCCGTCCGGCAACCGTCTGCCGCGCAGGAACTGCCGTTTGCCGGGCACCGACCGCACGGCAGACGCGAGCGGGGCGTGTTCCGACCCGGAGCCTGGCAGCCCGGCCGACGCGCGCAGCAGGTCGCGCAGGAACACCGTGAAAGACACCTGCGTGCTCACCGGGTTGCCGGGGAAGGAGAGCACCGGCACGCCGTCGACGACGGTGGTCGCCTGCGGCCCTCCCGGCTGCATCGCGACGGTCACCACCTCCGCTCCGCGCGGCTCCAGCACCTCTCGCACCACCTCGAACGCGCCCTTCGAGATGCCGCCGGAGGTGACGACGAGGTCGCTCACCGCGACGGCGGCCAGCAGCGCGTGCTCGAACTCGTCCCTGTCGTCGGTCGTCGCCGTGCGCACGGAGACGACGGCTCCGGACTCCTCGACCAGTGCGGCGAGCGCGACGCCGTTCGCGTCGAACACCTGCCCGAACGCGGCCGTCGCCCCGCCGGAGACGAGTTCGGCGCCGGTGGTCAGGATGCCGACCCTCAGCAGGGCGCGCACCTCCACCGTCTCCACCCCGGCCGCTGCGAGGGCGGCCAGGTGGCGCGCGGCCAGCCGGGTGCCGGCATCCACCAGGGTGTCGCCGCGGCGCAGATCGCTGCCGCGGTCGCGCACATACTCGCCAGGGCGGCGCGAGCGAGCGATCTCGACGACGGCGCCGGACAGGTCGTCGTCGCGGCCGAGCACCAGTTCGGTGTCCTCGACGGGCACGACGGTGTCCGCGCCGCTCGGCACGGGTGCTCCGGTCATAATGCGCACGGCGGTCCCCGGCGTGAGGATCACCGGGACGGTGTGGCCCGCGGGGATGTCGCCGCTCACCTCCAGGGCGACCGGTGCGCGCTCGATGTCGGCGGCGCGCACCGCGTAGCCGTCCATCTGCGAGTTGCGGAACAACGGCAGGTCGACGTCGGAGCGCACCTCCGCGGCCGTGACCCGGCCGGAGGCGGCGGCCAGCGGAACCGACTCGCTCGCGCCGCCCGACACGAGCGGCTCGACCAGCCTGGCGATGATCTCGGCGTGCTCCTCGACGGTGCGCGGTGGCGTCATGGTCTCAGTATCGCGCCAGGCCGGCGTCGATGTCTCTGGCCCAGGCGTCGATGCCCCCTGCGAGCACGACCCCGGATGCCCCGGCCTCCGCCAGACGCGCCCGCGCGGTCTCCGCCCGGATGCCGTGGTGGCAGACGATCACGAGCGGGTCGCCGCCGAGCCGCGCTGCGACCCCAGCCGGATCGTCGACCACGACCCCAAGCGGGACGAGCAGCGAGCCCGGGATCTCGGCGATGTCCGCCTCCCAGGGCTCGCGCACGTCGAGCAGCGTGTGCGGCTCACCGGCGAGCAGCCTGGCGTGCAGTTCGGTGGGGGAGATGGTGTCGGTCACTCCGCAGAACTCCTCATAGTCGATCAAGCCGGTCACCGGTTCGGCGGCCGGGTCGCGTTCGTAGGCCAGTTCGCGCAGGTCGCCGCGCAGTGCGTCGTGCACCAGCACCCGGCCGAGCAGCGGCGTGCCCGTCCCGGTGACGAGCTTGATCGCCTCGCCCGCCATCAGGCCGCCGATCACCGCGCAGACCGAGGGGAGAGCCCCCGCCTCCGCGCAGCTCTCCACGCTCCCCGCCTCCGGCGGCACCGGGAATAGGTCGCGATACTGCGGCCCGTACGCCGCCCAGCTCACCCCGACCTGGCCGCCGAACTGGTGCACGGCGCCCCAGACCACGGGGAGCCCGGCCAGCACGGCGGCGTCGTTCACCAGGTAGCGGGTGGGGAAGTTGTCGCTGCCGTCGAGCACCAGGTCGAACCCGTCCAGGATGCGCTCGGCGTTCTGCGCGGTCAGCCGCTCGCGGAACAGCACCAGCTCGGTCTCCGCGTCGAGCGCGCGCACCGCGTCGGCGGCGGAGTCGACCTTGCTCCTGCCGACGTCGGCCGGGGTGTGCACGGTCTGCCTGGGCAGGTTGCTCTGCTCTACCCTGTCGTCGTCCACGATGCCGATGGTTCCGAATCCTGACGCGGCCAGCACAGGGAGCACAGCGCTACCGAGCCCGCCCGCCCCGACCACGAGCACCCGGGAGTTGCGGAGGCGGCGCTGGGCGAGCATCCCGAAGCCGGGCAGTTGTGCGGTGCGGGCGTAGCGGGCCTCGCGCTCCGGCGTGAGCTCTGGACCCGGTTCGACGAGCGGAGGTGTCCCCATGCCGCTAAGGCTACGTCAGTGTCGGCAGGCCGCGTCAGTGTCGGCGGGCAGGTCAGTGTCGCCGGCCAGGTCAGTGTCGCCCGAGTCGTCAGGCGACGGTGACGGAGATGGAGTGCAGGCCGGTGGCGCCGTTGGGAACGACGTCGGCGACCTTGGAAGTCTGCACCGTGCCTTTCGCGTCCGTCGCCCGCACCCGGATGGTGTGGGAGCCCTTCGTGGCGGGCCACGCGTACTTCCACTGCCGCCAGGTGTCGATCGAGATGGCGTCGGCGAGCGTCGCCTCGTGCCACTCTCCGCCGTCGATCTGCACGTGCACGGCACTCACGCCGACGTGCTGCGACCAGGCGACGCCCGCGACCGCGACGGTGCCCGCCGGGACCTGACGTCCGGAGGAGGGGACGTCGATGCGCGACGACAGCTTCACCGGGCCCAGCTGCGACCAGCCGCGGTCGGTCCAGTACGAGGTGGCCTTGTCGAACCTCGTCACGTTCAGCTCGACGACCCACTTGGTGGCCGACACGTAGCCGTAGAGGCCGGGCACGACCATCCGGACGGGGTAGCCGTGCTCCAGAGGGAGCGGCTGCCCGTTCATCCCGACGGCGAGGATCGCGTTCCGCTCGTCGGTGAGCGCCTCGATCGGGGTGCTGGCGGTCCAGCCGTCCTGGCTCTTCGACAGCACCATGTCGGCTTCGGGCTTCGGCTTCGCGCGGGCCAGCAGGTGCCGGATGGGGTAGCCGAGCCAGGTGGCGTTGCTGATCAGGTTGCCGCCGACCTCGTTGGAGACGCAGGTGAGCGTGGTGGTGGACTCCTCCAGCGGCAGCTTCAGCAGTTCGGCGAAGCTCAGCTCGACCTCGTTCTCGACGAGTCCGGTGATGCGCAGCTTCCAGGTGGAAGGGTCGATGCCCGGGATCTGCAGGGCGGTGTCGATGCGGTAGAAGTCGGCGTTCGGGGTGACGACCGGCGAGAGCCCGGCGATGTCGAACGATGCGGCCGCCGGAACGGGCGGGGCGACGACGGCCGGTTTCGGCAGGTGGAAGGCCGCGCGGGCTGCGGCGGCGGTGCGGTATCCGGTCGCGACGACCTGCCCGACGATCACGGCGACCGCGCCGCCCGCCGCGGTGAGCCCGGTCGCAGTGAGGAAGCGGCGCCGCGTCACTGCGCCGTCCGGCGCGATCCTGGTGGGCGTCGTGCCCCGCAGCAGGTTCGCCAGGGCGCCGAGCACGAGAATCCCGACGACAGCCGTGACCAGGGAGGGGGCCGCATCCAGCAGCCCCGCACCGGAACGCGTGAGGGCTGCGAACACGCCGACCGCCCCGCCGACGCCGATCAGGATGCGCCCGAGCGGTGGCCTGCGCAGCTCCAGCCAGCCGGCCAGGGCGCCCGCGAGGAGCACCACGATCGCCAGCGACACGATCAGCACGGCCTTGTCGCCCGTGCCGAACACCGAGATGACCGCCTCTTTCAGCCAGGCGGGCACCAGGTCGATCACGAGCGCGCCGACCACGAGCACGGGGCTGCCGTTCTGCACGAGGAACGCGCTGACGAGTTCCCCCGCGCCGACACCGGCGAGCACGCTCGCCACCCCGGCAGCAGCCGAGCGCCAGAACGACACCATGGCGTGAGGCTAGGCGCGGAAGCTGTGACGATGTCGAGTGTGCGGTGAACGTGGGAGGCTTGGGGAACGATGTCAGAACGCAGTCAGCTCCGCGTCGGGACGATCCCCGGCTACACCGGTCCACACAGCGTGGACGACGACGCCGTCTACGACACCTTCGTGTCGTGGGTGGAGGCGGGTGGCATCACGCTGTACCCGGCTCAGGACGAGTCGGCGATCGAGGTGATCGCCGGGGCGAATCTCATCCTGAGCACACCGACAGGCACGGGCAAGTCACTCGTCGCCGTCGGCGCCCACTTCACCGCGCTCGCCCGCGGGGAGCGCAGCTTCTACACCGCGCCGATCAAGGCGCTGGTTTCCGAGAAGTTCTTCTCCCTGGTCGAGATCTTCGGCGCGGAGAACGTCGGCATGATGACAGGCGACTCCGCCGTCAACGCCGATGCGCCCATCATCTGCTGTACCGCGGAGATCCTGGCGAACCTCGCCCTGCGCCACGGGGAGGACACCCCCGTCGGCCAGGTGGTCATGGACGAGTTCCACTTCTACGCCGACCCCGACCGCGGCTGGGCCTGGCAGGTGCCGCTGCTCACCCTGCCGCGCACCCAGTTCGTGCTCATGTCGGCCACCCTCGGCGACGTCACGGCGCTCGCCGACGACCTCACCAAGCGCACCGGCCGCGAGACGGCGACCGTCACCGGTGTCGAACGCCCGGTGCCGCTGCACTACTACTACGAGGTCACCCCGGCGCACGAGACCGTCGAAGACCTGCTCAGCACCGGCCAGGCGCCCATCTACATCGTCCACTTCTCCCAGCTCGCCGCCCTCGAGCGCGCGCAAGCCCTGTCGAGCGCGAAGATCGCGAGCAGGGAGCAACGGGATGCGATCGCCGAGCTGATCGGCGAGTTCCGGTTCACGACATCGTTCGGCAAGACCCTCTCCCGGCTGCTGCGCCAGGGCATCGGCGTGCACCACGCCGGGATGCTCCCCAAATACCGCAGGCTCGTCGAGCAGCTGGCGCAGCGCGGGATGCTCCGGGTGATCTGTGGCACGGACACCCTCGGCGTCGGCATCAACGTCCCCATCCGGACCGTGCTGCTGACCGCGCTCACCAAGTTCGACGGCACCAGGATGCGCCAGCTCAACGCCCGGGAGTTCCACCAGATCGCCGGACGCGCTGGGAGGGCGGGCTACGACACCGCCGGTACGGTCGTCGCCCAGGCGCCGGAGCACGAGTCGGAGAACCTCAAAGCCATCGAGAAGGCCGGAGACGACCCCAAGAAGCGCCGCAAGATCGTTCGCAAGAAGGCGCCGGACGGCTTCGTCTCCTGGGGTGAGCCGTCGTTCAGGAAGCTGATCGAGGCGGAGCCGGAGACGCTGACCTCGTCGATGCAGATCACCAGCGCGATGCTCATCAACGTCATCGCCCGCGGCGGAGACGTGTTCTCGCACGTCCGCGCCCTCGTGTTCGACAACCACGAGCCGTGGAAACGCCAGCTCGCGCTCGCCCGCCGCGCGCTCGGCCTCTACCGCTCCCTGCTCACCGCCGGGGTCGTCGAGAACGTGGACGGCCGCATCCAGCTGACCGTCGACCTGCAGCCGAACTTCGCCCTCAACCAGCCGCTGTCCCCGTTCGCGCTCGCCGCGTTCGAACTGTTCGACCCCGAGTCGCCCGAGTACGCCCTCGACATCGTCTCGGTGGTCGAGGCGACCCTCGACGACCCGCGTCCCGTGCTGTCGGCGCAGCAGTTCCAGGCGCGCGGCGAGGCGGTCGCGGCCATGAAGGCGGACGGCGTGGAATACGACGACCGGATGGAGGCGCTGGAGCAGGTCACGCATCCGCAGCCCCACGCCGAGCTGCTGGCAGCCGCCTTCTCCACCTACGCGGCCAGCCAGCCGTGGGTGGCCGACTTCGAGCTCAGCCCCAAATCGGTGGTGCGCGACCTGTACGAGCGGGCGATGACGTTCGGCGAGTACATCGCGCTCTACAAGCTCGCCCGTTCAGAGGGCGTCGTGCTCCGCTACCTCTCCGACGCATACCGGGCGCTCGGCCAGACGGTCCCCGCCGACCTCCGCACCGACGACCTCCGCGATCTGATCGAGTGGCTCGGCGAACTGGTCAGGCAGGTCGACTCCAGCCTCCTCGACGAGTGGGAGGAGCTCATCCACCCGGATGCGGACGCACACGCGGCGTCGGCGGGGGCGATCGCGCCGCCCGCACCGCGGAACGTCACCACCAACCGCCGCGCGTTCTTCGTCCTGGTGCGCAACGAGCTTTTCCGCCGGGTGCAGCTGGCGGCGCTCGACAAGGTGCAGGAGCTCGGCGCGGTGGAGGTCGAGGCGGCCGGGCTGGCGGGTCTCGCGACTCCGGCGTTCACCGAGGTGGACTGGGATGCGGCGCTGGAGGCGTACTACGCCGAGCACGACGAGATCGGCACCGACGCGGCAGCCAGGTCGGCGGCGATGATCATCGTCGACGAGACGGCGGCGGCGACCGACGGCGTCTGGAAGGTGCGGCAGATCTTCGCCGACCCGGCCGGGGACCACGACTGGGGGATCAGCGCCGAGGTGCTGCTCCCGGCCTCCGCGGAGGCCGGGGTCGCGGTGGTGTCGGTGACCGGCGTCGGGCGGTTGTGACTTTCGTCACTCCACGTGGTGCCGTCGCTCCAGCGCAGCGCCCTCCACGTCGACGTTCGGCATCATCCGGTCGAGCCACTTCGGCAGCCACCAGGCCGAGCGCCCGAGCAGGTGCATCAACGCCGGCATCAGCAGCATCCGCACGACGAACGCGTCGACCAGCACGCCGAACGCCAGGCCGAACCCGATCGACCGGATCATCGTCGAGTCGCTGAACACGAAGCCGCCGAAGACCGAGATCATGATCAGGGCCGCCGCGATCACCACGGTGCGACCGGCCCGCAAGCCCTTCGCCACCGCCAGCCGTGCCGAAGCCCCGTGCACGTACGCTTCGCGCATCCCGGACGCCAGGAACAGCTGATAGTCCATCGCGAGGCCGAACAGGATGCCGACCAGGATCACCGGCAGGAAGCTCAGGATGGGGCCGGTGTGAATGCCGAGCGCGTCCGCGCCCCAGCCCCACTGGAACAGGGCGGTGATGGCGCCGTAGGTCGCGAACAGCGACAGGATGAAGCCACCCGTGGCGATCAGCGGCACCAGCAGCGACCGGAACACCAGGATCATGATCAGTAGTGACAGCCCGACCACCACCAGCAGGTAGAGCGGGAGGACGTCGGCGAGGTTCTGCGAGATGTCGAGGTTGATCGCCGTCTGGCCCGAGACGCCCAGGTGGATGTCGCCGTTCACCGTTCCGAGATCGCGGAGGGAGCCGACGAGCTTCTCCGTCGAGACGCTGTTCGGGCCTTCGGCCGGGACGACCTGGAAGGCCATCAGCCGGTGGTCGTCGGACACGGCGATCGGCGCGACGGCGACCACGTCCTTCTGGTCGGCCAGCGTGCGGGCGATGTCGAGCTGGGTGGAGGTGACCTTGTCGTCCGGCAGCCCGGCCGGGATGTTCGCGGTGACCAGCAGCGGGCCGGTCGCGCCGTCCCCGAACGCCGCAGCGGTCTGCTCGAACGCGTTGTACGTGGTGGAGGCGACGGGCTCGGAGGAGCCGTCCGGCAGGCCGACGCGCATCGACAGGGCCGGGATGGCGATCACCAGCAAGGCGGCGGCGGTCGCGATCACCGTGATGACCGCGCGCCAGGTCGACATCGGCTTGGCGGCGGTGTCGTCGTGGTGCACCTGCCCGATCTTCGTGCGGGCGCGCTTGGAGAGCAGCCGGGTTCCGAGCAGGCCAAGGATGGCCGGGGTCAGCGTGATCGCGATGAGGACGGCCAGGACGACGGCGACAGCGCCGACCGTGCCCATCAGGCCGAGGAACGGCACGCCGGTGACGTTCAGGGCGAGCAGCGCGACGACGACCGTGGTGCCGGCGAAGACGACGGCGTTGCCGGACGTGCCGTTCGCGAGGCCGACGGACTCGTGCGCCTCAGCCCCTTCCAGCAGCTGGCGTCTGTGCCGTTTGACGATGAACAGCGAGTAGTCGATGCCGACCGCGAGGCCGAGCATGATGGCGAGCACGGGAGTGACGGACGCCATATCGACGACGCCGGAGAACGCGAGAGAGCCGAGGGCGGCGACCGCCACGCCGAACAGCGCCGTCACGAGAGGGAGGGCGGCCGCGATCAGCGAGCCCAGCACCACCACGAGGACGATCGCAGCGAACACCACGCCGACCAGTTCGCCGATGCCGACGATCTGCGGAACGCCCTGGGCGATGTCCGTGGAGAACGACACGGTCACGCCGTCGACCGGCTTCGACTCGAAGTGTGTGATGACCGCCTGCTTGGAGTCCTCGGACAGTTCCAGCCGGGGCTTGGTGAACGCCACGTTCACGAGAGCCGTCGCTCCGTCCTTCGACACCACCCGGATGCCGTCGGACAGCTTCAGGAGCTCCGCGCCCTGCGCGAGTTCGGTCTGCTTCGCCGTGATGGTGGCGCGATTGGCGTCGATGGTCTGCTGCTGCGCATCGAGCTGCGTTGTCGGCATCCCGGCCGCCTGGAGTTGCTGCTTCGCCGCATCCAGATGCTGCTGACCGGCGTCGAGCTGCGCCGTCGCCTGCTTCAGCTGGGCCGTGCCCGCATCCACCTGGGCCTGCTTGTCCGCGCGATCCGCTTCGGTGCTGAACGGGTCGATGACGTTGGAGACGTCGGGGAGGCCATCCGCGCCGGCGGCGAGTGCGCTGATCTGCTTGCGCTGCCCGGCCGAGAACTCCGAGCCGTCGTTCGTGTGGAACACCACGGTGCCGGACGCGCCTGCGTAGTCGGGGAGCTTCTTCGTCAGCTCGTCGACAACGGCTCCGGATGCGGTCCCAGGCACGTCGAAGCTGGTCGTCAGGCCCTTGAACCCGATCAGGAAGCCGCCGACAGCGATACCGAGGATGACGAGCCAGGCGATGACCACCCGCCAGGCGCGGCGCGCGGAGAACTTCCCGAGTCTGTACAGCAGTTCGGCCATGGTGTCTGTCCCTTTCGTGGCGTCCGCGTCGATAATACGCAACGGTCCGTCTCGATAAATGCAGGTAAGCTGTGAGCCATGCCGGAAGGACGACGAGGGGCTCCCCGCAGCGAGGCGGCGAGGCTCGCGATCCTCGAGGCGACGGCGGCGCTGTTCGCCGAACGCGGCTACGACCACCTCAGCATCGAGGGCATCGCCGCGCGAGCCGGGGTCGGAAAGCAGACCGTCTACCGCTGGTGGTCCGGCAAGAGCGAATTGATCGCCGAGTGCCTGCTGGAGGGCATGTTGCTGCCGGACAGCTTCGTCCTCGCCGACACGGGCGACCTCAGAGCGGACATCACCGCGTGGCTCACGGAGGTCCTCTCCGTGCTGGAGAGCGCGACGGGCGAGGGGCTGTTCCGCTCTCTGATCGCCGCGGCGACGGCCAATGCCGAGGTCGGCAGCCGGTTGCGCGAAGCCCTCGCAGACCCCCGGCTCTTCTCCGCGCGCCTGCGTACCGCCCGCGCCGAGGGTGAGCTGCGCGCCGACCTGCCCATCGACGACGTCAGCGAGACCCTGATCGGCGCCCTGATCTTCCGCGCGCTGGCCAGGGATCCTTCTGACCCCGGATTCGCGGAGCGCCTCGTCGATCTCGTCCTCTGCAAACGGCCGGACGCGGCCCGGTCGCGTTGACCTGCATCCCGGCGAAGTTGACCTGACTGTTCTGGCGTGTGAGGATTTTCGTGGTTGCGAAACAGCGCCAGGTCACTTGCATGAAATCCTGATGAACTCTCGCAGGGTGGACTGTGTCCCGACACGAGAAAGAAACCGGTGGATCTCACCCTCATCGTCGTGCTGGTCATCGCACTGGCCCTGTTCTTCGATTTCACCAACGGCTTCCACGACACCGCGAATGCGATGGCCACCCCCATCGCAACGGGTGCGATGAAGCCGAAGGTCGCCGTTGCTCTGGCGGCCATCCTGAACCTCGTCGGAGCGTTCCTCTCCACCGAAGTGGCCAAGACCATTTCCGGCGGCATCATCAAGGAGGGCGACGGTGGTGTGCTGATCACCCCGGAGTTGATCTTCGCCGGACTGGTCGGGGCGATCATCTGGAACATGGTGACCTGGCTACTCGGTCTGCCGTCGTCGTCCAGCCACGCGCTGTTCGGCGGGCTGATCGGCGCTGCCCTGGTCGGCGCTGGGCTCGGCTCCGTCGACTTCCTCGTCGTGCTCGACAAGGTGATCCTGCCCGCGCTGATCGCGCCGGTCACGGCCGGTGTCGTCGCGTACAGCGCCACCAAGCTGGCCTACTGGATCACGCGTCGCTACGACGGCAGGCCGGATGGTCGTGGCGGCTTCCGCTACGGACAGATCTTCTCGTCGTCCCTGGTCGCCCTCTCGCACGGCACCAACGACGCCCAGAAGACCATGGGCGTCATCACCCTCACTCTCATCGCTGCTGGCGTCCAGACCGCGGGCTCCGGCCCGGAGCTCTGGGTGGTCGTCTCCTGCGCCCTCGCCATCGCGATCGGCACATACTCGGGCGGCTGGCGCATCATCCGCACGCTCGGTCGCGGACTCACCGAAGTGAAGCCGGCACAGGGCTTCGCCGCTGAGACGAGCACGGCGGCGACCATCCTCGCCTCCAGCCACCTCGGCTTCGCGCTCTCCACCACGCAGGTGGCGTCCGGGTCGGTCATCGGCTCCGGCCTCGGCCGCCGTGGGGCGTCCGTCCGGTGGGGGACTGCCGGCAGGATCGCGCTCGGCTGGCTGCTCACCCTTCCGGCGGCCGGCATCGTCGGCGCGTTCTCCGCCTGGCTGGTCGACTTCGGCCCCATCGGCCTCGCGATCGACGCCGTCGCCGCCGTCATCGTGATCGTGCTCATCTTCCGGCTCTCCAACCGCAACAAGGTCGACAGCGACAACGCGGTCGCTCCCACCCCGGTGCAGGGAGCCAGCGAGGTCGCGGCTTCCGGACGCGCCGTCAGGATCAAGAAGGTCAAGCCGCTCAAAAAGCCGCGCGGCAAGGAGAAGGAGTCAGCATGATCGACTGGTTCGCCTTCCTGATCGTCTTCGCCGCCTCCATCATCGGAGCGTGCGTCGTCGTCGCCCTCTACGCCCTCGGCACGCGCCTGCTCGCGGTGGCCGGGCGCGCACTGTTCGTCGAGCCCGTCGAGTTCACCGACGCGATCACCGTCATCTCTCCCGAGGAGGCGGCCCGCGCGCTGAAGAAGGCCGCCAAGGCCCGCAAGAAGAACCCGCTCTCCGACGCGCAGAAGCGCTGGGCGCTCGCGGGAGCCTACACCTGCTTCGTCGGCTGTGGGCTTGCGGTGCTCTACGGGCTGTATCTGATCATCCCGTTCTTCCACCAGTAAGCACTCGTGCCAGTCGAGTAAGCACTCGTGCCAGTCGAGCGCGCCGATCGGTTGCGCCCGGGCGACTGGATCGTACAGCTCTGGATTGCGCCGCTCTCGTTATCGTTGTCGGCGTCGCTGCTGCGCTGGCAACTCGAGCAGAGTGATCGTAGTCGCTGGGAAGGGTTCAGCGTTCGCGGGGAAGGGGAGCGCCCTCGGGGAACGCTGTCACGCCTTGTGACGGGGTGAGGGTCACGAGTCCGTCGCCGTCGTTCATCGCGTAGACGATGATGCGGTCGGGGGTCGCCAGTGCGTCGCCCGCCGCGTATCCGTCTCCGCCGTCGCACGGGTCGGCGCGGGAGCCGAGGCGCACGCTGCCTCCGGATGCGCTGCCCTTGAGGACGTCGTCGGCCGCGAACCGGTACGCCCGCACTGCTCCGAATTCTGTCGCGATGGTGCCGTCCCTCCCCGTCACGCGTCCGACGGCGACGAAGTCGGCCTGCCGGTATGCGACGACAGGGTCGGAGAAGTCCGCCCAGCTCGGGCAGGCCCGAACGCCGGACGAGCACCCGGTGAGCGCTGACGCACCAAGGCAGAGCACGCCGAGAACGCAGAGCGCGCTGAGCACACCTGCCCGTCGCCGACGCCGGGTGAGGAGGGGCGTCGTCGTCCTGTCCACGTGCTCATCATGACGCACGCGGCGGGCTGTCGGGTGGGCTCAGATCGAGGAGTATCCGCCGGCGATCAGGATGTTCTCGCCTGTCACCATCGCCGCCTGCTCGGAGGCGAGGTAGCCGATCAGGCCCGCGACCTCTTCCGGTTGCGCGAATCGTCTGGCCGGGATCTGCAGCTTGAGCGCCTTCGAGGGCGGTGCCCGGCCGCGCGCCGCGGACGTGCTCGACTCGTGCAAAAAGCGCGGTCCCGGCATCCGGGACCGCGCTTTTCGCACGAGGAAGCGGCTCGCCGCTAGTCGGTGCCGCGCAGGCGCGCCACCGTGCGCATCAGGTGGTAGACGACGATCGCGGCGATCGTCCCGAGCGCGATGCCGTTGAACGTCAGCTGCCCGAGGTTCAGGGTGAAGTTCGCGATGCCGATGATGAGCGCCGTCGCCGCGGTGAACTGATTGACCGGCTTCGAGAAATCGACCTTGTTGTCCAGCCAGATCTTCACGCCGATGACGCCGATGAGGCCGTACAGGGCGGTCGTCACGCCGCCGAGCACCCCGGCAGGGATCGTGTTGATGACGGCGCCGACCTTGGGGGAGAGGCCGAGCAGCACGGCCACGATGCCGGCGACCCAGTATGCGGCTGTCGAGTACACGCGGGTCGCGGCCATCACGCCGATGTTCTCGCCGTAGGTCGTCGTGCCGGAGCCGCCGAAGAAGCCCGCGACAGTCGTCGCCAGGCCGTCGGCGAACAGCGCGCGGCCGGTGAGCTTGTTGACGGACGGGTCCGTCAGCTGGGCGACGCCGCGGATGTGGCCGACGTTCTCCGCCACCAGCACCAGCACGACCGGCAGGAAGGCGGGGAGGATGCCGAAGGTTGCTCCCGGGTTCTCAAACGGGTTCGCAGGGAACGCGAACGTCGGGAAGCCCAGCCACTTCGCCTCGGCCACTTTGGAGAAGTCGACCTGCCCGGCGATCACGGCGGCGACGTAGCCGACGACCACGCCGATGAAGATCGACAGACGACCGAGCATCCCCCTGAACAGGACGGTGCAGAGCAGGACGGCCAGCAGGGTGATGATCGCCGTCCACGGCGCCTTGACGAAGTTGTCCCGGGCGGCCGGCGCCAGGTTGAACCCGATCAGGGCGACGATCGCTCCCGCGACCACCGGGGGCATCAGGGCGTCGATCCAGCCGGTTCCGGTCAGGATGACGATCCCGCCGACGATGGCCAGCAGGATGCCGACGGCGACGATGCCGAACAGGGCCCCGCCCATCCCGTTGCTGGCTGTTGCGGCGGTGATCGGCGCGATGAACGCGAACGACGAGCCCAGGTAGCTCGGCAGCTTGTTGCGGGTGATCAGCAGGAACAGGATGGTGCCGATCCCGGAGAACAGCAGCGTGGTGCTCGGCGGGAAGTGCGTGAGGACGGGCACGAGGAACGTCGCGCCGAACATCGCGACGACGTGCTGGGCGCCGAGGCCGATCGTCCGGGGCCAGGTGAGCCGCTCCCCGGGGAGGACGACGGCCGAGGCCGAGACGTTCTTTCCGTCACCGTGAAGTTTCCAGGGCAGGGGCATGGCGCATCCTTCGCGTCGTAGCGGGCGTTGCGGGCGTCTAGGCTTGACTGCGCGCATTCGCGCAGAAAACCCCTCCGAGATACTACGGGAGATGAACGTGTCCGCATCGCCAACGAACACCGCGCCAGCGCCGACCTTCAAGGGACGGCTCGACCGGTTCTTCGAGATCAGCGCCAGAGGCTCGAACTGGGCGACAGAGCTGCGCGGCGGCGTACTGACCTTTGTGACGATGGCGTACATCGTCATCCTGAACCCGCTGATCCTGGGCGGCACGGAAGATGTGGCTGGCCACTCGCTGCAGGGAACGCAGCTGGCAGCCGTGACCGCGCTGAGCGCCGGGGTGATGACCGTGCTGTTCGGTCTCGTCGCGCGCCTGCCGTTCGCGTTCGCCGCGGGCCTCGGCATCAACTCGTTCCTCGCCGTCAACGTGGTGAAGATCCTCACCTGGCAGGAGGCGATGGGCCTCGTCGTCATCAACGGGATCATCATCGTGATCCTCGCGGCGACCGGGCTGCGGCGCCTCATCTTCAACGCCGTCCCTCAGCAGCTGAAGACGGCGATCACCGTCGGCATCGGCCTCTTCATCGCGTTCATCGGCTTCGTCGACAGCGGCTTCGTGCGCAGCACCAACCAGTCGTCCCCGCCCGTGCAGCTGGGGGAGGCCGGATCCATCGCGACCGTGCCGACCGTCATCTTCCTGATCGCGCTCGTCATCATGGCCGTGCTGATGGCGCGGAAGGTGAAGGGAGCCCTGCTGATCGGCATCGTCGCGGCGACCATCCTCGCGATCATCGCCGAGGCGATCTTCCACGTCGGCCCGTCGCTCGGCAAGAACCCGGCGGGCTGGAACCTCACCGTCCCGCAGCTGCCGACCTCGCTGGTGGCGCTGCCGGACCTCAGCCTGGTCGGCCAGTTCGACGTGGTCGGCTCGTTCGGCCGCATCGGCGCACTCGCGGCGATCATGCTCATCTTCACCCTGGTGTTCACCAACTTCTTCGACGCGATGGGCTCGATGACCGGCCTCGCCCGCAGCGCAGGCCTCGCCAAGGAGGACGGCACGTTCCCGCGACTGCAGCCCGCACTCATCGTCGAGGGCGTCGGCGCGATCGTCGGCGGTGGCGCATCGGCGTCGTCGAACACGGTGTTCGTCGAGTCGGCCTCCGGCATCGGCGAGGGCGCGAAGACCGGCTTCGCCAGCGTCGTCACCGGCGTGCTGTTCCTGCTCGCGATGTTCTTCACCCCGCTGACCCAGGTGGTGCCGCTCGAGGTCGCCGCGGCAGCGCTCGTCATCGTCGGTGCGCTGATGGTCGTGCAGATCAAGCACATCGACTTCACCGAGTTCTCGGTCGTCCTCCCGGTGTTCCTGACGATCATCGTGATGCCGCTGACGTACTCGATCGCGAACGGCATCGGCGTCGGCTTCATCAGCTGGGTGCTGGTGCGCTCGCTGGCGGGCAAGGCGCGCGAGATCAGCCCGCTGCTCTGGATCGTGGCCGCCGGATTCCTCGTCTACTTCGCGCGCGGCCCGATCGAGGCGATCCTCCCGCACTAGCGGAAGTCAGGGTGACCCCTGAGCGGAATCGGGGGATAACCGGATGGCGGGGTCGCGCATCCGCCAGTTGACTGGGATGACACCAACCGAGGAGAACCAGCACACATGACCAACGTCGCATACCGGGCCCCCGCCAAGACGCTCAGCATCACGAGCTTCGTGCTCGGGCTCGCGTCCATCCTCTTCTCGTGGACGTTCGTGGCCCCGCTCGCCGGGCTCGTCGTCGGCATCCTGGCGCTCGGCCGCGAGCCGTACGGCAAGTCGTTCGCCGTGTGGGGCATCGTCCTCAATGCGATCATGCTCGCCGGAGCCGTCTTCGTCGCACTGGCCGCGTTCGTCGGCTTCGGTGTCAGCCTCGCGTTCCTCCCCTTCGCCTGGCTCTAGTCGGCAGCCATCGGGCGCCGTCACGATGGAGCCAGGGGTTTGGGACAATAGGGGCGTGGAAGAAGAAAAGCAGCAGCAGGTCGGCCGGCAGCGCAGTTTCGTGACGCGGGGGCGCAAGACCGAAGGGCAGACGCGCGCGATCGACGAGCTCTGGCCGGTGTACGGCGTCGAGTTCGACGGCGCGCCCATCGACCTGGATGCGGTGTTCGGCCGCAGCGCGCCGCGCGTGGTCGAGATCGGCTTCGGCAACGGCGAGAACCTGCTGACGCTCGCCGAGCGTCACCCGGACACCGACTTCCTCGGCATCGAGGTGCACGGCGCAGGCGTCGGCCGGGTGCTCGGCGAGATGCGCACCCGCGGAATCGAGAACATCCGGATCATGCGGCATGACGCCGTCGAGGTGTTCGAGCACAGCCTCGCCGAGCACAGCATCGACGAGGTGATGATCTACTTCCCTGATCCGTGGCCGAAGGTCCGCCACCACGGTCGCCGCATCGTGCAGCCGGACGTCGCGACCCTGATCGTGCGCGCCCTCGCGCCCTCCGGCGTCCTCCGCCTCGCCACGGACTGGGAGCCGTACGCCGAGCACATGGTCGCCGTCCTGGATGCGGAGCCCGGCCTGGTGAACGTCGCAGGGGAGGCGCAGTTCATCCCTCGCCCGGACGACCGCCCCGTCACCAAGTTCGAGCGCAGGGGAGAGGGCCTCGGACACGCGATCTTCGACCTGGAGTACCGCCCGGCCGCGCATCCGTAGGATGGCCGCATGACACCTGCGCAGACCGCTGTCGACCTCCGAGGTTCCTTCGATCGCGGCATCACCAAACCGCTGGCCTGGCGGCTCGCCCAGCTGAAGGCCATGCGCAGGATGCTCACCGAGCGCTCGGTGGAGTTCGAGGACGCGCTGCTGGCGGATCTCGGCAAGAATCCGACCGAGTCGCAGATCGCTGAGCTGGGCTTCGTGGTGGGCGAGATCGATCACATGACGCGCCACTTGCGAAAGTGGCTGCGGCCGAAGAGGGTCGCCGTTCCCGGCGCTCTGCTGCCCGCCAGCGCCTCCGTCGTTCGAGAGCCGGTCGGGCTGGTGCTGGTCATCGCCCCGTGGAACTATCCCGTGCAGTTGCTGCTCGCACCCGTGGTCGGCGCGATCGCCGCCGGAAACGCGGTGGTGCTGAAACCGAGTGAGCTGGCACCGGCGACCTCCGCTGCGATGGCGAGGCTCATCCCGGAGTACCTCGACACGCGGGCCGTCGCCGTGGTCGAGGGCGGCGTCGAGGAGACGACCGAACTCCTCGCGCAGCGCTGGGACCACATCTTCTACACCGGCAACGGTCGTGTCGGGCGCATCGTCGCCGCTGCTGCCGTCGCAAACCTCACCCCTGTCACCCTCGAACTCGGCGGCAAGTCGCCCGTCTACGTCGACGACACGGTCGATGTGGATGCGGCGGCCAGCCGCATCGCCTGGGGCAAGTTCATGAACGCCGGGCAGACCTGCGTCGCCCCCGACTACATCCTGGCAACGAAGGCCGTCGCCCCGCGCCTGGCGGCCGCGCTGGCCCGCGCCGTCACCGAGCTCTACGGCGCCGACCCGGCGATCAGTCCCGACTACGGCCGCATCGTCGACGACCGGCAGTTCCAGCGCCTCACCACCCTGCTGGATGCGGGCAGCACGGTGACGGGCGGAACGCACGACGCCGCGTCCCGGTATTTCGCGCCGACCGTGCTCTCCGGCGTCCCGCGCGACGCCCCGGTGATGCGGGAGGAGATTTTCGGCCCCATCCTGCCAATCGTCACGGTCGACGGGCTCGAAGACGCCATCCGGTTCATCGTCGCCGGTGACGCGCCGCTCGCTCTGTATGTGTTCAGCGAGAACGCGAAGGTGCGCAAGCGCTTCCTCACGGACACGAGTTCGGGCGCCGTCGGCTTCGGAGTGCCCGCCGCGCACCTGGTGGTCGCCGGACTGCCGTTCGGCGGGGTGGGCGAGAGCGGCATGGGCGCCTATCACGGCGAGCGTTCGCTGCAGACGTTCAGCCACGAGAAGGCGGTCCTGCGGAAGTCGCTGAAACCGGACACCCTGCGGTTGATCTACCCGCCGTACACCGAGGCGAAAGACAAATTCGCGCGCGGCCTGCTCCGCAAGCTCGGCTGAACCGTTTCGCCTTCTGAGTCCCCAGGCTCACGGGGTAGGCTCGTATGGTCGGCGGCCACGAACGGCCGGCATATCAGTCATGCCACCGAACAACGAGAGGCAACGGAGCCAACCGGTGAACACCCCCACAGCAATGATGGACGAACCGAAAACCCACCCGATTCCTGTGATAGACGCGTCGGAGAACGTCTCAGACGTCCCGACCCCGACCGTGGACGGCGGACCCGTCCGCATCGAGTCGGACTCCCTCGGCAGCCGCGAGGTCCCGGCTGACGCGTACTGGGGGGTGCACACGTCGCGCGCGCTGGAGAACTTCCAGATCGCCAAGCGGCCCATCTCCGTCTATCCAGACCTGATCGTCGCGCTCGCCAGCGTCAAGCAGGCCGCCGCCCGCGCGAACCTGGAGATCGGCGTGCTGGACAAGCACAAGGCCGCCCTGATCGACCAGGCCTGCCAGCTCATCATCGACGGCAAATACCACGACCAGTTCGTCGTCGGCGTGATGCAAGGTGGCGCCGGCACGTCGACCAACATGAACGCCAACGAGGTCATCGCCAACGTCGCGCTCGAGCTCGACGGCCACGCCAAGGGCGAATACCAGATCATCAGCCCGATCGACGACGTCAACCGCAGTCAGAGCACGAACGACACGTACCCGACGGCCATCAAGATCGGCCTCACCTTCGCGCTCGCGCACCTGCTCGACGAGCTCGCCCAGCTCCGCGACGCGTTCGCCAAGAAGGGCGAAGAGTTCCGCCACGTCCTCAAGGTGGGTCGTACGCAGCTGCAGGATGCGGTCCCGATGACCCTCGGGCAGGAGTTCCACGGCTTCGCGACCACGCTCACCGAAGACCACGCGCGCCTCACAGAGACCAAGTGGCTGCTCGCGGAGATCAACCTCGGCGCCACCGCGATCGGCACCGGCATCACGGCGGACCCCGGATACGCGGCTGCGGCCGTCCGGCACCTCAACGTGATCACCGGGCTCAACCTGGAGACCGCGCCCGACCTCATCGAGTCGACCAGCGACGCCGGCGCGTTCATGTCGTTCTCCGGTTCGCTCAAGCGCAGCGCGATCAAGCTCTCGAAGATCTGCAACGACCTTCGTCTGCTCTCCAGCGGCCCGCAGGCCGGTTTCGGCGAGATCAACCTCCCGCCGCGCCAGGCCGGGTCGAGCATCATGCCCGGCAAGGTCAACCCTGTCATCCCCGAGGTCGTCAACCAGGTCGCGTTCTCGGTCGCTGGGGCCGATGTGACGGTGACGATGGCGGCGGAGGGCGGTCAGCTCCAGCTGAACGCGTTCGAGCCTGTCATCGCGCATTCGCTGCTCCAGTCGATCACCTGGATGACGCAGGCGTTCCACACCCTGCGCGTGAACTGCGTCGACGGCATCACCGCCAACGAGGAGCGCCTCGGCGCGATGGTGGGTTCGTCGGTCGGCGTCATCACGGCGCTGATGCCGCACATCGGATACTCGGCGGCTGCTGCGCTGGCCAAGACCGCCCTGCTGACCGGCGGCAACGTCGCCGACCTCGTCGTCGAGGCCAAGCTGATGAGCCGCGAAGACGTCACCAGGCTGCTGTCGCCCGCGCGACTGAGCGGCCTCGAAGTGATCACCACGGCCATCCCGATCATCGACGTCGACAAGGCGTAACGACACGCTCCGGCCCCGCCAGGCTCGCGCGCGTCAGTCGGTGCGCGCTGTCTCCGCCCGCTCTGCGCGGTGGAACAGCGCCACCATGTCGCGTGCGAGCTGGTGCGGCGCCGTCTCGCACGGGCTGTGACCTGTGCTGTACACGGCGAGGGTCGCGCCGAGCGCCTGCGCGTTCGCCGCGTGCAGGTGGGTCGGCCACAGGTCGTGGTTGCCGGTCGCAACCAGCATCGGGATGCGCGTCCCCGCGACCCCGCCACGCACATCCGGAACCCGTTTCATCAGCCCGACGATGTCGTCGACCGACGAGCGCCTGGTGAGGTCGAAGCGGGAGCGGACGAACGCCAGCCGAGACGGCGGCACCTTGTTCTTGTTCGTGACGATGCCCCAGATCATCAGCCCTGCGCCCTGACGGCCACCGAGGAACCAGCTCAGCCAGCCGATGACCCGAACCCCGCGGAACGCCTGTCCGGGCTCCGGCGGCGTGGTCAGCAGCGTGAGGCTGCGGAACAGCCCGGGATGCTCCACCAGCGCGAGCTGCGCGAGCACGCCGGCGAACGAGTATCCGAGCACGTGCGCCGGTGCTCCGGCCTGCAGGAACGCCACGATGTCGGTGACCAGCAGTTCGTAGGTGTAGTGCCCGCCGGGCACGGGACCGGCGTCCGCCGACTCGTACTGCCCGGCCAGGTCGAAGCTCTCGACGTGGTATCCGGCGGCGACGAGAATCGGCGCCAGCAGGTAGAAGTCCTCTTTGGACCCCGTCACGCCGGGGATCAGGACGACGCGCGGGTCGGCCGGATCGCCGAGCGAGACGACCGCGAGCTCTCCGCTGGGGGCCGCGAATCGGGAGAAGACGGCTCCCACCGGCGCGACGGACCAGTCGATGTCGGGGATCCCGGCATCGAGTCGTGCGGCGTCGTCGTCGCCTCCGGCGACCCCTGGTCGCCTCTCACCGATGGACACCCTTCCACGCTAGCCGACACGCCGGACGTTTCGTGCGAACGGCGCATTTTCGTGACCTGGCCTCACGACCGATAAGTTGGGGAGGTGAGATTCTCGCACCTCAGCTCCACCACAGATCCAACGCCGCGTCTTGCGGCCGTCATCGGCGACGGCGCCCTCTTCCTCGAGGAGGTGATGGACCCGGCCCCGCGCGATCTGCAGGAGTTGATCGAGCTGGGAGACGAGACCCTCGCGCACGTCAAGGCGGTCGTCGACAACGCGCTCGCCCAGCACACGAGCCTCACCCCGGTGAGGGAGCTGCGGCACGCCTCCGCTGTGCTCCGCCCTCCGACCGTCATCGCGATCGGCGCGAACTACGCCGCCCACGCCGCCGAGCTGGCGTTGCGCTCGGAGAAGGCGGCCACCATCTTCTCGCTCTGGCCCAACTCGCTCGCCGGTCACGGCGGCACGACGAGCTGGCCGGAGGATCTGACGACGCAGGTCGACTACGAGGCGGAGCTCGGCGTCATCATCGGCAAGCCGGCCAGGGACGTGTCGGTCCAGGATGCGCTCGACTACGTCTGGGGATACACGGTCGTCAACGACATCACGGCCCGCGACCTGCAGTTCTCCGAGGCCCAGTGGTCGCGCTGCAAGTCGTTCGACGGCTTCACGCCGAACGGTCCCGTCGTCGTCACCGCCGACGAGATCCGCGATCCGCAGGATCTGTGGCTGACGACGAACGTCGACGGCACGATCCTGCAGGATGCGTCGACCGCCGACATGGTGCGCTCGGTCGCCGAGATCGTCTCGTACCTGTCGAAGTCGGCCACGGTGCAGCCCGGCACGCTCATCTCGACCGGCAGCCCGGGCGGAGCCGGATACTCGCGCACGCCTCCGGTGTTCCTGAAGGACCACTCGACGGTGACGGTTTCGATCGGCGGCATCGGCTACCTCACGACATACTGCCGCGTCACCTAGGACGTCGGCCGGCGTCGCCGTCCACTCAGGCGATCGCGCCAGGAGCTTCGTCCGCGTGCTCGTCCTCCCAGCGGCGGCGGGCGGCGCGGCGCCGCCACGGCGACTCCTCCGGCAGGTGCATCCTGAGGGTGCCGAACGCCCAGGACAGCCGCCGGCCGAACCCGCGCCAGGTGCTGAACGGGCGGGCCGAGATGCCGACCGTCAGCCGCTCGTCGTAGCGCACGAGCTGGTCGGGGTCGAGGTGGATGGCGAGGTCGAGGTCGTCGTGGATCTCTCGCATCCCGCGGTGGACGCGGCCGCGCACGCGCTCCCAGACCTCACGGCGCATGGCGAAGTTGGAGCCGAAGATCGGCGGATGCCCGAGCCAGATCTCCATCGACCAGAAGTAGCCGCCGATGTAGAGCGCCTGGCCGAGCCCCGCGATGATCGTGTTGCCGTCGTAGAAGATGCCCGGCCCGGTGAGCACGCCGATCTCCGGGGCGTCCACGAACTCGGCCTCGATGTGCAGCAGCCAGTCGACCGGAGGCCGCGAGTCGGCGTCGAGCCTGGCGATGATGTCGGTGGTCGCCGCGTCGTACCCGGTGGATGCTGCCGGCCAGATCCCGCGCTGCGACTGTTCGAGCACGCGTGCGCCCTTCGCCTGGGCGACCTGCGCGGTGTCGTCTGTGCTGCCGTTGTCGACGACGATGATCTCGTCGGCCCGCCGGAGTTGCGCGGCCAGATCGTCGAGGCAGCGCGCGAGCATCTCCGCGTCGTTCAGGGCCGGGATCACGACCGCGATGGTGGGCACCAGCGAGATCCCCTCCTCCAGCGAATGCGTGTAATACGTCTCCGAGCCTACGCCTGAGCGGCCCTCCAGAGGTGCATTCCCGCATAGCTTCGCCACGGCGCCCACCGTGCCCCGTATGTTGCGAGGGCACGCTGTTCGTCCGGGAGGCCGAGGCGTGCGGCGCCCTGCCGGATCGCAAGGTCGCTGGTCAGCAGGATGTCCGGGCTTCCGAGCACGCGCATCGCGATGTATCCCGCCGTCCACGGGCCGATCCCCGGCCGGGCGGTGAGGCGCGACTCGAGTTCCTCCCGCGACTCGCCGACGTCGATGACGAGGTCGCCGGACGCGATGGCCGCCGCCGTGTCCACGATGGTGTCGATGCGTCTGGCCGGTCCGCGGAGCACCGCCCTGCCGTGCTCGGCGATGTCGGCGGCGGTCGGGAAGAGGCGGGTGAAGCCGCCGAGGTCGATCGGGCGTCCGATGGCGTCGGTGAGCCTGGTCAACGCCGTGCGTGCCGCAGGAACCGAGATCTGCTGGCCGATCAGCGCGCGGAAGACGATCTCCTCCGCGTCGACGGCGCCGGGCACTCTGCGCCCGGGCGCCGCCGCGACGCTGGCGGCGAGAGCAGGGTCGGCGGAGAGGGCGTCGTCGATGGCGGCAGCGTCCGCATCCAGGTCGAGCAACCGGCGGACGCGTGCGACCAGCGGGGCGAGGTCGGCGACGTCGGCGAGGGTCGCGTCACACTCGACGAACGGCGCTGTCGCGGTGCCGCCGAGGGTGAGCCGGACGACGGCAGGGCCGTGGGGGAGCGCGAGTGCGCGGGAGTATGTCCCGCCGTCGCCGGCCTCGACAGGGGCCTCCACACCGGCGATCGACCGCGCGCCGAGGAAGCCGAGGACGGCTGCACCGTCGAACGGTGCTCTGGCGGGGAGTCTGAGGCTCAGGGTTGCGGCTCCCGATTCGCCGTCCGATGCGTGGCTCATCCGGGAGGCCGGCCTGTTCTTCGCCGACGTGCGGATCGTGCCGGGCGTCGTGCGATAGATGTCGGACATCGTCTCGTTGAACTGGCGCACACTGGTGAACCCGGCCGCGAACGCGACGTCGGTGATCGACAGGTCGGTTCCCGCCAGCAGGAGCCGCGCCGTCTGCGCCCTGTGCGCCCTGGCGAGTGCGAGAGGGCCGGCCCCCAGTTCGGACGCCAGCACGCGGCCCAGGTGCCGCGGCGTGTATCCGAGGCGCCGCGCGAGCCCTGGGACACCCTCGCGTTCGACCGTGCCGTCCGCGATCAGGCGCATGGCGCGCGCCGCGAGATCGTCGCGCGTGTTCCACTCCGGGGAGCCGGGCACCGCATCCGGCAGGCAGCGCTTGCAGGCCCGGAGTCCGGCCTCGTGCGCGGCGGCGGCGGTGAGGTAGAAGGTGACGTTGCCCGGTTTCGGCGAGACGGCCGGGCAGCTCGGGCGGCAGTAGATGCCGGTGGAGTGCACCCCGGTGATGAACTGGCCGTCGAACCGCGTGTCCCTGGCGCTCATCGCGCGGTATCGCTCGGCGAAGACCGGGTCGGCCAGCTTGTCTGTTTCGCGGTTCATGTCTCCAGCCTCGCACCACCCGCCGACGAAGAATAGCGGAAAACGGACACTACCCGCGTTCAATAAGCTGAAAGGCATGGACGTACTGGAGTGGCTGTCTGCCGCCATCGGAGAAGAAGCCGTTGCAGCCGGCGTAATCAGCACCGATCGGGATGCGCTCGACGCCGCCCGCACGGACCGCTCCGGCTGGATCGCGGACGGACGCCCGCTCGCGGTGGTCAACGCCACGACCGTCGAGCACGTGCAAGCGACCATGCGCGCGGCGAGCGAGTTCCGCATCCCGGTCGTCCCGCGTGGGGCGGGCACCGGGCTGGCCGGAGGGGCGAACGGCACCGACGGCGCGATCGTGTTGAGCGTCGCCGGGATGAACCGCATCATCGAGATCTCCGCCGACGACGAGCTCGCCGTGATCGAGCCGGGCGTGATCAACGCCGACCTCAACGCGGCGCTCGAACCGTTCGGCCTGTTCTTCGCCCCGGACCCTGCGAGCAAGGCGATCGCGACGGTCGGCGGCAACATCGCCACCAACGCCGGAGGGCTGCTCTGCGCGAAGTACGGCGTCACGCGCGAGGCCGTCCTCGCCCTCGACGTCGTGCTCGCGGACGGACGCCTGATTTCGATGGGTCACCGCACCGTCAAGGGCGTGACCGGCTTCGACCTCACGGCGCTGTTCGTCGGCTCGGAGGGAACGCTCGGCGTCATCGTCGGCGCGACGGTGCGCGCCCTTCCGATCCCGGCGGGGGAGCCGATGACCATCGGGGCGCTGTTCCCGGATGTGCGGTCAGCGGCGGCGGCATCGGCGCGGGTCACCGCCTCCCGGCTCCGCCCCGCTGTGATGGAGCTGCTCGACAGTGCCTCCCTGGAGCGCATCTCCGCGTATCTCGGCGAGGACACGATCGCCGCCGCGTTCGGTGCGACGGGAGGCGGCAGCTACCTGCTCGTGCAGTTCGACGGACCGAGTGCGCAGGCGGATGCCGGCGCAGCAGCCGAGCTGGTCCGCGCGTCGGGCGGCACCGTCCGCGTCGCAGCGGATGCCGCAGACGGCGAACACCTGCTGGAGATCCGGCGCGCCTTCCACCCGGCGCTCGCGGCCACCGGCGAGGTGCTCATCGAGGACGTCTCGGTTCCCCGCTCGCGGATGCCGGAGATGTTCGACGCGATCGAGCGCATCTCCGAGAAGTACGGCCTCCCCATCCCGACCGTCGCGCACGCGGGAGACGGCAACCTGCACCCCAACTTCGTCTACACCGGCAGCGACGTGCCTCCGGTGGTCTGGGAGGCGGCCAACGAGCTGTTCCGCACGGCGATGGACCTCGGCGGCACGCTCACCGGCGAACACGGCGTCGGCGTCCTGAAACGCCGCTGGCTGGCCGACGAGCTCGGCCCGGACTCCTACGACCTGCAGGTCAAGCTCAAGTCGGTCTTCGACCCCCTCGGCATCCTCAACCCCGGCAAAGTCTTCGGCTGACGCGAGCGTCCTACGCATCCCCTCCCAGGAACTAGTGGTCCCGAATTGCCGTGCGGGAAAGGGCCGCACGGCAATTCGGGACCAGTCAGGGGGCGGGGAGGGACGCCGGCCAGTGGCTGCGCGTCAGCGCACCCCGGCGGGGAGCAGGGCCGCGACGTCCGCGTAGCCGTGCGCCTCGGTGTGCGACGGGACGTCGAACACGCGTGCGGCCTCGTCCGCCTGGTCGAACGCCTCCCAGCCGGGAGCACCCGACCGGATGAAGGCGACGGCGGCGCCGTGCACGTCGTCGGCGAGCGCCTGCGGCGGCTGTGCCCCCGCGATGACGTCCACGCGCTCGGCCGCCAGGCAGTCGAAGAAGAACGGCACGTCGAGGCAGTGGCAGGAGGAGCCGATGCTCGGCGACGACCAGGAGAACCGGTAGAGCCAGGTCGGCGCTCCCACCCTGGCGCGGTCCGTGGCGACCGACACGGCCGGCGCGCGGAAGACGCGGTCGGTGATGTACTGGCCGAGCGTGTCCGCGGTGTCCAGCGAGGCGTGGCTGTCCGCGTACGCGGCGGCCGCGTCCTCCGGCAGCCCGAGCTGTCCGAGGGCGACGGTGGCCGGGACGGCGGCCAGCGCCTCCTTCAGCGTCGCGGTCGCCATCGTGAACTCGTTGTCGGTGGCCCCGAGCACGAGCGGTACGGCGGCCCCCGGTCCAGAGGTCAGCGCCTCAGCGGTCGGCAGCGGAACGAGATCGCCGTCGACGACGGGACCCCAGACCAGTCCGCCGCTCGCCAGCTGTGCGAGCGGGGCGAGCGGGTTGTCGTCGGCCGCATCCGTCTCGGCCGTCGGCGACGCGATCTGCGCCTGCAGCCCGAGCACGGTCATCTCGTCGAGCGACGACAGCCCGGCGACCGTCGGCTCGACGCCGCCGAGCGCCGCGAGGCTCCGGCCGATCTCTTCCGCCCTGGCGAGCGGGAGGTCGCTCGTCGCGCCGGAGATGCAGAACACTCCGCGGAACAGCCCGGATGCGCGGGGAACGCCGAGCAGGGTCAGCACGGCCCCTCCGCCAGCCGACTGTCCGGCGATGGTCACTGCCGACGGGTCGCCGCCGAACGCGGCGATGTTGTCCCTCACCCACTCGAGCGCCAGCACCCAGTCAAGCACGCCGCGGTTGTGCGGGGCGTCCTCGATCCAGCCGAACCCGTCGAAGCCGAGCCGGTACGACACCGAGACGGTCACGACGCCGTCGCGGTTGAACGCCGCGCCGTCGTACCAGGGGCTCGCGGGGGAGCCAGCGACGTACCCGCCGCCGTGGGTGTACACGAGAACGGGGAGGAGTGCATCCGGTTGTGCCGGCGCCGGGGTGAAGACGTTCACGTTCAGTGTCGACTCGCCCGCGATCGACGGCTCGGGGATGAGGGTGATCTCGGAGAGCGCCGTGCGCTGTGGCGTCGCGCCGTAGGCCGTCGCATCGAGCACGCCCTCCCAGGGCGCGTGCGGAACGGGCGCGGCGAACCGGAGGTCGCCGACCGGCGCCTCGGCGAACGGGATGCCGAGGAAGGCGGCGGAGTCGTCGCGCCAGACCCCGCGGACACGTCCGGCGGTCGTGGCGACCTCGGGCGCGCTGCCGTTCGGGGTGCGCAGGGTGGTGGTGGGTTCTGTCATGGGTGTTTCCTTCCTCAGCGAACGCTCTTGATGGGGATGAGCACGAGCGCCGCGAGCGCGACGGAGATCATGCCGAAGATGAACAGGGCCGGGTAGCCGCCGAGCGCGCTGATCAGCAGAGCCGCGATCGCGGGGCTGAGCGCCTGCGGGATGTTCGTGGCGACGTTCAGGATGCCGAGGTCTTTCGCGGCGGCGACGCCTCCTCCGGGCAGCACCTCGGTCATCAGCGCCGTGTCGCACGCCATGTAGAGGCCGAAGCCGAAGCCGTTGACGGCGCTCATCACGAGCATCCCGGTGATGTCGGGGGCGATCAGCGGGATGGCGAGTCCGATGATCATCAGCACGCTGGCGATGTAGATGAACACCTTGCGGCGGCCGAGCTTGTCGCTTAGCCAGCCGGCGAGGGCGACGGAGACGACCGTGGTGACGAGCGACGCGATGCTGAGCAGGCCGATGGCGGAGTTGGCCTCCGTGATCGACATCCCGATGTAGTCGGTGAGGATGAAGAGCTGGTAGCCGAAGGTCACGAAGTAGCCGAGGATGAACAGGAACCGGGCGGCGAAGGCCCAGGCGAAGTCCGGGTTGGTGCGCGGGTTGATGAAGAAGCCGGAGAAGAACTGCTTCCAGCTGAACGGCGGGTGCTCCGCATCCTTGCTGGAGTAGTCCCGGTTCAGCAGCACGAACGCCAGGGTGAGGACGAGCACGGCGATGCCGAACACCGTGTATCCGACGCCGACGTTGGAGGCGAGCTGCCCGGCGACGAGCACGCCGATCGTGCCGCCCGCCATGGTGCCGATGCCGACCATTGCAGAGGCCATTCCGCGCTTGTTGCGCGGGAATCGGTCTGGCGTGATCGCGCTGAGCGGCCCCTGCAGGGCGTTGAGGGAGACCTGGATGATGACCCAGAAGATCGTGATCCAGAGGATCGAGCTGAGTGAGCCGAATCCCGCGAGGAAGATCGCGCCGACCGCGGCGCCGATGATCATCCAGGGCGCCCTCCTGCCCATCCGGGAGCGGGTGCGGTCGCTGAACGCGCCGACGATGGGCTGCGCGAACAGCGTGAACACGAACGACACCGTGGTGACGATGGCGAGGTTCTCGATCTTTCTGGACGGGTCGATGGCCTGCACCTGGTTGGGCAGCAGCACGGCGATCAGGCCGGAGTACGTCGCGAAGAGCGCGAGCGAGGTGATCGCGAGCGACGGGAGCAGACGGCGGGTCGCCGTGGGGGAGGTCGCCGTCGACGCGCGCGCCGTCGGCGATGTGGCGGTGGGGAAGGCGGGGTTCTCGGTGGGCACGACGCTCCTCTTCGTTGAGTGACGACGCAAAAACCGTGCGTCGATAGGTAATGAGTATGACGATCATAGCCGGATAATTCAATGGTCGAATTATCTCGATTCGGAAACGCCTGGATGAGGCCGCCTTGCCTCAGCGAGCGGTGAGCCTCAGCGCCCGGCGAGCGTCAGCGGGTCGTCGAGCGCCGCATCCCGTGCCTGGTGCAGGGCGCCGAGCAGCGCGGCATCGGCGCCGAGGCGTCCGGCCAGGATGCGGGGGACAGGGATCGCGGCATCCGGCGTCAGCTGCAACCTCGGGATGCTCGTCTCGGCGATGCGATCGGCGAGCTCGGCCCAGTATCCACCGAGGACGATCGCCGACGGGTCGAGTGTCATCCGCAGGAGGGCGATGGTGCGTCCGATCCACTCTGCCGCGTCCGCGAACGCTGACGTGGCCGCAGGTTCTCCCGCCTTCACCCGCTCGACGAGCAGGTCGAGTGCGGCGGTGAGGCCGTCCCGGTCGCGCACCTCGGCGAGCCCGGCGTTCGCGAGCACGACGTCCGGACCGGCGACCGTCACCAGGCAGCCGTGCTGCCCGCACTCGCAGAGCGCGCCGTCGTAGTCGACGGCCAGGTGGCCGAGCGGTCCGCCGAGGAACGGCGCACGCTCGACGAAGCCTCCGCCGATCACAAACGCTCCGCCGATGCCGCTGTTGCTCTTGAGGTACAGGACAGCGCGCTCCTCGGGCAGCAGCCGCGCTTCCGCCAGGGCGGCGGAGACGTCGGAGTCGAGGGTGGTGTCGGCGGGGAGGCGCGGCTCGCGTTCGCGCAGCATCCCGAGCACGTCGACGCGCCCCCAGCCGAGGTCGGTGTCGGCGAGCACGACGCGCGGATCGCCGCCGACCGGGGCGAGCACGATGACGGTGAAGCCGACCGGGCGCCTGCCCAGCTCGTTCAGCCGGTCGAGCCCGCGGCCGAGGGTGTGGGCGGCGACGTCGAGCACCGCATCCGGATCGCCCATCGGCCTGCCGTGGTGCTCGGCGATGCGAAAGAGTTCCGTGCCTGCGATGTCCTGGGCGAGGAAGATCGCCTGGTCGGCGTCGAGCTGCATAGCGGCGAGGGCGATCGTGTCCGCGGCGAGCGTGAGCATCGTCTTGGGGCGTCCGTTGCCCGTCGCGACGACCTCCGCCTCCCGGATCAGGCCGTGCTCGATCAGCAGGTCGGCCAGGGCTGTGACAGTGCCGCGGGAGAGGCCGGTGCCGGCCGCGAGCTCGCTGCGCGAACACGGGGCGACGGCGAGCCTGCGCACCAGCAGCGCCAGGTTGTGGATGCGCACATCCGCGCTGTCGAGACCGGTGGCAGAACTCATAGCGCCAGACTCTCACACGATGGGCGGGGCTCTCACTCGATGCGCATCCGAGGCCTTGGCCGTTAAAGACTCGACGCCCGGTGGTGCGGCGATGCCTGCGACTCTCCCGGGCGACGAGTTGATCTTGTGATCTAGGTACAAGGTTGCTCCGCATCCCGGAGGAGCGCAAGAGCGGATTTCGGACATGCGCTCTGAGAGAACGCACTTTGACGATGGGCGGCCGAGCCAGTTGGATGGACGCATGGCAGAAAACACCAACCAGAAGCCCGAAGTCGACGCCCCTGACGGCCCGGCTCCGGAGGCGCTCGAAATCGTCGACATCGTCGAGGGCACCGGCCCCGAGGCGACCGCCGGCTCAAAGGTGGACGTGCACTACCTCGGCGTCGAGTACGAGACCGGCGAGGAGTTCGACTCCTCGTGGAGCCGCGGGCAGTCCATCAACTTCCCGCTCAACAACCTGATCAAGGGCTGGCAAGACGGCATCCCCGGCATGAAGGTCGGCGGCCGTCGCAAGCTGACCGTCCCGCCCGCGCAGGCCTACGGCCCCGCCGGCGGAGGGCACCCGCTCTCCGGCAAGACCCTGATCTTCGTGATCGACCTGCTCGGCGTCAGCTGATCGGTGGGTTGACGTGAGCTGACGCTCACACGATTCGTGCGAAAGGTGCGGTGCGGCTCGGCCGCACCGCACCTTTCGCACCGAGTGCACCAGCGCCCAGCGACGGCTCGGGGCGAGACGGCTCGGAGCGTGTCGCGTCAGAGCGCCGGCGGGTGCATGAGCGTCGGGATCGCGATGCGGTTCCAGACATTGATCGTCGCGATCGCCAGCAGCAGGTTCGCCAGCGCCTCCGCGTCGAACTCCGCGAGTGCCCGCGCGTAGAGGTCGTCCGAGACGCCGCCCTGGATGAGCGTGACCTCTTCGGTCAGTTCGAGCGCCACGCGCTCCCGCTCACTGAACCACTCCGACTCGCGCCAGGTGATCACCGAGAACACCTTGCGCAGCGGGTAGCCGCCGGCCTGCAGGTCGACCGAGTGCATGTCGACGCAGAACGTGCATCCATTGATTTGGGATGCGCGCAGCTTGATCAGGTCGCCGAGCGGTTCCTCGACGTTCTTGGCGACGTAGCCGTCGAGTTGGATGACCTTGCGGTAGCCCTCTGGGGCGATGGATGCGATGTCGATTCGTTCTGTCATGCTGCCAGCCTAGAAACGTCATTGGCCGCGGGTAAGCTCCAATTCAGCACATTCGGATCAGGCCAATCGCGGAGGTTCTCGTGGAGTTCCACGTGCAGATCGACGGCAGGGGAGACCGGGCTGACCGCATCTACCGGCAGCTGCGCGACGCCGTGCTGGATGGACGCCTCCGGCACGGCGAACGCCTCCCGGCCACGAGGGAGCTCGCCGAGCGGCTGGGCGTTTCCCGCTCGACCGTCGCCACCGCGTACGAACGGCTCACGGCGGAGGGCTACCTGAGCGCACGCGTCGGCTCCGGGACATTCGTGTCGGCGCCGACGTCCGCGAAGACCGCGTCGGCGGCGCGCGGGCGGCGCACCACCGCGCATCCGGTGGCACGGTGGGCGGACATCGACGACCCGCTCTGGTCGGAGCCGCTGCCGATCGCCTACGACTTCAGTGTCGGCACCCCGGACCCTGCCCTGTTCCCCGCCGAGTCGTGGAGGAGGTTCGTCGCCGCCGAGCTTCGCGGTGGCATCCTGCGCTCCGGGCACTATCGCGACCCTGCCGGGCTGCGCAGGCTCCGCGAGGCGCTGGCCCGGCATCTCGGCGTCGCCAGGTCGGTGGATGCGCTGGCCGACGACATCCTGGTCACCAGCGGGGCGCAGCAGGCGTTCGACCTGATCGGGCGCGTGATGCTGGAACCGGGCGACGTGGTCGCCGTGGAAGACCCCGGCTACCCTCCGGTGCGCCAGCTGTTCGAGACGATGGAGCAGTGGTCGTGCCCGTCCCTGTCGACGCCGACGGCCTCCGGGTGGATGCGCTGCCCTCCTCCGCGAAGCTCGTCTACGTGACGCCGTCGCACCAGTTCCCCCTCGGCGGCGTGCTCACCTTCGAGCGGCGCACAGCGCTGCTCGCCTGGGCGGCCGCGCACGACGCGGTGATCATCGAGGACGACTACGACAGCGAATACCGCTACGCCGACCGGCCACTCGACCCGCTGCAACGCCTCGACAACGAGGGGCGTGTCGTCTACGTCGGCACGTTCTCCAAAACGATGCTGCCGTCGCTGCGGCTCGGCTTCCTGGTCGCCCCGCCATCCCTGATTCCCGCGCTGCGGAGCGCGAAGCGGCTCACCGACTGGCACAACGACCACGTCACGCAGGCGGCGATGGCCCGCTTCATCGACTCCGGCGGCTTCGCCAGGCACGTCCGTCAGGCCACGAAGCAGTACGGGATGCGGCAGCGGCAGATCGTGGAGCAGGCGGAGGCGCTGCTCGGCGGCACCCTGCGCGTCGTGCCGTCGGTGGCGGGGCTGCACGTCTGCCTGCTGCCACGGGATGCGGTGGTCGCCGCGGGGTTCGACGCGGACAGGGTGGCGGCGGAGGCGGCGGCGTCCGGGGTGTCCGTGCAGTCGATCGCGCGATTCGGGATGGGGGAGACCCCGGCCTCCGGACTGATGCTCGGCTTCGGCGCGATCGCGCCAGAGGATGTGCCGGACGGGTTGCGCGTGCTCGCCAAGGCGGTTGCGCGGGCGGGCATGGAGAACACGCGCACGCAGTGAAACGGGGCGCGCTGCCGAAGCAGCGCACCCCGTAGTCGGGCGACGGCGATCAGATCGCCGACCAGCCTCCGTCGGAGGCGAGCACGACCCCGCTGACGTTGGAGGAGTCGTCGCTGAGCAGCCAGGTGATGGAGGCGGCGAGCTGCTCCGGCTGTGCCACCGGCGGCACCATCGTCTGCATCAGCGGGCCGAGGCGCTGTCCGGCCCACTCCGAGCGGAACGGGGCCTCGATGTTGGTCGCGACCGGTCCGGGAGCGACCGCGTTGGTGCGGATGCCCTTGGGGGTGTAGAAGACCGAGGTGCTCTTCGTGAAGCCGACGACAGCGTGCTTCGACGCGGTGTACGCGACTCCGGCGGCGGACCCGCGAAGCCCGGCCTCGGAGCTGACGTTGACGATCGAGCCAGAGCCGGCCTCCAGCATCAGGGGGATCACGGCGCGGGTGAGGCGCATGATCGCGGTGACGTTGATGTTCAGCACGCGGTCCCAGGTGGCGTCGTCGATCTCGCCGGCCGGCTGGAAGCCGTCCATGATGCCGGCGACGTTGGCGAGCGCGTCCACGCGGCCGTCCGCTGCGGCGATGATGGCGGCGATGGTCTCTTCACTCGACACGTCGCCGGCGACGGCAACGAGGTCGAGGTCGGGGTGCTCGGCGGTGAGCGCCTCGAGCCGGTCGGGGGCGATGTCGCTGGCGATGACGCGTCCGCCCTCTGCGGCGATGCGGAGCGCCGTCGCCCTGCCGATGCCCGAGCCTGCGCCGGTGACGATGGCCGTCTTGCCTGCGAAGCGAGCGGAGTCGTTTGTGCTCATTCCTGTGTCTCCTGAGAGTCGTGGTGTGGCGCTCGATCTGGGCGTCACTGCATTTATAGCACTCAGTGCCATAATGGTTGATGTGAATTCGCCAGCAGCCGAACCGGCTCCCCGCCGCCGCGGCAGGCCCGCCGATGTCGACCCTGAGCAGGTCGCCCTCCTCGCCCTGCGCCACTTCGCCGAGCACGGCTACGACGCGACCACGATGGATGACATCGCGCGCATCGCCGGCATCGGCAGGCGCACGCTGTTCCGCTACTTCCCGAGCAAACCCGCCCTGGTCTGGGGCGGCGTCGAACCGGTGGTCGAGCGCACCCGCGCCGAACTGGACGCGGCGAACCAGGACGAGCCGATCGCGTCCGTCCTGCGCCGCGCCATCGCGCACTCACTCGACATGCCGCCGGACCGCGTCGAGGCCACCAGGCGCCGCCTCCTGCTGATCGGCTCCGACGAGTCCCTGATCGCCTTCGGCCTCGGCCGCCTCTCGCTCAACCGCGACGTCCTCGCCGCGTTCATCGCGCGCCGTACGGGCACGGACCAGGACGGGCTGCGTGCGCGCGTCCTCGCCGACGCGCTCTCGGCCGCGTCGTTCTCCGCACTGCTCTGGTGGGCGGCCAACAGCGACGACGACCCCGCCATCGTGATCGAGGAGGCGCTCGCCGCGATCGGCGGCTGAGCGTTCGCACGCGCGCACCCACCGGATGCGCGCGGCCGCCCGCGAATCAGCCGTTCGGCAGGATCACCGCCCGGCCGCGGATCTTCCCCTCGTGCAGCCGCTCGTACGCTTTCGGCGCCTCGTCGAGCGAGTACGTCTCGATCTCCACCTCGATGGAGCCTGCCCGCGCCAGATCCAGCACCTCGATGAGCTCGGCGCGCGAGCCCCAATACGGCGTGCGCACGGCGACGTCGTATGCGATGCGCCCGAAGCCGACCGCGAGCGCGCCTCCGCCGATGCCGACGATCGTCACGTCGCCCTCCGTCGCGGCCATCGCCCCGGCGAGCTCCACGGTGGGCTGGACGCCGACGAAGTCGAAGACGGCGTTCGCGCCCCGGCCGCCGGTCAGGTCGCGGACCGCCGCCACCGCATCCTGATTGGACAGCAGCACGTGGTGGGCGCCGACGGACGTCGCGAGGTCGAGCTTCTCCTGGTTGACGTCGAGCGCGATCACGGTCGCTCCAGAGATCGCCCGCAGGATCTGGATGCCGACATGGCCGAGGCCGCCGGTGCCGATCACCACGGCCGTCGTGCCTGCCCCCAGCTTCGGCAGTGAGTTCTTGATCGCGTGATACGGCGTGAGTCCCGCGTCGGTGAGCGACACGTTCGCCACGGGGTCGAGTCCGTCAAGGGGGACCAGGTGGCGTTCGCTGTCGACCACCAGGAATTCGGCCATCGAACCAGGGGCGCCGAGTCCGGGCGGCCGGATACCTTCCGACTGCGCGTTCAGACAGTAGTTCTCCTTGCCCTGTGCGCACATCAGGCAGCGGCCGCACCCCCACGGCCCGTAGACGGCGACAGCGTCGCCCTTCTTCACGCCGGCCACTCCGTCGCCGACCGCCTCGACGATCCCCGCACCTTCGTGGCCGAGGGTGAGGGGGAGTCCGTAGACGTACTGGTCGGCAGGGAGCCCCATGATGAACTCGTCCGAGTGGCAGACTCCGGCCGCGGTCACTTTCAGAAGCACCTGGCCTGGCCCGATCTCCGGATCCGGGATCTCGACGACGACGGGGCGGGAACCGATCTCACGATACTGAAGCGCTTTCATGTGCGGCACGATACTCCCCGCGGCTATCGCGCGGCCAGAACGGTCACGCGTAGCATTTCGGCCATGCCGATCATCGACTCCTTTCCCCAGGGAACGCCGATCTGGGTGGACCTGCAGAGCACGGACCAGGCGGGCGCGGCCGCGTTCTACCGGCAACTGTTCGGCTGGGAGGTGTCGCCCGCGGGCGCAGAGACCGGCGGATACTCGATGGCGACGTTGCGGGGAGTGCCTGTCGCGGCGATCGGTCCGCTTCCCGCGACGTTCCCCGACGGCAGCACCTCGGTCTGGACCAGTTACTTCACGGTCGATGACATCGCGGCCTCCGCTCGAGCGGCCGAACAGAACGGCGGCTCCGTCCTGCTTCCGCCCGGCGAACTCGCCCCCGGCGTCCAGCTCGCCATCGTGGCCGATCCTGCCGGTGCCGTCCTCGGTCTCTGGCAGACGGAGAAGGACTCCACCTGGCTTCGCGAGGAACCCGGCGCCGTCGACTGGCTGGAGCTCGTCGAGAACGGCTGCGAGAGCTCGTACCCGTTCTACGAGTCCGTGCTCGGCGTCGGCGTGAGCCAGCTGGAGCTGGGCGGCGGGGTTTACACGCTGTTCGACGTGGGGGAGTCGAGCGCCGCCGGCGCATTCGAGCCGGGCAGGGAGGTGCCTCCGCACTGGCTGGTGTACTTCACGGTCGCAGACCTGGATGCGGCGACGGTCCGGCTGACCGAGCTCGGCGGCGCCGTGCGCGGAGAGCGCGCGTCCGCGCAGGGCGTCGGCCGGTGGGTCGGCACCGTCGACCCGTTCGGCGGCGCGTTCGCCCTGCTCGAACCGGAGCCGGAACCCGCGTGAGCGCGCGGAAGGCACCACCTCTCGTCTGGTAAGCTTTCCAGGTTGCCGTCTAACGGCCGCGGATAAAGAGAGCCCGGGCATTCAGCCAACGGGCACCGCGCAACGAGAGAAAGGGGATCACCTCTATGGCACTTGATGCAGACGTCAAGAAGGCGATCATCGAAGAGTACGCGACCCACCCCGGTGACACCGGATCCCCCGAGGTTCAGGTTGCAATCCTGACCAAGCGGATCAAGGACCTCACCGAGCACCTCAAGGAGCACAAGCACGACCACCACTCGCGTCGTGGCCTGCTCCTCCTGGTCGGCCAGCGTCGCCGCCTGCTCGGCTACCTGTCGGACATCGACATCGCCCGTTACCGCTCGCTGATCGAGCGTCTCGGACTTCGTCGCTAGTCCTGCAAGCCGCACACGTGGCAGCTCTGAGCGTGTCTCGCACAGCTCTCCGCTGACACCGCTAGCTTCTTGCGAACGGGCCGTCACCTTCGGGTGGCGGCCCGGTTTCGTCCTTCCGGGGTGCGCTTCCTGTTCGCGGCGGCGCGCGTCAGGCGGCGCGCGCGGCGAGCGTGCGGTCGACGAGGGTGGCGGCGACCAGCGCTGACGCGACCAGTGCAACACCGATCACCACGCCGACGAGGCCGATCAGCGGCGACGCCAGCGGGAGCGCCAGCAGCAGGATCACAGCGATCCCGGTCTTCAGCGGGCGCACGACGACCTCGTCCACCAACGGCTTGTGCAGCACGTAGAGCAGCACCAGGAACACCGCCACCGGAACGGCGACCGCATACTCCACCACCGTGTCCGACACCGTCACTCCTCCGGACGCACCGCGCTGCACCGCCACCTCGATCCCGGCGCCGAGGGCAGCGAGCGAGGCGAAGACCAGGTAGTGCCCGTAGCCCCAGTAGAACGAGCGGCGGCGCCGGGTGCTGAGCCCTTCGCCGGCCGGCTCGAGGAAGTACAGCCACCACAGCGCGAACAGCAGCACGAGCCCCGCCGCCGCGATGGCGACCAGGGGTACGGAGACGCCGTGTGCCTCGAGCCCGTGCTGCACGCCGATGGCCGAGGCGGACACCGATTCGCCCAGCACGATGATGGTGAACAGTCCATAGCGTTCGGCGATGTGGTGCGGATGCCACGACGTCTTCCCTGTCCGCTCGGCCCACACCGGCACGGACAGGTCGAGCACCGCGGCGACGATGAACGTCCACACGTCCGTCTCGGGCGGCAGGAAAAGCCGTGACACCCACAGCACCTGCACCGCCGAGACACCGGCCGCGTAGCGGAACGCGGTGGTCCTGCCCTGGGGATGCTCGATACCCGCTCTGATCCACTGGCTCACCAGGCCGACGCGCATGATGAGGTAGCCGATCGTGATGGCGGTGAAGTCGCCCCCGCCGAACGCGCTCGGCACGCCGGCCGCGAGCACGAGCACCCCGCCCATCTGCACCAGCGTCGTGATGCGGTACGGGACGTCGTCGGTGTCGTAGGCGGAGGCGAACCAGGTGAAGTTCATCCACGCCCACCAGATCGCGAAGAACACCATCAGGTATGGGCCGATGTCCGCGGACAGGTGCCCGCTGATCGTGGCCTCCGCGAGCTGGGCGGCGACCTGGGCGATGGCGACCACGAAGGTGAGGTCGAAGAGCAGTTCGAGCGGGCTCGAGACGCGATGGGCCTCGTCGGTGGCGCGGCCGGTCATCGGGATGCGGAAGGCGCTGGTCATGGTCTCATTCTGGCCGGGATGTGCGTCGGCGCGGGATGTGCGTCGGCGCGGGAGGGCTGCCAGCATAGGGGTATGCTCCGCCGCCACCCTGTGCTCAGCGCCGTCACGGCCGTCTATCTGCTCGCCGTCGGCTGGATCACGATGTCGTCGCAGCCGCAGGACTCTTCACAGAATCACTTCATCCGGGATGTCATCGCCCAGATCGGCCGGTTCCCTCCCACTTCCTGGGTGACGTACAGCGGTGTCGAGTTCACCGCGAACATCGCGATGTTCGTGCCGATGGGCGCGCTGTTCACCCTGCTGCTCGGGATGCGCCGGTGGTGGGTGGCGCTCATCATCGGCTTCGTGGCGACCTGCACCATCGAGTTCATCCAGCTGTTCCTTCCGACCAGGTACAGCGACATCCGGGACATCATCGCGAACACCACGGGAACGATCATCGGGATCGGGATCGTCGCGCTGATCGTGTGGCTGCGACGGCGCGGGAATAGTCCTGGCACCCCGCCCGTTGATGACGATATCCATGCAAACGCATTGAAATAGGGAGCAGCGGAAATGCAGTTCGGAATCTTCAGTGTCGGCGACATCACGACCGACCCCACCACCGGTCAGACCCCGACCGACGCCTCGCGCCTGCAGGACGTCCTCACGATCGCGCAGCACGCGGAGGAGGTCGGCCTCGACGTCTTCGCGATGGGCGAGCACCACAACCCGCCGTTCTTCCCGTCGAGCCCCGTGGCCATCAACAGCTACCTCGCCGCCAAGACCAACCGCATCATCCTGTCGACCGCCACGACGCTGATCACCACGAACGACCCCGTGCGCATCGCCGAGGAGTACTCGATGCTGCAGCACTTGTCCGGCGGCCGGATGGACCTCACCCTCGGCCGGGGCAACACCGGCCCGGTGTACCCGTGGTTCGGCGAGGACATCCGCCAGGGCATCCCGCTCGCGCTCGAGAAGTACGCGCTGCTGCGCCGCCTCTGGACCGAGGAGTACGTGGACTGGGAGGGCAAGTTCCGCACCCCGCTGCAGGGCTTCCAGTCGACCCCGCGCCCGCTCGACGACGTTCCCCCGTTCGTCTGGCACGGCAGCATCCGCAGCCCGGAGATCGCCGAGCAGGCCGCGTACTACGGTGACGGCTTCTTCGCGAACCACATCTTCTGGCCCGCCTCGCACACCCAGCAGATGATCGCGCTCTACCGTCAGCGCTTCGAGCACTACGGTCACGGCACCGCCGACCAGGCGATCGTCGGCCTCGGCGGCCAGGTGTTCATGCGCAAGAACTCCCAGGATGCTGTCGCCGAGTTCCGACCGTACTTCGACAACGCGCCGGTCTACGGCCACGGCCCGACCCTGGAGGAGTTCACCTCGCAGACGCCGCTGACCGTCGGCAGCCCGCAGGAGGTCATCGACCGCACGCTCGGCTTCCGCGACTACGTCGGCGACTACCAGCGCCAGCTCTGGCTGATGGACCACGCCGGCCTTCCGCTGAAGACCGTGCTGGAGCAGCTCGACCTCCTCGGTGGCGAGGTCGTTCCCGTGCTCCGCAAGGAGTTCGCGAAGGACCGCCCCGCGCATGTGCCGGACGGCCCGACCCACGCCGCGATGGTCGCCGAGCGCGACGCGGCCGAGCTCGTGGCCGACGCTGCCGCCGCCGCATCCACTGTTTCTGACGCATCCACTGTTTCGGAGGTGAAGTGATGACCACCCGTAAGATCGCCGTCGTCTCGGCCGGCCTCAGCCAGCCGTCGTCCACCCGGCTCCTGGCCGACCGGCTCGCCGAGGCGACGGTGCGCCGCCTCACCGAGCAGGGCTTCGAGGTCGAGGTGTCGACCATCGAGCTCCGGGATGTGGCGAAGGACGTCACCAACAACCTCCTCGCCGGATTCCCGAGCCCCGCGCTCGCCGACGTGATCGAGACGGTGACGGGAGCGGACGGACTGATCGCCGTGACGCCCATCTTCACCACCAGCTACAGCGGGATGTTCAAGTCGTTCTTCGACATCCTCGACCCGACCGCCCTCGACGGGATGCCCGTGCTGATCGGCGCGACCGGCGGTACGGAGCGGCATTCGCTCGCCCTCGAATACGCCATGCGCCCGATGTTCACCTACCTGCACGGCGTCGTCGTGCCGACCTCGGTGTACGCGGCGTCGGCGGACTGGGGGAGCGGCGCGGACACCGTCAAGGCGCTGCCGGACCGCATCGAGCGCGCCGCTGGCGAGTTCTCCGCGCTGGTGAGCGCGTCGGACCGGTCGGAACGCGTGAAGGACCCGTTCGCGCTCGACGGCGACTTCGCCTCGATGATCGGCGGGTTCCAGGGCGACTGACGCTGCGGCGCGCGTAGGTTCGGTGCATGAGCGCCGAAACCGTGGAGAAGTCCAGACCGGACGCCCCGCCCTTGTTCTTCGAGGCGGAGGCGGCCGGTCTGCGCTGGCTGGGAGACGCGACAGCGACCGGAGGAGCGCGGGTGGTCTCCGTCGTCGATGTCGCGCCCGGCCGGATCGTGCTGGAGCGCGTCGAGGAGACCCGTCCGGCTCCGGATGCGGCCCGGGCGTTCGGCTCGGTGCTCGCTGTGACCCACGCGGCGGGCGCCGCGGCGTTCGGCGCGCGGCCGGACGGCTGGGACGGCCCGCTGTTCATCGGCAAGCGGCCCCTTCCCGCGGCGGACGAAAGCTCGTGGGGACGCTTCTACGCCCGCGACCGCATCCTGCCGTACCTCGACATCGCGGCAGACGCGGGCGGCGTGTCCACGGCGCAGCTCCCGGTGATCCGCGCCGCCGTCGACCGGATCGACTCCGGCGAGCTCGACGACGGGGAGCAGCCGGCGCGCATCCACGGCGACCTGTGGAACGGCAACCTGCTGTGGGATGCCCACGGCGGCATCCTGATCGACCCCGCCGCCCACGGCGGCCACCGCGAGACCGATCTCGCCATGCTCGCCCTGTTCGGGGCGCCGCACCTCGACGCGATCACCGACGGCTACGACGCCGCCGCGCCGCTGCGTGCGGGCTGGCGGCAGCGCGTCCCGCTGCACCAGCTGCATCCACTGGTCGTGCACGCCGCGTCGTACGGGCCCTCCTACGGCGACGCGCTGGCGGACGCCGCAGTCGCCACGCTCGCGCTTCCTGCTGGAATGACAGGCTGACCTGCTAGGATTCTTGTGGTTGGCTGCATGCCGACCGCAACTCAATACTGAGTACCAAACGGAGCAGGCTGGCAGGAGCTGGTCCTCGGTGGTGGTATCCGGATGCGCAGGGCGAGCGAACGCAGCGCAACCGTGTATTTCTACTGATGGCCAGACGGGCACAGAACCGCGCCGGGATACTGTCCCGCGCGCAGGAAGCCGCACGTACACGGAGGACTTCCGTGTCGATCTGCCTGTTCCCCTGCTCCGATGGAGGAGTCGCCGCCCATACGGGGCGACGACGTAAAACAAAGGAGAAAGACCTCTTGGAAGGTCCCGAAATCAAGTTCGCCGAAGCAGTCCTGGACAATGGACGCTTCGGCACCCGCACGGTCCGGTTCGAAACCGGACGCCTCGCACAGCAGGCACAGGGCGCCGTCGCCGCCTACCTCGATGAGGAAACCATGCTGCTGAGCGCGACCAGCGCCAGCAAGCACCCGAAGGACAACTTCGACTTCTTCCCGCTGACCGTCGACGTCGAAGAGCGTTCGTACGCAGCAGGCAAGATCCCCGGCTCGTTCTTCCGTCGTGAAGGCCGTCCGTCCACCGAGGCCATCCTGGTCTGCCGTCTGATCGACCGGCCGCTGCGCCCGTCGTTCGTCGACGGACTCCGCAACGAGGTCCAGATCGTCATCACCGTCCTGAGCATCGCTCCTGACGAGTTCTACGACGCTCTCGCGATCAACGCCGCGTCCATGTCCACCCAGATCTCCGGCCTGCCGTTCAGCGGCCCGATCGCCGCGGTGCGCCTCGCGCTCATCCCGGGCAACGGTGCTGCAGAAGACCAGTGGATCGCGTTCCCGAAGGCTTCGCAGCTGGAGGAGGCCGTCTTCGACATCGTCGTCGCCGGTCGCGTCATCACGGACAAGAACGGCCAGGAAGACGTCGCGATCATGATGGTCGAGGCCGAAGCCACGGAAGGCAGCTGGAACCTCATCCAGGCCGGCGCCACCAAGCCGAGCGAAGAGGTCGTGGCCCAGGGCCTCGAGGCTGCGAAGCCGTTCCTCAAGCAGCTCGTCGCCGCGCAGAACGTCGTCGCCGAGCAGGCCGCGAAGGCCATCGCCGACTACCCGGTGTTCCTGCCGTACTCGCAGGAGACCTACGACAACGTCGCCGGCCTCGCATACGACGAGCTGGTGAACGTCTACCAGATCGCCGACAAGATCGAGCGCCAGAGCGCCGACGACGCGCTCAAGGACCGCGTCAAGGTCGCCCTGACCGAGAAGGTCGAAGCCGGTGTGCTCCCCGCAGAGACGCTCACGCAGTTCTCGGCGGCGTACAAGTCGGTCTCCAAGGTCGTCATGCGCGGACGCGTCCTCCGCGAGGGCATCCGCATCGACGGCCGTGGCCTCACCGACATCCGTCCGCTCGACGCCGAGGTGCAGGTCATCCCGCGCGTCCACGGTTCGGCGATCTTCCAGCGCGGCGAGACCCAGATCCTGGGCGTCACCACGCTGAACATGCTCAAGATGGAGCAGCAGATCGACTCTCTGTCGCCTGTCACCAAGAAGCGCTACCTGCACCACTACAACTTCCCGCCGTACTCGACCGGTGAGACCGGCCGTGTCGGTTCGCCGAAGCGTCGCGAGATCGGGCACGGCTTCCTCGCCGAGCGCGCCCTCGTGCCGGTGCTGCCGAGCCGCGACGAGTTCCCCTACGCGATCCGTCAGGTGTCCGAGGCGCTCAGCTCCAACGGCTCCACGTCGATGGGCTCCGTCTGCGCCTCCACCCTGTCGCTGCTGAACGCCGGAGTGCCGCTGCGCGCCCCGGTCGCCGGCATCGCGATGGGCCTCATCTCCGACACCGTCGACGGTGAGACCCGTTACGCGGCCCTCACCGACATCCTCGGTGCCGAGGACGCGCTGGGCGACATGGACTTCAAGGTCGCCGGTACGAGCGAGTTCGTCACGGCGATCCAGCTCGACACCAAGCTCGACGGCATCCCCTCCGCCGTTCTGGCCGGTGCGCTCAAGCAGGCGAAGGATGCTCGCACGACCATCCTGAGCGTGCTGAACGCCGCCATCGACCAGCCGGACGAGATGGCCCCGACCGCGCCCCGCGTGATCTCGGTCCAGATCCCCGTCGACAAGATCGGTGAGCTGATCGGCCCGAAGGGCAAGACGATCAACGCCATCCAGGACGAGACCGGCGCCGACATCTCCATCGAGGAGGACGGCACCGTCTACATCGGCGCCGTCGACGGTCCGTCGGCCGAGGCAGCCCGTGCCCAGGTGAACGCGATCGCGAACCCCACCAACCCGGAGGTCGGCGAGCAGTTCCTCGGAACCGTCGTCAAGATCGCCGCGTTCGGTGCGTTCGTGTCGCTGCTCCCGGGCAAGGACGGCCTGCTGCACATCTCCGAGGTGCGCAAGCTCGCCGGTGGCAAGCGTGTCGAGAACGTCGAAGACGTGCTCGGCGTCGGCCAGAAGATCCTGGTGGAGATCACCAAGATCGACGACCGCGGAAAGCTGTCGCTCGCCCCGGTCCTCGCCGAGGCCGACGAGGCTGACACGCACGGCCGCGACGCCGCCAGCGAGGGCCCCGCGGCTCCCGCCGAAGGCGAGTAGCCCCGAGTAGTCCGACCGGGCTTCCGCCCGTTCCCGAAGGCCGCGCAGACTCCGTCTGCGCGGCCTTCGCCGTCCCCGCCGCCCGTCCCCGCGCACCCCGCGTCCCCCAGCAATCGAGCCGGGACTTATGCACGCGACACGCCGGCGTGTCGCGTGCATAAGTCCCGACTCGATTACTTGGTGGCGTCGCGGGCGAGGAGGGGGTGCAGGCGGTATGGAATGAGCTCGCCCATGTCGAGGGCGGTCTCGGCGCGCTCGACGCCGTCGGCGGCCTGGATGGCGCCGGTGATGCGGAAGAGGTCCTCCGCGTCGGTGCAGACCACACGCACCAGCAGGTCGGACGGCCCGGAGAGGCCGTGCGCCGACACGATTTCGGGGATCGTGGCCAGTTGCTCGACGATCGTCGCCAGCTTCTGCTGGTGCACGTGCACGGTCACGAACGCCGCGAGCGGGTAGCCGGCGGCGTGCGCGCTGATCCGCCGATCGAACGACAGAAAGACGCCGGAGCGCTCCAATTCGGCCACCCGCGTCTGCACCGTGTTGCGGCTCAGCCCGAGCCGGTCGGCGAGCGTCACGTTCGTCGCTCGAGGGTCTTCTGTGATGGCGACCAGGATGCGTCGGTCGGTGCTGTCGATAGTGCGCATAGTGTGAAAGCTAGCACGCGGCGACACGCCCGAATAGTGCAGGATGCACGGTCGACACGCCGATGGTTGTGCGGGGTGATCCGAAAGCGTAACGTTCCGGGTAATTCCGGCAAAGGGGCCGGAAGCCGGTCGACCGCGCCACAAGTGCGATGACCGGGCGCGAGAGTGAAGGTTGCGTGAACCGTGACGATCGACAATCAGCCTGACATCCGGATGTCCGACGACGACGGTCGGATGGACGATGTGCACCTCGGCGAGCTGCGGCTCGGCGGCATCGACACCGTGCAGCTCCTGACTCCCGACGGGACGAAGTTGAGCGACGACCGGTACGACGCGTGGATCTCCGACATCGGCGACGACCAGCTCCTGTCGTTCTACGAGGACATGGTCGTCATCCGCCGCATCGACACAGAGGCGACAGCCCTGCAGCGTCAGGGCGAGCTGGGGCTGTGGCCGCCGCTGCTCGGCCAGGAGGCCGCCCAGATCGGCTCGGGCCGTGCGCTCCGCTCCGACGACTTCGTCTTCTCCAGCTACCGCGAGAACGGCGTCGCGTACTGCCGCGGCGCCCAGCTCACCGACCTCGTGCGCGTCTGGCGCGGCACGGCGCAGTCCGGCTGGAACCCGTACGACATCAACATGGCCACCCCGCAGGTGATCATCGGCGCGCAGACCCTGCACGCCACCGGTTACGCACTCGGCATCCAGGCCGACGGCACCGACGCGGTCGCCGTCGCGTACTTCGGCGACGGCGCGACGAGCGAGGGCGACGTGAACGAGGCGATGATCTTCGCCGCGACGTATGCCGCTCCCGTCATCTTCTTCTGCCAGAACAACCAGTACGCGATCTCCGAGCCCGTGTCGCTGCAGGCGCAGCGGCCGATCGCCGAGCGCGCGCCCGGCTTCGGCATCCCGAGCGTGCGGGTGGACGGCAACGACGTGCTCGCGGTGCTCGCAGTGATGCGCTCCGCCCTGGAGCGCGCCCGTTCGGGTGGAGGACCGACGTTCATCGAGGCCGTCACATACCGGATGGGCCCGCACACCACCGCGGACGACCCCACTCGTTACCGCGACCCTGCCGAGCTTGAGCAGTGGAAGGTGAAGGACCCGATCGCCCGTGTCGGCGCATACCTGAGCAGCCAGGGCGCCCTGGGCCCCGATCGCGAGGAGCAGGTCGCTGCGAAGGCGGACGCCGTCGCCGCCGAGCTGCGGGCCGGCTGCGTCTCCCTCCCCGATCCCGACCCGATGACCGTGTTCGACAACGTGTACGCCGAGGCGCACACCGGCATCGCACGCCAGCGCGACCACTACTCGCGCTACCTCAGAACCTTCGTCGGAGGCGATGGACGATGACGACACTCACGATGGCGAAAGCCATCAACGCGGGACTCCGCAAGGCGCTGGCAGACGACGAGCACGTGGTCCTGATGGGCGAGGACATCGGAACCCTCGGCGGCGTGTACCGCGTCACGGACGGGTTGCAGACCGAGTTCGGGCCCCGCCGCGTGATGGACTCCCCGCTGGCCGAGTCCGGCATCCTGGGCACGGCGGTCGGCATGGCGTACCGCGGCTACCGCCCGGTGGTCGAGATCCAGTTCGACGGCTTCATCTACCCGGCGTTCGACCAGATCGTGAGCCAGGTGGCGCGGATGCACTACCGCACGGCGGGCGCTGTGCGGATGCCGATCACCATCCGCGTGCCGTTCGCGGGCGGCATCGGGGCGGCGGAGCACCACTCAGACTCTCCGGAGGCGTACTTCGCCCACGCGGCGGGGTTGCGCGTGGTGAGCCCGTCGAGCCCGGAGGACGCGTACACGCTCATTCAGCAGGCCATCGCCTCCGACGACCCCGTGCTGTATTTCGAGCCGAAGCGCCGCTACCACGTGAAGGGCGAGATCGACGAGACCGCGGCCCTCGCGGACGCCCGCCCGATGGGGACGGCGCGCGTCGTGGCCGAGGGCAGCGACGTGACGCTGGTCACCTATGGCGGCCTGGTGCAGACCGCCCGGGATGCGGCAGCAGCGGCCTCCGACGACGGCCTGTCCGTCGAGGTGATCGACCTGCGCTCCCTGTCGCCGCTCGACGTCGACACGGTCGCCGAGTCCGTGCGGAAGACCGGCCGCCTGGTGATCTCGCACGAGGCCGCGCTGTCCGGAGGGATGGGGGCGGAGATCGCCGCGTCCATCACCGAGCGCTGCTTCTACTACCTGGAGCACGCGCCGGTGCGCGTGACCGGCCACGACATCCCGTACCCCGCCGCGAAGCTGGAGGGGGCCCACCTGCCGGACCTCGACCGCATCCTGGACGGCGTGGACCGTGCGATGGACCGCCCGAACTCGCTCACCGGGGTGGAGGAGCTGTGACGGTCAGGGAGTTCGCCCTGCCGGATCTGGGTGAGGGCCTGACGGAGTCAGAACTGGTCAGCTGGAAGGTCGCCGTCGGCGACACGGTGCAGCTGAACCAGATCATCGCGGAGGTGGAGACCGCCAAGGCGCTGGTCGAGCTTCCTGCACCGTATGAGGGACGGGTGTCGCAGCTGTTCGTCGAGCCGGGAGTGACCGTCTCGGTGGGCGAGCGGATCGTGGCGTTCGAGGTCGGCGGTGCGGAGGAGGCTGCTCCGACACCGGATGCGGTTCCCGCCGACGCGCCGGAGCCGAACCTCGTCGGGTACGGGGCGAAGGCGGACTCGACCGATCGCCCGCGACGACGGGCTCGTCCCGGAGTCGGTGTTGCCGAACCGGTCGTGGAGACGGCCGAGCCGGTCGCCGCAGCCCCGGTCGCCGCAGCCCCGGTCGCCGCAGCCCCGGTCGCCGCAGCCACGGTCGTCGGCGATCGGCCTCGGGCGACGCCACCGGTCCGCAAGCTGGCACGGGAGCGCGGGATCGACCTCGCGCGCATCGCCGGGACAGGGGAGCGCGGGCTGGTCACACGCCACGACGTCGAGGCGTTCCTGGACGACGCGGCACCGACCGAACCGACTGCGCCAACAGCGCAGCCAGCGCCGTCCGCGCAGCCAGCCCGGCCCCGCGAGACGCGCATCCCGATCAAGGGCGTTCGCAAGGCGACGGCCGACGCGATGGTCCGCAGTGCCTTCACCGCACCGCAGGCCACGGTCTTCCTCACCGTCGACGCCACTCCCACCATGGAACTGATCGGCCGCCTCCGCGCGTCCGAGCCCCAGGAGCGTCGGCCCGGCCTGCTGACCGTGATCGCGAAGGCGCTCTGCATCGCCGTCCGCCGGACCCCGGAGGTCAACGCCCGCTGGGACGAGGCCGCCCAGGAGATCGTGCAGTTCGGCTACGTCAGCCTCGGGATCGCCGCGGCGACCCCGCGCGGGCTGGTGGTGCCGACGATCCGGGACGCGGACGCTCTCGGCCTCGGCGACCTGGCCGCGAGCATCCGGAGCCTGGCGGAGACGGCGCGCGCCGGACGCACGACACCGGAGAGCATGACGGGCGGGACCATCACGATCACGAACGTCGGCGTGTTCGGGATCGACGCCGGAACGCCGATCGTCACGCCGGGGGAGGCCGCGATCCTCGCGGTCGGCGCCGTGCGGCGTCAGCCGTGGGAGTACCACGGGGAGGTTGCGCTTCGCGACGTGCTGACGCTGGCGCTGTCGTTCGACCACCGGATGATCGACGGAGAGCAGGCGGCCAGGTTCATCGCCGACATCGGCAGGATCGTCGCCGACCCCGCCTCCGTCATCGCGATGGTCTGAGCAGGAACTCCCGGCTACGCGTGCAGGGCGGCGTTCAGTTCGATGCCGCCGCCCGCACGACGGAGCACCTCGACGGCGCCCGTGAGCGAGTTGCGGCGGAACAGCAGTCCGGAGACGCCGGACAGCTCGACCGCCTTGACCGTGCGCGGTGCGCCGTCGGCGGTCGGGGCGTCGCCGACGAGCACGACCTTCGTGCCTGCCGTCACGTACAGCCCGGCCTCGACGACCGAGTCGTCTCCGATCGAGATGCCGATGCCGGAGTTCGCACCGAGGAGCGCGCGCTCGCCGATGGCGACGCGCTGGGTTCCGCCGCCGCTCAGGGTGCCCATGATGGACGCGCCGCCGCCGATGTCGGAGCCGTCTCCGACAACGACGCCCTGCGAGATGCGGCCCTCGACCATGGACACGCCCAGCGTTCCGGCGTTGAAGTTCACGAAGCCCTCGTGCATCACCGTGGTGCCGGGGGCGAGGTGCGCGCCGAGCCGCACGCGCGACGCGTCGGCGATGCGCACGCGGTCGGGGGTGACGTAGTCGAGCAGGCGGGGGAACTTGTCGACGCCCGTCACGTGGATGCCCGCGCGCTGCAGCGTCGGCCGGAGGCGGGAGAAGTCGGCCGGGTGCACCGGGCCCGCGTTGGTCCAGGTGACGATCGGCAGGTGCGAGAAGACGCCGTCGAGGTTGATGCTGTTCGGCCGGACGAGCAGGTGCGAGAGCAGGTGCAGGCGGAGGTACGCATCCGGAGTGGAGGCTGGAGCGGCATCCAGGTCGATCTCGACGGTCACGACGTCGACGCGCACATTGCGGCGGGCGTCCTCGACGGCCAGCGCCTCGAACTCGGCCGGGGCGATCCAGCGGTCGCGCCCTGCCGGGAGGGAACCGAGACGTGGCTCAGGGAACCAGGTGTCGAGCACGGTTCCGTCTCCCGCGACGGTCGCGAGGCCATAGCCCCAGGCGGTGCGAGGGGATGCGGGCGCGGCGGATTCGGAGGAAACGTCGGAGGGCATGGCTCTAGATTAGTAGGGTGCCTCTCGACCTCAGCGCCTCGTCCATCGACATCACCCGCCAGATCTGCGACATCGAGTCGGTGTCCGGCAACGAGAAGGAGCTGGCCGACGCCATCGTGGAGGCGCTCAGCGGACTCGGCCATCTGGAGATCATCCGCGACGGCGACACGGTCGTCGCCCGCACGAACCTCGGCCGGGGTCGCCGTGCCGTCATCGCCGGGCACATCGACACGGTCCCACTGAACGACAACCTGCCGACCCGCTTCGAGACGATCGACGGCATCGAATACCTCTGGGGGCGGGGAACGGTCGACATGAAGTCCGGCACCGCCGTGCAGCTCAAGCTCGCCGCAGAGCTCACCGATCCCGCCATCGACATCACCTGGATGTGGTACGACCACGAAGAGGTCTCCGCCGAGCTCAACGGCCTCGGCCGCCTCGCCCGCAACCGGCCAGACCTGTTCGAGGGCGACTTCGCCATCCTCGGTGAGCCGAGCAACGGCGTCGTCGAGGGCGGCTGCAACGGCAACCTCCGCGTCGAGGTCCGCACCTACGGGCTGCGGGCGCATTCCGCACGCGGCTGGATCGGCGACAACGCCATCCACAAGGCAACGCCGATCCTGGACACGCTGGCGGCGTATCAGGCGCGCGACGTCGAGGTCGACGGCCTGGTGTACCGGGAGGGCCTCAACGCCGTCGGCATCACCGGCGGGGTCGCAGGCAACATCATCCCGGACGAGTGCATGGTGCACATCAACTACCGCTTCGCGCCGTCCCGCAGCTCCGCGGAGGCCATCGAGCACATGCACGAACTGTTCGGCGACTACGAGATCACCGTGGTCGACCGCGCGGACGGCGCTCGCCCCGGCCTGGATGCGCCGCTCGCGCAAGAGTTCCTCGCTGCGGTCGGCGGGGTGGCCAAGCCCAAGTACGGCTGGACGGACGTCGCACGGTTCAGCGCGATGGGCGTCCCCGCCGTCAACTACGGCCCTGGCGACCCTCTGAAGGCGCACGCGGACGACGAGCGCGTCGCGGTCGACCAGATCACCGCCGTCGAGGCGGGACTCCGCTCCTGGCTCACCGGTGCTCCCCGCCGCTGACCTGGAGGCGCCGCCGCAGCAGGCGAGCGGCTTCCGGCGCCCGTGGGGGCTGTGGTGGGTGCGCGTGCTCGCCGTCTACGTCGCCAGCAGGGTCGTCTCGACCGTCCTGCTGCTGATCTTCGCGAGCGTCCAGGGGCAGAACCCGTGGACGGGCGCGCATCCGGACTACTTCTCGTTCGCGACGATCTGGGACGGCGTCTGGTACAACATCGTCGCCGTCTCCGGCTATCCGTCCGCGCTGCCGAGCGTGGACGGCATCCACGTCACCGAGAACGCCTGGGCGTTCATGCCCGGCTATCCCGGGCTGGTCGACGTGGTCATGTTCCTGACCAGGATGCCGTGGGCGCCGGCCGCGGTCACGGTCTCTGTGCTCTGCGGGGCCGGGGCGGCGCTGGTTTTCTACCGGCTGATGCTGCGGGTCGGCCTGTCGGCGTCGACCAGCCTGTTCGCCGTGGTGCTGTTCTGTGTCTCCCCGGTGTCCCCGCTGTTCCAGCTGGCATACGCGGAGTCCCTGTACCTCCTGCTGCTCGCCACCGCGCTGCTGCTCCTGGTGGAGCGCCGGTACGGCTGGCTGTTCCCCGTGGTGACGGTGATGGCGTTCACCAGGCCGAGCGGGCTCGCGTTCGCGCTGGCACTCGGGATGCACGTGATCTACCGCTGGGTGGTGCGCGGACGCGACCCCTTCCCGGTGCGGGACCGCATCCTGAGTGTGTCGCTGGCGGTGTTCAGCGGGATCGCGGGGCTGGCGTGGCCCGCGATCGCCGCGCTGGCGACCGGCTCGATCACGGCGTACACCGACACGGAACTCGCCTGGCGCGCTCCGTACATCGGGTACACGCACCTCGTGCCGTTCAGCTCGTGGTTCCAGGGCGCGTACTGGTGGTCGAACGCCATGCTCGGGCTCCCTGGCTGGCTGGGCATCGTGGTGCTGGTGGTCCTGCTCGCCCTGTTCGCGATCACGCTGTTCTCGCCCGCCGTCCGCAGGCTGGGCGTCGACCTGCGGTTCTGGATCGTGGCGTACGCGCTCTACCTGCTCGCCGTTTTCTTCCCGCAGTCGAGCACGTTCCGGCTGCTGATGCCGCTGTTCCCGCTGCTCGGAGCGCTCGCGCTACCCCGCAGCAGGGTCTACCGGGTGGGGCTCGTGGTGCTGTTCGTGGCGTTGCAGGTGGGCTGGCTGGCCATCGCGTGGGGTGTCGACGGAGCCGACTGGTCGCCGCCGTGATCGGGGTCCGGCCCCGAACGAGGGTGGATTCGATTTCCACCCGCCAGCCCCGATGACAGATAATGGACTTACATCCACGAAAGGGGAGCTGCATGGCGGCCATGAAGCCGAGGACCGGGGACGGGCCAATGGAGGCTGTGAAGGAGGGTCGGCTCATCATCGTGCGGGTGCCGCTCGAAGGTGGGGGACGGCTCGTCGTCTCCGTCAACGACGCGGAAGCCAAAGAACTTCACGATGCTCTCGCGAGCGTCGTGACTTCCTCCTAGCGCACACGTACGAATACCCGACGAACGGGCCCCTTCGGGGGCCCGTTCTGGGTTTCCGGCTGCGCTGACGCCTGGGTTACGGGGTGAGCTTGGTGAGCTGCAGGAGCCCGTCGCCGGCAGGGGAGAGGGCGGCGATGACGGCACCGGAGGCCGCGGTCTCGGTGATGAGGGTGCGGAAGCCCGTCGCGACATCGTCACGGGCGGCGGGGTCGGAGACGCGGCCCTTCCACAGCGCGTGCGCGACGAGGACGGTGCCGCCGGGCCGCGCGAGGCGCAGACCATGTTCGACGTACTCGATCACGGAGGCGGGGTCGGCGTCGACGAAGACGATGTCGTAAGAGTTCTCGTTCATCCGGGGGAGCACATCCAGTGCCCTGCCGGTGATGAGGCGCACCCGGTTGGCCGCGATGCCCGCCTCGGTGAAGAAGCCGCGCGCGTGCTGCTGGTGGTCGACCTCGGAGTCGATCGACGTGAGCTGCGCCTCAGCGCCGCCGGTGAGCAGCCACAGCCCGGAGACGCCGACTCCCGTTCCGATCTCGACGATGCTCTCCGCCGCCGTCGCCGCGACCACGATCGCCGCCTGCGCACCGATGCTCGGCGCGATCGGCTCGATGCCCAGTTCGAGCGACTGCTGGCGGGCGCGCGCGATCACTTCGCTCTCGACGATGACGTCGTCCGCGAACTTCCAATTCGAATCTTTGTCAGACACAGTGCTCCCGATGCTCTCCGTTTCAGGATACGGCCATGACGCACAGCAATACCGGAGGCGCGACCGCGATACTCTTGCTGCTGTGTTCGGTCTGACTTTCGACAAGTTGCTCATCGTGGCGGTGATTGCCGCCTTCCTGCTGGGCCCCGAACGCCTGCCCACCTACGCCGCGAAGCTGGGCAAGTTCACCAGGTCGCTCCGCGATTTCGCCAACGGCGCCAAGTCCAGGATGCGCGACGAGATGGGCCCGGAGTTCGACGAGGTCGACTGGAAGAAGCTCGATCCGCGCCAGTACGACCCGCGCCGGATCATCCGTGAGGCCCTCCTCGACGACCCCGCTGCCGCCTCCGTGGCGACCGAGAGCAGCATCAAACCGGTCACCGAGTCCGCGTACCTGCAGCACAAGCGCAAGCTGGAGGCCGGCGCCGTTCCGCCGTTCGACAGCGAATCCACGTAAGCGGTCTCCATCCACCGCCCGCATCCAATACGATGCGGGAATGATCGCAACGGAGCAGACGGTCGCGCGCGCGACCGTCACCCGCTACGCCGTCGGCTCACTGGGCACAGGCGGCTTCTCCACCCTTCCCGGTCTCGTCCTCGTCTACTACCTGACGGACACGCTCGGAGTCGCCGCGATCGTCGCGGGCATCGTGGTGACGCTCGCCAAAGTGTGGGACGTGGTGATCGACCCGGTGATCGGCGCGCGCTCCGACCGGATGCTCGCGGTGTCCGGTTCGCGCCGCCCGATGATGGTGCTGGGCGCGGTGTCGCTCCCGGTGTTCTTCCTGCTGACCTTCGCCGTGCCGGGCGGCATGTCGCAGCCGTTGGCGGCGGGGTGGGTGTTCGTGGCGTTCCTGCTCACGGCGACCGCCTTCAGCCTGTTCCAGGTGCCGTACATCGCTCTTCCGGCCGAGCTGGCGTCCGGTTACGACCAGCGGACCAGGCTGCTGACCTGGCGCGTCGTCGTGCTCACCTTCGCGATCCTGTTGTTCGGGGCTGGCGGCCCTGCGCTGCGCTCGCTCGGCGGCGACAACCAGTTCGCCGGATACTTCCTGATGGCGCTCGTGGCAGGCGTCGTGATCGGCGCCGGGATGCTCGTGTCGGCGTTCGTCGCGCCCCGCGGCCCGGCCGCGACGGTCGTTCCTCCGAAGGTGGGCATCGTCACGACGCTGCGCACGAACTACGCGGCCGGCGTCCGGGCACTCCGGGACAGCCAGCCGTTCCGGGCGCTGCTCCTGACCTTCCTGCTGCAAGGGCTCGCGACCGGGCTGATGCTCGCGGGGGCCAACTACGTGGCCACCTGGGTGCTGCACTCCGAAGACGCGGTGACGTTCCTGTTCGTCGCGTTGATCGGACCGGCCCTGATCGTGACGCCGGTGTGGGGCGTCGTCTCGCGGCGGATCGGCAAGGAGCGCGGCTTCCTGCTGGCCAGCATCCTGTTCGGGGTGGCGTCGCTGTCGATGCTGCTGCTGATCTGGTTCCCCGGCGCCTGGGTGTATGCGCCGGTCGCGCTGGTCGGTGCAGGATACGCCGGGATGCAGTCGCTGCCGATGGCGATGCTGCCCGACGTGATCTCGCACGATGCGACGCGCAACGGCCCGGGGCGTGCAGGGACTTTCGGCGGGATGTGGACGGCGGGGGAGACCACGGGGATGGCGCTCGGCGCGACCGTGCTGACGATCATCCTGGCCGCCACCGGATACGTCACCCGCTCGATGACGGACTCCGCAGCCGTGTCCGCGTCGCAGCCCGCGAGCGCCGTCGTCGGCATCGTGATCGGATTCAGCATCGTCCCGGCGGCGATCGTGGCGTTCAGCCTCATCCCGCTCTCCCGGTACGGCCTGCGCAAGGAGGACATCGATGGTCGCGTTTGACTCTGCGGCGATCCTGGGGCGGCTCGCCGCGCTCAGGGCCGCCGACGCCCCGACGCACGGCGGACGGGTGCTGAGCTACGTCTACGACTCCGGCTTGGCGGAGGTGGACGAGCTCGCCGCGCAGGCGATGCGGCTCGTGCAGCCGGTGAACGGGCTCGACCCGACCACGTTCACCTCGGTGGCTGTGATGGAGCGGGAGGTGCTCGGCTTCGCCAGGGAGTTGCTGCACGGTTCGGACGACGTAGTGGGCTCGGTCACCTCGGGAGGCACGGAATCGTGCCTCCTCGCGGTGAAGACGGCGCGCGACGTCTGGCGCGCGGCAGGCGGCACCGGGCGGGCGCGCATGGTCGCCCCTGTCACGGTGCACGCGGCGTTCCAGAAGGCCGCGCACTACTTCGACGTGGAGCTGGAACTGGTCTCCGTGCATCCGGAGACCGGCGTGGTGGACCCGGAAGCGATCATCGACAGGCTCGGGCCGGACGTCGCATTCGTCGTCGTCTCCGCCCCTGGCTATCCGCTCGCGGCGCTCGACCCGGTCGAGGCGGTGGCCGCCGCCTGCGACGCCGCGGGCATCGCCTGCCATGTCGACGCGTGCATCGGCGGCTGGATCCTGCCGTTCTGGCGGGCGGCTGACGGCTCGCCGCTGCCGCTCTGGGACTTCCGGGTGGCCGGGGTCACCAGCATCTCGGCGGACCTGCACAAGTTCGGCTACGCCCCGAAGGGCGCCAGCGTGCTGCTGCAACGCGGGCGCGACCGGCAGCGGATGCAGTACTTCGCCACCACTGGATGGCCGGGCTATCCGGTGGTCAACCCGACGATGCTCGGTTCCAAGTCGGCGGGCGCCCTCGCTGCGTCGTGGGCGATCGTCCAGGCGCTCGGGGCGCGCGGCTTCGCCGAACTCGCGGAGTCGTGCCGCCGCGCGACCAGGGCCCTGGCCGACATCGTCGGCGACATCGACGGCCTGCGGATCGTCGGCGATCCGGTCGGGCCGCTGCTGGCCGTCGCCACGGACGAGTCCGTGCCGCCGGAGCGTCGCGTCGACCCGCACCACTGGGCGGACAGGGCGGGCAGGCGCGGCTGGCACCTGCAGCTGCAGCCGGGGATCGTGCAGCCGGATGGCACACGGCTTCCGCACACGACCCACCTGACGATCACGCCGGTGACCGAGGAGCGCGTCGACGAGCTGGAGGCCGCGCTGCGCGCCTCCGCCGACGAGGTGCGCGGGGTGCCGCGCGTCGACCCCTCCGCCATCCTCGGCGCGCTGCCGCCCGGGCTGGCGGACGGCCCGCTCGACGCGGAGTCCGCCTGGGGGGTTCTGCAAGCGATCGGGCTCACCGGGGCGAGCGACGACGCCTCCGGCGCGCGCCTGCCGGACGACCTCGCGCCGTTCCTGGCGCTGATCGAGGCCCTGCCACGCCCACTGACCGAGCGGCTGCTGATCGAACTGCTCGCGCGGATCGTGGAGCCGACCGAGAGTTAGCCGGCAGAGAGTTAGCCAGCGGATAGCCAGCGGAGAGGGCCGCTAGATCACCGAGATCCCGAGCTTGCGCCCGGAGAGCCCCCGCGCACGCGTGGCGAGACGGTCGGCGACCGAGCGGATGGCGACCGACGCCGCATCGGCAGGATCGGTGACCACGATGGGCGCCCCATTGTCACCGCCCGCCCGCAACGGGATGCTCAGGGGTACAGAGGCGAGCAGCGGCACGTCGTCTGCTCCGGCGCTGAGCCTGCGCGCCACCTCGGCGCCACCACCGCTGCCGAACAGGTCGAGCACCGTGCCGTCCGGCTGGGGGAGCCCTGCCATGTTCTCGATGACGCCGATGACCTTCTGGCCGGTCTGGCGGGCGAGAACGCCGCTGCGCTCCGCCACGTCGGCCGCAGCGGGCTGCGGGGTGGTCACCACGATCACCTCGGCGTTGGGCAGCAGCTGGCCGACCGAGATGGCCACGTCGCCGGTGCCGGGCGGCAGGTCGAGGAGGAGCACGTCGAGGTCGCCGAAGAAGACGTCGCCGAGGAACTGCTGGATGGTGCGGTGCAGCATCGGCCCCCGCCAGGCGACAGCGGCGGACGGCGAGTCCACGAACATCCCGATGGACACGACCTTCACGCCGTAGGCGACCGGCGGCAGGATCATGTCATCGACTCTGGTCGGGCGCTGCGCGACCCCGTCGGCGTCGGTGAGGCCCAGGATGCCCGGGATCGAGAAGCCGTGAACGTCGGCGTCGACGATGCCCACCCTGAGTCCGCGCTCAGCGAGGGCGACAGCGAGGTTGGCCGTGACGGTGGACTTGCCGACGCCGCCCTTGCCGCTGGTGATCGCGTACACGCGGGTGAGCGAGTCCGGCCCGAACTGCTGGGCCCTGGCTGCACGTCCGCCGCGGAGCTTCTCGGTGAGCGCCCTGCGCTCCTCCTTCGACATCACGGAGACGTCGACCGTGACATCGGTGACCCCGGACACGCTCGCGGTCGCGATGCGCACATCCCGCTCGATCGTGTCGGCGGCCGGGCAGCCGACGATAGTCAGCTTCACGCCGACCGTCGCGTGCCCGGAGGAGTCGACGGCGACGTCGCCCACCATGTCCAGCTCGGTGATGGGCTTGCGGATCTCCGGGTCGAGCACGCCATCGAGGGCGCGCCGGACCGTGTCGGACAGCTCAGACACGCGCCTGCTCGCCGTCGTCCTCGCGCTTGTCGAGGTCGTCGAGCAGTGCGCGCAGCTCCGCCCGGATGAAGTCCTTGGTCGCGATGTCCTTGATCGCCAGCCGCAGCGCCACGACCTCGCGCGCCAGGTATTCGGTGTCGGCCAGGTTGCGCTCCGCGCGCTGCCTGTCCTGCTCGATCTGCACGCGGTCGCGGTCGTCCTGCCTGTTCTGGGCGAGCAGGATGAGCGGTGCCGCATACGACGCCTGCAACGACAGCACCAGGGTCAGCGCGATGAAGCCGAGCGCGATCGAGTCGAACCGCCAGGCGACCGGCGCCAGCGTGTTCCAGGCCATCCAGAACACCACGAAGACCGTGAGGCCGAGGATGAACCACGGGGTGCCCATCCCGCGGGCGATCAGCTCGGTGAAGCGGCCGAAGCGGTCGTTGTTTCCGACGGTTCCGCCGCGGCGGGGGATGACGGTGGTGCGGAGGCCCTTCGGCGCATCCAGTCTGGTGTCCTGCTTACCTCGTGCCATTGCCGCCCCTCCTTCCGTTCACAATGCGGATACTGCCGGTCTCATCGGAGACGGGCGCGCGTTTCACGGGCTCGTCTTCGTCGTCGTGACTTCGCCAGTCGTCGGGCAGCAGATAGTCGAGGATGTCGTCAATGGTCACCACCCCGACCAGTCGGTGGTTGTCGTCCACGACGGGGACGGAGACCAGGTTGTAGCTGGCCAGGATGCGCGACACCTCGGCGGCCGAGGTCTCGGCGGTCACCGGTTCGAGGCTCGGGTCGAGCAGGGTGCCGAGGCGAACGTGCGGCGGGTAGCGCAGCATCCGCTGGAAGTGCACGACGCCGAGGAAGCGCCCGGTCGGCGCCTCGTACGGCGGCAGGGTGACGCAGACGGCCGCCCCCAGGGCGGGCGCGAGTTCGTGCCTCCTGATTAGGGCCAGGCCCTCCGCGACGGTGGCGTCGGCCGAAACGATAATCGGCTCGGTGGTCATCAGGCCGCCGGCGGTGTCCGGCGCGTAGGTGAGGAGCATGCGCACGTCCTCCGCCTCCTCCGGCTGCATCAACTCCAGCAGATGCTCGCCGCGCTCGTCGGAGAGCTGGGCGATGAGGTCGGCGGCGTCGTCCGGCTCCATCTGGTCGAGCACGTCGGCCGCACGGTCGTCATCGAGCTGGGCGAGGATCTGCACCTGCTCGCTCTCCGGCATCTCCTCCAGCACGTCGGCGAGGCGGTCGTCCGGCAGCTCCTCCGCGACCTCGAGCATCCGCTGTTGGGGAAGGTCGAGCAGGGTGTTCGCCAGGTCGGCCGGCTTCAGCTCCGAATACGTGGCGATCAGCTGTTCGGCGGACTGCGCCTCGCCGCCGGTTTGCTTCTCGCGCACCTCGTTCCAGTTGGCGAACGTGGTCGGCCCCTTGCCGAACGGCGACGAGCCGGTCTTCGGCCTCCGTACGAAGAGCTGGCTGATCGCCCACTCTCCGGTCGACGACTCCTCGATCGCCACATCCTCGATGGTCGCTTCGCCCGAGCCGTCGGCGAACAGCACGCGGCGGCCGAGCATCTCGGCGATCACGCGCACCTCGCCCCCGCGCTGCTCGAACCTGCGCACGTTGATGAGTCCGGTGGTGATGATCTGGCCGCTGCCGATGCTGGTCACGCGACCGATCGACACGAACACCCTGCGCTTGCCGGGGATCTCGACGATCAGGCCGACGACGCGCGGCGGATCGCTTTTTCGGTACACCACCAGGACGTCGCGCACCTTGCCGACCCGGTCGCCGACCGGGTCGAAAACGGTGCACCCTGCCAAACGGGCGACGAAGACTCTGGTGGCACTCACATGTAATAACTTTAAGCCCTCAAAGCGTACGAACGCTGCGGATGGAAGAATGGGTGCATGAGCAGTCAGAGCCCGCTAGGCGGACGCACCCGTGGCCTGTTCCCCACGCTACCCAGGGGAGAGGTCGTCGCGACCTACGAGACGTACCCGGAGGCGCAGCAGGCGGTCGACGTGCTGGCGCGTGCCGACTTCCCCGTGGACAAGGTATCGATCGTGGGAAGCGACCTCAAAAGCGTCGAGCGGGTGACCGGCAAACTCACCTGGGGCCGCGTGGCCGTGGCAGGCGCCGCATCCGGTGCCTGGCTCGGAATCTTCTTCGGACTGCTGCTGGTGATCTTCTCGCCGCAGGTCAGTTTCGCGTTCGTGATCGCCGCCGTGCTGATCGGTGCAGGGTTCGGGATGCTGTTCGGCATCGTCTCCTACGCGATCAACCGCCGTCGCCGCGACTACACCTCGGTGATGCAGGTGATCGCGACCAGCTACTCCCTGCTCGTCGACTCCGAACTCATCAACCGCGCCCGCAACCTCCTGGAGGGCGGCGCGGAGGCCATCCGCGAGGCGCACGTCGCCGAGCCGCACCCCTCCGACCCGCCCGTCGCGCCGCACCCCTCCGACCCGCCGCCGCCCTTCCCGCCGGCCCAGCACCCCAGCGACCCGCCGCCAGCGCCGCCCGCGCCTCCTGCAGACACCCCGCGCTGACAGCCGCTTCAACCGCGGCTAGCGCAGGCGCTGCACCCACGCCTCGACGTCGTCGGCGGTGCGAGGGATGGCGATGGAGAGGTTCTCCGCGCCGTCGGCGGTGACCAGGATGTTGTCCTCGATCCGCACGCCGATGCCGCGGAACGCCTCCGGCACGGTGAGGTCGTCCGGCTGGAAGTACAGGCCGGGCTCGATCGTGAACGTCATGCCCGCTTCCAGAACGCCGTCGATGTAGAGCTCGCGGCGCGCCTGGGCGCAGTCGTGCACATCCAGGCCGAGGTGGTGGCTCGTGCCGTGCACCATGTAGCGACGGTGGTGCTGATTGTCGGCCTGCAGCGCTTCCTCGGCGGTGACCGGCAGCAGGCCCCACTCGGCGGTGCGCGTGGCGATGACCGCCATCGCCGTCGCGTGGATCTCACGGAACCGGATGCCGGGGCGCACGATCGCGAACGCCGCGTCCGCCGCCTCGCGCACTGCCTCGTAGACCAGGCGCTGCGTCTCGGTGAACGTGCCGTCGATCGGGAAGGTGCGGGTGATGTCGGCGGTGTAATAGCTGTCGACCTCCACCCCGGCGTCGAGAAGGATGAGGTCGCCCGGCACCACGGGGCCGTCGTTGCGCGTCCAGTGCAGGATGCACGCGTGCGGTCCGCTGGCGGCGATCGTGTCGTAGCCGACCGTGTTGCCGTCGGCGCGGGCGCGGCCGTTGAAGACGCCCTCGACCAGGCGCTCGCCCCGGGGATGCGCAGTGATGCGCTCCAGGTCGCCGATCACGTCGTCGAAGCCGCGGGCGGTCGCTGCGACGGCGGCGCGGAGCTCCGCCACCTCGTACGCGTCTTTGACGAGCCGCAGTTCGGAGAGGTCGCGCGCGAGCTGGTCGTCGCCGTCGTGCACCTCCGGGTCGTAGCCGGGGGCGGAGGAGTCGTCGCCCGCGAGCACCAGGCGGAGTGCATCCACGGTGTCGGTGAGTGCCGAGTCGGCCTCGCGCAGAACGAGGGTGTCCGCGTCGGTGGCGTCGAGGACGGCGTCGAGGTCGGCGATGCCGCGGGTCGGCAGGGCCAGGTCGGCGGCGACCTGGGCGAGCGACGGGCGCGGTCCGATCCAGAACTCGCCGATCTCCGGGTTGGCGTAGAACTCGTCGGAGTCGCGGCCTGCGCGCTCCCGGAAGAACAGGGTGGCGTCGTGTCCGGCGTCCGTCGGTTCCAGCACCAGGACGCTGCCGGGCTCGGAGTCGGAGCCCCAGCCGGTGAGGTGCGCGAACGCCGAGTGCGCGCGGAAGGCGTAGTCGGTGTCGTTCGACCGCTGCTTGAGCCGGCCGGCCGGGACGATCACGCGCTTTCCGCGATACAGCTCGGAGACGGCGGCGCGCCGGGCGGCGGCGAAGGACGCCTGCTCGCGCGCGGCGGGAAGGGTCTCCTCCCGGTCCGCCCAGCCGCTTCCGATGTACTCCTTGAACCCGTCCGACCCCGGTGTGGTCGACCGGTTGGACGTGGCGCGGGGCGCGGGGGCGGCGGTTGCGGGCTGAGACGGCTGCTGCGAGGACATGCCGACCATTCTTCCACTCCTAGGATGGAGTGCATGGCTGATGAGAGACGCTTCCGTGGTCCCATCGACCTGCACACCCACTCGTCCGTCTCCGACGGCACCGAGACACCGGCCGAGCTGGTGCGGGCCGCGGCGGTCGCAGGGCTCGGCACGGTCGCGCTCACCGACCACGACTCCACGGCCGGCTGGCTGGAGGCGGCGGAGGCAGGCCGGGAGGTCGGCGTCACCGTCATCCCCGGCATGGAGTTCAGCACGCGTATCGAGTTCGCGAGCGTCCACATGCTCGGCTACCTCTTCGATCCGGGGAATCCGGCGCTGGTCGCCGAGACGGCGCGGATCCGGCAGGGCAGGCTCGCCCGCGCGGAGGAGATGGTCACCCGCATCGCGGAGGACTACGACATCACGTGGGCCGACGTGATGGCGCAGGCGACGGAGGGTGCGACGGTCGGTCGTCCGCACATCGCCGACGCGCTCGTCGCACGCGGACTGGCCAGCGACCGCAGTGCGGCCTTCGCGGGCATCCTGCACTGGCGGGGCGGCTACTACCAGCCGCACTACGCGCCAGAACCGCTCACCGGCGTGCGGCTGATCCGCGAGGCGGGTGGCGTCCCGGTGCTCGCTCATCCGGCGACAGGGGGACGCGGCAGGGTCATCCCGGAGGACCGTCTTGCCCGGCTGGTGGATGCGGGCCTCTTCGGTCTGGAGATCGACCACCGCGAGAACACGGTCGACGGCAAGGTGCGGCTGCACGAGCTGGCGGCGAAGTTCGGCCTCGCCGTGACGGGGTCGAGCGACTATCACGGGGCAGGGAAACCGAACCGTTTGGGCGAGAACACGACCGATCCTGTGGTTCTTGACAGGATCATCGAAGAAGCGACAGGCGCGGCGCCCTTCTACGCCTCCTGAGGTTTTCTGCATAGCCTGGTCACGGTCCGGGGGAGTTTCCACCGAGAGCGAGGACATTGCGTGAGCCGACGAAGCTGGTCAGCGACGGTTGCGGCGACGGTGCTGGTCGCCGCCATCGTGACGGCGGGCGGTGCTGCGCCCGCCCTCGCAGACACCTCGTACCCGTCGTGGGACGACGTGCAGGCGGCCAAAGCGAACGCGGCGGCCAGCCAGGCGGAGGTCGACCGCATCAACGGCCTGCTCGCAACCCTGCAAACGTCCGCGAACGCCGCGGGCGACCTCGCCGTCAAGCGTTTGGGGGAGTACGGGCAGGCCGAGGCCGCCCTGCAGTCGGCGACGCAGAAGGCCGACGACCTCCACAGCAAGGCCGACGCCGCCACGGTCAAGGCCGCGTCACTGCGCGCGCAGAGCGGCAAGCTCGCCGAGCAGCTCACCCGTTCCGGCGGCTCGGAACTCTCGCTGCGGCTCTTCCTCACCGGCAACAGCTCGGTGAAGTCGACCCAGCTGCTCTACCAGCTCGGCGCGGTCAGCAAGCTGGCCGATCAGGCGAGCACCCTGTTCGCGCAGGCGACGGCGCAGAAGAACCTCGCAGCATCCCTCAGCCAGCAGGCGGCCGCAGCGCGCACGATCCGCGACCAGCTCGCGACCGCGGCGAAGACAGCACTCGACGCCGCGAAGGCCGCGAAAGAGGCCGCTGACGCCCAGCTCGCCGACCAAAAGCAGCACGCCACGACGCTTTATGCGCAACTCGCGACGCTCAAGAACACCGAGGCGTCCGTCGAGGAGAAGTACGCAGCGGGCGTGGCGGCCGCGGCGGCCGCCCAGCAAGCGGCGAACAATGGCGGCAGCGCCGACGGCGTCGCGCCGCCAGCTGGGATGAACGTCGACCCGGCCGCTGCGCAGGCGTACGCGTCGAGCCGGCTGAGCGCCTTCGGGTGGGGTCAGGACCAGATGGGGTGCCTCATCCGGCTGTGGGACCACGAGTCCGGATGGCGCGCCAACGCATACAACTCGTCGAGCGGAGCGTACGGCATTCCGCAAGCGTGGCCTGGCAGCAAGATGTCCTCGGCCGGCTCGGACTGGATGACGAACCAGAACACGCAGGTCAACTGGGGCCTCGACTACATCAACCGCGCGTACGGCTCCCCGTGCGCGGCGTGGAACTTCGAGATGAGCCACACCCCTAACTGGTACTGAAGAATCGAGTCCGACGTTCTTCCCGCAACACGCTGGCGTGTCGCGGGAAGAACGTCGGACTCGATAGTGGGGGTGCTGAGGGATCAGGCGGTGGGAGCCGTGGGGGCTCCGCCGCGCGAACGGCGGCGACGGCGGCGCGGGGCGCTGTTGCCGTCGTGGTGCTCTGCTCCGCCGCCGTCGTGGGTTCCTGAGGCGGGAACGTCGGACGAAGCGGTGGCGGAGGCCGGGGCGGTCTCGGCTGCGCCGGCTCCGCTCGGGCGTCCTCCGCGCGTGCGGCGGCGGCGCTGGCCGTCACCGGTGTCGCCGGAGCGCTGGCCGCCCTCGGAGCGCCCGCCCTCTGAACGACCACCCTCGGAGCGGCCGCTGTCCGAGCGTCCGCCGGAGCGCTGCGCGCTCTCGGTCTTCACGGCCGGGGTCGCCTTCAGGCGTCCCTTGGAGCCGGTCGGGATGTCGAGGTCGGAGAACAGGTGCGGCGACGACGAGTACGTCTCGGTCGGATCCGGCTGCCCGAACTCGAGCGCACGGTTGATGAGCGCCCACTTGTGCAGGTCTTCCCAGTCCACGAACGTGACGGCGATGCCGGTCTTGCCAGCGCGGCCGGTACGGCCCGCGCGGTGCAGGTAGGTCTTTTCGTCGTCCGGGATGGTGTGGTTGATCACGTGGGTGACGTCGTCGACGTCGATGCCGCGGGCGGCGACGTCCGTGGCGATCAGGATGTCTTTCTTGCCGGCCTTGAACGCGGCCATGGCGCGTTCGCGCTGCTCCTGGTTGAGGTCGCCGTGCACGGCGGCGGCGTTGAAGCCGCGGTCGTTCAGTTCCTCGACCAGCTTGGCGGCTGCACGCTTGGTGCGGGTGAAGACGACCGTCTTGCCACGCCCCTCGGCCTGCAGGATGCGGGCGACGACCTCGTCTTTGTCGAGCGAGTGCGCGCGGTAGATCAGGTGCTTGATGTTCGCCTGGATCTGGCCCTCGTCGGGGTCGGTCGCGCGGATGTGGATGGGGCGCGTCATGAAGCGGCGCGCCAGGGCGACGATCGGGCCGGGCATCGTCGCGGAGAACAGCATGGTGTGGCGCGTGGCCGGGGTCTGAGCGAACAGCTTCTCGATGTCGGCGAGGAAGCCGAGGTCGAGCATCTTGTCCGCCTCGTCGAGCACCATCTTGCGCACATTGGAGAGGTTCAGGAGGCGCTGGCCAGCGAGGTCGAGCAGACGGCCGGGCGTGCCGACGACGATTTGCGCGCCCGACTTGAGCTGGGCGATCTGGCCCTCGTACGCCTTGCCGCCGTAAATGGCGACGACCTCTGTGTCGCGGTTGGCCGCAGCCTGCGACAGGTCTTCGAAGACCTGGACGCACAGCTCGCGGGTCGGGACGACGACGAGCGCCTGCACGCCGGGCTCCGGGTGGAGGCCGAGACGCTGGATGATCGGGAGGCCGAAGCCGAAGGTCTTGCCGGTTCCCGTCTTGGCCTGGCCGATGATGTCCTGGCCGTCGAGGGCGAGCGGAATGGTCTGCGCCTGGATGGGGAACGGCTCGATGATGCCCTTGGCTGCGAGCGCGTCGACCATGTCCTGGTCGACCTTGAGATCTGAGAAAGTCACTGGTGAATATGCCTGTCGATCGTGAATGAAGGTCTACGCCTTGATCCTCGTTCGCAGGCGTAGGGCCGTCGATCCAGCGCCGACGGCATCCCAAGCCTACTGGACGTCCCCGTTACACTGCTGTACGTGGCATCCCTGTTCTCCCGACGCCGGCCCCCGGTCGAGCTTCCCCGTCTGACGCCGCGGAGCACGCCGACACAGGCGATCCGCATCGACCTGCACGAGGTGATGCCCGACCTGCTGCCGTATCTCGGCCAGGCCGCGTACCTGCAGCTGGAGGCGTTCCAAGCGCTGTCGCGCGTGGTCGGGGAGGTGGAGGACCTGTCCGCGAAGGAACTGGTGTCCTCCGCTGCCGGGCACGCGCTGTCCAAGCATCAGGGGGTCGTGGCCGAGATCCGCCGCCGCGGCGACGAACCCGCCGAGGTGATGAAGCCGTTCGCCGACGAGATCGACGGGTTCAGCGCGCTGACCACCGGCTCTGATTGGCGGGAGACGCTCCTCGCCGTGCTGGTGACGAGCGGTCTGCTCGACGACTTCTTCATCCGGCTGTCGGTCGGGCTGCCGGGCGATGTCGGCCCGCGCATCGGCCAGCTGCTCGGCTCCGACAACGGGCAGGACGGCATCCTGGAGGTGCTGCGCGACGAGATCGAGGCGGACCCTCAGTTGTCGTCGCGGCTCGCGCTGTGGGGGAGGCGGCTCGTCGGAGACACGCTCCTCGTGGCCCGCTCCGCCCTGCACCTGTCCGGCAACTCCGCCAAGGACGACGAGCGCATCGAGCCGATCTTCACCGAACTGATCGCCGCGCACACCCGCCGGATGGACGCCCTCGGATTGACGGCGTAAGCAGCACGTCACCGCTTAGCAGCACGACTAGCGCGCGACGGCGCCCTTGGTGAGCTCGGCGAGCAGGTGGTCGTCGCGGGAGGTGCGGACGCGGCCGATCACGAGGTCGGCGACGGCGACGATGACCGCCGTCCCGACGAGCGTGATCCACCAGATCCAGCCGCCGTTCCATTTGAGGCCCGCCCAGGTGAGGGCGACCCAGAGCACGCACGCGACCATCACGCCGAGCGCGGGCATGAGCACGGCGCCGTGCGTGTGGCGGTGCGGCAGGAAGTAGCGCGCTGCGAGGCCGATGATCGCCCCGCCGAGCGCGATGAAGAGCAGTTCCACGCTGGTGAACCTAGCCGACGAAGCCGATGCGGCGCGACTCGTCCGACCCGATCTCCACATAGGCGATGCCGGCGGTCGGGACGACGTACAGCTTGCCCTTGTCGTCTTTGAGACGGAGGAAGCCGGTGCCGCTCGTGAGCGCCGCCTCGACCTGCGATGCGATCTCCTCCGCCGTCTGCGACGACTCGAAGCTGAGCTCGCGAGGAGCGTTGACGATTCCGATGCGGATCTCCACGTGTGGTGCCTTTCGAATCTGACCGGCGGATGTGAGTTCAGACTACGACACGCAGCCACCGGCGCTGCGCAACGTTCTCTGTCGGCGGACGCCGGTACCGTTTCAGGCATGACGATCCGAGGTTTCCGACCGCGCCCCGAAGCGGAGCTCGCGCACGGGGACCGGGCGATCGTGACCCTCGACGACACGCAGTCCGCCGTGCTCTCGCTGCAGGACGGCGCGTCGGCCTCGATCATCGGGGCGCCGGGCACCGGCAAGACGACCACACTGGTCGAGGCGCTGGCCGAGCGGGTGCTGGAGCGCGGCTACGGCACGGGCGAGGTGCTCGCGCTGAGTGCATCCCGATCGGCGGCCACCCGGCTGCGCGACAGGATCGCGCTGCGGATCGGCGTCCCGACCAACGGGCCGCTGGCGAGGACGGCGACGTCCCTGGCGTTCCAGCTTGCGGGGGAGCGCGCGCGAGCGAACGCGCAGGAGCCTCCCCGGCTGCTCACCGGCGGCGAGCAGGACCAGATCATCGCCGAGCTCATCGACGGCCACCTCGAAGACGGAACGGGCCCGGTCTGGCCGGAGCCGCTCGTGGCCGAGGTCCGCACGCTGCGCGGGTTCCGCACCGAGCTGCGTGAGCTGATGGCGCGCTGCGTCGAGCTCGGGATCACGCCGAGCAGGCTGTCCGAGCTCGGGGCGATCACGGGGCACGACGAGTGGAGGGCCGCTGCCCGGTTCATCGGGGAGTACCAGCGCGTCGTCGACAGCTACCGGGGAACGTTCGTCGACTCGTCGGAGCTGATCGCCGAAGCCGTGTCCGTCGTGCGCGCCGGCAGCTCGCTCGACCGGTTGCGGGCGATCTTCGTCGACGATCTGCAGGAGGCGACGCTCGCCACCGTCTCGCTGCTGCGCGCGTTCGCCGCGCGCGGCGTGGCCGTGGTGGCCTTCGGCGACCCGGATGTCGCGTCCACGACCTTCCGCGGCGCGGAGGCGACGGCGCTCGGCCAGCTTCAGGCGCGGCTCGGCGTGCCCGTTTCCCGCTTCGTGCTCGGCACTGCGCACCGTCAGACGCCGGCGCTCCGCGACCTCACGACGCGCGTGACGGAGCGGATCGGCACGGCGGCGGCGGGAGTCCAGCGGCTCGCGGCGGCCGGTCGGGATGCGCCGGGCGGCGCGACCAGCGCCGACGATGCCGTTGGCGGCGTGGGCGCGGCCCAGGAAGTGGTGCGTATCGAGGCGTCCTCCGCCCCCGCCGAGGCCGCGCGGCTCTCGCGCAGACTCCGCGAACAGCACCTCCTGAACGGCGTGCCGTGGAACAGGATGGCCGTCGTCGTGCGCTCCGGCTCACACGTGCCAGGTCTCGCCAGGTCGCTCGCCGTCGCCGAGGTGCCGACGCGCACGAGCGTCGCCGGTCGTGCGCTCCGCGACGACTTCGCGGCAAGGCAGCTGATCAGCGTGGCCGGCGTCGAGCTCGGAGCGGTGGACCTCACTCCCGATGTCGCCACCGACCTGCTGCTCGGGCCGTTCGGCGGCCTCGACGGCATCAGCCTCCGCCGTCTGCGGCTCGCGCTCCGCCAGGAGGAGCTGGCCGGGGAGGGCAACCGTTCGGCGGACGACCTGCTCGTGGAGGCTCTGGGCGCGCCCGGCCGTTTCGCGACCATCGACTCCGCTCCCGCTCGCCGCGCATCCAGATTGGCGGAGACGATGGCGGCCGGGAAGGCGAAAGCGGCCGACGGCGCGACGATCGAAGAACTCCTCTGGCACGCCTGGGAGCGCAGCGGCCTCGCCAAGCGCTGGCTGGAGCAGTCGGAGCGCAGCGGCATCGTCGCAGACGAGGCCAACCGTCACCTCGACGGCGTGGTCGCCCTGTTCACGGCGGCCAGGCGGTTCGTGGAGCGGTATCCGGAGCGGCCGGCGTCCGACTTCGTGGTCGAGCTGCTCGGCGCCGAGGTCCCGGAGGACACCCTTGCGGCCCAGACGGCGGGGGAGGCTGTGCTGGTCTGCACCCCGAGCGCCACCATCGGCGCCGAGTTCGACATCGTCGCCGTCTCCGGGCTCCAGGAGAGCGTCTGGCCGAACCTGCGGCTGCGCGGCTCGCTGCTGCACCCGCAGAAACTCGCCGACGCGCTCGCGGGAATCACAGCGGACACGGTCGACGAACGAGCACAGGTGCTCGGCGACGAGCTCCGGATGTTCGCGCTCGCCGTGTCCCGCGCGCGCACGCAGGTCATCCTCACCGCGACGGCGAACGACGACGAGCAGCCGTCGCCGTTCCTCCGGCTGGCGGCCGACCTGGCATACGACGACACGGACGACTCTGTGCATCCCCTGTCGCTGCGCGGCATGGTCGGGCGGCTGCGGAGGCGTCTGGTCACCACCGGTGCCCCGGATGCGGCCGACGCGCTCGCGCGGCTGGCCGTCGCCGAGGTCGAGGGCGCAGCACCGGACGACTGGTACGGCCTGATCGCGCCGTCGACGGACGAGCCGCTGGTCGACCTGGACGATCCGGAGGCGGTGGTGCGGGTCTCGCCGTCGCGGCTGGAGACGTTCGAGAAGTCGCCGCTCGCCTGGTTCGTCGACGCGATGGCGTCCTCCCCGAGCGGGCTCGCGGCCGGGATCGGCACCGTCGTCCACGCGGTGATGGAGCAGGTCAGCACGGAGCCGGACGGCGACCTCAGCGTGGAGCGGGTCTGGCGCGGCGTCGAGGAGCGCTGGAACGAACTGCAGTTCGAGTCGCCGTGGCTGGAGGAGAAGGAGCGCAGGCGCACCAGGAAGCTCGCCGAGGGCGTCTCCGAATACCTGCGCGACTTCGAGCGCGCGGGAGGGACGCTGCTCGGCTCCGAGGGAGCCTTCGAGCTCGGCGTCGGCCGCGCGCTGATCCGCGGCACCATCGACCGCGTCGAACGCACAGAGGAAGGAACAGTCGTCATCGTCGACCTCAAGACAGGCAACACCGTCCCGAGCGCCGCGCAGGTGGCCGGTCACGCGCAACTCGGCGCGTACCAGCTGGCCATGGAGCACGGTGCAGTGGAGGCGGCGGGCGACGCGCCGTCCGGCGGCGCGAAACTGCTCTACGTCAGCAAGGGCGTGCGCGGCAAGGGTTACCGGGAGGTCGCGCAGGAGCGCGTCGACGACGACGGACTCGACCGGCTGAAGGCGCGCGTCGAAGAGGCTGCGACGGGCATGGCGGGCAACACCTTCGCCGGAGTCGTCGACCTCGGAGACCGCGACCCGCACGCGAAGTACGAGTACCGCATCCACCTGGTGCCGGCGGTCAGCTCATGAACGAGGAGACCGGCGACGGCCTGCTGGAGTGGGGAGCGGAGGAGACGACGCTCGACTTCGTGGAGCAGGCGTTCACGCTCGCCCAGGACGAGCATCCACGACCGGCGCGCCGGATCAGTGCGGTGGAGATCGCGGAGGCGCTCGGCCTGCCGAGCCCGACGCTGCAGCAGCAAGCGGTGATCGAGGCCCCGCTCGAACCCGCGATCGTGGTGGCGGGGGCGGGCAGCGGCAAGACGGAGACGATGGCCAACCGGGTGGTCTGGCTGCTCGCCAACGGGCACGTCAGGGTGCCGGAGATCCTGGGGCTGACGTTCACGCGCAAGGCAGCGGGCGAGCTGGCCCTGCGGATCAGGAAGCGCATCGAGCAGCTGGTGGCCTCCGGCATCACCGACATCGAGTTCGATCCGTTCGATGCCCCGGAGGTGGCGACGTACAACGCGTTCGCCAACGCGATCTTCCGCGAGAACGCGCTGCTGATCGGGCGAGAGCCGGAGTCGGCGGTGCTCAGTGAGGCGTCGGCGTGGCAGCTCGCCCGCCGGCTCGTCGTCACGAGCACGGACGACCGGCTGGTCGAGCTGGAGAAGAGCGTGGACACGGTGACGTCCGCCGTCATCTCGCTGAGCCGCGCGCTCAGCGAGAACGTGGTCGATGCGGCCGACGTGGAGCGCATGACCGAGCGTTTCCAGACGATCGCCGAGCTCCCGACCGGCAGCGGCAGGGTCAAGGAACTGTACGCCTCCGTGCGCGCGGCCATCTCCGTCGTCGGCGCGCTGCCTCCGCTGCTGGACCTCGCCGGACAGTTCGCGGCCGAGAAGGTGCGTCGCGGGTTCGTCGAGTACTCCGATCAGGTCGCCCTCGCGCTGCGGGTCAGCGAGCGGGTGTCGTCGGTCGCCGACGACTACCGCGCCCGGTACCGGGTCGTCCTGCTCGACGAGTACCAGGACACCTCCGTGGTGCAGACCCGCCTGCTCTCCGGCCTGTTCGGCGGGCAGGCCGTAATGGCGGTCGGCGATCCGCACCAGTCGATCTACGGCTGGCGTGGAGCGAGCGCGGCCAACCTCGGCCGGTTCTCCCTCGACTTCACCGGAACGCGCGACGGCGCCGCCGAGTACGCGCTGAGCACGAGCTGGCGCAACCCGACGAGTGTGCTCGACGCGGCGAACGCACTGGTCGCCCCGCTGACCGCCCGCTCTCCCGTGCACGTCGAGCAGCTGCAACCGCGGCCCGGCGCGCAGGAGGGCGAGCTGCTCGCGGTGTTCGAGCAGACCGTCGCCGACGAGGCGGAGGCCGTCGCGGCCTGGCTGGCGGCGCGGCTGTCCACCCGGGATGAGCGGGGCGCCGTTCCGAGCGCCGCCATGCTCTGCCGGTCGCTCAAGAAGATCGACGTGTTCACCGCGGCCCTCTCGCGCAGGAACATCCCGTATCACGTGCTCGGTCTCGGCGGCCTGCTGGAGCAGCCCGTGATCGCCGACCTGGTGAGCGCGATGCGGGTCATGCACGACCCGACGGCCGGGTCGGAACTCATCCGGCTGCTCACCGGAGCGCGCTGGCGCATCGGCCCGAAAGACATCGCCGCCCTGCGGAACGTCGCCTCCTGGCTGGCCGCCCGCGACCACCGGTTCCAGGAGCTCGACCCGGAGGTGCGCAGGCGCATGAGGCAGTCGGTGGCGGGCGACGAGACCGCCTCGCTCGTCGACGCCCTCGACTTCGTGGTCGAGGCGAAGGAGGGCCACTCGCAGCTCTCCGCGTTCAGCGAGGATGGCCTCCACCGGATGCGCGCCGCCGGACGCCAGCTCGACCACCTGCGGTCGCGGGTCGGCCTCGACCTGCTCGACCTGGTGACGCTCGTGCCGCAGGAGCTGCTGCTCGACATCGAGGTCGCCGCGAACGAGACGGCCCAGCTCGGGCAGGCCAGCCTGGACGCCTTCGCCGAGCAGGTCTCCTCCTACCTCGCCAGCGACGACCAGGCGACCCTCGGGTCGTTCCTGGCCTGGCTCGCAGAGGCAGAGCGCCGCGACAACCTGGCGCCGCGCAGTGAGGAGCCGGAGCCAGGCACGGTGCAGATCCTGACCATCCACGGGTCGAAGGGCCTGGAGTGGGACATCGTCTCGGTGCCGCGGATGGTCGACGGCGAACTGCCAGGCGCTCCGCAGAGCAAACGCGGCTGGTTCGAGTTCGGCGCGCTGCCGTACGAGTTCCGCGGCGACGCTACCGAGCTGCCCGTCCTCGCCTGGCGCACCGCCGAGACCCAGAAAGACGTGGACGAGTCGATGACGGCCTTCGAGGAGGAGATCGTCGCCCGGCACGCCGCCGAGCAGCGGAGGCTGGTCTACGTCGCCGTCACCCGGGCGAAGGAGCACCTGCTGCTCTCCGGGTCGTACTGGTCCACCCAGAAGAAGCCGAGGGGGCCGGGGGCGTACCTGCTCGAACTGCAGGCGGCCGGCCTCGTGCCGGACGACGCGTTCCCCGACTGCGACGAGCCGGACGAGAACCCGTTCGCGCTCGACGCGCAGACCGTGCTGTGGCCGCTCGACCCGCTTGGTGCGCGGCACGACAGGGTGCACGCGGCGGCCGCCGCGGTCCAGACCGCGATCGAGCGCGGGCCGGGAGACGGCGGTGTGTACGCCGACGACCTCGACCTGCTGCTCGCCGAGCGCGCCCGCCGCGCGAGCGACGCCGGGCTGGTCGAACTGCCGACGCGCATCCCGGCCTCCCGGTTCAAGGACTACGTGAGCGACCCGGCGTCCGTCGCCGCCGCCCTCCGCCGACCGATGCCCGAGCGGCCGTACCGGCAGACCCGCCTCGGAACGCTGTTCCACGGCTGGGTGGAGCAGCGCTACGGCACGCTCGCCGGAGCGGCCGACGTGATCGACGCCGCCGCGAACGAGCTGGACGACCCGGCAGGGGAACAGCTGGAGGCGGAGCAGCTGGCCGAGCTGCAGCGCACTTTCGCGGCCAGCGAATGGGCAGGACGGAAACCGGACGAGGTGGAGATCGAGATCCACGTCACCCTCGCCGGGCAGGTCGTCGTCTGCAAACTGGATGCGGTCTACCCGGCCGACGACGGCGTGCACAGCCACCAGATCGTCGACTGGAAGACCGGCAAGGCGCCGCGCGACGCCGCCGACCTCGAACGCAAGCAGTTGCAGCTCGCGCTCTACCGGCTGGCGTACGCGCAGTACGCCGGGGTCGACCCGGAGAGGATCGACGCCGTGTTCTACTTCGTGGCGGACGACGAGGTCATCCGCCCGGAGCGCCTCTACTCGGCGGAGGAGTTGCGGTCGCTCTGGTCGTCGTCGACGGGCTTCATGCCTCCGGCGTGACCGTACGCGTCCGAGTTCCGGTCGCCGGGGGTGCGGTCGAGCATCGCCTCGACATCGTCGATGGCGAGGATCGGCCCAGTCGCGGTCGACAGCGGGGTGACGGCGTTGCTGTGCACCCTGTCGACCAGGCCGTCGAGCATCTGCACGGCGTCGTCCACGATGCGCTGGTCGCGGACTTCGCGGCCGTGCAGCAGCCAGCGGGCGACCTCCAGCTCCGCGTAGAGCATGGCGCGCTGGGTGAACTGCCGGTCGGTCGCCACCTGGCGGGTGGACGCGTACGCGCCGAGCGCACCCTCCGTCGCCTCCGGGTTCATCGCGAGCAGCCAGTGCAGGTCGCGTGCTGGATCGCCGACGCGGAGCGCCGACCAGCCGAGCACGGCGAGGACGGTGTCGTCCTCGACCAGGAAGGAGTCGGCGGTGAGTGCGCCGTTGACGACGGTCGGCTGGAACTGCCAGAGCGACTGGTCGGCCGACGCGTCGCGCCAGCGGTCGCGCAGGGCCGACGGCAGCAGCCCGGTGGAGGCGGCGGACTCGATCAGCGCGGTGGTCGACGTGTGGCACTCCGCGGCGCTCAGGACGGGAAGTCCCGCCTCGCCGACAAAGTTCGTCGGAAGCGTGTGGATGGCCGCGATGGCGTGCCCGATGGATCCGGCGAGCCCGTCGCCCGGCGGGATGTCGTCCACGTCGATGTGATGGCCGGGCAGGAAACCGTAGACGATCGCGCGGGTGCCGCCGACCGGCGCCTGGCCGAGATAGGTCGGAACGTCGAACGGGAGGCGGCTGCGGATGCCGGTCGTGAGCGCTCGCAGGGCCACCAGGTCGGCGCTCTGCTCGGTCTCCGCCGCCTGGGACGCGGGGACTCTGATGACCGAGGTGGCGCCGTCCCGTCCGTTCAGGAGGGCGGCGTCGAACTCGCCTGCGCCGCCGAGGCTGTAGCTGCGGGCACCGGAGACCTCGAGCCCCGGCACGGCCGAAGTGGCCAGCGCGGCTAGAGTGAGATGGGATCTGGCCATGCGCCAAGGTTAATCGGACTTCCCCGCGTGAGACGTTCGCCACGCCCCGAAAGGACCTCGATGTCGCCCATCCCACTCGATTCGCTGCCGCTCTCGCGTCACGCCGTCGACCGCGACCACGTGTCACGATCGCGCCCTGCGCTGTTCGACGAGCTCTGGGAGGAGCCGTCGACGCGCGTGCTGGCGTTGTGGAAGGGCCGCGCACTGCTCACCGAGCAGAGCGTGGCCGCCGCGACGCCCACCGCGGACGGCTGGGGTGCATCCGGTGCTGGAGCTGCCGCGCTCGACCTGCTGCCGGTCGAGCGGGTCACCTCGGCGCTGGTCAGGGTCTACCTCGGCCGCACGCTGGTCGCGACAGCTGCCGAGCCGGTGGGAACGGCCGTCGTGCTCGAAGTGCTTACGGACGCCGCCGCGCAGGAGCTCGAACCGGATGAGGACCGCTGGGGCAACCTCCGCACCGTCGCGACCGCGCTGACCGACCGGGATGCCGGGCTCTTCACCGAAGCGCTCGCCATCGCCAACTGGCACGCGTCGCACACGCACTGCCCGCGCTGCGGCACCCCGACGGTCGTCGAACAGGCCGGCTGGGTCCGGCATTGCTTCGAGGACGGCTCCGAGGTCTTCCCGCGCACCGACCCCGCCGTGATCGTCACCGTGCTGGACGCGGAGGACCGGCTGCTGCTCGGCTCGAACGCCATGTGGGAGAACTCCCGGTATTCGCTGCTCGCCGGGTTCGTTGAGCCGGGGGAGTCATTCGAGTCCGCCGTGCAGCGCGAGATCTTCGAGGAGGCGGGCATCCGGGTCGTCGACCCGCAGTACAGGGGATCGCAGCCCTGGCCGTTCCCCGCCTCCGTGATGGTCGGCTTCACCGCGCGGCTCGCCGACGACCAGTCCCCGGATGCGCTCGCCCCGGACGGCGAGGAGATCCTCGACCTGCGCTGGTTCAGCCGCACCGAGCTGTGGGAGGCGCGCGAGCAGGTCATCCTTCCCGGCCGGTCGTCCATCGCCCGCGCGCTGATCGAGGCGTGGTACGGGGGTTCCCTGGACGACGCCCCGGCGGCGGACGAGGCCCCGGTGGCGGGCGAGGCCCCGGCGGCGACGTGAACCCGGACACTCTCCTCGACGGTCTGGATGCGCAACAGCGGGTCGCCGCGGAGGCCCTGCTCGGGCCGGTGTGCATCCTGGCGGGTGCAGGCACGGGCAAGACGCGCGCTATCACGCACCGCATCGCATACGGGGTCGCCTCCGGTGCGTACGCGCCGAACAGGGTCATGGCGCTCACCTTCACCAACCGCGCTGCGGCCGAACTCCGCGGACGCCTCCGGCAGCTCGGTGCGGGCGGGGTCGCTGCGCGCACCTTCCACGCCGCGGCGCTCTCTCAGCTCAACTTCTTCTGGCCGCAGGTCGTCGGAGGCCAGCTCCCGAGCGTTCTCGACGGCAAGGGGCGGGTGCTCGGGCACGCGGCGGAGCGTCTCGGGCTCAAGGTGGACACCGCGACACTGCGCGATGTGGCAGCCGAGGTCGAGTGGCGCAAGGTGTCCGGCCTGACCATCGAACAGTATGCGGCGACGGTCACCACCCGCACGGTGCCGGGCAACCTGACGGCCGACCAGCTCGTCCTGATGCTGCAGACCTACGAAGACCTCAAAGACGAGCGCAAGCAGATCGACTTCGAGGACGTGCTCCTGGTCTGCGCCGGCATGATCGAGATCGAACCGGCCGTGGCGATGCAGGTGCGCGAGCAGTACCGCTTCTTCGTCGTCGACGAGTACCAGGACGTCTCCCCGCTGCAGCAGCAGCTCCTCGACCTGTGGCTCGGCGGCCGGCGCGACGTGTGCGTCGTCGGAGACGCCAGCCAGACCATCTATTCGTTCGCCGGGGCGCGCAGTGAGTATCTGCTCGATTTCGAGCGGGCGCATCCCGGTGCGACGGTGGTGCGGCTGGAGCAGAACTACCGGTCGACGCCCCCGGTGGTGGAGGCGGCGAACCGGCTCATGCGCGGCCGGACCGGTGCGCTGACCCTGCACTCGGCGGCTGTCACGGGAACGACCGCCGCCGGGACCGACGCCGGAACCGCCGCCGCCGAGCCGCCGACCGGCATCCCCGCGCCGTCCTCCTATGAGAACGACAGGGACGAAGCACGCGGCGTCGCGCAGAAGATCGCCGCGGAGCTCGCCGGGGGAGCGAAGCCGGAGGACATCGCGATCCTGTACCGGGTGAACGTGCAGGCCGCCGCCATCGAGCAGGCGCTCGGCGATCTCGGCATCAGCTACCAGATCCGCGGCTCGAAACGGTTCTTCGACCTCCCGGAGGTGCGCCAGGCGATCATGTCGCTGCGCGCGGCCAGCGTTGCCATCGGTGACGAGCCGCTGTTCAAGTCGGTCAGCGACGTGCTGCGTTCGCTGGGCTGGAGCCAGGACCCGCCAGAAGCGCGCGGCGCCGTCCGCGACCGCTGGGAGTCGCTGAACGCCATCATGGGGCTCGTCGACACGATGCCGCCCGGCACCTCGTTCCGTCGGTTCACCGACGAGCTGCTGACCCGCCAGGCCGGTCAGCACGAGCCGACGCTGTCGACCGTCACCCTCGCAACCCTGCACTCGGCGAAGGGCCTGGAGTGGGAGTCGGTGTACCTCGTCGGTCTCAGCGAGGGTCTCGTGCCGATCAGCTACGCGAAGAGCTTCGAGCAGATCGACGAGGAGCGCCGCCTGCTCTACGTCGGCATCACCAGAGCACGCAGCGGTCTGCGGCTCAGCTGGTCGCAGACCGGCCAGTACGCCGGTCGGTCCTCGGTGCGTCAGCCGTCGCGGTTCCTCGCGGAGATGGCGCCGCCAGCCCTCGCGTCCCGCTGAGGTTCGGAACGGGGGTCGGAACAGCGGGCCGGCACAGCGAGGCACCCGCACTCAGGATGCGGTTCCCACGTCTGCGCGGTCCGTTCCCCTGTCGTGTACGCGATGGTCACACTCGACCCGGTGAGTGCGTTGCCCCCGCCCACCAGGTCGAGCACCGCGTAGGCCGCGACGCTCGCGGTGGTGGCGGCGACGAGCGGCGTCTCGCGCCGGGCGTCCCTCGTGTGCAGCTGGCTCGCCATCGCGGGCCACGCCGGGTCTGCGTCGACCAGCCACCGGTCGACGCAGCCGACGCACGGTCCGGCTCCGGGTCGCGCGAGTGGCCCGACCCGCACGCCGTCGTCGCCGAACACCACCGCCAGATGCGGCACGTCCCTGCTCAGCCAGCGCCGGTGCCGCTCCGGCTCGATCGCGAACGCCCCGACGATCACGGAGGCTGCGGCGACGTCGACCACCGGGTCGGCCCAGGTGAGCCCGCTCCGCACCTCCACGCCTGCCGCGCCCAACATCTCGGCCAGGCGCGCAGCCGTCTGCCCCGACCCGTCGAGTATGACAACGGGCCGCATGCGCTGGTCGTCGTCCGGCGCAGGGTCGGCCGGCGGTGCGAGCACCGGCGCGATCCGTTCGAGCAGCCGTTCGACGGCTCCGGAGTCGGCGCGCGCCCTCCGTGCGACCATCTGCAGCCCGGGCATCGTCACCCCGGCGTCGAGCGCGACGAGCATCCGCTCCTCGGCGTTGGTCACATCGTCGAGCGTCAGGATCGCCGTGTCCACGCCGAACTGCAGCATGCTGGGCGACCGCCACACCCGGTGGATGCGCGGATCGAGTGCGTAGACCATCCCGGCATCATGCCGTAGATCGCCGCGGCCCGCAGAAGTTATCCACAGGCCGGCGCTGTCGGTCACAGGACGTGCGCGCCCGTCTTCCTCCACCGCTTCCGGAGCCCGTTCAGGCCGCGGGTGGTCGGGCGCTCCACGATCGCGTAGATCACGCACGAGGCGGTCACCGCCACGCCGACCGCCAGCGTCACGCTCAACCAGCCGAAGCGCGCTCCCGTGAACCCGGCGATCGCGAGTGCCGCCGGCACCATCGGCGCGACCAGCGGATGCGAGAGGTAGAGCGAGTACGACGCGTCGCCGAGCCAGGTCAGCCAGCGCGGGATGAACGGGGAGATCCAGTTCTCGAACAGCACAGCGAGGAGGAGGACGCCGACGATGACCACCCAGGTGATGAGCTTGCCGAGGTCGCCGGAGGCGTATGGGCCGACGAACTCGACGACGGACCAGACGGCGAGGATCAGGGCGCCCCAGAGCAGCGCCTGCCGGGTGTTGCGCGTGCGCGTCCAGCGGGCGATGACCATCCCGGCCAGGAAGAACAGCACGATCGGGTCGAAGTAGAACGCCCAGGCCGGCCAGTCCGGGCCGCGGAGGATGTTGGCGAGGGCGACGACGGTCAGGACGATGCCGCAGAAGCGGATCGCGTCGACCCTGAGTGCGATGGCGATGCTGACCAGCGCGTAGAAGGCCATCTCGAAGATCAGCGTCCAGCCGACCGCGAACAACGGTTGCACGTCCCCGTCGATGTTGCGCGACGGCAGGAACGCATAGGAGAGCACCGTCGTGTCCCAGCGGAGCGCGGCGTGCATCACCAGCGACGGCACGGCGACAAGGGTGATGAGTTTGATCGTGGTGACGATCCAGTAGAGCGGCGCGATCCGGATGGCGCGGCGCAGCGCGAAGTCCGCCCAGTCGCGCCCGCCCTTGCCATCGGCGGTGAGGAGCATCACGAAACCGCTGATGCCGAAGAAGAGCATGACGCCGAGGCCGCCTTGGTACCAGACGCCCATCGACGGGTCGAGCCGTTCCGAGGTGTAGTACATCGAGTGCGTAATGACCACCAGGGCAGCGGCGACGAAGCGCAGAGCCTGGACGCCGCGGTAGGTCTGTCGGGTGGCGCCGCTCGTCGAGGGGTCTCTGCGTGAGCGTGCGGTGCGGCGGAGGGGCGGGTCTGACGGGGAGCGGGTGATCGTAGACATATCAGGAAACATAATAGATATAAATACTGTGTGATTTCCATAACTGTCCCGCAAACACGAAGAAGCGCCGCACCCCGAAGGGTGCGGCGCTGATGCCGGGCGGTGAGGACTACTCCTCGGTCGGGCGCTCCGTGTCGCCGCGCAGCAGGTCTTCGAGGGCCTGGTCGATGGCGTCGCGCTCCGGCTCCTGCCCGCTGGCCGTGGCCGTCAGACGGGCGACCAGCGCAGCGGGGTCGTCGAGGTCGGTGGACTGGGGGAGCAGGTCGGGGTGCGACCACAGGTCGTCCCTGGCCTCCTGACCGACCGCGTCGGTGACGGCCTGCCACATGGCGGCGGCGTCGCGCAGGCGTCGCGGGCGCAGTTCGAGGCCGACGAGCGTGGCGAACGCCGACTCGGCAGGGCCACCGGAGGCGCGGCGGCGGCGAACCATCTCGGCGATGGCGTCGGCCTTCGGCAGAAGCCGGGTCGCGTTGGCCGTGACGACGTCGACCCAGCCTTCGACGAGCGCGAGCACCGTCTCCAGACGTGCGAGCGCCTCCTGCTGCTCCTCGGTCTTCGGCGGGATGAGCGCCCCACTGACCATGGCCTCGCGGAGCTCCTCCGGGTTGGACGGGTCGAAGCCCTCCGCGAGCTCTTCGAGCCGGTCGGTGTCGATGGTGATGCCCTTGGCGAACGCGGTGATCTGGGTGATCAGCTGCAGGCGCAGCCACTTGGCGTGACGGAACAGCCTGGCGTGGGCCAGTTCGCGCACTGCGAGGTAGAGCTGCACCTGGTCGGCGGGGATGTCGAGGCCGTCGCCGAACTCGGCGACGTTCTGGGGAAGCAGTGCCGCCTGGCCGTCCGCCATCAGCGGGATGCCGATGTCGCCCCCGGAGACGACCTCCTTGGCGAGCTGGCCGACCACCTGGCCGAGCTGCATCGCGAACAGGGCGCCCCCGACGCTGCGCATGATCTGCCCGGCGTTGGCGAGCATCCCTTGCATCTCCTCCGGAGCCTGCTCGGTGAGGACACGGGTGAGCGCGTCCGAGATGCTGAGGGCGACCGGCTCCGCGAGCTGCGTCCAGAGCGGCATGGTCTGGCGGGCCCACTCTGCGCGGCCGATCAGCTGCGGGGGACTGGTGAGCTCGGAGACGGTCGTGACCTGGTCGAGCCAGAGCGCGGCGACGTTGAACGCCTGGTCGAGGGTGGCGCGCTCCGCCGGCGTGACGGCGTGGGCGCCCTCCGAGGCGAGGGTGCGCGCCTGGTCGAGCGCGAGGTCCCAGTTGATGCCGCCGTCCGTGTTGCGCATGGCGTTCTGCAGCTGGCCGATCAGGGCCTGGATGCTCGCTGGATCGTTCGGCAGTCCTGCGGCTCCTGCGAGTTGGCTCGGGTCGATGGACGCGTTGCCGGAGAGCATCTCACGAAGCAGGCGGGCGAGTTCGTCGTCCGGTTCCTTGTTGGGATCGTCGGCCATCGTTACGCCTCTTTCGTGTGGTCCGGCTTTCAGGCTTGGAATCTACGCTAGACCGTGAAGGACGGCGCAGGGTGAGAATTGGCCTAGGCTCGGGCTCTGGATGTGCGCCCGTGGCGAACAGACGAGCGACCACCCGGTGCGACACACGAAAGGGACATGCGTGAGCCTCTTCACCGACGACGACGGGCAGCCGCCAGCGGAGCAGCCCCCCACCCGCGTCGCACCGCCGAAGCGGGTGATCGTCGGCTGGGTGGCCGTCGCGGTCGCCGTCGCGCTCACCCTCGTCCTCGCCGTCGCGCCCGCGCCGTACGTGATCGAGCAGCCTGGGCCGGTGTTCAACACGCTCGGACAGGACCAGCCGGTCGGCGCGGAGCCGAGCGACAATGCGAAACCGCTCATCAGCATCCCCGGCCAGAAGACATACCCGACGTCGGGCTCCCTCGACCTGCTCACCGTCTCCGTCGTCGGCAACCCGGATCAGCGTCCCAGCTGGTTCGACATCATCTCCGCCTGGTTCCAGCCGAGCAAGGCCGTGCTTCCCGTCGATGCCGTCTTCCCTCCCGGCACCACGACGGAGCAGTCGAACGCCGAGAACGCCGCCCTCATGGTCAACTCGCAACAGGATGCGGTCGCCGCTGCGCTCAACCACCTCGGCTACGACTTCCCCCAGGCTGTCGCGGTCAAGCAGATCATCAAGGGCACCCCCGCTGCGGACGTCCTCAAAGTCGACGACGAGATCACCAGCGTGAACGGCGAGAAGGTCCCCGGCGTCGCGACGCTTCGCACGCTGATCAGCAAGAACGGCACCGGCAAGGCCGCCGAGATCGGCATCGTCCGCGACGGCGCCGCCTCCACCGTGTCGATCACTCCCGTGAAGTCCGCCGGCCAGACGGTCCTCGGCATCGGCGCAGGGATGGATTACACCTTCCCCTTCGACGTGAAGATCCAGCTCGACAACGTCGGAGGGCCGAGCGCGGGCCAGATGTTCGCCCTCGGGATCATGGACCAGCTCACCCCCGGCTACCTCAACGGCGGCAAGAAGATCGCTGGAACGGGGACGATCGACAACGAGGGCAACATCGGGCCGATCGGCGGTATCCGGCAGAAGATGTACGCGGCGCGCGACACCGGGGGAGCCTCGTATTTCTTCGCTCCGGCATCGAACTGCGACGAGGTGACCGGCCACATCCCGTCCGGGCTCCACGTCTTCGCGGTGAAGACGCTCGACGACTCCCTGGCCGCGCTGAAGGCGATCAGCTCAGGCGGCAGCACCTCCGGCCTGCCGACCTGCCCGGCGTCCTGATGCTGGATGCCTTCATAGCGCTTACATAGGCTTCGAACCCTGAGAACTCTGACACGGCAATCTCCAAGCGAGCGACGCCTAGGATGGGTCTCTGACCTTGCCACGCGAGAGCAATGAGGGCCATTCGTGAGTTCAACAGCAGCCGTCCGACCACCTGGGCGCCGTCGTGCGGCGATCTGGATCACCCTGGGTGTGATCGTCGCACTGGTGATCGCGTTCTTCGTCTTCGCCGGACTGTACGCAGACATCCTGTGGTATCAGCAGCTCGGGTTCCTCAACGTGCTCACCACGCAGTGGTTCGGCGCGATCACGATGTTCTTCATCGGGTTCCTCGGCATGGCGCTGCCGCTCTGGCTCGCCATCCAGCTCGCATACCGGCTCCGGCCTGTGTACGCCAAGCTGAACTCGCAGCTCGACAGGTATCAGCAGGTCGTCGAGCCGCTGCGCCGTCTCGCGATGTACGGCATCCCGATCGTCTTCGGCATCTTCGCCGGCGTCTCGGCGGGCAGCCGCTGGCAGACAGCGGCCATGTGGATCAACGGCACGGCGTACGGCAAGACCGACCCCCTGTTCCACCTGGACATCGGGTTCTACATGTTCGCCCTCCCGTTCTATCGGAGCGCCGTCGGCTTCGCGTCGGCCGTCGTGCTGATCGCCCTGCTGGCGACCCTCGCCACCTGCTACCTCTACGGGTCCATCAGGGTGAACGGCCGTGAGGTGCGCATCTCGAAGGCCGCCCGCGTCCAGATCTCCATCATCTCTGCGCTCTACCTGCTGCTGCAGGGCGTGAGCATCTGGCTCGACCGGTATGCCACGGTCACCGACTCCAACGTCAACGGCATGATCAACGGCGCCGCGTACACCGACGTGAACGCCACCATCCCCGGCCGAGCCATCCTCGCGGGAGCCGCGGTCTTCGTCGCTCTGCTCTTCGTTCTCACGGCGTTCATCGGCCGCTGGCGGTTCCCGGTGGTCGGCACGGCGCTGCTCATCGTGGCGGCGCTCGTGGTCGGCGCGATCTACCCGTGGGTGGTCCAGCGCTTCCAGGTCGAACCGAGCCAGAAGACGCTCGAGACGCCATACGTGCAAGACGGCATCGACGCGACCAGGGATGCGTACGGCCTGAGCAACATCGACGTCATCCCGTACAACGCCACGACCGACGTCGAGCAGGGCCAGCTGAGGCAGGATGCGCAGACCACCGCGCAGATCCGCATCATCGACCCGGCCGTGGTCAGCCCGTCGTTCCGTCAGCTGGAGCAGTTCCGCCAGTACTACGCGTTCCCGAACAACCTCGCCGTCGACCGCTACGACATCAACGGCAAGGAGCAGGACGCCGTGGTCGCCGTGCGCGAGCTGCAGCAGTCCGGCCTGACCAGCGCCCGCAACTGGTACAACGACACGATCGTCTACACCCACGGCTACGGCCTGGTCGCCGCATACGGCAACAAGCGCTCGTCAGACGGTCAGCCGGTGTTCCTCGAGTCCGGGATCCCGAGCCAGGGGTCGCTCGGCACGTACGAGCCGCGCATCTACTTCGGCCAGCAGTCGCCGACATACTCGATCGTCGGCGGCCCGAAGGGCGGCAAGAACGTCGAGCTCGACTACCCGGGAGGTTCGGGAGACGCGCAGCAGACGTACACGACGTTCGCCGGCAACGGCGGTCCCAAGCTCGACAACATCTTCAAGCGGCTCGTCTACGCGCTGAAGTTCCAGGATGAGCAGATCGTCCTGTCCGACGCCGTCAACAACAACTCGCAGATCCTCTACGACCGTGACCCGATCAAGCGGGTGCAGAAGGTCGCGCCGTACCTGACGCTCGACTCGCAGGCATACCCGACCGTCGTGGACGGCCGCGTCAAGTGGGTCATCGACGGATACACGACGAGCGACCAGTACCCCTACTCGCACGTCGGCAGCCTGAGCGACGCCATCGCGGACACCGAGACGCCGAAGCCGGCATACGCCTTCGACGACATCAACTACATCCGCAACTCGGTCAAGGCGACCGTCGACGCGTACGACGGCTCCGTGACCCTCTACGCCTGGGACGCGAAAGACCCGGTGCTGAAGACGTGGGAGAAGGTCTACCCGGCCACGGTCAAGCCGATGAGCGACATGAGCGCGCAGCTCCTCAGCCACGTGCGCTACCCGGCCGACATGTTCAAGGTGCAGCGCTCCGTGCTCGGTCAGTACCACGTGACAGACGCCGGTTCGTTCTACTCGCGGGAGGACGCGTGGACGACGCCGAACGACCCCGTTTCGTCTCCGACAGATCCGACGCTGCAACCGCCGTACTACCTGACGATGCAGATGCCGGGCCAGACCGCTCCGTCGTTCTCGCTGTACACCACCTTCATACCCCAGGCATCCAGCGAGTCGAGCAGATCCGTCCTCAAGGGCTATCTGGCGGTCGACTCCGACGCCGGTTCGACCAAGGGCAAAGTCTCTTCCGCCTACGGCAAGTTGAGACTTTTGACCCTGCCATCGAGCGATACGGTGCCAGGGCCTGGACAGGTGCAGAACACCTTCAACTCGGATCCGACGGTCTCGGCGCAGCTCAACCTGCTGAGACAGGGCAAAACGGATGTGATCAACGGCAACCTGCTGACGCTTCCGGTGGGCGGTGGTCTGCTCTACGTGCAGCCGGTCTACGTCAAGTCGACGGGTGAGACCAGCTACCCGCTGCTGCAGAAGGTGCTGGTGGCGTTCGGAGACAAGATCGCGTTCGAGGACACCCTCGATCAGGCGCTCGACTCGTTGTTCGGGGGTGACTCCGGTGCGACGGCCGGCGACAACAACGTCCCGCAGACCGGGGGAGGCACGAGTACTCCGAGCCCGGGCACCACGGGAACGCCGACGCCGACGAACAATGCGGCGCTGCAGCAGGCGCTCGCGCAGGCCAAGCAGGCACTCTCCGACCGGGCGACGGCCCTGAAGGCCGGCGACTGGACCGCATACGGCCAGGCCGACGCACGACTGCAGCAGGCGCTGCAGGACGCACTCGCGGCCGAGGGGACGACGGCCACCAAGTAGTCCGATCCTCGACAGGGCGGGGCCCGCATCCACTGGATGCGGGCCCCGCCCTTTTGTCGGGCGTTCCGGTGTATGTTCACCCGCCGTACAAAGTGCGAGAACTCTGGAACCGCGCGCTGCCCGGTATTCCGCGACACGCCGCCCGTGACCCCAGAAAATGCTTGCCAAAACTTTGATTGTCGACTTTACTAACAAACATGCTGGTCGACGAAGGACGGCGCTCCACCGCGAGCGATCACGGCTCGGTCCCACGGGATCGGGGCATGGTTCCCGGGCGCGCCCTGCGCCCGCGCGGCAAGGTCCTCCCTGAGCACGCCCGCAACCACAACCGTTCGCTCGTGCTGCAGACGCTGTATCACGCAGGCCAGGTGAGCAGGGCGGACATCGCCCGCGAGACCGGCCTCACCAGGGTCACTATCTCCGACCTCGTCAGCGACCTGATCGCCGAGGGCCTGGTGATCGAACTGGGCCAGCGCGACGACGCCCGCCCTGGCAAGCCCGCCGTGCTCCTCGACATGAACAGGGCGGCCACGCAGATCGTCGGCGTCGACCTCAGCGAGCACTCGGCTTTCCGCGGCGCGGTGCTCGACATCGACGGAACGATCCTCGCAACGGCGGAGGTTCCCCTCGCCGGAAGCCACGGAGACGAGGCCGTCGCCAAGGTGCTCGCCCTGGTCGACCGGCTGGTCGGAATGACCACCGCCCCCATCCTGGGCGTCGGCATCGGCTCGCCTGGCATCGTCGACGCGTCGGGAACCGTTGTCGCCGCCCCGAACCTCGGCTGGATCGACCGTCCGCTGCAGACCGTGATCGAGGACCACACCGGCCTCCCGGTGTTCGTCGCGAACGACGCGAACGTCGCCGTGCTCGCCGAACACGGCTTCGGTGGCGCCCAGGGCGACATGATGCTCGTCAAGATCGGCCACGGTGTCGGTTCTGGACTGCTCGTCGCCGGTGCCCTCGTGCTCGGCAGCCGGTTCGCCGCTGGTGAGATCGGCCAGGTGATGGTCGGGACCGACGACGGCTCCGAGGGCCCATACGACAGGGAGAAATGCCTGGAGGCGTGGCTCGCCGTTCCACGGCTCGAATCGCGCGTCGCGGCAGCGGCGCTCTCCGGGGAGCCCGTCCATCAGGTGCTCCGCGAGGCCGGGCAGAGGCTCGGCGTCGCGCTCGCCCCCATCGTCGGGGCGCTGAACCTGTCGGAGGTCGTGCTGAGCGGCCCGGAGGAACTCCTTGACGGCGCGCTGATCGACGCGGTGGGGGAGACGCTCCGCAACCGAACGATGGCGGGGTTCCACTCCGATGCCACACTCAGGATGACCACGCAGGGCCGGGACATCGTCGTCCGCGGGTGCGTCGTCATGGTCATGTCTGCGCAGCTCGGGGTGTCCTGATGACCCTCGTGCTCGACCGGGCTGCTGAGCCGGACGCGATCGCCAGGTCGTTCGCCTTCTCGAAGCACGCGCTGGATGCGCTCCCCGCGTTCCACGGGCGCTGCACGGTCGTGCGGCTCGCCACGGCGGACAACGAGGTGCTCGGTGTCCCGCGCTGGTCGACGCTCGCCGAGGCGTTCGCCGTGCAGGACTCCAGCGTCGGCCGACTCTGGGAGAGCAACCCCGTCGTGTCGGCCGGTCAGGGCGACGATCCGCATCTGGTCCTGGCGACCAGGTCTCCGGTGGTGATCGTCGGGATCGACAACGAGCGGTTCGCCTGGGTGCGCGCCGTCGTCGACGCGGTGCGTGCATCCTGCCGGTCGGTTCTCGTCGTCGACCTCGGCCACGGCCTCACCGGACACGAATACGCGGACATCGCGACCTTCGGCTACGACAGGGCGAGGGGCGCCGCCCTTCTGGACCTGCTGACGTAGGGACCGCCAAGCGCAGGGTCACCCCATCGGGGTGACGTGAAGCGCAGTGAGGCGTTCCATACTGGTGAGACTTCGGCGAAGGAGCACCCATGGCACCGCCCTCAGAACAGTCATCGGAGCCCGGCATCAGCGTGGGCCCCACCAGCGAGTTCAGCCTCTTCTTCCGCGTCAAAGAAGGAATGGGCGCCTCCCTGCGGGCCGCGTTGAGCGACCTGATGGACACGGACGGCTACCGGCCGGGCGACTACGGGATGGCCGTATCGACTATTCACGAGGCTCGGTTCGTGCTCTTCGACGACGACACCCGGCTGGCCTTCATCACCAGCTTCGACGGGCCGTGGGACTCTTACATGGAGGACTTCTTCAACTCGGGTCCGACGCTGGCGCTCTTCGATGTGATCTTCACCCACACGGAGGGCTATGACGGCCTTCCGGACCTCGCCGCCGAGAAGGCGTTCATCCTCGGCGCCCAGCAGAGCGCAGCGGCATACGCCCGCAACTACGGCGGAACCGTGAAAGAGATCCGCAAGGCGCAGCGCGTGAACGCGGCCTTCCAGCGCGTGCTCGACCACCCGGACGCAGCGACGGCTCTCGCGCATCCCGCACTGCAACCGCTCCTCGACGAGGCAGGGGACTGACGCCTGTGTCGGACCACATCTCCGGGCCGAGGGCGCTCGCCAACTCGATCGCCGACATCACGGATGTCTTCGCCTTCCCGAGCCCGGAGAGCCCGGGACGCCTCGTTGTCGTCATGAACACGCTGCCGTTCGCGAAGGTCACCAACGCGCTGTCAGAGGGCCTCATCTACCGCTTCCGGATCAGGCCGCTCACGGCAGAGCCGGCAGGGAGCCGGCCACCGTTCAGTGCCGGCCCTGAGCACGGCGCCCAGGAATTCGTGTTCGACTGCGTCTTCTCCCCGCCGATCGTCCACGACTCCGAGCCCTTCGAGCAGGAGGGGACGTGCATCACACCCTCCGGTGAGACAGTCCCGTTCCGAGTCAACGACGAAGGCGGCGGCTCCGGACACGGCGTGCGCGTTTTCGCAGGCGCGCGGTGGGACCCGTTCATCCTGGACGCTCCGGCGGCGCTCAAGACCGTCGCGACCGGCCAGCTCGCCTTCGCGGAACTCGGTGCGATCTACATGGACGGCAAGAACATCCTCGGACTCGTCGTCGAGATCGACACCGCCCTGCTCGGAGGAGCGACGCTGGTCGGCGTCGTCGCCGAGACGCTGACGCGCGGCACGTTCAACGTGCGCATCGAGAGGGTCGGGCGGCCCGAGGTGAAGAACCTGATCCTCGCGGCGAAGCAGTTCGATCCGGTCAATCAGGATCTCGAGATCCGCGACCTCTACAACATGGAGGACGCGTTCCACATCCAGCACGGCTACGAGGGCGCGTACCGGGCTCGGCTCAACGCCAACCTCGCGTTCTGGGACGGCCTCGACGGCAACACAGACTGGCCGGTGACCGACGGCGTCCACCCGCTGACCGAGCTGGTGCTCGCCGACTATCTGGTCGTCGACGTCACCAAGCCGTACCAGGAGAAGGGATCGTTCCTTGAAATCGAGCTCGCCTCGCTCGACGGCAAGGACCACGAGACCAGCGGCGGCCGTGCGATCAACGACGACGTCATGGACGTCTTCTTCACGACCCTCATCAACGCAGGCGACGGGCCCATCATCCGCGACGGGGTCGACAAATCGTCCAGACCGGCGACTCAGACCTTTCCATACCTGTCCGCCCCCAACCCCGATCCGCCCGACAAGCCTGAACATCACTGATCGTGAGCACGTCCGACAGCGTGACCCTTGAGCTCGCCGATATTCAAAGCGGCGCGTTGCATGAGCGTCCGTCGCCGTACGTCGGCGCCTACCTGATGCTCCGGATTGACGATCCCGCCGCTGGGCGAGAACTCGTCCGGCGACTGGTGTCGCTCGTGGACTCCGGCGTGCCGGCGCCCGACCCCGCCGACGACACGTGGATCACCGTGGCGTTCACGTACAACGGCCTCAGGGCGCTCGGGGTGCCGCAGGCCTCGCTCGACAGCTTCACGCCGGAGTTCCGCGAAGGGATGGCCGCTCGCGCGGCGATTCTGGGAGACGTCGGCGAGAGCGCTCCGGAGAACTGGGAGAAGCCGCTCGGCACACCGGACGTCCACATCGCGATCGCCGTGCTGTCCAAAGATCTGCCCAGCCTCGACGCCGTCGCCGAGCGGGCTCGCCGTGCCCACGAGGAACTGCCGGGCATCACGGTCGTCTGGCGGCAGGACTGCTATCAGCTCCCCACGGGACGGACTTCGTTCGGCTTCAAGGACGGCATCGGCCAGCCGTCGGTCGAGGGCAGCGGCAGGCCGGCATCCAACCCGCACAAGCGCCCGCTCAAGGCGGGTAAGATCATCCTCGGCTACCCGGACGAGACGGGCGAGCTGCCCCCGATGCCGACTCCGGACGTCCTGGGCAGAAACGGCACGTACGTCGTCTTCCGCAAGCTGCACACGAAGGTCGCCGCCTACCGGCAGTATCTCCGCGCGAAGGCCGCGGATCGCGCGGAGGAAGCACTGCTCGGCGCGAAGATGGTGGGGCGCTGGCAGGACGGAACCCCTCTGGCGCTCTCGCCGCAGCACGGCGACCCGGAACTCGGTGGCGACCCGCGCCGCAACAACGACTTCCGCTATGGCGACGACCCCCGCGGCTTCAAGTGCCCGGTGGGCGCGCACGCCCGCCGCGCGAATCCGCGTGACGCCCTCGACGGCGACGGCAGCGTCGACACCCGCCTGCACCGCATGATCCGGCGCGGGACGAGCTACGGTCCGGAACTTCCCGAGGGGGTGCTGGAGGACGACGGCGCCGACCGCGGCATCATCTTCGTCTTCGCCGGCGCCCACATCAAACGTCAGTTCGAGTTCGTCAAGACCCAGTGGCTGAACGACGGGATCTTCATCGGCGCCCCCGGCGAAGCCGACCCCATCGTCGGCCCCGTCTCCGGCACGACCACCTTCACCATTCCGCAGCGCCCGATCCGACGCAGGCTGCAGGAGGTGCCGCCCTTCGTGGTCACCCGCGGCGGCGAATACTTCTTCGCTCCGAGCCTGTCTGCGCTGCGCTGGCTGGCGGAACTTCCGGAAGCCGCACCGATCGAGGAGAGCCATGACCGCACCATCTGAAGGCACCGACCGCTGGGACTCCCTCGACTTCGCTCCGCCCGCCGCCGACGCTGTTGAGCCGGAATCCTCCGTGCTGCTGGAATATCGGGACGACGACCGGATCGCGGTGATCACGCTCAACCGGCCGCACGCCGACAACGCGATCACCACCGAGATGGGCGCTCGCCTCACCGCGACCGTCGAGACGATCGCCGTCCGCACGAACGTTCGTGTCGTCGTCCTGACCGGTGCAGGGGACCGCGCGTTCTCGGTCGGCAGCGACCTGCGACAGCGAAACGCGATGACCAAGGAGGAGTGGCTCCGCCAGCGCCAGGCCTTCGATCGCACCCTGTACACCGTGAGGCAGCTGCGCAAGCCGCTCTTCGCGGCCGTCAACGGGATCGCCTACGGCGGCGGATGCGAACTCGCCCAGAGCTGCGACTTCATCATCGCCTCCGACAACGCGACCTTCGGCCAGCCGGAGGCGATGATCGGACTCTCGGCCGGGGGCGGATCGCCGGTGTTCCTGCCGCGCCTGCTCGGACGAGGGCGAGCACTGCAGCTGCTTATGACGGGCGACCCGATCACCGCCGCCGACGCGTACCGGCTCGGCATGGTCAACGAGCTCCACAGCCAGAGCGAGCTGGCGGGCGCCGCCCAGCGGATCGCACGGAAGATCGCGGGCAACTCGCCGACGGCGGTCCAGGCGGTCAAACGCGCCGTACAGCTCGGGGAGGGGCAACCGGTGGAGCAGGCCATCGCGATCATGATGGACGCGCACTGGCGTTCGGCTATCCATCCCGACCGCGCCGAAGGCATCGGCGCGTTCAACGACGACCGCGATCCGGTGTTCCGAGACGCGGACTTCTGACCACTGAACGAGGAGGATCCGTCATGGCGATCACCGACGATCTCGACGCTTCGCGCGCCGCTTTGCAGCTGATCAACCCCGCCCCATACAACGCAGAAGCGCCGCCTGCAGCGCTCGTCACCGAGATCACTCCCACCGAGTTCCACTATGTCCGCAGCAACTTCGCGGTGCCGGACCACGACGGAACGCTCGAGATCGGGGGAGCGGTGGCCCATCCACTGTCGTTGACGCTCGACGATCTGCGGGCCAGGCCGGCGCACGAGTGGGCGGTCACGCTCGAGTGCGCCGGAAACGGGCGATTGGAGATGCGTCCGCTGCCCACGGGAGAGCCGTGGGGCGACTACGCCGTGTCGACCGCCCGCTGGAAGGGCGCCCTGCTGCACGAGGTGCTGGCCGAGGCCGGCCCGGTCGCCGAGGGCGTGGACGTGCGGTTCGAGGGCGCCGACCACGGCCCGTACCATCTCAACCCGGTGCTCGCCGACACCGACAGGAACGACCTGGGCTTCGTGCGCGCCCTGCCGCTGGCCACGGCCACCGATCCGGGCGCCGACATCCTCATCGCCTACGAGATGAACGGCGAGCCTCTCGGCCTGGACCACGGGGCGCCTTTCCGGCTCGTCGTTCCGCACTGGTACGCCGTGGCCTCCGTCAAGTGGCTCAAGCGGATCGACGTGCTGACCGAGTTGTTCGCGGGCGAGTTCCAGACCGGCCACTACATGTACGAGTGGGCGGACCGGCCACCGGAGCGCGTCGACATCATGCGCGTCCGAGCGCGGATGACCGAGCCGGCCGCCGGGTCCACCATCGCCGCCGGGCCGTGCACGGTGCGGGGCAAAGCCTGGTCCGGCTCAAGCCCGGTGACGCGCGTCGAGGTCAGTCTGACCGGCGCGGGCGAGTGGTACGAAGCCGACCTTCAACCCGCGACCGGCCCATACCAGTGGCAGGAATGGTCGTACGACTGGGCAGCCACCGACATCGGCCGCCACACGGTGCGGGTCAGGGCCACCGACGCCGCCGGGAACGTGCAGCCGGAAGTCCCGCCGTGGAACCGGCTCGGCTACGGGAACAACGCCGTCGAGGTGGTCTACGTCGACGTCACCTGAGTCGGGGGATCCTTCGTGAGCGCTGCAGCGTCGGCCCGGATCTCCCGGGCGCGAGCGATCAGGCACGCCCTCACCGGCCGCGAATGGATGTCCGTGGCCACGATGGCCGGCGTCGTCATCGGCCTGCACGTCGTCGGCTGGGGGGTCCTGGCCTGGATGGTGGCCCCGCAGAACCTCCAGCTGGGCGCAGGACAGAGCTTCGGGATCGGGCTCGGCGTGACCGCGTACATCCTCGGACTGCGGCACGCCTTCGACGCCGACCACATCGCGGCCATCGACAACACCACGCGCAAGCTCATGGACGCCGCCCACCGGCCGCTCTCGGTGGGGTTCTGGTTCTCGCTCGGACATTCCAGCATCGTGTTCGGGCTCTGCGTTCTCCTCGCATCCGGTGTCAGGGCGCTGGCGGCTCAGGTCGATTCCGGCGCGTCCACCCTCCACAGTGTTCTCGCCGTGATCGGCACCGGCGTCTCCGGGGTGTTCCTCTGGATCATCGGAATCCTCAATCTGCTCGCCCTGGCGGGCATCCTCAAAGGGTTCCGGCGTCTGCGATGCGGCGACGGCGACGACGACGCTCCTGACACCCGGATGCACAGCCGAGGCTTGCTGACCATGATCTTCGGCCGGGCGACCCGTGTCATCACCAAGCCGTGGCAGATGTACGTGGTCGGACTGCTGTTCGGGCTGGGGTTCGACACGGCCACCGAGGTGAGCCTGCTCGTGCTCGCCGGCGGCGCCGCGGCGTTCGCGCTTCCCTGGTACGCGATCCTGACCCTGCCGATCCTGTTCGCGGCGGGGATGAGCCTGCTCGACTCCATCGACGGCTGCTTCATGAACTTCGCATACGGCTGGGCCTTCGCCCACCCGGTCAGGAAGATCTACTACAACCTGGTCGTCACCGCGCTGTCGGTCTCTGTGGCCCTGCTCATCGGCACGATCGAACTCGTGTCGATCGTGGCCGACCAAGCGGGTATCACGACGGGCCCGCTGGCGGCCATCGGCCGGCTGAACCTCAACGATGCCGGCTATCTCGTCGTCGCCGTCTTCGTCCTCGTCTGGCTGCTCGCGGTGACGATCTGGAAGTACGGACGCATCGAAGAAAGATGGTCGCCCTCCGTCGGCGGCCAGGAGGACTCGCCGTAGGGAGGTGCGCCTAGAGCGCCCAGCTCACCCCGAGGGTCGACTGCATGGCGTGCTGCGCCGCTCCCCGGAACGGCTGTTCCAGGGCGATCTTGGCGTAGCGGAAGCTGAGCGGCATCGCGGCACGGACGGTGTGCCGCGCCGCCTCGGCCCGTAGGTGCCCGATGAACTCGTCGCCGAGTTTCGGCGCTGCCCCGCCGAGCACAACGTTCGGCACGTCGAGGGCGGCGCCGACCAGCAGCAGCGCCCTGGCGAGCGCACGGGCGCCCGCCGCGATGCGCTCCCTGGACTCCGGCGTCGCCGCGAGGCCCGTGACGTCGACGGACTCCAGGTCGGCCCCGTGCGGGAGCCCGAGCAGGGACGTGACCGACACGACCTCTTCCAGGCAGCCACGGTTGCCGCACGGGCAGAGCGGCGCGTCCGGGCCGAACAGCACGGGGACGTGGCCGATCTCTCCCGCGCGGTGGGCTGCTCCGGCGAGCACGGTGCCGTCGACGATGAACGCCGCCCCGACACCGGTGCTCAGCGAGACGAACATCTGATTCGCGCCGAACTGGTCGGACGTGGAGTAGTCGGCGATGGCTTCGGCGTCCGCGTCGTTGACGAGGTGCACGGGCGCGTCGACGATGCCGCTGAGCGCAGCACCGAGGTCGAGGTCGGTCCAGCCGAGCTGCACGGACTCCCGGATGAGTGGGCCGTCCGCGATCCCAGGCACCTGGAGGCCGACGGCCACGACCCTCGCCGTGGTGGAAGAGGCGAGCTTGCGGACGACGGCCTGCACGTCCTCCACGGCGCCGGGCGCGGACGGGCGTTGCGAGACGGTGGAGAGCTCGACGCCGAGCAGGTTCACGACGGCGCCGCGCACGAGGCCCGGCTGCACGATCACCGATAGCAGCACGTGCCGCTCCTGGTCGACCTGCAGGGTCGTCGCCCGTTTGCCTCCCGTGCTCTCCGCCCGCTGGCCCTCCAGGACGAGCCCGTCGGCGATCAGTCCGGCGAGCAGGGAGGAGACGGTGGCGGAGGTCAGTCCTGTGCGCCTGGCGATGCCCGCGCGGGTCGCGGTCCCTCCGCCGGAGACGACGAGTTGCAACGCGCTCCTGACGTTGCGCTCACGGACGGCGGCCTGCGTCGCCTTGCTGTGATCGTCTGCCACCGTTTGTCCGCTCCCTGTGCGCAGTTCCGTGCGCGCGTTGCTGTCTGCTGTCGACCATAGCGAATCGGGAGGTGTCGGCGGATGATGGACAGCATGGGTTATGGATTGATGCTGGTGGATGTGCAACGCAACATGCTCGACGGCGAGACAGCGATCGAGGGTGCCGCGGCCTTCCGGGAGACGATGTCCGGCCTGCTGGCGCGCGCGAGGCAGGCGCGCATCCCGATCGTCCACGTACAGAACGACGGCGAAGCGGGCGACCCTGACGAGCCGGGAACGCCGGGATGGGAGTTCGTCTTCCGCCCGCTTCCTGGCGAGCCTGTGGTGCGCAAAGACGTGACGAACACTTTCGAGTCGAACCCGGCGCTGGCGGACGTGCTGCACGCGATGGGCGTCTCGACGCTGATCGTCGCTGGTCTGCAGAGCGAATACTGCGTCCAGTCGACGGCCCTCGGCGCGCTGGAGCGCGGCTTCGAGGTGATCGTGCCTGCCGACGGTCACGCGACATACGACGACGGCGAGTCCGCAGCGGAGATCAGCGAGCGGGTGGCGATCGAACTCGCGGCGGAGGGCGTGACGATCGTGGACCTGGTCGAGGTCCGGTTCGACTGATGCTGCTCCACGACTGACTGTGACCCGGATGGCGGTGCGGTGTGGCGACGGTCGATCACTACAAGGTCCTCGGGGTGGCTCCGACCGCTTCGCAGGCCGAGCTGAAAGCGGCGTACACGCGTCTGGCCCGCCAGGTGCATCCCGATCTCGGCGGTTCGAGCGAACTGTTCATCCTGGTGCAGGAGGCCTGGGAGGTGCTGGGCGACCCGCGCCGCAGGGCGGCGTACGACGCGGGGAGACAGGCGGGGGCAGCAGGGCACTCCGGATGGGCTGGCAACGGCGACCGGCAGCGTGAACAGGCGGAGCGCGAGGCCCGCAACCGCGCCGCGCGGGTCAGGCCGTACATCGTCGCCGTCGAGAGCCTGGAACGGGAGTACCGCGACTATCACGAGGACGATCAGGTTCCGCTGCGGACCGTGCTCGGCTGGAGGGCCGCCGACAAGACGGCGTTCCACGCCGTCGTCGTGTTCTGGGCGGCGCTGACCGTGGCGTTCTGCTCGTTCATCTCCACGAATATCGCCAGCGGCGGCGACTCGGAGTTCGTCGTGCTGGTGATCGCGGCCTTCGTCGGCCTCGCGCTGGCCGCCGTCATCGGGAGCATCCGGTTCGTCGTCCTCGGGATCATCCGCGCGAGGCGGTTGAACGCCAACCGCAGGGTCGGGGTCACGCCGAACGAGTTGTGCGACGAATACCTGCGCACGCTGTAGCCGTTAGGACGGGAGCCGGAGCTGGCGCAGCGAAGCGTCGTGTTCAGAGCGTCGCTTCCATCACTGTCATCTCGGGATGCTCGCTGTTCTGCCCGACGGCGGAGAACCCGAGCGAGACGTACGTGCGGATCGCCACGGCGTTGGCGGAGATCACGTTCAGACTGAGTGCGCTCACGCCCTCGTCGCGTGCGGCCTCCATCGCGGCGGAGACGAGGCTGCGCCCGTGACCGTGTCCACGCGCCGCCGGGTCGAGGAGGACGCGGGCGAGGCGACCCGTCGCCGGTCCGGTTCTGACGAGCTCGATGTGGCCGACGGCGGTGCCGGGGTCTGAGGCGAGGTGGGCCGTCCACGGCGTCACGCCCTCCGCAGTCAGCCAGCTCGTGAGAGTGGCGTCGGTGAGCGGCCAGTGCCGTCTGGCCCCCGCGAAGAGGTAGACGTCGTCCTCGGTCGGCGCCCAGGAGCGCAGAGCGGGGAAGTCGGCGACGTCGAAGGGTCTCAGCACGAGCATGACACTCATATTAGTGAGTTGTTACGAATGTAACAATCACATTAACAACTTGCGAAACTGTATCAAACGGTACAAGTATGAACCCACCGAGTAACGCACCATGGTGCCGACAAGTGAGGTAGTCAATGAAGAGAAGCACTCGCATTGCCGTAGGAGCGCTGGTGAGCGCGGCCGCCCTGGTCCTCGCAGGCTGCAGCGCAAGCGGAACAGGCTCGACCACAGCATCTGCGAAAGGCGGCGATCTCGTGATCGCCCGCCCGGCCGACGCCGTGTCCATGAACAACACCACCACGTTCGACAACCCGTCGATCTTCACCTTCGAGCAGATCATGGAACCGCTCTTCACCGTCAGCAACGACGGCAAGACGGTCAAGCCGTGGCTCGCCACCGGATACACGGTGTCCCCGGACAAGCTCACATACACGATCAAGCTCCGCTCCGGTGTGAAGTTCTCGAACGGCACGCCCGTCACCGCCGACGACGTGAAATTCTCGATCGACGCCGACACGGCGACCGCCGACACCGGCTGGGGGTACATCAACGCCGCCATCGGCTCCGTCTCCGTGGTGGACAAGGCGACCGTCGACGTCAAGCTCAAGTACGCCTGGGCTCCGCTGATCGCCGACCTGTCGCTGTTCAGCAACGCGATCGTCCCCGCCAACTACGGCGGCAAGACCGCTGACGAGTTCTACCAGGCTCCCGTCGGCACCGGGCCCTTCAAGTGGGGCGAGTGGAAGAAGGGTCAGTCCCTCAAGCTCGTCAAGAACACGAACTACTGGCAGAAGGACAAGCCGTCGCTCGACAGCGTCACCTGGAACGTCGTGCCGGACGCGAACACCCGCAAGCTCCAGCTGCAAGGCGGCCAGATCGACATCGACGACACGCCGGACTGGTCGAGCTTCGACTCGCTGAAGAGCTCCCGGGGATCGTGGCCCACGCCTTCCCGTCCACCCAGATCGACTACGTCGCCTTCAACCAGCAGCGTGCTCCGTACAACGACGAGCACATCCGTCGTGCCATCGCTTACTCGATCGACAGGCAGTCGCTCGTGAAGGCCGTGCTCTTCGGGAACGGCACGGCGGCGAACTCGCTGCTCTCGCCCGGCACCCCGTTCTACGACAAGAACGCCAACGGTCCGGCATACGATCCGGCGAAGGCCAAGTCGGAGCTGGCGCTGTCGTCGAAGCCGAACGGCTTCAGCACCAGCCTGCTCATCCGTTCCGGTGATGCCAACCAGGCGTCCGTCGCGCAGATCCTCCAGTCAGAGCTCAAGAAGCTCGGGATCACCGTCGAGATCAAGCAGCTCGACCCGACCGCCAACAAGCAGGCGAGACTCAAGTCGGACTTCGACATGACCCTGTCGGCCTGGACCATGGACATCCCAGACCCCGACGAGTGGACGACGTTCGCCGTCGACCCGAACGGCGGCGCCAAGTCCGCGTTCACGTACTACGACAACCCGGCGGTGGTGCAGCTCAACAAGCAGGCGCAGCAGGAGATCGACCCGACCAAGCGTCAGGAGCTCTACAACAAGCTGCAGGAGCTGACCGGCCAGGATGCGTTCCTCGCGTACACGTACTACTCCCCGTATGCATACGCCACGACCGACAAAATCAAGGGCTTCGCAGTGACCCCTCTCGGCAACTACCACGTCGAAGACATCACCAAGTCCAAGTAAGACCGGAGGCGGGGTGCTCTGTGCGACGCCCCGCCTCCCGACCTGCCCGACCAGACCCGACCTCATCTCCGGGAGGTGAACCATGATCCAGCGCCTTCGCTTCGTGCCGGCCAGACTGCTGCAAGCGGTCCCCGTGATCTTCGGTGTGACCCTGCTCGTCTTCTTCATGGCGCACCTCCTGCCCGGCGATCCCGCCGTGGCGATCCTCGGAGAGCACGCCACGGCGGCGCGGGTCACCGAGCTGCGCAAGCAGCTCGGGCTCGACCAGCCGATCTGGACCCAGTACTTCCTCTTCCTCGGACGCCTGGTTCAGGGCAACCTCGGCACCAGCCTGACGTATCAGCAGCCGGTGTCCGGGCTGGTGCTCGCGGCCATCCCCGTCACTTTGTCGCTGCTGTTCTTCGCCGTGGTGCTGTGTCTCGTCATCAGCATCCCGCTCGCGGGGATCGCGGCGACGGCGCCAGGCAAGGGCCGCGACCTCGGGGTGCGCATCTACACTCTGCTCGGCCAGGGGATGCCGCAGTTCTGGGTGGGCATCATGCTCATCCTGCTGTTCGCGGTCAACCTCAAGATCTTCCCGGTCGGCGGCTTCGGCGACACCCCGCTCGACCACGTCTACTATCTGGCGCTCCCCGCGCTGACCATGGCGATCGCGATGTCGCCGACGATCATCCGCAGCCTGCGGTCGTCCACCATCAACGTCCTCGGCTCCGAGTACGTCGCCACCGCTCGCTCCAAGGGCGCGGGAGGGATGCCGCTGTTCCGCGGGCACGTGCTGCGCAATGCGGCGATCCCGACGGTCTCGATCCTCGGCGTCAACCTCGGCTATCTGGTCGGCGGTTCGCTCGTGATCGAGAAGGTGTTCGCGCTGCCGGGGCTCGGCTCCCTGATGATCAACGCGATCTTCACCCGCGACTTCCCGACGATTCAGGCGGTCGCGCTGTTCGTTGCACTGTTCGTGGTGATCGTCGGCATCCTGACCGATGTCGTCTATACGGTGCTCGACCCGCGGGTCGACCTCAGCTCGAAGGTGGCAGCATGAGCACGCCGACCGCCGTCCTCGACGGCTACCAGACCAGGCGCAGGACGGCCAGGTCGCGCGTCCTGAAGCCGTGGTATCGCAACGGCTCGCTGATGGCCGGCCTCGGGGTGATCGGCTTCCTGGTGCTCGTCGCCATCTTCGCCCCGGTGATCTCTCCGTACGACCCGATCAAGCAGGACCTGCAGAACGCGCTCGCCTCTCCCGGCGCCGCCCACTGGCTCGGCACGGACAAGTACGGCAGGGATGTGCTCTCCCGCCTGATCTGGGGCGCGCGCGTCGACCTGCGCATCGGATTCCTCGCCGTCATCATCCCGTTCGTCGTCGGCTCCGTCCTCGGCGGCCTGGCCGGCTACTTCGGCGGCTGGTTCGACACCATCGTGATGCGGATCGTCGACATCTTCTTCGCGTTCCCGTTCTACGTGATGGTGATCGTGCTGGTCTTCGTGCTCGGCTCCGGCGAGGCGAGCATCTATCTCGCCATCGCGGCCGTCTCGTGGGTGTCGTACGCGAAGATCGTGCGCGGCGAAGTGCTGGTGGCCAAGAAACAGGACTGGGTGACCGCGGCCAAACTCGGCGGCATGTCGGATGCGCGCATCCTGACCAGGCACATCGGCCCGAACGTGCTGTCGCAGGCCATCATCTACGGCACGAGCGACGTGGTCATGGACATCATGGCGATCGTCACGCTCGGCTACCTCGGGCTCGGCATCGCCCCTCCGACCCCGGAGTGGGGCTCGATGATCCTCGACGGCCAGGAGTTCATCACCACGCACTGGATGCAGGCGACCATCCCCGGTCTCGTCGTCGTCCTGGTCAGCCTCGGGATGTCGTGGCTCGGCGACGGCCTCTCCGATCTGCTCAACCCGGAAAGGCGGAAGTGACGTGACAGACACCATCCTCGACGTCGCCAACCTCACGCTCGGCGTCCGCAACGGAAACCAACCGCCGACGGTGATCGTCGACGACGTGTCGTTCCGGATCGCGCGCGGCGAGCGGTTCGGCATCGTCGGCGAGTCCGGCTCAGGCAAATCGATGACGCTGCGGAGCATCGTCGGACTGCTCCCGCGCGGCGTCGAGATCCTGAGCGGATCCCTGCGCTACGGCGACACCGAGCTGACCAGCACCACCGGAGCGGCCAGGCGCGCCTTGATGGGCCCGGAGATCGCGATGATCTTCCAGGAGCCGATGACCGCCCTCAACCCCGTGCTGCGCGTCGGCGACCAGATCGCGGAAGGATCGCGCCGTCACCTCGGCCTGTCCAAGGCGGAGGCGTGGGACCTCGCGGTCACGATGATGGCCAAGACGGGCATCCCCGACCCGGCCAGGCGGGCGCGGGCGTACCCGCACGAACTCTCCGGCGGCCTCCGGCAGCGCGTGATGATCGCCATGGCGCTCTCCTGCAAGCCGAAACTGCTGCTCTGCGACGAACCGACGACCGCCCTCGACGTGACCGTGCAGCACCAGGTGCTCCGGCTGCTGGAGGAGCTCTGCGAGGAGGTCGGCGCCTCCCTGCTGTTCGTGACGCACGACCTCGCCGTCGTCAACCAGACCTGCGACGAGCTGGCCGTGATGTACGCGGGCCGCATCGTGGAGCGGGGGAGCGTCGAACGCGTCTTCCGCAGGCCGGAGCACCCGTACACCGCCGGCCTGCTCGCCTCCGCGCCGGACTTCGACCAGCCGGACCGCGCGCTCGTCGCCATCCCCGGCTTCCCGCCGAACCTGGCGCGCCGCACGCAGGGCTGTGCCTTCGCGCCACGCTGTGCGTTCGCGCAGGAGCACTGCCACACGGCGTCCCCGGCACTCGACGAGCACGAGCCGGGCCACGCATCGGCGTGCTTCGAAGTGGACAGACTGCTGGAGGTGACGGCGTGACCGATCTGCAGGTGCGCGAGAACACGGAGATCCTCCGTGTCGCGAACATCTCCAAGACCTACGACCTCGGCGGCAGGATGCCGTGGTCGCGTGGCCCCGGATCGACCCTCACCGCGCTCGACGGCGTCGACCTCGACCTGCGCAGAGGCGAGATCCTCGCGCTCGTCGGCGAGTCCGGCTCCGGCAAGTCGACGCTGGCGAAGATCCTCGTCGGCAGCCTCACCCCCACGACGGGCAGCCTCGACTGGGATGCGCCGGGCGACGCCCAGCGCGGCCGTCACGCCGCCCGCAGGGTGCAGATGGTCTTCCAGGACCCGTACTCGTCGCTGAACCCGAGGCTCAGCGTGCGCGCCATGCTCAGCGAACTGCTGCTGCTGCACCGCATCGTTCCGCGCTCGGAGGTCACGGCAGAGTGCCTCAGGCTGCTCAATCAGGTCGGCCTCGACGCCGATGCACTCGACGCGTACCCCAGCCAGTTCTCCGGCGGCCAGCGGCAGAGGCTCGCCATCGCGCGGGCGCTCGCCGTGCGGCCGGACGTCCTGATCGCCGACGAACCCGTCTCCGCTCTCGACGTGTCCGTGCAGGCGACGATCCTCGACCTCTTCGCGACGCTGCAGAAGGAGCTCGGGCTGAGCATCCTGTTCATCGCGCACAACCTCGCTGTCGTGCAGCACCTCAGCCAGCGGGTCGCCGTGATGTACCTCGGCCGTATCGTCGAGGTCGCCGATACCGCCGAACTGTTCTCGAACCCCCGCCACCCGTACACCAGGGCGCTGATCGACTCCATCCCGCGGATGAACCCCGGCAGCAGGAACAGCAAGCCGATCATCGACGGGGAGCCGCCCAGCCCGTTCGACGTTCCGGCCGGATGCCGGTTCAGCCCCCGCTGCGCGTTCGCGTCGGAGGAGTGCACCATCGTCGATCCTCAACTGACAGCGGTGGCGACCGACCACAGCGCCGCCTGCATCAAGTCCGTGGCACTACCGAGCATCGCCCCGACCGGCGAATAGAAGGAGAATCAATGAAGGTCTGGATATCGTTCGACATGGAAGGTGTCGCCGGCATCGTCGACTGGGACCAGTGCCGCCCGGGAAGCGGCGCCTCGTACACCCTCGGCTGCGAACTGCTGCAGGACGAGGTCAACGCCGCGATCACCGGAGCCATCGCGGGAGGCGCGACGGAGATCGTCCTGAACGACTCGCACAGCCGTATGGCGAACCTCGACCCGCGGAAGATCGCGGGGGAGGCCAAATACCTGGCAGGCCGCCACAAGCCGCGCTACATGATGCAGGGCCTCGACGAGACGTTCGACGCGATCTTCTTCGTCGGCTACCACGGTTCCATCTCCGGCCGCCCGTCCACTCTCTCGCACACCTACAACCCCGAGGTGTTCACCAGGGCGGCCGTCAATGGCGTCGAGGTGGGGGAGAGCGGCATCAACGCGCTCGTCGCCGAGCACTTCGGAGTGCCGATCGCCTTCCTGTCTGGGGATGCGGTGGTCCAGGAGGAGACGCGCCCGTTCGCACCGGATGCGGTCACCGTCACCACTAAGGAGTCGATCACCCGCTTCAGCGCGCTGAACCTGCACCCTGCCGAGTCCTGCCGTCTCATCGAGGCGGGCGCGAAGCAGGCGATGGAGGCCGTCGCAGCTGGGCACGTCGCCGGAACCGGGATCACTGCGCCCGCGACGCTCGACCTGGAGTTCCAGACGGGAGACATGGCCGAGGTCGCCACGTGGGCGCGCGGTGCGGAGCGCACGGCGGAGCGCGCTGTGCGCATCCAGGGCGACGACCTGCTCGCGATGTTCGAGTCGTTCGTCGCCGTCAACTACATCACCCGTCAGGCGGGTGGCCGCTGATGCCGACCACGATCATCGACGTCGCTCCCGGCGACGACGGCTACGCACTCGTGCTCCACGGCGGGGCGGGCGGGCGCATCGAAGAGCTCTCCCTCGAAGCGCAGGGCGACTACCAGCGCGGTCTTTCCGAGGCGCACGCGGCAGGCGCCGCCGTCCTCGACGCCGGCGGCTCCGCCTTGGACGCCGTCTGCGAGACCGTGCGGCACCTGGAAGACAACCCGCTGTTCAACGCGGGCAGGGGAGCAGCGCTCACAGCCTCCGGTGCTGCCGAACTCGACGCCTGCGTGATGACGGGCGACGGCCGCGCAGGAGCGGTCGCCGTCTCGCGCACGGCGAAGAACCCGGTGTTCCTCGCCAAGGCCGTGCTGGAGGGGTCCGACCACGTGCTGCTCGTCTCCCCGCGCGACGAGCAGGTGCTGGAGTGGGGCCTCGAACAGGTGAGCCCCGACTACTTCGTGACCCCGGCCAGGCAGCTGCAGCTCACGAACGTGCAGGCCAAGCGCCTGGAGGCCTCCCGCCACGGGACAGTCGGCGCCGTCGCCGTCGACAGGAGCGGCCGCGTCGCTGCGGCGACCTCGACCGGCGGCATGGTCAACCAGCGCGACGGACGCGTCGGTGACACCCCGATCGTCGGCGCAGGCACATACGCCCGCGACGGTGTGGTGGCCGTGTCGTGCACGGGAGAGGGCGAATCGTTCATCGAGGGCGTCGTCTCGCACGACATCTCCTCCAGGATGCGCTACACCGGCGCCGACCTCGCCGCCGCCGTCGCAGCGACCATCGAGACCGAGCTGGACAGCAGGGGAGCAAGCGGCGGCATCATCGCCGTCGGGGCGGACGGCCGCGTCGTCGTCGCCCACAACTCCCCGGCCATGTTCGCCGCATACCGCACTCCGTCCGAGCTCGTCGCTCTGACGTAATACTGAGAGCACACGCGACGAGCTTCCACTGGAGGAACCCCATGACACCGATCAAAGACGAGATCTTCGCCAGGATGGACGAGCTGAGCCCGGCCGAGCGCAAAGCCGCCCGTGCCCTGCTCGCCGACTATCCGAGCGCCGGTCTCGCAAGCGCGGCGTCCCTGGCCCGCACAGCGGGGACGAGCACGCCGACGGTGCTGCGGCTGATTTCGCGGCTGGAGATCGGCGGCTTCGCCGAGTTCCAGGCGCGGTTGCGCTCTGAGGTGTCCCACCAGCTCAACGCGCCGGTGACCAGGGCGCAGCAGGTGTCGCCTCCCGGAACAGAGGAGGGCGTGTTCCGGCGGTCAGTCGCTCAGCGTGCGCGGCTGGTCGACCGGCTGTACGCGACGATCCCTCCCGCAGAGTTCGAGAGGGCGGTCGCAGCGCTCGGAGCCAAGCCCAAGTCCGTGCTGCTCTCCGGCGGCTACTTCTCCCGCCACCTTGCGGATGTCCTGGCGATGCAGCTGGACCAGCTCATCCCTGGCGTGGAGTACGCACCGGAGCCGCTCGGCCGCGACATCGGCAAGTACCTGGCGCTCAAGAAGGACTCTGTCGCGATCATCTTCGATCTGCGCAGGTACGAGCTGACGAGCAAGCAGGTCGCGGAGCTCGCCCGTGAGCAGGGCGCGACGGTGATCGTCATCACCGACGAGTTCCTCTCGCCGAGTGCCGAGGACGCCGACATCGTCCTCCCCGTGGCGGTCGAGGGCATCCCCTTCGACTCGTTCGCCGGCCTCATGGTGCTCATCGAGGCGCTCGTCGAGGGCGTCTTCCACGAGGTGGGTGAGCGGGCGATCCGCCGGATGAGCGCGTGGGAGGAGAAGGTGCACATCCATCGCTCCTTCCGGGCGAGCGAATATCAGAATCGACAGGACGGACACAGCAGTGACGGGTGATGAGAACGAGTTCGACGGCCTGACCGCCGTGGTGACGGGCACGGCGCAGGGGATCGGGCAGGCCATCGCGGCCGAGCTCGAGCGCGGAGGGGCGACCGTCTTCGGCGTGGACCGCGACACAGTCGACCTCTCCAACACGGCGGAGGCGACGGCGTATTTCGCCTCCCTGCCCGCCGTCGACATCCTGGTCAACAACGCGGGAGGGGTCACCGGTCAGACGCACACCCCGATCGACGAGCTCGACGATAGCGACTGGTTCGCGGTGCTCGACGCCAACCTGCAGACCACCTTCCAGAGCACCAGGGCCGCGGCCGGCCGGATGAAGGAGCAGGGCTTCGGCCGCATCGTCACCATTTCGTCCGGCGCAGGCCGCAGCGTGAGCCTCACCGGCATCCAGGCGTACACGACGGCCAAGGCGGCGCAGATCGGTTTCACCAGGCAGCTCGCGCACGAGCTCGGCCCGTTCGGGATCACCGTCAACTGCATCGCGCCGGGGTTCGTCCTCTCGAACCCATCGTCGCGCGCCCAGTGGGAGAGCTACGGGGAGGACGGCCAGCGTGCCCTGGTCGAGAAGATCGCGACCCGCAGGGTCGGCGAGCCGTTCGACATCGCGCGCGGCGTCCGGTTCTTCGCAGCGCCGAGCGCCGGCTGGATCAGCGGGCAGACCCTCTCGATCGACGGCGGGCACTCGCTGTTCTGATCCGCGTTCCGACGCGCCCGTTTCCCGTCCCACCCTCAGACCGAACCCAAGGACTCCCGTGAACGACAGTTCCACCGCGGCCTCCGCCGCCCTCGCCGATCTCGGTCGGCAGTACTTCACCACCCAGCACACCTTCGACCCGTACAGCGCGACGCTGCTCGGCATCCAGGACTTCGACCACCTCAGCAACGACCCGTCCGTCGAGGCGAGCGAGCAGGCTGCCGCCGACTTCCGTGCCATCGCGGCCGACCTCGACCGGCTGCCGACGGACGGACTGTCGGAGGCCGAGCTGATCGACCACCAGGTGCTCGGCACGCTCACCTGGGGCGCCGAACGGGATGCGCACCACGCCCAGTGGGCCACGAACGCCTCGGCGAAGAGCTACGTGAGCAGGCAGGCGCTGATCTTCCAGGCGCTCCCGGCGATGACGATCCTGGATGCCGACGGCGGCGACCGCTACCTCGCCAGGCTGAACGGCGTCGCGGCGTCGCTCACCGCGCTCGGCGACCGCTACGCCGTCGAGGCGGCCCGCGGCAGGATCGCGCCGCAGGTGGGCATCCAGCACGCCGTGCAGCAGCTGACCGGATACGCCGCCCTCCCGCTCGACCAGGATGTGCTGCTCAAGCCGACCGCGAGCACAGCGGGTGCGGCGGTGCGGGAGCGTGCGCAGCGGATCGTCGCCGACAGCATCCGGCCCGCCATGCTCGCCCTCGCCGACCGGATGCGCGACGAGCTGCTTCCCGGAGCCAGGGACGACGCGCACGTCGGCATCCTGAACGTGCCGGGCGGTGAGGGCATCTACGCCGACAGTGTTCGCCGCCACACGACCACGTCGCTGGATGCCGCGAGCATCCACCAGCTGGGGCTCGACATCATCGCCGAGCAGCGGGAGAGCTGGCAGGTGCTCGGCCTGAGCGCGCTCGGCACCAGCGACTTTGACGAGATCCGCCGGCGGCTGCGCGACGACCCTGCGCTCCGGTTCGAGACGCGCGAGCAGATCATCGGCGTCGCGGAGGCTGCGCTGGCGAGGGCGGAGGCAGCGCGCTCGCTCGCGTTCCCGCACGTCGACATCCCGTCCTGCGTGATCGAGGAGATCAACCCGATCGACGCCGAGCACGCCGCGCTCGCGTACTACCGCCCTCCGGCGGCCGACGGAAGCCGCCCGGGAGCGCACTGCCTGCTGACCACCGACCCGTCGAGCAGGTACTCGTATGAGTACGAGGCGCTCGCGTTCCACGAGTCGACCCCCGGCCACCACCTGCAGCTCGCGACGGCTCAGACCCTCGACATCCCGCGCTACCGCCGCTACCTCGACACGGAGCTCTGCGGATTCATCGAGGGCTGGGGGCTCTACGCGGAGAAGCTCGCGGACGAGCTCGGCCTGTATACCGACGACCTTCAGCGGCTCGGGATGCTCTCCTTCTCCTCGCTGCGCGCCTGCCGCCTGGTGATCGACACGGGCATCCACCACTTCGGCTGGTCGAGGGAGCGCGCGATGCGGTTCATGTGGGACAACACGGTCACCACAGAGGCGAACGTCCGCAACGAGGTCGACAGGTACATCGCCTGGCCGGGCCAGGCCCTCGCATACATGATCGGCCGTCAGGAGATCGTGCGGCTCCGCTCGGAGGCGGAGCGCACGCTCGGCGACCGCTTCACCCTCCCCGGTTTCCACGGCGTCGTGCTCGGAAACGGCGCCGTCCCCCTGTCCGTCCTGGCCGGCGCCGTGCAGCGCTGGCAGGCGGGCGTTATCAGCGAGAAAGGTCACGCATGAACGTCACGATCAATGGCTGCAGGCTCAACGTCGAGGTCTTCGGCCCGGAGGACGGGCCGGTGCTCATCGCCCACCACGGCGGCGGCGGCATCGGCTCGCTCGCGGAGCCGCGGGCGACGTTCGGTCCCCTCGCCGACCGGTTCCGCGTCATCGTCTTCGACGCGCGCGGCTGCGGTCTGAGCGAGGGCATCCCTCCGTATTCGCACGAGCAGTGGGCGGCGGACGTCGACGCGATCCGCGAGTGGGCTGGCGTGGAGAAGGTGGTCGTCGCCGGTGGTTCGTACGGCGGCTTCATCGCCCTCGAGTACGCGGTCGCGTATCCGGAGCACGTGTCGGCGATCATCCTGCGCGACACGTCGGCCGATGGAAGCAACCTCGCCTTGGCCTTCGAGAACGCGCGCAACCAGGATCGGGTGGAGATCAACTGGGACAATTTCAACAGGTACTGGGGCGGCGAGATCCACGACGACGCCGACCTGAAGGCGTGCTGGGCGGAGCTCATCCCGCTGTACGACTTCGACTACGACGCCGAGAAGTCTGCCGCCCGCGTCGAGGCAGGCATCTACCGGCACGAGTCGCACAACTGGTGCTTCCAGCAGAACTGGCCGATCTACGACGTCAAACCGGCGCTGCCGGCTGTCACGGTGCCGACGCTGGTCACGGTCGGCCGCAAAGACTGGGTGACGCCGGTCAGCGCCTCTGAGACCATCGCACGCCTCATCCCCGGCGCAGAGCTCGTGATCTTCGAGAAATCGGGACACTCGCCGCAGGTCGAGGAAGCCGAGGAGTTCCAGCGTGTGCTGCGCGCGTTCGCCGACCGCGCTGTTCCCGTGGCGGAGGTCGTCCGATGAGGATGCACATCATCGGTGCGGGGGCGATCGGCGGCACCATCGGCGCCCTGATGACCGTCGACGGCCACGACGTCACGCTCTGCGACGCCGACGCCGCCCACGTGGAGGCGATCAATCGCGACGGGCTGCGCATCGAGGGTCCCGTCAACCAGCTCACGGTGCGCGTGCCCGCGATCCTCCCCGACGAACTGCCGCCCACCATCGACCGCGCCATCGTCGCCGTCAAGAGCCACCACACGCGATCTGTCGCCGACCTCCTCGCGCCCCGGCTGTCCGCGGACGGCTACGTCCTCACAGTTCAGAACGGTCTCACCGCCGACATCCTCACCGGAGCGCTCGGCGCCGACAGGGTCGTGTCGAGCTTCGTCAACTTCGGTGCGGATGTGATGGGGCCGGGTCGCATCATGCAGGGCAACATCGCAACCTTCCGGGTGGGTGAACTCGGTGGCGGCAGCATCACGCCACGCGTCCAGGACCTCGCGGATGCGCTGCCGTACGCCGAGGCGACGGACAACGTCCTCGGCTACCTGTGGGGCAAGGAGGCATACGGCGCGATGCTGTGGGCCGGTGCGGTCTCCGATCTCTCCATCGCCGACTCCCTCGAAGACCCCCGGTATCGTCCGGTGATGATCGCCATCGCGCGCGAGGTGCTGGCACAAGCGCCCGTGCGGGTGGAGAGCTTCGACGGCTTCGTGCCGGACGACCTCGACGGCTCCCTCGACCGTCTGGCCGCCTTCAACCGCCGAAGCGCGAAGACCCACAGCGGCATCTACCGCGACCTCACCGTGCGCAAACGCAAAACCGAGATCGACGAGATGCTCCGCGACATCGACGGCCCGATCTTCCGCAAGGTCGGCGACCTCATCCACGACATCGAGAACGGCGACCGCGTCTGCGAGGTCGCGAACCTCGACGAGCTCGCGGCGTTCGTGGCCGCCCGCTCAGCCGGGTAACCGCGTCGCGCACGCCCTTTCTGGCAGTATCGGAGGCGACGCCGATACGAGGGGGAATCGTGATGCGGACGATGGGGACGAAGACGGTGGACACCGTGGAGACCTCCCGGCTTCCGGCCGGGCCGATCCTGGTGTGCATCCGGAGGCTGCTGATCACCACGGCGATCGCGGGCGTCGTGTACAGCGCGCTCGGCACCGGCAGCAAGGGCCAGTGCTCCGGGATGCCGGGGACGGCAGGGCAGCCGTCGACGGAGACGTGCGTGAACATCACGATGCACCCGAGCTGGATCGTCTATGTCGCGTTCGCGGCGATCGTGTTCGTCGCCATCGGCAGAGTGGGCCGCCTGGCGTCGACCGTCGAGCAGGCGGGCCGCATCTTCGACAGGGCTGCGATCGCCGTGATGGCTCTCGCCGCCGTCTCCATCATCGTCGGAGGGCTGTGGCTGGCCCTGCTCCCGTTCGACTCGCTGACCGGGACGGGAACGACCATCTATCCGTTCCCGTTCAATTCACCGGAGCTGACCGTCACGCACAACCCGTGAAATGGGGCGCCGAACAAGCGAAAGGCCCGGTCAGAATCTCTTCTGACCGGGCCTTCTTGGTTGCGGGGGCAGGATTTGAACCTACGACCTCTGGGTTATGAGCCCAGCGAGCTACCGAGCTGCTCCACCCCGCGTCACAAGAATTTACTTTAGCACCGGCTGGTGTTCATAGAAAATCGAGGTCGAATCCCGGGCGCGCCGCCCGTGATTCCGGGTTTCAGGTAGACCGATCTGTCGATGCCGTGTTTCGGGGCGAGACCCGGCGGCGGGCCGCCGGTAGAGTCTGTGGGACAGGGAGGCCGCCCATGCCGAGTTCGCTTCAGAAGTACCGTGTCTGCGTGATCGAAGACGATCCGGACGTCGCCTTCTACATGAAGACCGTGCTGGAGAAGCGGGCGGACGCCGTGGTCGTCGCGATCACCGACCCGTCGAAGGCGCTGGCGGCCATCGCCGAGTTCGAGCCGGACCTGGTGCTCACCGACATCGAAATGCCCGGCATCTCCGGTCTCGAGCTGCTCAAGGTGCTGCGCAGCCAGTATCCGGGGATGCCCGTCGTCGTGATGACGGCGCACGTCTCCGTCGACTACGCCGTGTCGGCGCTGCGGGCGCAGGCGGACGAATTCCTCACGAAGCCGGTCTCATCCTCCGATCTGATCTCCATCGTCACCCGGCTGTCCGAGGAGGGGCGCACCAAGAAGGCGGCCGCCCGTCCGCAGGTGGTGCTGGCGATCGGCGCGCACCCGGACGATGTCGAGATCGGCGTCGGCGGCATCCTGTCCGCGCATCGGGATGCGGGAAACACCGTGGTCATCCTCACCATGTCCAGAGGCGCCAGGGGAGGGGACGCCGACGACCGGCAGCACGAATCGCTCGCCTCCGCCGAACTGCTCGGCGCCAGGCTGTTCATGGAGGATCTGGAGGACACCCAGATCTCGGCGGCCGACCCGACGGTCGGCATCATCGAGCGCGTGGTCGCCGAGGTGCAGCCGGACATCGTCTACACGCACTCCGCGCACGACCGGCACCAGGACCACCGTGCCGTGCACTCGGCGACGCTCGTCGCGACCAGGTCGGTGCGCACCGTGTGCTGCTATCAGAGCCCGTCGGCGACGATCGACTACCGGCCGACCAGGTTCGTGCCGATAGATGGTTTCACAGACGCGAAACTGCGTCTGATCGACTGCTTCCGGTCGCAGACCGAGCTTCGTGCATATCTCGAACCCGATTTCGTGCTCGCCACGGCGCGCTACTGGTCGCGTTTCGGCGGTGGGCAGAGCTGCGAACCGCTGGAAGTGATCAAGGACACCGCTGACATCTCGGTGCCGGCGTCGTCGCTGACGACGGAGGCTCGCACCAGAGGATCGGCCATGAACAGAGGAACAGAAGTGAATCGAGGAACAGAGAAGTGACCCGTGTTCTCGTGACAGGCGCCGGCGGCCCGGCCGGTGTCGCCGTCATCCGTTCCCTGCTGGCCCGCGACGACGTGCAGGTGCTCGCCGCCGACATGGACGGCTGGGCGAGCGGACTGTACCTGGTCGACGCCGCCGACCGGCGCATCGTGCCGGCCGGGGAGTCCGCCGGGTTCGTCGATGAACTGATCAGGATGTGCGAAGCCGACGGCGTGGACGTGCTGTTCTCGACCGTCGACGTCGAACTCCCCGGCCTCGCCTCCCGCCGCGACGACCTGCTCGCCGTCGGAACGGCGCTCGCCGCTCCTGGCATCGAGACGCTGACGGTCTGCCTCGACAAGTTCCTCCTGGCCGAGCGCTGCAGAGGCTCGCTCGCGGTTCCGGAGACCCGGCTGCTGAACGCAGACGGCGTCGCGCACGACTGGACGTTCCCCGTCATCATCAAGCCGCGCAGCGGCGCAGGCTCGCGCGGGGTCCGCCTCATCGCCGACCGGGAGGCATTGGAAGCGCTCGGCACCGACGAGAGCATCATCATCCAGGAGAACCTGCCGGGCGAAGAGTTCTCGGTCGACGTGCTCGCCGCGCTCGACGGCAGCGTCATAGCCGCCGTTCCCCGTTCGCGCGAGCGGGTCGACTCCGGGGTCTCCATCGCCGGCCGCACCGTCAAGCGGGCCGAGCTGTCGCAGACGGCCGCCGACGTCGCCAGGTCCATCGGGCTCACCGGCGTCGCGAACGTGCAGCTCCGGTACAGCACGGCGGGCATCCCGGCGTTGCTCGAAGTGAACCCGCGCTTCCCCGGCGCCATGCCGCTCACCATCGCCGCCGGCGTCGACATGCCGTCGCTGCTGCTCGACCTCGTGACCGGCGCCGACGTGCCTGCGACGGTCGACTTCGCCGAACTGGCGAACGTGCGCTTCCTGGAGGACGTCTTCCTCGACCCGTCCGACGTGCTCGTCTCCGAGAACGCCGCGCACGCGGAAGGTCCGGGCGAGGAGTGACGACGGGCCCCGCCCCGCTGCCGGACCGCTCGCTGCTGCTCGGCTCGCTGCTGCTCGGTGACTACCACGTCCACTCGACGTTCTCCGACGATGCGGTGAGCACGATCGAGGAGAACCTCGCAGCCGCCGGCGCCGCCGGGCTGCGCGAGCTGCGGCTCATCGACCATGTGCGGGCGTCGACCACCTGGGTTCCCGAGTTCGTGCGCGCGGTGGCCGCCGAGCGCATCCCGGGCGGCCTGACCGTGTACACCGGGGTGGAGACGAAGCTGCTGGATGTGTCCGGCGCCGTTGACACGCCGGCCGATCTGATCGTCGGCGTCGGCGGTGTCGACGCGATCGTGATCGGCGATCACCAGTTCCCCGGCATCGACGGACCGTGGTCGCCCAGGGAGACGATGGAGCGCCTGGCCGGGGGACTCTCGGCCGACGACGCGCTCGACCAGCTCGTCACGGCGAGCATCAACGCGATGCAGCGCATCCCGAACGTGCAGCTGGCGCACTGGTTCTCGATCCTGCCCAAGGTTGGGCTGACCGAGGACCAGCTCGGCGCCGATAGGCTCGACGCCTTCGCGACGGCGGCGGCGAGGACGGGCACCATCGTCGAGGTCAATGAGAAGTGGGCGTGCCCTGGTCCCGCGGCCGTCGCAGCGCTGATCAGCGCGGGAGCGCGCATCGTCGCGTCTACGGACAGCCACGTCGCCACAGAGGTCGGCCGCTACGAACGTGTGGCGCGCATCCTCGACGACGCCTATCGTCGAACCGAGACGGACAATCCGATTCCGGCCGAACCAGGGGAGGAGGACCGATGAGCCCCATCGACATGAACAGTGAGCAGTACGAGAAGATTCAGCGCGAGATCGACGCGAACAAGCGCTGGGAGTACCGCCTGCTCCCGTATGCAGGGATCGCCCTGGTTGTGCTGGCCGCGATCGTCGTCGTTCGCACGGTGTTCCTCCCGTGAGCGACGCCGCCGTGCCCCGCGTCGTCATCGCGGACGATGACGACGACATCCGCGGACTCATGCTGATCGCCGCCAGACGCGCAGGCGTCGAGGTGGTCGCAGCCGTCGACAACGGCCAGGCCGCGCTCGACGCCGTGCGCGCCGGCGGCATCGACCTCGTCGTCCTCGACATCTCGATGCCGGGGATGAACGGGGTCGAGGTCGCTGAGGCCGTCCGGGCCGATCCCGTCGTGAGCGCGACGCTCATCCTGATGGTGTCGGCGTCGGTGCAACTCCTCACCGACCACGGCGTCGTCGCCGAACGCTCCGACAGCTTCATCATCAAGCCGTTCAGCCCCAAGCTGCTGACCGGGCGCATCCGCGACATGCTCGGGATGGAGGCCACAGTATGACCATCGACCGCTGGCTCGGAAGAATCTCCCTCGACTCGCCGACCCCGTTCATCAAGCAGCTGCCGACGATCATCGGCTTCCTGATCGCGGTCGGTGTCATCCTGCTGCCGGTCAGCCCCTCCCCGACGGAGCCGCTGTACTTCTATCTCGGCGTCATTCTGGCGGCAGCGGCGAGCATCCTGTCGTTCGCACTGCCCTGGCGGAGGCTGAAGACGGAGTGGTCGATCCTCATCCCGGTGTTGTCGCTGATCGCGGTGGGGCTGTTTCGCCTGGGCACAGGCGGCTCGAGCTCGCCGTACGGCGCGCTGCTGCTGCTCCCGTTCGTGTGGATCGCGACGGAGGAGGGCAGGATCAACGCGGTGATCGCTGCCCTCGGCACCTTCCTCGTGCTGCTGGCGCCTCTGATCTCCACCTCTGTGCCGACGACCGTCGGCGATATGGTGCGGGCGATCTTCTCTCCACTGATCTACATGATCGTCGCGGTGGTCATCAACGAGATCGCGCACAGGGTGAGAGTGCAGCTCGCCTCGGCGAACGAGGCGGCGAAGCTGCGCAAGGAACTGCTCGAACAGGCTGTGCGCTCGCAGGACGAACTGGTGCTCAACGAGGCCAGGCTGAAGACGGCCAACCGCCTCATCCAGAGCATCTGGAACGCCGTCACCGAGCAGTCCGTGATCGGCACGGACCTCGACGGGCTCATCGACGTCTGGAACCCGGGAGCCGAGAAGATGCTCGGCCTCACCGAGAAGCAGGCGATCGACGGCAGACGTCACGTCATCGACTTCCACCTGCAGGAGGAGCTGGAACAGCGCCTCCGCGACATGGATGCGCGGGTGCAGACCGTGTCGAGCGCCGAGGACTTCTCCGCTCTGGTCGACGCCGTCCGCTCCGGATACGCCGACGTGCGCGACTGGACGTACGTGCGGCCGGACGGCAAGCACGTGCCCGTTCAGGTCGCTGCGACACCGCGGCTCGACGAGAACGGTCACCGGGTGGGCTTCATCTTCGTCGCCACGGACATGACGCAGGCGCGCGAGTTCGCCCGGCTGAAAGACGAGTTCGTCGGCCTCATTTCGCATGAACTGCGTACGCCGCTCAGCTCGATCCTCGGCTACCTGGAACTGATGCGCGACGACGAGGACGACCCGCTGTCGGAGGAGCAACTCCAATACCTGGGGGTCGCGGAGCGCAATGCGCACCGCCTGCTGAAGCTCGTAGGCGACCTCCTCTTCACCGCACAGGTGGAGTCCGGACGCTTCCCGCTGGAGCAGAAGGACCTGGAGCTCGGGCCACTCGTCTCGGCCTCGGTCGAGTCGGCCGGCCCGGTCGCCGCGAATGCCGGCGTCGCGCTCTCCGCCTCGCTGCCGGAGCAACCCGTCACGATCTTCGGCGACCCGATCCGGATCGGCCAGTCCATCGACAACCTCGTCTCCAACGCGATCAAGTTCACGCCGTCGGGAGGCAGCGTCACGGTGACGCTCTCCCGCGACGGCGGCGATGCGGTCATCGCGGTCACCGACACGGGCATCGGCATCCCCGCCGTGGAACTCGGGCAGCTCTCGAACCGGTTCTTCCGTGCCTCCACTGCCACCCGCAACGCCGTGCCAGGAGTCGGTCTCGGCCTGACGATCACGAAGGCGATCGTCACAGCGCACGGTGGAAGCATCGACATCGCCAGCGAAGAGGGCGTCGGAACCACGATCAGCCTGCGCCTGCCGTTGGAGATCGCGGCTACGACAGCGGTCGACGCAGGGCACTGACGCAGGGCACTGACGCAGGGCACGCCGTACACGCGGGAGGAACGATGGACGAGTCGCAGGGAATCACGGTCGCCGTCGTGCAGTTCGCGCCGACGGACGATCGCGTGCACAACAGGGACGCCGTCGCGGCGTTCGTCGCCGTCGCCGCCGGGCGCGGGGCACGGCTGGTGGTGTTCCCGGAGTACTCGTCGTACTTCGTGCATCCACTGGGCGACGGCTTCCTGCACAACGCGGAATGGCTGGACGGGCCGTTCATCAGCGCCTTGGCGGCGGCGGCGCGCGAGCACGCCGTCTTCGTGGTCGCGGGGCTCGTGGAGCGCACGGAGGACCGGCGCCGGTTCTCCAACACGCTCGTCGCCGTCTCCCCGATCGGGGACATCGTCGCCACGTATCGCAAGCAGCATCTCTACGACGCGTTCGGGGCGCGCGAGTCGGACTGGGTGGTTCCGGGCGGCCTCGACACGCCCCAGACGTTCGACGCCGACGGCATCACCGTCGGGATGCAGACCTGCTACGACCTGCGGTTCCCCGAAGTGACCAGGCGACTGGCGGATGCGGGGGCGGAACTGGTGCTCGTGCCCGCCGAGTGGGTGCGTGGCCCGCTGAAGGAGCAGCACTGGCGCACGCTGATCGCCGCGCGCGCCATCGAGAACACGCTCTACGTCGCCGCGGCGGACCACACGCCGCCGATCGGTGTCGGCGGGAGCACGATCGTCGACCCGATGGGCGTCGCCCTGGCAACACTCGGCGAGACGACCGGCGTGGCGGTCGCCGACGTGAGCGCCGAGCGCATCCGGTCGGTGCGGGAGCTGAATCCCGCGCTGGCTCTGCGGCGCTACCGCGTGCAGCCGATCAACTGACCGGGAGCGTCCGCGGGTCAGCGACGCAACTCGGCGAGTTGGGCAGCCGCCCGCTCCAGCACCTCCGTGCGCTTGCAGAACGCGAACCGCACGAGGGAGGCCGTTTGTGCGCTGTACTCCTGCGTGCAGAACGCCGAAAGCGGCACGGCGACGACCCCGGCGAGCTCCGGAAGCTCCCGGCAGAACCGCACAGCGTCCGGGTAGCCGAGCGGGGCGGCGTCGGCGACCACGAAGTACGTCCCGTCCGAGTTCGCGACGCCGAACCCCGCAGCCCGGAGGCCGTCGGACAGGAGGTCCTTCTTGGTGCGCAGCGTCGCGGCGATGCCGTCGAAGTACTCGTCGCCGAGCCGGAGCCCCGCCGCGATGGCGGGCTGGAACGGCGCGCCGTTGACGTAGGTGAGGAACTGCTTCACCGCGAGGATGGCGGTGACGAGGTCGGCAGGGGCCGTGAGCCAGCCCACCTTCCAGCCCGTCGTGCTGAACGTCTTCCCTCCGGAGGAGATGCTCACCGTGCGCTCCTTCGCCCCCGGCAGCGTTGCGATGGGGACGTGCGGGAGCCCGAAGGTGAGGTGCTCGTACACCTCGTCGGTGACGATGACCGCATCGTGCTGGTGCGCCAGCTCGACGATCGTCCGCAGCACCTCGGGGAGAGGACCGTTCCCGTCGGATTGTGCGGGGAGTTGACCAGGATGATCCTGGTGCGGTCGGTCACGGCGTTCCGGAGTTCGTCCAGGTCGGGCTGGAAGTCGGGGAGGCGCAGCGGCACAGTGCGGTGTCTGGCATCCGCCAGGCCGATGAGGGCGCCGTACGCGTCGTAGAACGGCTCGAAGGTGACGACTTCGTCGCCTGGCTGGAGCAGTGCGAGCAGCGTCGCGGCGATGGCCTCCGTGGCGCCCGCCGTCACGAGGACCTCCCTGTCCGGGTCGACGGTGAGCCCATAGAAACGCTGCTGATGCTCGGCGATGGCCAGCCGCAGGTTGGGAATGCCGATCCCTGGCGGGTACTGGTTGTCTCCGGAGCGGATGGCGGCGACGGCGGCCTCCAGTACCTCGGCCGGCCCGTCCTCGTCCGGGAAGCCCTGGCCGAGGTTGATCGCACCGGTGCGCACGGCCAGCGCGCTCATCTCGGCGAAGATCGTCGCCGCGACCGAACCGTCGGAGCCGAGCAGTCCTGCTCCGCGTGCCGCGCGCCTCCACGCCCCTGTCACCGTCATGGGTCCGTCCTCTCCGGTCGTGCGTTCCAACCTACGGGGTGTCGGGCGTACGCCGCATTCGGTACGTTGTGCAGAGTCATTGACAGGCAGTAGCTCGTCCACAGGACCCGCAAATAGAACACCCAGGTTCGCATCCCAAGCTGTCAGTGCTTGGAAGGAGCAACACCATGACTGACACCCCGATCACTCCGGAGCCCGCGAAGGCCCAGCACGACGCCGACACCGAGTCGGTCGCGGGTGCTGCAGCCGAGACGCCCACCAGCGCAGACCACCAGGTCGCGGCAGAGGCAGCGCCTGCTGCCGACGCAGCGCCTGCTGCCGACGCAGCGCCTGCTGCCGACGCAGCGCCTGCCGCACCGGCAGCCACGCCGGCCTGGGAGGCGCCCGCCGCCGCGCAGCCGACGGATGCGCAGCCCACCGTACCGCAGCCGACCGCACCCGCGGTCCCCGCGGCACATCAGACCCAGCCGACGCAGCCGGTCCCGCCGCAGCCATACGGCCAGCAGCCGACCGCGCAGCAGCCGACCGCGCAGCAGCCGACCGCGCAGCAGCCGACCGCGCAGCAGCCGAACTACGGGCAGGGCTCGTTCGGCCAGCCGTCGCACGCCTACCAGGGTGCACCGCAGCAGCCGTACGCACCGCACGCGCAGCAGGGTCCGTACGCGACAGCTCCCGGCGTCGCCACCGCGGACAAGCCGGCCAAGAAGCGCAACACCGGCATGATCATCGCCACGCTCGCGATCGGCGCCCTCATCGGCGGCGTCGCCGGAGCGGGAGCCGGTGTCGGCCTGTACGCCGCGACTAGCTCGAACAACGCGACCATCAAGACGGTCTCCGGCCCGCAGAACATCACGGTCAACGACGCCAACAATGCCACCACGATCACCGCCGTCGCCGCCAAAGCGTCGCCGAGCGTCGTCACCATCTCGGTGACGGGGTCGAGCGAGGGAGGGACGGGCTCCGGCATCGTCCTCACCTCCGACGGCTACGTCCTCACCAACACGCACGTCGTGACGCTCGACGGCCAGGCGTCGAACGTGACCGTCAGCGTCCAAGACAACGACGGCAAGATCTACACGGCCAAGATCGTCGGCACCGACCCGACCACCGACCTCGCGGTCATCAAGCTCGACGGTGCGTCCGGCCTCACCCCGATGAAGTTCGCCGACTCGAGCAAGCTGAACGTCGGCGACACCGCCGTGGCGATCGGCGCACCGCTCGGCCTCTCCGGGACGGTCACGGACGGCATCGTCAGCGCGCTCAACCGCAGCATCAGCATCGCGTCCTCGGCTGCTCCCACGTCCGGGGACAGCTCGTCCGGCGGCAGCGGCAGCGGCAGCAGCGGCACCCCGTGGAACTTCGACTTCCCCGGTCAGGGCGGCTCAGGCTCCGGCTCCGGCTCGCAGAGCACCACGACGGCCACGATCTCGCTGCCGGTCATCCAGACCGACGCGGCGATCAACCCCGGCAACTCGGGCGGCGCGCTGCTCAACAGCAAGGGCGAACTGATCGGCGTCAACGTGGCCATCGCCAGCGCGAGCGGCACGTCGTCGTCCGGCACCCAGTCGGGCAGCATCGGCGTCGGCTTCGCCATCCCGGCGAACCTCGCGCAGCGCATCTCGCAGGACATCATCAAGAACGGCTCCGCGACGCACGGCCTGCTCGGCGCCTCCGTCACCGACTCGTCCTCCGACACCAAGGCGACGAGCGTCGGCGCCATCATCAAAGACGTCACGTCCGGTGGCGCAGCGGCGGGCGCCGGCCTCAAGGCCGGTGACGAGATCGTGAACTTCAACGGCGTTCCGATCACGAGCGCGACCGACCTCACCGCTCAGGTCCGCGCCCTCGCGGCCGGCTCGAAGGCGGATGTCACGTACATCCGCGACGGCCAGACCAAGACGACGACTGTCACGGTGGGTTCGCTCCCGGCGAGCTGATCGCCCGGCGCACCGACCACGAGGCCGTCCCGCAGCAGCGGGGCGGCCTCGCGGCGTTCATGCGACCTCTCAGGCGTGAGGATGCGCGGCTGATAAGCTCGAACGACCCGAAAACGACGAATGGAACCGATGCCGGACAACACTGTGCACACCCTCACCGGTGTCTCGTACGTGATGCCCGTTCTGAACGAAGTCACTCACGTGCGGGCGGCTGTCGACAGCCTCCTCGCCCAGGACTACGCAGGACCGTTCGAGGTCACCATTGCGCTCGGCCCGAGCATGGACGGGACCACGGAGCTCGTCGAAGAGCTCGCAGCCGTCGACAACCGCATCCACATCGTCGAGAACGTCGTCGGCTCGACGCCGGCCGGTCTCAACCTGGCTATCCGCCAGTCGCACTTCCCCGTGGTCATCCGGGTGGATGCCCATTCGGTCCTGCCGACCGACTACGCCCGCATCGCCGTCGAGACCATCCTGGAGACCGGCGCCGACAACGTCGGCGGGCTGATGGATGCGCAGGGCACGACGCCGTTCGAGCGCGCGGTCGCCCGGGCGTACGGCAGCCGGATCGGCCTCGGCGGAACGAAGCTCCACGTCGGAGGTGAGGCAGGCCCGGCCGAGACCGTCTACCTCGGCGTCTTCCAGCGTGACAGGCTCCTCGAAGTCGGCATGTTCGACGAGGACATCAAGCGCGGGCAGGACTGGGAGCTGAACCGTCGCCTCCGGTCGACGGGCGGCACGGTGTGGTTCACGCCGCGCCTCAAGGTCACATACCGTCCCCGCCCGAACCTCTACCGGCTGGCCAGGCAGTTCGTGTCGACCGGCGTCTGGCGCGGTGAGCTCGCCCGTCGCTTCCCCGCGGCCAACGGCCTGCGCTACTTCGCGCCTCCGCTGATGGTGATCGGCGTGGCCGTCGGGCTGATCCTGGGCATCGTCGGCATCGTCCAGGCCATCCTGGGTGCGGCGCCGTGGCTGCTCATCGGTTTCGCGATCCCCGCGTTCTACGTGCTGATCGTGATCGTCTCGGCGTTCCTCTGGGGCAGGAAAGACGGCTTTCGGTCGTTCTTGTGGTTTCTCGTAGTCTTGCCGTGCATCCATTTCTGCTGGGGGAGCGGATTCATCCTCGGATACCTGTCCCTCACCCGCAACATCACCGCCCACACGGGAAGGTAGCCATGTCAGCCCCTGGAACCGGCGCGCACGGAGCGCGCCCGACCTCGATCGCCGAACTGCGCGCCGTCGCGCAGCCGCCTGAGGTGCGCGGCCGACGCAACGCCGAACACTGGACGGCGTCGCTCTACCTGCGCAACCTGTCGCCATACCTCACCTGGTTCCTGCTCAAGACCTCGATCTCGGCCAACGGTGTCACCGGCCTGATGATCCTGACCGGCTGGGTCACCGCGGCGAGCCTGCTCATCCCCGGCATCGGCGGCGCAGCGCTCGCGCTCATCCTGGGTCAGCTGCAGATGCTCGTCGACTGCTGCGACGGAGAAGTCGCGCGGTGGCGCAAGACGTCGTCGCCCGCTGGAATCTTCCTCGACAACGTCGGGCACTACTCCACCGAGACGCTGATCGCGATCGCGCTCGGCATCCGCGCGGCCGGGTACCCGTTCGAGGCCCCGGCCGACTACTTCTGGACCAACCTGGGCACGCTGCTCGCCCTCATCATCGTGCTCAACAAGGCGCTCAACGACATGGTGCGCGTCGCTCGGGCGAACGCCGGGCTCGGCAAGCTGGCAGACACGCAGGCAGCGTACGCGCCCACCCACGGCGTGATCGCCAGCCTGCGCCGTGCCGCACGGTTCGTGCCGTTCCACCGCCTCTACCACTCGGTCGAGCTGACGATCATGATCTTCGTGTTCTCGATCGTCGGGCTCTTCATCGGCGATCAGCTGGCCAACCGCATCCTGTTGTCCGCCCTCGTCCCGCTCGCCTTGCTGGCGCTGATCGGGCACTTCGTGGCCATCATGTCGTCGAAGCGGGTCCGTGGCTGACCGGCGGGTCGCCGTCGTCGTGCTCACCCAGGGCACGCGGCCGGTCGAGCTGCGCCGCGGCATCGACTCGGTGCTGGCGCAGACCGGGGTCACGACCGACATCGTCGTCGTCGGCAACGGCTGGGACCCTGCCACGTCCGACCCAGCGCTTCCCGGCGGCATTCAGACGCTGCACCTGCCGGACAACCTGGGCATCCCGGCCGGCCGCAATGCCGGCGTCCCGCTCGTCTCCGGCGACGTCCTGCTCTTCTTGGACGACGACGCGTGCATCCCGTCGCCCGCCTTCCTCAGCGATGCGATCGGGAAGCTCGACGCCGACCCCGGCATCGGGATGATCCAGCCGCGCATCGTCGACCCGTCCGGCACCATGTCCCCCCGCCGCTGGATCCCGCGCATCCGGAAGGGCGACCCCGCGCACCCGAGCAATGTGTTCTCGGTGTGTGAGGCGGTCATCGTGCTGCCGCGCGCCGTCTTCGATACGGCGGGCGGCTGGGCCGCCCCGTTCTTCTATGCCCACGAGGGCATCGACCTGGCGTGGAAGGTCTGGGACCAGGGCAAGCGCACCTGGTACGCGGGCGACCTGATCGCCAACCACCCTGCTGTGTCGCCGACGCGGCACGCATACTATTACCGGCTCAACGCCCGCAACCGGGTGTGGCTGGCACGACGCAACCTGCCGGTGGTGCTCGTCCCGCTGTACGTCGGATCGTGGACGGGCATCCAGCTCCTGCGGTGGTCCCGGAAACCGGCCGTGCTCAAGGCCTGGTTCGGCGGCTGGCGTGAAGGCTGGCGCACCGACCCGGGGGAGCGCCGACCGCTCCGCTGGCGCACGGTCTGGCGCATGACGCTCGCCGGGCGACCGCCGATCGTCTGACCGCTGTTAGTCGTCTGCGCGCTCGTCTGCAGCCAGCTCGACTGCTCTCCGCTCGTCTGCTCCCAGCTCTTCGTCGCTCAACTGGTCGTCGCTCAACTGGTCGTCGCTCAACTGGTCGTCGCTCAACTGGTCGTCGTTCAGCGGGGCAGCATCCAGTTCGTCGACGTCCGCACCGTCGACGCCGATTCCGGCTGCGCCCAGCTCGCCCTGTGCCGGGCGTCCGGCGGACGACGAGCGTCGCCGGGGAAGAGCGCCGCGCAGCGCCGTTCCGGCCCTGACCGCTGCGCCTCCTGCGCTCACGCCCATCCGGCGGACGCCCTCGGCCGTCGCCGCGATGGAGCGCCCGGCGATGCCGGGCGTGCCGTCTCCGGCCGCGACGGCCCGCACGACAGGATCGGTCACGGCGGGGAACACCTCCGGCGGTCGGCCGAACGCCAGCCGGGAGTTCTGCACGACACGACGGCCCAGGATGTTGTTGCCCGCTCCGCCGATGACGGCGCCGATCCCGAACGGGATCGCGCGGCCGATGATGCCGGCGCCGCCTCGCACCGCGAACTGGCGGATGAAGGCGCTCTTCAGGCGATCCACCAACGGGCCGACCGCGATCGTAGGCAGGCTCGAGGTGACGAGCTCGCCCCAGTACGCGCTCCTTCCCGCGCCGGAACCGCTGACCTGCCCGGCGAGCTGTCGCACGAGGTCGGAACCCTCCCTGCCCAGCATCATCGTGAGCACGAGGGCCCGGGCGCGCTCCGGGTCGTCTACCGCGATGCCGTGCAGTTCGCTGAGTGATTGGGCGTAGAGCGCCGTGGCCTCCAGGAAGCCGGCCGTCTCCAAGCCGGAAAGGGCGATCGTGACGCCGGTGCCGATCGCGGGGATGACCGCGGTGACTCCGACGGCGGCGCCTCCCGTGGTCACGGCGGCCAGGTAGCGTCGTTCGAGGATCGCCGCGAGCTGGGCGGGCGTGGCACCGGGGTTCCTGCGGCGGATGCTGCGCAGGTGCGCGAGCACGGCTGGTCGGTGGATCGCGAGGAACCGGTCGAGCGTCGAGTTGAGCACGCGAGGCGTTTCTGCCCCCGTCGCGGACGTCCCGGTGACCGATACGAGCGGTTTCTGCTGTCTAGCCATCGACCCCGAGTGTATGCGTACATTCTGCGAGGAACAGGGGATTGATTTTCCGTGTTCCTCGCAGAAGGTCTTCCCCCGTCAGGGGCTGGGCGGCTCGATCAGCGTGAGCGCTCACCGGATCCGGTGCGCGACCGGAGGTATTCGGCGGCGGACAGCACGCTGTAACCCTCCGGCAGATGTTCTCCGGTCAGTTCGGTGGTGAGCGTCCCGACGTCTACGCCGAGGACGCTCGCGATCCGAAGGATCGTGACGAGACTCGGATTCGAGACGCCGCGCTCGATCTTGCCGTAGTTGGTGACGTGCATCTGAGCGAGGTCGGCGACGTTCTCCTGGCTGAGTCCGAGTTCGACACGGACGCCGCGGACACGGCTGCCGAAGATCACGGCGGCTGGGGACAATGGTTGAGCTGGCATAAATAACAAATACGGTGATCTCGTGTAGACCGCCAGAGTCGGCATGCCTCGGACACTCTCGCCGTGTGCTTGAAAGATGCAAAATACATACGTTTCAACCCCTCGTCAGAAGCTGACGTTCCAGAGGTATTCCGTGCCGTCGGGCCGGAACCACCGCACGACGAGGATGGTGTCTCGCGCGAGGTCGTGCCCGGTGACGGTCGCGCCGACGGCGTCGCCCGGCGCGACGGCGGCCGGGCTGCTCACGGTCAGCCGGGAGCGTCCGGCGATCTGCACGGTGACGCCGCGGAGGACGTCTCTGCTGGTGTTGATCAGGCGATACAGCGGCGGCGCGCTGCGATCGACCTGCCAGGGGACGGGGTGGGCCACGGCGGCTGCCCGGCGGGTGGACGATGGACTGTGCAATGTGCGGTGTCGGCGGATCATGCCATCACACTATGGATCGCATCCGACGCTGGATCGCTCAGATCTGGCGTCTGTGCCTTTTCTGTGGAGAACTCGTCGAATTCTTTTCTGTGGAGGGATTGGCTACCCCTCCGGAATGCCCCGCTGACCGGGGGTTTCGATCAGTTTCCGTAATCGCGATTGTAGAGGTCGAGCACCTCGTCGATGGAGCCGTCGAGCACGAGCGCACCCTTGTCGAGGTACAGTCCGCGTTCGCAGAATCGGCGCAGGTCTTTCTCATTGTGCGACACGAAGAAGAGTGTTCTGCCGCCGGCCAGAAGCTCCTCGATGCGCCGGTAGCACTTCTCGCGGAATCCGCGGTCGCCGACCGCGAGCACCTCGTCGACCAGGATGATCGGCTCCTCCAGCTGCGAGATGACGGAGAACGCGATGCGCACCTTCATGCCGCTCGACAGATGCTTGTACGGGGTGTCGACGAAGTCGCCGATCTCGGCGAAGTCGATGATGCTCTCGAACCGCTCGTCGATCTGCGACTTCGACATGCCGTGCAGGCCGGCCGTCAGGTAGACGTTGTCGCGCACGGTGAGGTCGTCGACGAAACCGCCGGTGATCTCGATCAGCGGCGCGACGCCCTCGTCGATCGTGACGGCGCCCTCATCCGGCAGCATGACGCCGGCGACCAGCTTCAGCAGGGTCGACTTGCCCTGGCCGTTCCGGCCGACCACGCCGATCGCCTCGCCCTCGTTCACGGCGAAGCTGACGTTGCGGAGGGCCCAGAAGTCGTCAGGGCGTGCGCGGCGGGGCCGCGAGCTGAACAGGTCTTTGAACGAGCGTCGTCCGCCGCGGTTGCGACGGAACCGGACACCGAGCCCGGTGACGTCGATGATCGGTTCCGACATCAGATCTCCTTCAGGACGGCGCGCTCGCTGCGCCGGAACACCAGGACGCCGACCACGAGCAGGATGAGGGACACCAGGGCGCTCATCAGCACCAGGTACCAGTCGAGCTCCTGGGCGAAGAAGGTCGCCCGATAGAGGCTGAACAGCCCGGTGAGCGGGTTGAACGCCGCCAGATCCTTCAGGATGTGGACGTGCTCCAGGTCGCGCGCGCTGTAGATGATCGGCGACGCGTAGAAGAGGAAACGCAGGAAGAGCTTGATCGCGCGCTCCAGGTCGCGGAAGAACACGACGAGCGGTGCGACGATCAGGCCGACCCCCATCGTCAGGATCACCTGGATCACGATGGCGAGCGGGAACAGCAGGATGTCGATGTTGACCTTCGCGCCCCCGGCGATCGCGAAGAACGCGAGCACCGGCAGCGAGAGCAGGAACTCGATCCCTTTGGAGGCGACGATCCTGTTCACCCAGATCGAGCGGGGGATCATCGTGGACCTGATGAGCTTCGACTTGCGCAGGAACGCACGGGTGCTGTCCGAGACGGCGCCGTTGAACCACATCCAGGGCAGCAGCGCCGCGAGCAGGAAGACGATGTACGGCTCTTCGCCGACGTTGCGGTGGAAGATCTGCGTGAAGACGAGCCAGTAGATTCCGCTCATCACCAGCGGGTCGAGGATCGACCACAGGTAGCCGAGAACGCTCGTCGAATAGCGGACGCGCAGATCGCGCTTGGTCAGCAACCAGAGGGAGTGCCGATAGCGGGCGAACTTCGTTCGCTGCGCCGGGCGCACTGCAGTGAATGTACTGGTCACGGAACCCATCGTATTGATCGAAGCTGCGTGCTCGTCACGCAGCGGATTCGACTATACGAAAAACCGGCGACTAAACGAAAAGGTTGGCGCGTTCGAGGTCTTCCTGGAAGTCGACCTCGACCGCGTACAGGTCGGAGATGTTCACCGGCTCGACGAGCAGTGCATCCTGCTCGATGGCGAGCTCGATGCCGCGCTCGAAGTAGTCCTGGTCGCCGACACGCTGCAGCTGGCGGAGCAGCGCGGCCTTGTCGGTGCTGGACACGTAATTGATGCCGACGGCCTCGCCCAGACCGTTCTTGACGGTCTTGGAGAGCTCCTGGATGTAGCCCTCGGCGCCGGTGGTGTACTTGACCTCCTCGTCGGCGACCGACGAGGTGTTGACGGTCACGAAGGTCTGGTCGCGGTTGACGGTCGCTGCAGCGCGAACGAGGACGGCGGGGTCGAAGACGACGTCGCCGTTCATCCAGAGCACGCCGCCAGTGCCGGACGCCTGCAGGGCACGCATGAGGCTCTTGGAGGTGTTGGTCTGGTCGTACTGCTCGTTGTAGACGAAGGAGGCGTCGGGGAACGCCTCGATGATGTGCTCCAGCTTGTAGCCGACCACGATGGTCACCTTGGCGTCTTTGCCGAAGGCCGCGTGGATGTTGTCGAACTGCTGCTGCATGATGGTGCGGCCGTCGCTCAGCTCGGTGAGAGGCTTCGGAAGGCTTCGTCCGAGGCGGCTGCCCATGCCGGCGGCCAGAATCACTACCTGGGTCGTCACAATTGTCTCCTTGGGTTCCGTGCGGAGGGAGGCGATGGCCTGCTGGACACCACTTAACCGAAATCCGGTTCAGGGTTCGCCCAGGGTTCAGCCGCACTTACGCGTATCGACACCCCTTCATGCCTCGACCAGAGTACCGGCGCACCCTTTCGAGGGGCAGGGGTTGACCGATGTCGTTGTTGGGTCGTTATGTTCCTCACAGGAGTTTCCGTAGGCTGCGAGACCTCGTCAGTTGGCGGGGTGGGGCTCCCAAGGCCCGGGGCTCTTGGTACGTTAGCTGGGTGAGTTCCGAGCAAGCGCCATCCGACAGCACCGAGCAGATTCCGGTGAGCGCTCCGGCGAGGACTCCACGGACAACGAAGGACGAAACGCCAAGCGCTGGGGAGCGGACGGGGGACGAGATGGCGGCGAATGCTGGTGACGGAGACGGGGTCTCCGCACCGCCGAAGACTGCGGCGGTGAAGCCCACTGCGAAGCGTGCTCCCGCGGCCAAGACGGCGGCCGCCGCTGCCGGTTCGAGCACGCGGAGTGCCGCTCCGCGCGCACCGAGGACCACGAAAGCCAGGGCTGCAAAGGTCGCGCTTCCGATCGAGACCACGGCAACAGTGGATGCGGTCGTCGCGCCCGCCGATGTCGTCGCGCCTGCCGAGGTCGCCGCGCCTGCCGATGTCGCCGCGCCGGTCGAGGTCGCCGCGCCTGCCGAGGCGCAGCCGGCCGCTCCGGCAACGCAGGCGGGACCTGCGGCGTCTGCGGGCCAAAGCGTGCTCAGTGTCACCGGGTTGTACAAGCGCTTCGGGGACACCGTCGCCGTGGATGGCGTGTCGCTCGAAGTGAAGGAAGGCTCCTTCTACGGCATCGTCGGCCCCAACGGGGCAGGCAAGACGACAACGCTCTCGATGGTCACGGGGCTGCTGCGACCGGACGCAGGCCGCGTGCTCGTGCACGGCATCGACGCCTGGAGCGATCCGGTGCGCGCCAAGAGGGCGATCGGCGTCCTCCCCGACAAACTGCGGCTGTTCGACAGGCTCACCGGCGCCCAGCTGCTCCACTACTCCGGAACGCTCCGCGGCCTGAGCGCCAAGACCGTCCGTCTGCGCTCCGCCGACCTCGCGTCGGCGTTCGGCATCGAAGACGCCCTCGACCGTCTCGTCGCCGACTACTCGGCCGGCATGACGAAGAAGATCGCCCTCGCCGCCGCCATGATCCACTCTCCCCGGCTGCTGGTGCTCGACGAGCCGTTCGAATCCGTCGACCCCGTTTCCGCCGCGAACGTCATCGAGATCCTGCAGCGCTACGCGGCGGCGGGAGGCACGGTCGTTCTCTCCAGCCATGGCATGGACCTCATCCAGCGGGTGTGCGACAGCGTGGCGATCATCGTGCAGGGCAAGGTTCTCGCCGCCGGCACGATCGACGAGGTGCGCGGCGAGCAGACCCTCGAAGAGCGTTTCGTCGATCTGGCGGGCGGACGCAAGGCAGCGGAGGGCATGGAGTGGTTGCACAGTTTCTCGGACTGAAGCTGCGCCTCATGGGCAACGCCTTCCGGCGGAGCCCGTGGCAGGTCGTCGGCCTCGTAGTGGGGCTGGTCTACGGGTTCTTCGTCACGGTGATCGTCGTCGGGAGTCTCATCGCCGCCCGTTTCGTGCCAGACGTCTCGCAGGTGCACCACGTGCTCGTGGTGGTCGGCTCGATCGTCGTGGCCGGGTTCTTCCTGCTGCCGCTGGTCTTCGGCGTCGACGACACCCTCGACCCACGCGCGTTCTCGCTGTTCGGCATCCCGAATCGGCAGTTGTCCACGGGGCTGCTCCTGGCGGCACTGATCGGGATCCCGTCGATCGTGCTGTCGATCTGCGCCGTGGCGACCGTCGTCACATGGTCGCGGGATGTCGGCACGGCTCTGATCGCGATCGTGTCTGCCGCCCTGCTGGTGCTGACCTGCATCCTGGCGAGCCGGGTGTCGACCTCGGTCGCGTCGTTCCTGCTCGCCACGCGCCGGTCGCGCGAGTTCGGCGGTGTCATCGGCATCCTGGTCATCGTTTTCATCGCCCCCGTCATCATCCTGCTCATGACGATCGACTGGGGGCGAGACGGGCTGGGGGTCCTGTCCGGTTTCTCGGCGTGGCTCGGCTGGACGCCGCTCGGCGCCGTGTGGTCCGTGCCAGGCGAGGCCGCGGAGGGCGCCTGGGGCGTCGCCGTGCTGAAGCTGGTCGTCGCGGTCGCTACGGTCGGGCTGTTGTGGCTCGCGTGGACCTCGCTGGTCGCGAAGATGCTCGTCACCCCGCAGCGCGAGGCGCACGCGAAGGCGTACCACGGCCTGGGCTGGTTCGACCGGCTGAAGGGCGGCCCGACGGCGGCCATCGCCGCCAGGTCGATGACGTACTGGGGGCGCGACCCGCGCTACTGGATCTCGCTCGTGATGATCCCCGTCGTCCCGATCTTCGTCATCGTCGCACTGACGCTCGCCGGCATCCCCAGTCACTACGTCTCCCTCGTCCCGCTTCCCCTCGTGTGCCTGTTCCTCGGCTGGACGATCCACAACGACGTCGCGTACGACAGCACGGCCGTCTGGCTGCACATCGTCTCGGGCACCCGCGGCATCGCAGACCGGGTGGGCAGGATGTTCCCGCCGATCCTGTTCGGCATCCCGGTCGTGATCGTCGGCTCGCTGATCACGGCGGCGGTCTACGGCGACTGGGCCGTGCTTCCGGCGGTCGGAGCGCTGAGCGGCGCGATCCTGTTGATCGGGCTCGGACTCTCCAGCCTGTTCTCCGCGCTGTTCCCGTATCCGGCCACCAAGCCCGGCGACAGTGCGTTCGCCCAGCCGCAGACCTCCGGCGCGTCGGCTGCGCTGGTGCAGGCGCTGAGCTTCTTCGCCATCTTGATCCTCGCCTCGCCGATCATCGTCTTCCTCGTGCTCGGTCTGACCATCAGCCCGTTCTGGCTCGCCATCGCCCCGGTCGCCGCGATCGTGCTCGGCTTCGGCGCCCTCTTCGGCGGCCTCTACCTCGGCGCGAAGGCGTTCGACCGCCGCGGCCCTGAGATCATGGCCTTCGCCAACCGCAACGACTAGCTCCGAAACAATCGCGCCTGCACTTCTTCACGCTTTTCCGGGCGGAAAGCGTGAATATGTGCGGGCTCGATGATCGGGGGAGGTGGCGAACGTACACTGGTGGGATGTACGACGACAGCATCTCTGAACCCGGTGGACTGCCGGACGGCGGCGGAACGGCGACGCTCGACCGCGAACTGGAAGAGCTCCTGCAGAACGAGGCTATCGAGCCGGGCGACCACGAGCGATTCTCGCACTACGTCAAGAAGGAGCAGATCCTCGAGTCGGCCATGTCGGGCAAGCCGGTCAAGGCGCTCTGCGGCAAGATGTGGACGCCGGGACGCGACCCGCAAGAAGTTCCCGGTCTGCCCCAGCTGCAAAGAGATCTACGAGAAGCTGCGCGACGAGTAGCGCGACTCAGCCGTGAGGCGATCGGCCGTCAGGCGGCTTAGCCTCGCGACGGTTCAGACGTAGAGGGTCGGGAGCACCGGATCGCCCCGCCCGACGCGGAACGCCTGATCCGGCAGTTCGGCCATGGCCAGCGCCCTGTGCTCTCGCGCCGCCGCCGTGCCGGAAGCGCCCAGGTGCTCGCGGTGCACCTCGCCGTCCGTGATCAGCGGCACGAGCAGGTCGCGCCCGTGGTCGTCGACGCGCGCGCCGTGCTCGATCACGTGCACAGCCTCCGCCACCGCCGTCCCGTTGTCGTCGAGCCTCCGCACCGGATGCTTGCGGCCGCCGACGGTCGCCTTGCCGTCCGACTTCTTGGCCACGGAGATCCACTCGCCCGTGCCGTCGACGCTGCGGTGGGCGACGAGTTTGTAGACCATGCCGGAGGCAGGGCTCCCCGAACCGGTGACCACCGAGGTGCCGACGCCGTAGGAGTCGACGGGGGAGGCGGCGAGCGCGGCGATGGTGAACTCGTCGAGGTCGTTGGTGACGGTGATCCTCGTGTTCACGGCGCCCAGCGCATCCAGTTGGGCGCGGACCCTGCGCACCAGGTTCGGCAGGTCGCCGGAATCGAGGCGGACGGCGCCGAGCTCCGGACCGGCCACCCGCACAGCGGTGTCGATCGCCTTCTCGACGTCGAACGTGTCGACCAGCAGCGTCGTGCCAGGGCCGAGCGCATCCACCTGGGCGCGGAAGGCGTCCTCCTCGCTGTCGTGCAGGAGGGTGAAGGCGTGCGCGGCCGTGCCCATCGTTGGCACGCCCCAGTGGCGACCGGCCTCCAGGTTGGAGGTGGCGCTGAAACCGGCGATGTATGCGGCCCTGGCCGCGGCGACGGCCGCCCGCTCGTTCGCGCGCCGCGACCCCATCTCGGCGACCGGCCTGCCGCCGGCGGCGGTGACCATCCTGGCGGCGGCGCTGGCGACGGCGGAGTCGTAGTTGAACACGCTCAGGATGATCGTCTCCAGGATGACCCCCTCGGCGAACGGTGCGTCCACGATGAGGAACGGCGAACCGGGGAAGAACACCTCGCCCTCGCGGTATCCGGCGATGGTGCCGCTGAACCGGTAGTTCGCCAGCCAGTCGACGGTCGCATCCCGCACCACGTGGTTGTCGCGGAGGTATTCGAGCTCTGCGTCGCCGAAACGGAACTGCTCGATCAGTTCGAGCAGCCGCCCGGTGCCGGCGAGGATGCCGTAGCGGCGCCCGGCCGGCAGGCGGCGGGTGAACGCCTCGAACACGCACTCCCTGTCGTGTGTGCCCTTGAGCAGGGCCGCATCGAGCATGGTGAGTTCGTAGCGGTCGGTCAGCAATGCGGAGGAGGCCATCACGCGCCCAGCCTAGCGGGGTGTCGCCGAGGCTCTCGTTGTATGGTGGCTTCTTGTGAGCGATGCACCGATTGGGATTTTCGACTCCGGTGTCGGCGGCCTCACCGTCGCCCGCGCCGTCCGGGATCAGCTCCCGAACGAGTCCATCCTCTACGTCGGTGACACGCTGCACTCGCCATACGGACCCAAGCCGATCGCCGACGTGCGCCGCTTCTCGCTCGACGTGCTCGACATGCTCGTCGACCAGGGCGTGAAGATGCTCGTCATCGCGTGCAACACCGCGTCGTCCGCCATGCTCCGGGATGCGCGGGAGCGGTACTCCGTGCCCGTCATCGAGGTCATCCAGCCGGCCGTACGCCGCGCGGTCGCCGCCACCCGCAGCAATAGGGTGGGCGTGATCGGCACCGTCGGGACGATCAACTCGCGCGCATACGAGGACGCGTTCGCCGCGGCGCCGTCGCTCGAACTGTTCACGCAGGCCTGCCCGCGATTCGTGGAGTTCGTGGAGTCGGGCGTGACCAGCGGAGAAGAAGTCCTCAGGGTAACGGCCGAGTACCTGCAGCCGCTGCGCGACGCCGACGTGGACACGCTGGTGCTCGGCTGCACGCACTATCCGTTCCTGAAGGGCGCGATCTCCTACGTGATGGGGGAGGGCGTCTCGCTGGTGTCGAGCGACACGGAGACGGCGAAGGACGTGTACCGGACCATCGTCGGCGGCGGCCTGGAGCGCACCTCGCCGCTCGCCCCGACCATCCACTACGAGGCGACCGGCGCGGACACCGACACGTTCCTGCGCCTGGCGCACCGCTTCATCGGCCCGCAGGTCGCCTCCGTCGATCTCGTGCAGACCGGCGTGATCGAGCTGCCGTCCTGACCACCCAGACCATCCAGCACTATCGAGGAGAAACCGTGACCGACATCATCCGCGCCGACGGGCGCACCGCCGACCAGCTGAGGCCGGTCACGATCGAGCGTGGCTGGAGCAAGCAGGCGGAAGGCTCTGCGCTCATCTCGTTCGGCAACACCCGCGTGCTCTGCACGGCATCGTTCACCAACGGCGTTCCGCGCTGGATGGCCGGCAAAGGCAAAGGCTGGGTGACGGCGGAGTACTCGATGCTCCCTCGCTCCACGAACAGCCGCATGGACCGCGAGTCCGTCAAGGGCAAGATCGGCGGCCGCACGCACGAGATCAGCAGGCTGATCGGCCGCAGCCTGCGCGCCGTCGTCGACATGAAGGCGCTCGGCGAGAACACCATCGTGCTCGACTGCGACGTGCTGCAGGCCGACGGCGGCACCCGCACGGCCGCGATCACCGGAGCGTACGTCGCCCTCGCCGACGCGCTCGAATGGGGCAGGGAGCACCGCTTCATCGGCCAGAAGGCCACACCGCTGATCGACTCCGTCTCCGCGGTGTCCGTTGGCATCATCGACGGCGAGCCGATGCTCGACCTCGCGTATGTCGAGGACGTGCGCGCAGAGACCGACATGAACGTCGTCGTCACCGGCCGCGGCCTGTTCGTCGAGGTGCAGGGCACGGCGGAGGGCGCGCCGTTCGACCGCCGCGAACTGGACGCGCTGCTCGACCTGGCCGTGGGAGGCGCAGTGACCCTCTCCGACATCCAGACCACCGCGCTGGCCGTCTCCCTCGGCGCAGCGGAGGCGTGATGGTGCGCGTCGTCCTCGCCACCCACAACCAGCACAAGGCGGCGGAGTTCCAGCAGATCCTCGGGGATGCGGTCCCCGGCTTGGAGATCGTGGCGTACGACGGTCCTGAGCCGGTCGAAGACGGTGTCACGTTCGAGCAGAACGCGCTGATCAAGGCGCGCGTCGCCGCCGCCCACACCGGGCTGCCGGCACTCGCCGACGACTCCGGCATCTGCGTGGACGCGATGGGCGGCGCGCCCGGCATCTTCTCCGCACGCTGGGCCGGCTCGCACGGCGACGCAGAAGCGAACCTCGGCCTGCTGCTCGACCAGCTCGCCGACCTGCCGGACGGCACGCGCGGCGCGCACTTCACGGCGACGCTCGCGCTCGTCACCCCGGACGGGCAGGAGAGGGTGGTGGAGGGCGTGTGGCCAGGCAGCATCGCACGCACTGCACGCGGGACGCACGGCCACGGCTACGACCCGATCTTCGTCCCCGCCGGGTATGACGACACGGCCGCCGAGCTCGGCCCCGCCGTCAAGAACGCCGAGAGCCACCGCGCCAGGGCGTTCGCCGCGATCGTGCCAGCGCTCAACGCGCTGGTCGCCGCCGCGCGCTGACGCGCGCACCCTGCGCTGCCAGATCGAGTGGTCCCGAATTGCCGTGCGGTGTGTGTTTGCGCGGCAATTCGGGACCACTGGATCGGGGCGTCGTGAGAATGAGAACGGCACTCATTCCTATCTAGGGCTCAGACCTGGCGGGTCGCGCATCCACTGCATACCGTTGGGGGTGATGAGTCACAACCACGGGCATGCAGCCAATCGCACCAGACTCCTGATCGCGATCGGGATCGTCGCGACCGTTCTGGTCGTCGAGGCGTTCGGCGCGTGGCTGAGCGGGTCGCTGTCGCTGCTCGCGGACGCCGGCCACATGCTCAGTGACCTGACCGGACTCATCGTCGCCCTCGTCGCAACCATCGTGGCCGCGCGGCCGGCGAGCGACAGGCAGACGTTCGGCTACCGCAGGGCCGAGGTGTTCGGCGCGCTCATCAACGGGCTGATCCTGCTGGTCGTGGCGGTCGTCGTGACCATCGGCGCCGTCGGACGCCTCGTGTCGGGGGAGTCGGACGTGCAGAGCGTCCCGATGCTCATCGTCGCGGCGATCGGCCTGGTCGCCAACCTGGTCGCGCTGCTGCTGCTTCGGCCGGCGGCGGAGCACTCGATCAACATGCGCGGCGCATACCTGGAGGTGTTCGGCGACCTGGTCGGGTCGGTGACGGTCATCGTCGCGGCTGTCGTCATCCTGACCACAGGATTCGCACCGGCCGACGCAATCGCGTCCCTCCTGATCGCGGCGTTCATCGTGCCGCGCGCCTACCTGCTGCTGCGGGATGTGGTGCGCGTACTCAGCGAGGCGGCTCCCGCGGACACGGACGTGGCGGAGATCAGAGACCACATCCGGAAGACTCCGGGGGTGGTCGCGGTGCACGACGTTCACGTGTGGGCGATCACGTCGGGGGCGCCGGTGTTCACGGCGCACGTCGTGGTGGAACCGTCCGTGTTCCAGTCGAGCAAGACGGGGGAGTTGCTCGACGAACTGTCCGGCTGCCTGTCGAAGCACTTCGACGTCGAGCACTCGACGTTCCAGCTGGAGCCGGCGGAGCACGCCGCCCACGAGGACGAGTTCCACGCCTGAGCGCTGCCCGGAGGCGACGCGCCGGTGAGGTGGTGACGGCGCTGCGTGGACGTGGGGGTGCGTGGCCACGGCGGTGCGTGGCCACGCGCGAGCGGCTAGGCCTCCGGCGTCGGGCGGGCCTCGGTCGTTGCCGGGGTGCTCGTGGCCGCTTCTGCCTCTGAGGCCGCAGCCTTCTTCTTCGCCTTGTGCAGCGACTGGAAGTAGTGGATGAGCGTGGGCACAAGGGTGATCACCACGGCGCCGATCAGGATGATGTCGATGTAGCTGGAGACGAAGTTCGCGACCGGCGGGATGTAGCCGATGAGGAAGCCGAAATAGGTGAGGCCTGCGCCCCAGAGGAGCGCGCCGATGGCGTTGTAGAGCGAGTACTTCTTGTAGTTCATGTGGCCGACGCCTGCGGCGACGGGCGCGAACGTGCGCACGATCGGCACGAAGCGGGCGACGATCACGGCGAGGGCGCCGAACCGGTCGAAGAACGCATTGGTGCGACGCACGTTCTCCATGCTGAACAGACCGCTCTCTTTGCGTTCGAACACTCTCGGCCCGAACTTGTGCCCGATCAGATAGCCGACCTCACCGCCGAGGAACGCAGCGAACGCGATCACCAAGCAGACCCACCAGATGTCGATGCCGAAGACCAGCGCCGTGTGCGTGAGGAGTCCGGAGATCACCAGGAGCGTGTCGCCAGGCAGCAGGAACCCGACGAGCAGGCCGGTCTCCGCGAAGACGATCGCACCGACGACGACCAGTGCCCACGGACCGGCCGCATCGATGATGGTGTGCGGGTCGAGCCAGGGAATGAGTCCAGCGTGATGGATCAAGGTTCTCCAGGGGAAGAAGTCGGGGTGATTGCTGCCGAGTTTACTGGCCCCTTGCTGCACAGACCATGCGAATCTGCACGCTGTGAGAAAAGATCATCCTGTGGTCTGACCCTGTCCGGCCTTTGCGCCCCCTGAGTGCTACCGAGCCCAGGGTTTCGGCGAGTGCGGGAGAAGGGACTTGAACCCTCACGCTCGAAAGCACAGGAACCTAAATCCTGCGTGTCTGCCAATTTCACCACTCCCGCGGTGCGTTGGACGCGGCTACGACAATAGCTCATGCACGCGGGGCGCGACCTCGGTGCCGTACAGTTCGATGGCCCTCATGAGGTGGTCGTGGCCGAGCGTCCCGTTGCTGATCTTGAGGTCGAAGCGCTCGATGCCGAGGCCGTTGGCTGTGTACGCGATCTTCTTCGCGACCGTCTCCGGCGAACCGACGAACAGGGCGCCGTCCTCTCCAGCCTCGTGCTCGAAGCGGGCGCGGGTCGCCGGCGGCCAGCCCCGCTCGCGGCCGATGCGGTTGGTCATGGCTTCGTAGTGCGGCCAGAGCGTCTCCTTGGCCTCGTCGTCGGTCGCGGCGATGAAACCGGGGGAGTGCACGCCGATCGGGAGCGCCGCATCCTGGCCGAACTGTTCGAGGGCGTTGCGGTAGAGCTCGGCGAGCGGCTTGAAGCGCATCGGGCCTCCTCCGATGATCGCGAGCATCAGGGGCAGGCCGTAGTGGGCGGCGCGCACGACGGATTCCGGGCTGCCGCCGACGCCGATCCAGGTCTTCAGCAAGCCGTGCTCGAGGTGCGGGTACACCGACTGGCCATCGAGGGAGGCGCGGAGAGCGCCCGTCCACGACACCGGCTCCTGCTTGCGCACCTCGGTGAACAGGCTGAGCTTCTCTTCGAACAGTTCCTCGTACTGGCCGAGGTCGTAGCCGAACAGGGGGAACGACTCGATGAACGATCCGCGGCCCAGGATGACCTCCGCGCGTCCGTTGGACACGCCGTCGAGGGTGGCGAAGCGCTGGAAGACGCGAACGGGGTCGTCCGAGCTGAGCACGGTGACTGCCGACCCCAGGTGGATGCGCTCGGTCTGGCCCGCGATGGCGGCGAGGACGACCTCGGGTGCGGAGACGGCGAAGTCCTGACGGTGATGTTCACCGACGCCGATGAAGTCGAGGCCGACCTGGTCGGCGAGCACGCCCTGTGCGACGACGTTGCGCAGCACCTGCGCCTGGGGGAGAGGCTGACCGTCTGCGTCGTTGGTGACGTCGCCGAACGTGTCGATCCCGAGTTCGAGCTTCGTGCTCATGATGTCCCTCATCCCGTGCTGTGATTGTATGCGTTTGCATACACCTCAACACTGTTGCCCCGAGACTATTCCACGCGTCGTGCGGGCGCGGCGTGCGCGCGGGCAGGCGCGCCCTCAGGCGCGGCGGGGCACGTAGCGCGGGATGTATCGCGCCAGGACCGCGGCGCCGACGAGGCCGAGGGCGCCGATGACGCCGCTCGCGAAGGCGAGCGAGACGAGCGCGGTCAGCAGCGACACGAGCAGCGGGGCTCCGGCCTGGCCCGCGTCGCCGGCGAAACGCCACGCGCCGAGGAACGGGGCGGGGCGGTCTTCGGCGCCAGGTCGGCGCCGAGGGTCATGATGATGCCGGAGCCGATGCCGTTGGCGACCGAGAGGAAGATGGAGATGCCGATGTACCAGGCGACCCGCGCATCCAGCTCGTGGGTGAAGGCGAGCGTGAGGAAGCCGAGTGAGAGCCCGAGCATCGATGGGAGGGCGCTCCACATCCGGCCGAAGCGGTCCATGATCTGCCCGCTCGCGTAGAACAGGGCGAAGTCGACGGCGCCCGCGATGCCGATGATGAGCGCCGTGTTCGCCTCGCTGAGTCCGATGCTGATCGCCCAGAGCGGCATCAGTACGGTGCGGGCCGACCGGATGGCGCCGATCAGCGCGACCCCGGTGCCCATCCTGGCCAGCACGGCCTTGAACGACCAGATCGTACGGAACAGCCCGTGCGTGCGCTCCTCCGCCTCCTCTTCTCCTGCGGTCAGCTGCTCGCCGTCCTCCGCCGCCGTGACCGGGCTGGTGCCGAACATCGTCTCGGGGTCAGGCAGTACGAGCAGCACGATCACCGAGCCGAGACAGCTCACGATGAAGATCCAGAACACTGACTGCGTCGAGCCGGTCAGACTGATCACGAGCGACGCGATCAACGGTCCGACGAACCAGCCGGCCCGGAAGATGCCGCCGAGCGTCGACAGCGCCCGCGCGCGGTACTTCTGCGGAACGTACGAGGTCATGAACGCGTGCCGGGCGAGGGCGAAGACCGCCGTCGCAAGGCCGACCACGAAGATCCCGGCCATGAGCACCCAGTAGTTGGGCGCGACCAGGCAGACCACCACGCCCAGGATGGCGACGACGGCGGCGTAGATCATCGACGTCCGCTCGCCGAACCGCGAGACCACCCAGCCGCTCGGGATGTCGCCGGCCAGCTCGCCGAGCATCACCATGGAGGAGATGAACCCCGCGATGGCGAGGGTCGCTCCGAGGTTGCCCGCCGCGATCGGGATGATCGGGATGATCGCGCCCTCACCGATGGAGAAAAGCAGAGTGGGGAGGAATGCGGCGAGTGCCACCGACCGGAAACTGAAGGGGCGCTCGTCAGAAGTCATGTCGTTAACACACTACAACTGGTTGCGTGCTGCCCCCGGCGGCGGGACCGCCCCGGTAGGCTGGTCCGCGACATGATTGAACTCGATCTTTCCCAGCAGATCAACGAACTGCGCTCCACGTTCGCCGATATCCGTTCGGTGGTGAACGTGGATGCGCTCACGGCCGAGATCGCCGCGCTCAGCGAGCAGGCGGGAGTGCCGGACCTCTGGGACGACACGGAGAACGCCCAGAAGGTCACCAGCGCTCTCAGCCACCGGCAGTCCGAGCTCGCGCGCATCACCACGATCGAGCGTCGCCTCGACGACCTCGAGGTGCTCGTGGAGATGGCCAACGACGGCGAGGGCGACGAAGCCACTGCCGCCGAGGCGAAGACGGAGCTGGAGTCGCTGCAGAAGAGCCTCGGCGAGCTGGAGGTGCAGACGCTGCTGAACGGCGAGTACGACCCGCGCCCGGCCGTCGTCACGATCCGCGCCGGTGCGGGCGGCGTCGACGCGGCCGACTTCGCCGAGATGCTGCTGCGCATGTACCTCCGCTGGGCGGAGCAGCACAAATACCCGGTCAAGGTCATGGACACCAGCTACGCGGAAGAAGCAGGCATCAAATCGGCCACGTTCGAGGTCGACGCCCCATACGCCTTTGGCACGCTGTCGGTCGAGGCAGGAACGCACCGGCTGGTCCGGATGAGCCCGTTCAACTCGGCGGGCAAGCGTCAGACGTCGTTCGCGGCGGTCGAGGTCATCCCGCTGATCGAGGAGACCGAGTCGATCGAGATCCCGGACAACGACATCCGGGTCGACGTGTTCCGCTCCTCCGGCCCTGGCGGCCAGTCGGTCAACACGACCGACTCCGCCGTCCGCATCACCCACCTCCCGACAGGGACCGTGGTGTCGATGCAGAACGAGAAGAGCCAGATCCAGAACCGCGCGGCCGCCATGCGCGTGCTGCAGAGCCGCCTGCTCCTGCTGCAGCGCGAGGCGGAGGCCGCAGCCAAGAAAGAACTCGCCGGGAACATCACGGCCAGCTGGGGCGACCAGATGCGCAGCTACGTGCTCGCGCCGTACCAGATGGTCAAAGACCTGCGAACGGACTACGAGGTCAACAACCCCACCAACGTGTTCGACGGCGACCTCGACGGCTTCATCGCGGCGGGCATCCGCTGGCGGGCCGGAGCGAAGGCCGACGCGTGAGCGCCGCCCCCGCCGTCGTCGAGACCGTGACGGCCGTCGACGACGAACTGGTGGATGCAGTGGTCACGCTGCTCCCGCAGCTCTCGTCGAGCGCGTCCTTCGACAGGGCGCTCCTGGAGCGGGTCGTGACCAGCGAGGCCGCGACCCTCTTCGTCGCGCGCCTCGACGGGGCGATCGTCGGAATGGCGACCCTGGTGACGTACGCGATCCCAACCGGAGTGCGCGGACACATCGACGACGTGGTCGTCGACGAGAGCACCCGCGGTCGCGGCGTCGCACGCAGCCTGCTCGAAGCGATGATCGCGCGATCGGCCGAGCTGGGCATCCGGACGCTCGACCTCACGTCGCGCCCGTCGCGGGTGGCGGCGATCCGGCTCTACGAGTCCGTCGGTTTCGTGCGCCGCGACACCAACACCTTCCGCTTCGCCGGATAGCGCTCTGACGGCTGGCGTTCGGGCCGCGTCCAGGCTTGGTGCGCAATGGTATGTCGCTACTGCGGATCGTCCTCGAGTTGCTTAGTCTCTAGAGGTCATGATCCGGTTCGAACACGTCTCCAAGCAGTACTCGGGCACCTCGCGCCCGGCACTCAACGCCATCAACCTCGAAGTGCTGCGCGGGGAGTTCGTCTTCCTCGTCGGCGCGTCCGGCTCTGGCAAGTCCAGCTGCCTGCGGCTCATCCTCAAAGAGGAGAAGCCGACCGCGGGGAAGATCCATGTGCTCGGGCAGGACCTGGGCACAATCTCATCGCGCAAGGTCCCGTACTTCCGCCGCAACATCGGCGTGGTGTTCCAGGACTTCCGCCTCCTTCCCAACAAGACGGTCTTCGAGAACGTGGCATTCACGCTCCAGGTGATCGGCAAGTCGCGCGGCTTCATCCAGGAGGCCGTCCCCGACGTGCTGAAGATGGTCGGCCTCGACGGCAAGGCGCAGCGCCTGCCGCACGAGCTCTCCGGTGGTGAGCAGCAGCGTGTCGCCATCGCGCGCGCCGTCGTCAACAAGCCGCAGGTGCTGCTGGCCGACGAGCCGACAGGAAACCTCGACCCCACCACCAGCGCGGGGATCATGGCCGTGCTCGACCGCATCAACGCCGGGGGCACGACCGTCATCATGGCCACGCACGAGGCGGCGATCGTCGACCAGATGAAGCGCCGCGTGATCGAGCTCGTCAACGGCCAGATCGTCCGCGACGAGCGGCACGGAGGGTACGGCGTCACCGCCGCCGTCCCGACGCTGCAGGCCGCCAACCAGGCTCCGGATGCGCGGCAGGCTCCGGCCTCCGCGCCGCAGCCGGTGTCCGCGCCGCAGCCGGTGTACGCCCAGCAGCAGCCCGCGTACGCGCCGCAGCAGCCGACCTTCGAGCAGCCGATGACCAGGCCGCAGGTCCCTACTTCCGACCCCGCCGGGCCCGTCAGCGTTCCGGTACCCGTCCAGGCCGCACCGCAGCAGACCGCATCCGCCCTCGGTGAGACGCAGCAGCCGGCACCTGTCCAGCAGGCTGCCCCCGCGCATCCGGAGCCTGTGCAGCAGCAGACCGCACCCGTTCAGCCGGCTCCCGTCGCGCAGCAGCAGCAGCAGTCACAGCAGCCCTCGCCTTCGCACTATCCCGCTCCCGTGCAGTTCGCGACGGCGGCGCAGCCGACAACGCCGCCGCCCCCTCCGCCCGCGAGCGAGGACCTCCCAGACCACCTCAACTTCACCGCGAACCTCGACCTCCGGGGTCTGCGGGACGACAGCGACCGCGACGGCGAGCAGAATGTGGGGCCGACCAAATGAGATTCGGTCTGATCTGGTCGGAGGCAGCCAACGGGCTGCGCCGCAACGTCTCGATGGTCATCTCGGTCATCCTCGTCACCTTCATCTCGCTGACCTTCGTCGGGACGGCTGTTCTGCTGCAGATGCAGATCAGTCAGATGAAGACGTACTGGTACGACAGGGCGCAGGTCGCCGTGTACATGTGCACCTCGACCGACAACTGCGTCGGCGGCGCTGCGAACGAGCAGACCATCGCCGCCGTGAAGCAGCAGCTCGAGTCGCCGGAGCTCTCGCCGTATATCCAGAAGTTCTACTTCCAGGATCAGAAGCAGGGCTACGAGCAGTTCAAGCAGCAGTTCAAGGGCAACTCGATCGCCGACTTCGTCACGCCGGAGATGATCCCGCAGACGTTCTGGGTGAACCTGAAAGACCCGAGCAACTCCGCTGTCCTGACCGAGACGCTGTCCGGCGCCACCGGTGTGCAGAGCGTGGTCGATCAACGAAGTTACCTCGACCAGATCTTCTCCATCCTCCGCGCGGCCAGTTTCACCGCGATCGGTATCGCAGCGCTGATGCTCGTGGCGGCGGCGTTGCTGATCGCGACCACCATCAGACTCTCGGCGTTCTCGCGAAGACGGGAGCTCGGCATCATGCGGCTGGTGGGGGCGTCGAACAGGTTCATCCAGACCCCGTTCATCCTGGAGGGCGTGTTCGCGGCACTGATCGGTTCGATCCTGGCGGCGGGGGCGGTGTACGGGATCGTGCACTTCTTCGTGCGCGGATTCCTGTCTGAACGCATCCAATCGATCAACTTCGTCGGGGACGGGGATGCGCTCGTCGTGGCGCCGTTGCTCCTGCTCGTCGGGGTGGTCTTGGCGGCGGCGTCGGCGAACTTCGCGATCAGTCGCTATCTAAAGGTCTAGTCGCGATAGACTGGGTGGCTGCCCGGCGTCCGCCGGGCGGCATCCATTCGACATCATTCAGGAGTGCGCTGTGCCCAGGGAACGTGGCCAGAAGGTGGTGGCCACCAATCGCAAAGCCCGCCACGACTACACCATCGAAGACACCTACGAGGCCGGACTGGTCTTGACGGGGACCGAGGTGAAGTCGCTGCGGGCCGGTCGCGCGTCCCTCGTCGACGGGTATGCGTTCGTCGATGGTGGAGAGGCGTGGCTCGACGCCGTGCACATCCCGGAGTACGCGGACGGCACCTGGAACAACCACGCGCCGCGGCGCAAGCGCAAGCTGCTGCTGCACAAGGCGCAGATCCTCAAGATCCACAACAAGGTCAAAGAGGGCGGATACACGATCGTCCCGCTGCAGATCTACTTCAGCGACGGGCGCGCCAAGGTCGAGCTCGCGGTCGCGAAGGGCAAGCGCGAGTACGACAAGCGCCAGGCGCTGCGCGAGCGGCAGGACAAGCGCGAGGCAGACAGGGCCATGTCGAGCAGGAAGCACCTGGGGGAGTAGCCCCGTCGTCGTGGCGGGGAGTATGCCGCGTCGGCGGTCGCTGACAGACTAGAGCGCATGACGACCATCGCACCGCTCATCCCGATCAACGGCACGTACAACTTCCGCGATGTGGGCGGCTATCAGGCCGACGGCGGCACGGTCCGCTTCGGCAAGTTGTTCCGCTCGGACGGGCTGCACTCGCTCGGCGACGCGGGCAAAGACGGCCTGCGCGACCTGGGGGTGCGCGTGGTGATCGACCTGCGCGACGAGTTCGAGACGAACGTGATGCCGGACGATCTGGATGGTCTCGATGTGGAGGTGCTGCACCTCCCGGTGTTCGAGGGGTCCGGGGCGTCCCAGTCGACGATCGGCGCGACCCTCGCCGACCTGTACGCCAAGATCGTGCTGCAGCACACGGATGTGGTGATCACGGCGCTCCGCGAGATCGCCGATACCGGAGACGAGGGCGTGGTCGTGCACTGCACGGCGGGCAAAGACCGCACCGGCGTCGTCATCGCGCTGGCGCTCCTCGCCGTCGGCGTCGATCGCGCGACGGTCGTGGCCGACTACGCGCGCACCCAGGCGAACCTCGCCGGTGCCTGGCTCGACGGGATGCTCGCGCTGATGCAGAGCCACGGGGTCGAGGTCACTCCCGACCTGCGCATCATCCTGGGCGGCAGCCCGCCGGAGGCGCTCGAATCGGCGCTCGACCTGATCGACAGGGAGCGCGGCGGGGTGCACCAGTACCTCCGGGATGCGGGACTCGACGACCTGGAGCTCGCCAAGCTGCGCTCGGTGCTGGTCGACGCGGGCTGACGGCTCAGGAGGCGGCGAAGCGCGCGTGCACCTGCACAGCGATCGTGATGTCCTCCGGCTTGAGCGCCAGGGTGGCACCGCCCAGGTCGGCGGACGCCGCGCGGGCGAACATCGGCTGCGGTGTCTGCGAGGACGCGGAGTGGTCGCCGAGCATTCCCGGGTCGCTGAGCGCCAGCGGTTTGACGGAGCCGAGCCCGAGGCTGGTCGCGTACACGGTCGCCTTGGCGACGGCGTTCTCGACCGCACGGCGCCGCGCCTCCTGGACCAGGCTCTGCTTGCGGGCCTCGGTGAGCGCCCAGGTGACGCCGGAGACGGTGACGCCGTCGAGCAGGGACACGACGCCCACCCAGTCGGAGAGGGCGCCGAGGTCGCTGAACTTTGCTTCGATGCCGACCTGGGCGTGGTAGACGATCGGCAGCTGCTTGCCGTCCTGATTCCACGGCCGTTCGCCCCACACCCGCAGCTGATCGGACGCCCACCAGGTGACCGGCCCGGACTGCGGGTTGTGGATCTCGCGCAGCTCACTGGTGAGCGCGACGTGCCGCTGCGTCGTGCGGGCGAGGACCTCGTCCCTGTCGCCGCCGTCGTAGGCGACGGTGAGCCGGACGGTGCCTCGTTCGGCGGGCTGGTGCAACTCGTACTCGCCCTGGACGGTGATGATCGTGTCGGCCATCCTTCGATCGTGGCATAGAACGAGGGCTCAGGATGTTGTAGGATAAGAAGCTCGCCGCTCAGCGGTTAGATCAGTACCTGGACAACTCAACAGCGCGTGACAGCGACCCAGCCTCACCGGCTGCGCATGGGGATGATCGGTTTCGACATTGTCTGCGAGAGTGTGAGAAGCGGGTCGAGGATGCATGCTTATCTCGTAAACGATGCATGCAAACAATAAGTGCCAATTCAAAGAGCACTGTCTCTGCCAAGGCAGACTTCGCCCTCGCGGCGTAAGTTCTTCTAAAGCAACTTATGAGACCGTCGTACCGGGGATCGCTTTCTACCCGGATCTCGACGTCATTTAGAGAGCTTGCTTCCACGCTGAGTATCAGGGCGCGGAGGGACATGCACTGATGCTGGGCTCGTCGGTTTAGGTGCCAGTGGCAAATTCCGGAGCCGAGTAGAACGTCAACACTGGCTACACCCGTAGAAGGCATATGACCACAGCAGTGGACGGGGGTTCAATTCCCCCCATCTCCACCATCGGTCGCTGTCACGCGTTGTTCGAGTCTCGCGGATTTCCGCGGACGTTGGGGCCTTTCCTCTTCGGGGAGGCCCCATTTTCGTTGACTCAGCCTTCCCCGCCAGTTCCATTGACCGGGCGATGAGTTCTCCGTAGTGTCGGCGCAGGGCAGCCTGCGACGGGGAGGCTGGTGTTGCGAAGGAGTCTCATGTCAGATCGGCAGTCCAGCTCTCGCTTTCCCGGGGGGTACCCGGATCCGGCCACCGTGCAGGCCGCATACGATGCCGCCGACCTCGTTCGCGGGGTCGTCTGCTACAAACACTTCTTCCCGCTGGTCGCCGGTGCTCGCATCTTCGCCGGGCAGGAACTGGTGGGCGTGCGGGTCAATCGCGTCTTCGGGTATATGGACACTCGCCCTCAGCAGGCCGGGTTCACCCTCAACTCGGATACGCCGTACGCCGGTCCGCTGTTGGATCTGCATGTGGGTCCGATGGTCGTCGACGTGCCGCCGGGGGTGATCTTCGGAGCGGTTCTCAACTACGACCAGAGCTGGATCACCGACGTCGGGATCCCCGGGCGTGATGGCGGGAAGGGCGGGCGCTACGTCATTCTTCCTCCGGGCTACGATGGTGCCGTTCCCGAGGACCACCTCGTCGCGCACGCTCAGTCGTTCAAGATCCTGGTCGGGCTCCGCGGTGTGCCGGTCAACGGCGATGTCGCAGGCGCGGTGGAGCTTCTGAAGAAGGTCGTCGTGCGGCCGCTCGAGGAGAACGCGGACTGGGAGGAGCCCACGTGGCTCGATATGTCCGGGGAGCCTCAGGACACGTCGGCCGTTCCGGTCGAGGGCGGCATCGCATTCTGGGAGACTCTGCACGCCGCGCTGCAGGACGAGCCGCCGCGCGACGCCGACCGCGCGTACGAGTCGGAGCTCGCTGTGCTCGGGATCGAGCGCGGTAAACCGTTCGACCCCGATCAGCGGATGCGTGACCTTCTCGAGCGGGCGGCCGCAGAGGCCGATGCGCAGCTGCGCGTGCAATCGCTCGCCGATCGCCGCCCGGACCGCGAAGTGTGGCCGGACCGTCACTGGGAGTGGGTGACCCTGCGTCCGGAGAACGCCGACTTCGTGATCGATGGACGCGTGGACGTGGATGCGCGTGAGACCTGGTTCTATCAGGCGATCGCCACGTCGCCGGCGATGTTCCGCCGGGCGGCAGGCGGCGGTTCCCTGTACTGGTTCGACGCGCACGACAGCGACGGGGCGTACCTCGACGGTGGCCACTCATACACACTGACGATCCCGCTCCCTGCGCCCGCTGCGCTGTTCTGGTCGGTCACCGTCTACGACGCCATCACCCGCAGCCAGGTCCGCACCGAGCAGAACGCGGCGGCCCTTCGATCGCTCTTCGAGCTCGCCCAGGGCGCGTCGGCGGACGCGATCGAGTTGCGCTTCGGGCCCGACGAGCCCGCCGACGGTGCCGATCGCTGGATCAAGACGATCCCGGGACGAGGTTGGTTCGCCTATCTGCGGCTCTACGGTCCGACCGAGGCCGCGTTCGACGGATCCTGGAAGCCGGGCGAGTTCGTGGCGGAGTGACCTCACAGCGACGCGCCGGAGGCCCGACGGGAGATCATCCCGCCGGGCCTCGCTGCGTCAGCGCGCCCGCTTCGGTCGGCGCGCGGTCAGCCGTCGTTGTGGCTGATCGACCCTGGTGCGATGCCCGGCACGTTGTCCGGCCCGTAGATCTTCGCGTCTCCCGGGTACGGGGACGTCCAGTGGTGGGTCTGGTACCAGGTCCACCTGTTCATCAGGTCGGGGTTGTCGTAGTCGGGGATGGCGGGGTGGCCTGCTGTGCCCGTGAAGTGCTGCTTGCCGGCCCACTTCTGCCAGTCCGCCGCGGTCGCTCGCTCTGCTGCGGGGACCTCCGCCGCTTTCGCGGCTGCGGCGTCGACGGCCTTCGCCGCGTCGCCGGTCGCACCCAGCGTGTCGTAGCCGCACGCCGGAGCGCTGACCACGCCCTCCGTCAACGGCACCTGGTTGGGCACGGCGCTGTACGGTGTGAGGTTCGGCTTGTTGGTGAAGGCATCGGTCATCGGCGTCGCTGCGGCCAGCTTCTGGTTCATCGGCTGCGCACCGAGGATCTGCTCGATCGTGCGCACCAGGTTGATCTGCGAGTAGTACGTGCTCACGGTCTTGCCGTGGGCGGCGTACGGGCTGATCACCTGGATGGGCGCGCGGTGGCCGTCGACGTGGTCCGCTCCGTCCTGGGTGTCGTCCTCCGCGACGAAGATGGCGGAGTCCTTCCAGTACGGGGAGTGCGAGATCTCGTCCACGATCTTGCCGACAGCGAGGTCGTTGTCGGCGACCTGCGCCTCCGGGTCGGCTGTGCCGCCGGTGTGGTCACTCGAGAGCCACACCATGTTGAGGTTCGACGGACCGTTCTTCTCGAAGTCCTGCTTCCAGGTCTCGTAGCGGTAGATGTCCGGGACCGCCAGGTCGAACGGTGCGGCATTCGGGTCGGTGATCGCGTTCAGGGACGGGATCGCCGAACTCGCGTGGAGCTGGATCGACGGGTCGAAGAGGGTCGACGGACTCCCGCCGGCCATCACACCCTTCGCGGTGCAGTAGTACTGCTGCCACGTCGCACCGGCCGGCTTGCCCTCGCCGTACTCGAACTCGCCGAAATTCTTCGCCGTTTTGCCTGCGGCCTGGACCGAGGTCCAGAGGAAGCCGGAACGCTGGTGGCCGAGCACATCTTCCTCGGTGTCGTACGAGCGGGTGTACTCGCCTGCACTGGTCTCGGTGTACGCAGGGTTGTCGCCCTGCATGAGCCAGTTGTGTCCCTCAGCGGAGTTCGTTCCGATGTCGTACGTGTTGTCGTACAGCCCGAACTGCGTGGCGAGCGCATGCTGGTTCGGCGTGACCTTCGCGCCGAACTGGGTCAGGGTCGCGTCGCCGTTGCCCTGCTTCATGTCCCCGTACAGCTGGTCGTAGCTGCGGTTCTCCTTGACCAGCAGGAACACGTGCTTGATCGGTGACGGTTCGCCGACGCGCTTCGGGATGGCGCTCGCCGCCTGCCCGACGCCCTGCTCGCCCTGGTCGCCTTGCACCGGCTTGACGGAGCGTCCGTCCCAGCCGTTCTGCGCGAACACGGTGGCCGTGTACTTCTGGACCTGCTTGTCGCTCGGCAGCGCGAACGTGGTGAGGGAGGCCGTGGTGGAGTGCGTGCCGTGCCCGGTCGCCGGGGTCGTGCCCTGGCCCTTGGTGAAGGTCAGCGCAGGGCCGCGGGCATCGATGCCGCGGGTGTTCGTCACGACGATCTTCCCGTTCGCCGTTGCGACGTTCTCGGGATAGTAGTCCGTCGGTAGCAGACCGATGTAGCTGGCCGGGTCGCGCGGGTCCTTGGTGTTGACCCGGTACACCGCGATGGCGTTGGCGCGGCCGAGGGAGACGAGGAGGTGGTCGCCCTGCATCGTGATCGCCGTCGGCTCGTATCCCGTCGTCGAGGATGCCCACGGCTGCGTCGCGAACGTCTGCACCACCGCGTTGGAGCGGGTATCGATCACCGAGACGGTGTCGCTGTTCGTGTTGGCCACGTAGAGCGTCGTGCCGTCGAGGTGCATCGCCGTCGGGTGCAGTTGCACGGGGACGGTGGAGATCGCAGCCGCCGGATGGGCAATGTCGATGACGCTCACGGTTCCGGTCGTGCTGGTTCCCAGATTGGTGTCGGCCGGAACCTGCGTTCCGTACGAGCCCATCGTCGTGTCGCCCGCGACGGCCTGGCGGCCGCCCTCGTTCGACACGTAGAGGTGGGCGCCGGCGAACTTCAGCTGGCGAGGGGCGATCCCGACCGCGAACGTCTGCGTGATCGTGCCAGTGCCGGGATCGATGGCGACAACCGTGTTCTGGCCGTTGACGGCGGCGTAGAGCGTGGCGCCGTCGGGGGAGAAGACCATTCCGGCGGTCAGCGCCTGCTGGCCGCCTGCCGAGGCCGGGATGCTGAGCTTGGTTCCGGCGCCGAGCGAACCGTCGGGGTTGAACGGGTAGCGCACGATTCCCGTCGCGACAGGCTCGAAGAGGAACTTGCCGTCCGGAGAGAAGACCGGTCCCTCCTGGCCGACGGTTCCGTCCGAGATCGGGAGGTACTTCATGGCGCCGTAGCCCGCGTTGCCGGCCGCCGTCGCGAACGCGGTGGCGGAGAGTGTCCCCGCTGCTGCGACCGGAGTGTTGGTCGTGAGGTCGAAGACCTGCAGGTCGACGGAGCGATCGGTGCTCGTGCCGACGAGGTAATGGCCGTCCGGGCTGACAGTGGAGCCCATCAGCTTGCCGAACGGTGTCATGACGCGCTTGCCGACGGGCTGGATCACCTGGTTGGAGGCTATCTGCGTGCCGTCGGGGTAGTCGGAACCGACCTGCCGGTTGCCGAAGGCGACCGTGGACGCGGCAGCGATGCCGCCGCCCACGAGCGCCAGAACGCAGGTCGTCGCGGTGATCGCGACGATGCGTTGTCCCGTGGTGAGGGAGGAGAAGCGACGCGGGCCGGACCGTTTGCGTCGTGGGGTGTTGCCGTGCATCTCAGAGAACCTTTCCCGAATCCTGATGTGCTGAGAAGGCGAACAGGCGGCACGCTGCGAGGACGACCCGACCGTTCAGGGGCCTCAGAAGGAGGCGACAGCCACGACATTGGCGCGACCCCCGTGCGGGGGTCAACCAAACGGTTCATGAATGGCGGGTTACGGTAAGGGCGCGACGCCGCGACCTCGACGTCCGCGACCCAGCGACCGCGCGGAACCGACGCCGAGCGTCGTCGCAGGACCCGAGCTGCTTTCTGTCAGAAGTCTCAGGCGAAGCGGTGCGGGAAGCCGCCGCGGTTGCGCGGCCGCAAGCCCGCCATCACTGCCGGGTCATCGCCGCTTGCATGCGGTGGTTCTGGTCGATGAGGTGGTCGTGGGTGTCGTCCCCGGTGTCGATACGGACCCACGAGATCGTGCCGGTGAAGGCGTTGCCGATGGCGGCGTAATCGGTGGAGACGGGTGAGGCGATGTCTTCGCCGATGTCGACAGACTCGTCCACCGAGATGGTCATCGGCATGGTGGCGGTGATGCGCCCTGCGCCGACCTGGGTTTCGCCGTCGAAGAGGGTGACGGCCCCGCCCTTCGCGAGTCCACCGCCGTCGTAGGCGAACTCGACGCGAATGGTGTGGTCGCCGGCGGCGAGGGGATGTTCGGCACGCACCATCTCCGCGCGGAGCCCGAGCAGGTTGTACGCGTAGCAGAGAGCGCCGGCTTTGAGGTAAACGCTCCAGCCGCCGAAGGCGCCTCCCTGAGCGATGATCACACCGTTCGCGGCATCATCCGCAACCGACACTTCGGCGGTCACGCTGTATGACTTGTTCTTGATGCTGATGACGGAGTTCTCGGTCAGGCGCCGCATGCCAGGGTAGAAGGTCTGGCTGGAGCCGCGGATGAGGGTGGGGCGGCCTGCGAGCTCCGGGTTGAATCGCTCGATGCTGCGCACATCCATCGGCAGAACGTTGAAGCGCGCGGCCTGGATGAGGAAGAGCCGCTGCAACTCGGCGAGTTTCTGTGGTTCTTCCGCTGCGAGGTCCTTGGTCTGGGTCCAGTCCGTCTCGACGTTGTAGAGCTCCCAGATGTCGTCGTCGAGCCCGTGGTCGGAACTGAGCCACGGGAACTTGTGGCGCGCGACCGCGGTCCAGCCTTTGTGGAAGATCGCCCGGTTGCCGAGCATCTCGAAGTACTGCGTCTCGTGGTATTCGGGCGCGTCTGGGTCGGTGAAGGTCTGATTCATCGGCCGCCCCTCGTACGGACGCTGCGTCACCCCGTTGACCGTCGACGGCTCGGGGATGCCGGCGGCCGCGAGGATGGAGGGCGCGACATCGATCACGTGGGCGAACTGGTTGCGGATCTCGCCCCGTGCCGGGATGCTGCTCGGCCAGGAGACGATGGTGCCGTTGCGGGTGCCGCCCCAGTGCGAGGCGATCTGCTTCGTCCACTGGTACGGAGTGTCCATCGCGTGAGCCCACGCGACTGCGTAATGGTTGTACGACGCCGGCGTGCCCAGGTCGTCTTTGTGCTCGATCAGGAACTCGTCCGTCTCGAGAGCCGTCATGCCGTTGAGCGTGAAGCTCTCGTTCGTCGTGCCCTTCAGGGTGCCCTCGGCCGACGCTCCGTTGTCGCCGATGATGAGGTAGATCAGCGTGTCGTCGAGCACGCCCAGCTCGTCCAGTGCATCCAGGTACTCGCCGACGTAGTGGTCGGCGTACGCCATGTAGCCGGCATAGACCTCCATCTGCCGCGCGAGCACGGGCTTGAGATCGTCGCTCATCTCGTCCCAGGAGGGGATGCCCTCGTTTCGCGGCGTCAGTGTCGCGTTGGGTGGGATGACGCCGAGGTCGAGCTGCCGACGGAAGGTTTCGTCGCGAAGGGCGTCCCAGCCCTGGTCGAAAGCGCCCTTGTATTTGTCCGCCCACTCCTGCGGCACATGGTGCGGGGCGTGGGTGGCGCCTGGTGCGTAGTAGACGAAGAACGGCTTGTCGGGCGCCAGCGACTTCTGTTGCTTGGTCCAGGCCACGGCCTTGTCCGTCATATCGGCCATGAAGTGGTAGCCCTGCTCGGGCGTTCCCCACGGTTCGACCGGAGTGGTGCCCTCGTACAGGGCGGGATACCACTGGTTGGTCTCGCCGCCGATGAACCCGTAGAAGTGCTCGAACCCTCCGCCGGGTGTCGGCCAGTGATCGAAGGGCCCGACCGGGCTCGCCTCCCACACCGGCACTTCGTGACACTTGCCGAACTGGGCTGTGCTGTAGCCGTTCAAGCGAAGCGTCTCCGCCAGCGGTGCGCAGCTGTTCGGCCGCAGCGAGTTGTAGCCGGGAGCGCTGGTGGCGACCTCGGTGATCGCCCCCATCCCCACCGTGTGATGGTTGCGTCCGGAGAGTAGGGCGGCTCGCGTCGGCGAGCACAGCGCGGTGGTGTGGAAGCGCGTGTACTTCAAACCGTGCGCGGCCACCCGTTCGAAGTTCGGGGTGTCGATCGGGCCGCCGAACGCACTGGAGGAACCGAATCCGGCATCGTCGATGAGGATGATCACGACGTTGGGGGCACCGCTCGGCGGCCGAAGCTCCCGGATCGGCGGATAGTGCGTATCCGGATCGGTGGCGTCGTAGGTGACCGTCCCGGTGTATTGCAGGTCGGGGATCGGGAGCGCCGATCGCTGGAGTTCGTCGTCCTGCTCGCCGCTCATCTCGGTCCCTTCGCCGGTAAGCCGTGCCGTCGGTGCGAACCTAACCCATCCCGTCGCGGCCAGGAAGTACCGTATTTGCGGCCGCGGTCGTTCGCGACATCCGGCGGTGGCTCCCCGATCAGCCGCAGTACTCCGACGGCGGGTACGGGCCGCGCATCACGTCGATGCTGATCACCGTCTGCGAGTCCGTCCCGACCCTGAAGTCGATCCAGGTGCCGTCCGGCTCGGCCAGCGAGTACGTCGGGTAGAGCTGCGGGTCCGGCCGCTGGATGTCCGGGTACGCTGCCAGGATCTCGTCGACCGTCGAGAAGAGGCCGATGCCCTCCGCCGTCCTCGGCGATGGGGCAAGGGTGTCGTTGTTCGAGTTGATGAGGATGTGGTCCACGGTCGTCCCCGACGCGTCAGGAGTGAGCACGACCTCCATCCGGGACGATGCCGAGTGGTAGAGGTCCACGTCGCACTGGTACGGCTCCTTCGTGAACGCCGTCATGACAGCAGCGGCGTCTGCACGGGACTGCCCGAGGGCAAGCGGGCCGACGGTGCCGTCGCCGATGATCCACGTCTGCGGGGCGGACAGGTCGATGGCGGGCGCCTGCGTTTCCGTGGGAGTCGGTGTCGGTGTCGGTGTCGGTGTCGGCGTTTGAGTCGGTTCCGGAGTCGGTGTGCTCGTCGTCGGTGGGACAGGAGCAGCAAGGAACGGGATGTTGCCGGTGAGGGCGAGCGCGACTCCACCGCCGGACAGCAGCATGGCGGCGACGATCAGGGAGACGAGCAGCGCGATCCGCTTGGAGATCCCGGCGTTCGGCGAACGGTCGTTCTCCGCTTCGCCGACCAGCATCGAGCGGATGCTGCGGCTGCGCAGGGAGTCGAATTGGGGCTTGTCGGTCATTTCGCACCTCCGGCGACAGACGGGGCGTCAGTGATTTCGGTCGTCAACTCAAGGAGTCGGCGTTTGGCTCTGGAGAGCCGGGATTTGACGGTGCCAACGGGAATCCGGAGCACGGTCGCGGCCTGCGCGAGCGGCAGTTCCTCGATGATGCAGAGAGACACGATGTCCTGATCTTTGGCGGAGAGTTGCGTGAATGCTTGACGTACGGCCGCGCGCCGCGGCTCGTCGTCGAGGTAGTCGTTGAGTTCGACGCTGAAGTCGGGACCTTCGCGCTCCGGCGCGACACGAGCCATCGCCTTCACATGGCGGCGCTGTGATCGTGCGTGGTTGCGTGCGACGTAGTTCGTCGTGACGAGCAGCCACGGAAGCGGTGACCCGTCGACGATCCTGACCTGCGGACGTTTGCGCCACGCCTCGAGGAACACCAGCGCTGTGACGTCCTCCGCATCGCTGGCAACGTGTGTGTGGCGAAGCGCGTGCCAGAAGACGCGATCTCGGAACGCGTCGAAGAGCTCGCCGAATGCTGCAGGATCCCCCGTGCGGACGCGAGACCACAACTCCGGCTCGGCGTCCTCGAAAAATGTTGTCACACCTCATCATGTCCGGAGCCCCAGGAAAGGTTCCATCGGGCACGCGTGCGAGGTCGCCATCGTGTGATGGCGCCGCCCGTGGGCGGACATCGGTCGCGAAGTTCCTCCTTGCCGTCCCGGCGTTTTGCCCACAAGATGGGGACAACGAGTGTCATCGCCGTGATCAGGACCTGACCGCCAGATGCTCGACCGGTACCGCTGGACGTCTCGCGGAAAGCTGGACATGATGTCGACGTCTCACCGAACGCCATGAGTTCCCGGCGAACACTCGCCGGGCTCGTCCCGATCGTGGGTTGGCTGCGCCACTACGACCGGCGATGGCTGCGCGGCGACCTGATCGCCGGGGTGACGGTCGCGGCGCTGATCGTCCCGAAGAACCTCGGCTACGCCGGGATCGCGGGGATCCCGCTCCAGAACGGGCTGTATGCCGCCGCTGCCGCTGCCATCCTGTACGGGATTTTCGGCACCAGCCGCCAGATCTCGATGGGGCCGAGCTCTGGTCTGGCGGCGGTGGCCGCGAGCGCGGTGCTCGCCACCGGACTCACCGGCGAGGGGGACATCGCGTCGTTCGTGGCAGGCATCACCCTGGCGTCCGGGGTGCTGTTCCTGTTGATCGCCGTGCTCAAGATGGGCTGGATCGCCCAGTTCCTGTCGCGCGCGGTGGTGACCGGGTTCCTGTTCGGTGCCGCCGTGGATGTCGTCATCGGGGAGCTCCCGAAGCTCACCGGGACCAAGACGACCGGCTCGAACTCGTTCCAGGAACTGTGGTCGTGGTTCGGCACCATCGGTGACTGGAACACCCCGACCGTGCTCGTCGGCGTGATCGGGCTTGTCGTCGTCTTCGGGCTCCGGAGGATCGCGCCGAAGGTGCCAGGCGCGCTCGTCCTCGTGGTCGGCGGCCTGCTCGCCTCCTGGCTCTTCAACCTCGGCGACCACGGTGTCGCCCTCGTCGGCGACGTGCCGCGCGGGCTGCCCGCGTTCGCAGTCCCGAACCTCGGCCTGATGTGGGACAACGCGGGAACCGTGGCCGTCGCCGCGGTCGCCCTCGTGCTCATCGGCTTTTCACAGACCGCCGGCGACTCGCGGGCGTTCGCGGCCAAGCACCGCTACCAGATCGACATCGACCAGGAGTCGGTCGCGCAAGGGCTGGCGAACGCGGGCGCCGGGCTGTTCCAGGGAATGCCGGTCTCGACCAGCCTGTCCGCGAGCTCGCTCAACGACCGCTCCGGCGCCCGCACCGGACTCGCCTCGATCACGTCGGGTGTCATGGTCCTGCTGACGCTCCTCATCCTGGCGCCACTGTTCTCAGCGCTGCCCAAACCGGTCCTGGCCGCGTTGATCATCGAGGCGGTGGTGATGGGCATGATCAACATTCCGGAGATGCGCCGCCTCGCCCGCGTGCAGCCGTTCGACTTCTGGGTGGCGATCGCCGCGATCGTCGGCACCCTCGCGTTCGGTGTTCTGGCCGGGGTGATGATCGGCATCGGGCTGTCGCTGCTCTGGCTGATCGGCGTCGCCACACACCCGCACATGCCGATCCTCGCGCGTAAGCCGAAGACGGACGTCTTCCGCGACCTGGACGAGAATCCCGACGGCGAACAGACGCCCGGCGTCGTGGTGCTCCGGATGGACGGCGGGCTGTTCTTCGCCACCTCGGACGCGCTGCAGGACCGCATCCGGGAGCTGGTCCACGAGGAACCGGACGTGACCGGGGTGGTCCTCGACTGCGCCGGGGTGAACTTCATCGACTCGCAGGGCACAGACGCGCTGGGCGACATCGTCACGCTGACCCAGGATGCGGGGGTCACGCTGCGGCTCGCCCGGCTGAAGCCGTCGGTGAGCGCGACGCTGGCGCGGGACGGGGTGCTGGAACGGATCGGGGCGGAGAACATCCACGGGAATGTGGCGACAGCGGTGCAGGCGCATCGGGATGCGGCGGGGTGAGTGAATCGTCCGGTGCGCGACGAGCACGCTGAACCTGCAGGGTGCGCTGACGCCCGTTAAGCCCCGCGCCACCTCCCGGACAGCCGCCCGCCGTACCCTCCTCGGGTGACGCAGCAGACGCAGGATGCCCGCCCGGCCACCCGGTCGCAGGACGTCGCCGCTGACCTGCGGCGACGCATCCACACCGGGGAGTTCGTGGCGGGGACGCGGCTGCCGAGCGAGGCGTCGCTGGCGGAGGAGTACCGGGTGACGCGCAGCCTGGTGCGCGGGGCGATGGCGAAGCTCGCGCGGCAGTCGCTCGTGCTGTCGCGGCCGAGGGACGGCTGGCTCGTGCAGGCCAGGCATCACACCCAGGTGTTCGACAGGATGCTGTCGTTCGCGCAGTGGGCGGAGCACGGCGGCCGGGTTGCCGGGGGCGTGATCTCCGGCAGGGAGCGGAGGCCCGCGGACGCTTCGGAGGCGCAACGGTTCGGGGTTCGGCTGGGGGAGCCCGTCGCGGCGTACACGCGGGTGCGGACGCTGGACGGCCTGGTGGTGATGGTCGAGCGTTCCGTCTGGGCTCCGTGGGTGGCCGACCTGGTGGACCGGATGCCGGACGACGTGGTGTCGACGACGGCCGCGCTCGCGCTGGAGGGGGTGCGGGTGACCTCCGGCAGCCACCGGATCGAGGCCGTCGCGGCGTCCAGTCAGGATGCGGCGCTGCTCGGGGTGCGGAGGTCAAGCCCGTTGTTGCAGGTGACGCGAACGACCGCGACCAGGGAGGGGCGCGTCGTCGAGCTCGGGGTCGACCGGTATCGGCCGGGGACCATCGCGTTCGACGTGAATGCCGGAGAGAGCACGCGCGCCGTCGTGTAACGCGTCGCACAGCGCCAGCAGCACGTCGCACAGCGCCCAGTGTGAACACTCGGCGCACCGATTCCGGCGCTGAACCGCATCCGGAGTGTTCCGTCGCCGTGCGTTCACCGCCGGTTTCCCTGGGTTTGGTCGGCTGTCCCCGGCCTTGAACGAACCAGACACGAGGAGTGCCATGTCCAGCGAGCCGGAAGACTTCACCCCGGACCCGTACGAGCGTGCGGCGACCGTCCCTCCGGAGGTGCTCCGGTCGGGGTTGTCCAGGCGCGGGATGCTCAAGGCGCTCGGGCTGCTCGGTGGCGCGGCCGTCGTCGGCGCGGCGACCGGCGCATCCTGGGCGGGACAGGGGGCCTCGGGAACGGCCGGCGCCGCACCGGCGCAGTATGTGCTGCCCCAGGGTTTCGCCGGTGACATCAGCGATCTGAAGCACGTGGTCGTGCTGGTGCAGGAGAACCGCGCGTTCGACCACTACTACGGGGCGCTTCCCGGCGTACGCGGCTTCAGCGACAAGCAGGCGCTGCGGTTCCAGAACGGCACAGACGTGTTCTCGCAGCCGAACAGTTCGTCGTTCGTGAAGCCGAGTCGCGTCACCACGGTCGCCGGCACCACCACCGGGCTCGACCACTCGTACTCGGGCGGGCTGGGCGCCTGGTCGGGCGGCCGGTACAACAACTGGATCGGGGCGAAGGGGCCGGCCACGATGAACTACGTCACCGGGGAGGAGATCCCGTGGCAGTGGTCGCTGGCGAGCGCGTACACGATCTGCGACGCCTGGCACTGCTCTGTGATGGGGCCGACCACGCCGAACCGCCTCTATCACTGGACCGGAACCTCCAACGGCGTCACGGACAACGGCTCGGAGTCGAACGGCACCCGCAGCTGGCAGACCTATCCGGAGGCGCTGCAGAAGGCGGGCGTCTCCTGGCGCATCTACGTCGACAACAGCAACAACGGCAGCAGCTGGGTCGGCGATTACACCGACAACCCGATCCGCGGGTTCGCGCAGTTCACCACCTCCGGCAGCACGGCCACCGACGCCGCCAACCGGGTGGATGCGGTGAAGAACGCCCCGGGGACCGGCCTGGTCTGGCGGGCGGGCTCTGCCCCGTACGCGCCGACCGGGGCCCCCAACAACGACAGCGACGCAAACCTGAACGCCGTGCTCAAAGACTTCATCGCCGCCTGCCAGCCGGGCGCAGCGCAGCCGCTGCCGCAGGTGTCGTGGGTGGTGGCGCCGTACGGCTGGACGGAGCATCCGTCGGCGAACCCGGAGCACGGAGCGCACTTCAGCAACCGCGTGCTGCAGACGCTGCAGTCCAACCCCGAGCTGTGGAAGAGCACGCTGCTCATCATGACGTTCGACGAGAACGACGGGTACTACGACCACGTGCTGCCGCCGTTCGCCGAGCCTGGCACGCCGGGGGAGTACTCGGGGAGCACGCCCATCGGCTACGGCGCCAGAGTCCCCGCGATCCTGGTCTCGCCGTGGACGCGAGGTGGCTGGGTGAACAGCGAGACGTTCGACCACACCTCGATCCTGCGGTTCCTGGAGACGTGGACGACCGCGCTCGGCACACCGGCGCTCAGCACCACGATCACGGCGTGGCGGCGCGGGATCAGCGGCGACCTGACGAGCGCGATGGACTTCGCGCATCCGGTGGTGGACATCCCGTCGCTGCCGGACACGGAGGCGCTCGTGCAGATCGCCCGCGCAGGAGGGACCATCAGCACGCAGGTGCCGCCGGCCGACAAGTGGGACGGCGGAGCGCTCCGCCCGCGCCCGCTGTCGTTCCACCCGCACGGCACGTTCGAGGAGGACAGGCAGACCGGGACGGTGACCGCACGGCTCAGCCTGGTGGGAGGAGCTGCGGGCAAGACGGTCAGCCTGCAGGCGTTCCCCGATAAGTACGCGCCGTTCGCCAACACGCCGCACACCGTGTCGGCTACCACCCCGGCGGCGTACAGCTGGGATGCGGCCGCGCACGACGGCAGGTACGCCTTCACGGTCTACGGCCCCGACGGGTTCATCCGTTCGCACGCTGGGACCGTGCTGCCGGAGGGACAGGACAACTCGGGCGTGCCGCGGGTCGATGTCGACCTGGTCTCCGGCGCCGAACCGACGCTGACCATCGCGCTGCACAACGACGGCCTGCAGCCGGTGCACTACGCGCTCGCCGCCAACGACTTCGCCGGAGGGACACGCAACGTGTGGGTGCGTCCGGGGCGACCGAGACGGTCACCTGGCCGACGAAGGACGGGTACTACGACGTGATCCTCACGGCGGACACCGGCGCCGGCTGGCAGCACCGCTACGCCGGACGCGTCGCCCAGCTCACCGCCTGAGCGGCCCGGGCGCCCAGCGGCGCCCGGCCTTGCCACCACACCACCCCACTGCACACACCTCACCACACTGCACACCACACCCGGAGAACCTCATGGCCGCGCAGCGCCTTCTGAACCGTCTCATCCCGCGCACGCGGGTGCACCGCATCGTCGCCGTCGCAGCGTCGGCCGCCATCGTCGGCGTCCTGGTCGGGGTCGGCTACGCGGCCGCCGCGAGCCCGGCGTTCGACCCTGGTGACGCGATCACGCCGATCGCGTCGTACACCTTCGACGGGGACACCGGGTCGGTCGTCACCGACTCCTCCGGGCACGGGAACGACGCGACCTGGAAGGGCACCAGGTCGTATGTCGCCGGTGTCTCCGGGACGGCCGCGGCGGTCAGCGGAGGATCGAACTACGTGAAGCTTCCCCTGGTCGCCGGACAGACGGATGCGTCGTCCAGCTTCTCCTACGAGTTCTGGATGTCGGAGCAGTCGCGCACCAGGTACGGCCCGATCGTCAGCAACCAGAACTTCGCGACGTGCAACAACAAGGGCCTCACGCTCTACAACCAGGCCACGGCCGGCGTGCTGGAGGCCTGCTGGGGCCAGACCTCCGGTGGCACCAAGGAGTATGTGCACGGCATCCAGGGCAACACGCTGAACTCGTGGCACCACGTCGCGGTCGTCGTGGACAGGACGGCGAACACGGGCACGTTCTACGTCGACGGCGTGCAGAAGGCGACGGCGCCCGCTGGGTCGATCACCGCCTCCACCGCCTTCAACAGCGGCCTGGCGTTCAACATCGGCGGACTCAGCGGCAGCGAGAACGACACTGGCGACGGCTACGTCAACGCCACCATAGACGACTTCAACTTCTTCGCGGCGGCCATCCCCGGCAGCCAGGTGGCGGCCGACTTCGCGGCGAGCAAGCCGAGCGTCGTGGCGTACACGGTGGCCTTCGACGGCAACGGCGCGACCGGAGGCACGACGGCGTCTCAGACGCTGACCTCAGGGCAGCAGGCGGCACTGACCGCGAACGGGTTCACCAAGCCGGGCTACCAGTTCCGGGGCTGGGCGACCAGCGCATCCGGTGCTGTGGTCTACGCCGACAAGCAGACGGCGGGCGACCTGGCGACCTCCGCCGGGGCGACCGTGACCCTGTATGCGGTGTGGAACCGCTACCGGGCGGCGGGGGACACCATCGCCCCGATCGTGTCGTACGACTTCGAGGACGACACAGGGACGACGGTCGCAGACAGCTCGGGAAGCGGCAACTCCGGCACCTGGTCGGGCACCCCGTCGTACGGCGCGGGCGTCGCGGGCAAGGCCGCCTACGTGAACTCGCCGGCGGGGAGTGTCCAGGGCGTCAACTTCTTCACCCTGCCGCTGATTGCGGGCAAGACCGACGCGTCGTCGAGCTTCTCGTACGTGTTCTGGATGAACGAGTCGGCGACGAGCTCCGACTCGCCCATCGTCTCCAACCATGACTTCACCCACTGCTACAACAACGGCACGACGCTCTACAACACGGCAGGGCAGCCGGGAGTGCTCCGCGCCTGCTTCGGCCGCAACGGAACGTCGACGGCGCAGAACTACCTGCCCCAGGTCAGCGGCAGCTCGGTGATCGGCGCCTGGCATCAGGTGGCCGTGGTCGCCAACCGCAGCGCCGGCACGATGACCACCTACCTCGACGGGCAGCAGACCGCACTGAACGCGGGTCTGACGAGCGCGTTCTCCCTGATGAGCGGACACCCTTTCACCGTCGGCGCCGAGGGATCGGGCGCCGACACCGGGGACGGGTTCGTCAACGCCTCCATCGACGACTTCGACTTCTACGACGCCCCGATCAGCGCCGCCCAGGTGCTCAACGAGTACACGGCGGCCCAGCCGAGCACGACGCCGACCGACACCGGGGCGTCGCTCGCCCCCGGCTTCCTCAGCGACACCTTCCGCGCACCCCAGGTGCGGGTGGGCGGGACCGTCTCGCAGCCCATCGGCGGGCTGTGGAACGGCACGGCCGTCACCACGTACACCAAGGTCTCCGGCGACGACTGGCTCACGGTCGGAGCGGACGGCACGGTCCGCGGCACCGCTCCCGCCACTGCGGCGGCGGACCCGGCGACCATCACCGTGGAAGCGACGAACGGCACCACCACCTCGCGCATCGCCGTGGAGGTGCCGGTGATCGGATCGGCGGACGCCCCGCAGCTCGCCGCGGCGACCTGGAACCTGTGGGATGCGGGCAGCCACGTGAACGACGCGACGTTCAAGGCGCTCGCGGTGATCGCATCCAACGGGCTGGATGTGATCGGCGTGCAGCAGGACGACGGCACGGCGGCGGCGCGCATCGCCCGAGCGCTCGGCTGGTACTCGGTAGAGGGAGACGGCGGCGTCGGCATCGTGTCCGCCTATCCAGTGGATGCGCGACTCACGAGCAGCGCGGCCGGCGTCACCCCTCCGGCCGTCACGGCCACCGCGCACGTGCTCGGCAGGGACATCCGGTTGTGGAGCGCAGGACTCGACGGTGCCGCCTATGGGCCGCAGACCGCGTGCCAGGGCGGAGTGACCGATCCGGCCGCGCTGGTCGATGCGGAGAAGAAGACGGCCAGATACGACCAGGCCACGGCGCTCGCCGCGGCTGTGCGCGCCGACGCGGCGGGGGCGGACACCACGCCTGTGATCGTGCTCGCCGACCTGGAGTCGCCGTCCGCCGCCGACTGGACCGCAGCCACCGCGAGTGCGCACTGCACCGTGGGAGCTGTCGCGTGGCCGGTCCCGGCCCAGCTCGCTTCTGCCGGTCTGACGGACACCTATCGGGCAGCGCATCCCGACCCGGCGAAGGCGGCAGGCAACTCCTGGTCGCCGATCGTGGCGACGGACCCGGCGACCGGCACGGCGGAACCGCAGGACCGCATCGACTACGTGTACTCGGCCGGAGCGGACCTCGTGGTGCTCGGCTCGAACACGCTGGTGGCCGGCTGGCCGTCGGCGAAGAACGTCGCGGGCAACGCCTGGCCGAGCAACCACCGCGCGGTGGTGACGACGTTCCGGCTGCAGGCAGCTGCGACGACTCCGACACCCACGCCCACGCCCACGCCGACCGGGACACCGACCGGGACACCGACCGGCACGCCGACTTCGACGCCGACCGGAACGCCGACGACGCAGCCGACCGGGACGCCCGACCCGACGCACACCGGCCTGCCGTCGCCGTCGCCCAGCGGCTCCGTTGACCCCGGCGCAGGCTCCGGCCCCTCCGATCCGGCCGGCGGCCCGGACGGCGCGCTCGCCTGGACCGGCTCCGAGTTCCCGATCGCCCTCGGTCTCGCGGCCATCGCAGCGGTGCTCGTCGGCCTGTTCCTCCGCCGCCGTCGCTACGGCGCAGGCTCGGACAAGCGCTGAGCCCTCGCGGGCGCCGGTAGGTTGGAAGCGGAACGAACGGACCTTCCAGGAATCGAGCACACCCCGATGGCCTCATACTTCGAACGCGTCGATGCCGACCGCTACCGCCCCACGCCGGAGGCGGGAGGCGCGTGGCAGGACGACGAGATCCACTTCGGTCCGCTCGGCGGTCTCGTCGTCCACGCGATCGACCGGCACAGGGCGTCGACGGGCGCAGCGCCGATGGTGCTCTCCCGGATCAGCTTCGACATCCTCGGCTTTCTGCGCTCGGAGGTGTGCGAGATCGAGGTGGAGACGATCCGGCCCGGCCGCACGATCGAACTGATGGAGGCAACCGTGACCATCGCGGGCAGGCGCGCGGTGCTCGCGCGCGCCTGGTACACGTCGGTGTGGAAGACGGCCGCTGTCGCCGGTGGCGCGCCGGAGACGCTCGCCGTGCCAGGTCCGGAGCACGGCTGGTCACTCGCCGACGGCTGGCCGGGCGGGTTCGTGGCGTCCCTGGAGGCGCGCACGACCGAGGCGCCAAGGCCGGGTCGCGCGACGGCCTGGCTGCGCACCGACCGCACGCTGGTCGCGGGCGAGGATGCCAGCGCGCACGCCGCATACATCGCCCTGGTCGACACGGCGAACGGCGTGGCGGTGCGGCAGGCGCCGACGGACTGGTTCTTCCCCAACCTCGACCTGACCATCCACCTCTACCGCCAGCCCTCCGGACCCTGGGTCGGGCTCGACACGACCGTCACGTTCGGGACGACGGGGCAGGGCCTCACGAGCACGGTGCTGCACGACGAGAGCGGGCCGGTCGGCACGGCGGAGCAGACCTTGACGGTGCGCCCGGCGGGGTGACGCGCGACTCCGGTGCGACTCAGACCGGCGACCGCAGCCACTCGAACACCAGCGGAAGCGTGGCGAGCACCGACACGTGCCCGTCACGCGGCCGCAGCAGCAGGTCGGCGTTCGGGATGCACTCCAGCAGTGCGTGCACGTGCGCGACCGGCACGACGCGGTCGGCTCCTCCGTGCACCAGCAGGGTCGGCGCCGTCACGTCGGCGGGGTCGACGCCCCACGGGGTGACGTAGGCGACGTCGTCGTCCGACTCTCCGGCGGGTCCCGCGGCGGAGCCCGCTTGGGCGTCGGCGCCGAGGGGCGCCCACTCCGCGGAGAGGATCGCCCAGTCGCGGTCGGTGAACGACGACTCGTCGAACTCGGCGTGCTCGGCGTGGCTGAGGCGCGCATCCCGGCCGATGACGGCGGTGAGGAGGGCGGCGGGGGAGGCCATCCCTGCGAACCAGTCGTCGGTGTCCCAGCGGGGCGCGAGCGAGGCGATGGTGGCGACGGCGGTCACGCGGTCGGGGGCGATGGCGGCGCAGGCGAGAGCGTGCGGGCCGCCACCGGATGCTCCGACGGTCGCGAACGCGTCGATGCCGAGGGCGTCGAGTACCAGCAGCGCGTCGGCCGCGGCGTCCGCGATGCTGCGGCCGGGCAGCTCGGTGGAACCGGGGTAGCCGGGGCGGGCGACGGAGACGACGCGCATGCCTGTTCCGGCGGCCGCGGCGACGGGCGCGATGATCGCACCGGTCTGCGGCGTGCCGTGATGCCAGAGCACAGGGACAGCACCGGACGCGCTGGACTCCTCTGCCGCGCCCGTGTCGAAGTAGCGGATCGTGCGGCCGTCCGGCGCGCTGAGCTCTCCGAAAGCCGCCTGCTCGCCCTCGGTCTGTTCCTCCTGCATGGTCATAGCCCGGATCGTACGCCGAACCTGGCCGGACTCGGTGGAAGACGTGCTCGGTGGAAGACGTGCTCAGTGGATGACGGCCTTCAACACGATCATCGCGATCCCGAACAGTGCGGTGGTGATGGCGCCGAGAATCCGCACCGGCCACGAGTCGCCGCGGAGGGCGAAGACGATGAAGCCGAGCGCCGCCAGGATCGCCACCCCCAGCCAGAGCGCCACCCACAGGGCGACGGTGTCGTCGATGATGCGCAGCCCGCCAAGCAGCAGGACGATCGACGGCGGGATGGCCGACGTGAGGAAGCCGACGGAGCGCCGCAGGGAGTGCCGGAACGACTCCGCGAGGCTGCCATGGTCGTCGCGACCGATCCCGTGTCCGGCGATTGTTCCCGCGTAGACGTGCGCCGCCCAGAAGACGACGACCGTGACCAGCACCGTCCAGAACACCTGCAGTGAGCTGGAGCCGTATGCACCGGCCGCCACGATCATGCCGCTGACCAGCACCGTCCCATACACCGACTCCTCGGTGATGTACTCCACCCGAGCACGTCGCAGCGCACCGTTCGCCGTGCTCTGTCCTGCGGTCATGTCGCTCCCTGCGCTGCCGGTCCGGCTCGTCGTCGTGCTGTCTCGTCCTTCGGCAGGAGCAGCGCTGCCACCAGGCCGCCGAGACCGAGGACGCCCAGGACCGCCATCGCCGTGCCGTATGCAGCGGAGCCCGCGGCCACATTGGCGATCAGGATCGTTCCGGCGATCGCTGTGCCGAGTGTCGAACCCAGGTTAGAGACGCTGCGGGAGAGACCGGAGATCTCGCCCTGCGCCGACTCGGGGAAGGCCGACTGCACCACGTTGACCGACGGCGTCAGCATCAGGCCGAGTCCCGCGCCGATGAGGAACAGCCCGGGGATGAACGCCCAGTCCGTCGAGGTCGCCACCACCAGCCAGATCAGCAGCGCGATGCCAGGCACGCACAGCACGAAGCCGGTCAGGATGAGCGCGCGCTGCGAGAACCGGGCAGCCAGCCGCCCCGCGATCAGAGAGGTCAGCAGCAGTCCGACCGTCGCTGCCGTGAACAGCACGCCGGTCGCGATGGCGCTGTGACCGCGCACCACCTGCAGGTAGGCCGACACCGTGAACGACGTGCCCATCAGGAGGATCCACTGCACGTTCTGGGTGATGAGGGCGATGTTGGAGAGCCTGTTGCGGAACAGCGAGCTGGAGAGCAGCGCCTCCTTCCCGGCGTTCTCACGCCGCCGCACCCACCAGAAGAACGCGATCAGGATGGCGACGCCGACCACGATCAGCGTGATCATCAACGGCACGCTGTTGTCCGCCGCGAGGATGCCGAGCACGAGCGCGACCAGTCCGAGGGCGGAGAGCACGGCACCGACGACGTCGAACGGGCGAGCGGGGTCGGCCGGGATCGGGTCGGTGAGCCGCCTGGTCAGCAGCAGGATGAGCACGATGATCAGCGCCTGGAACAGGAAGGCGGCACGCCAGCTGATCGCGGTGGTGATCAGCCCGCCGATCAAGGGGCCCGCGGCTGCCCCGATCCCGCCGAGGCCGCTGATCACGCCGAACGCCCACGCGCGCGTGGGGATGTCGGTGAGGTAGAGGGTGGTGAGGATGTAGACCGGCGGGATCAGCAGGGCGGTGCCGACGCCCTCCAGCAGGCTGTTGCCCAGGATGAGCGCCCAGAGCCCGGGGGCCGCTGCGCTGACGAGCGCTCCGATGCCGTAGACGACGAGGCCGATGGTGAAGCAGCGCTTCCTGCCGATCTTGTCGGTCAGCTTGCCCGCCGGGATCATCAGTGCGGCCATGGTGAGCAGGAACAGGGTGATGCTGATCTGCACGCCCTGGACCGTCGTGCCGAGGTCGTGCGAGATGTCGTTGATCATCACGTTCATGTTGGATCCGGCGAAACTGCAGATGAACTGCGCCAGCGCCAGCGGCGCGATGAGACGGCGCGCCGCTGCGTGGGATGTCCCCGTGAACGATGCGGTCATGACGACCTCTCTGTACCGGCAAGCAGCGCGTTTCCCGATGGCACCGGATACTAGTCCTCGACGGCGGCGAGGATAAGACCCCACCTATTCAGGCGGAGCTGCCCGGGGTTATGCTGACGCCATCGTCTGAGGAGGCTCCCATGGCGGAGACAGCGAAACACCCGTTCCCCGACATCGCCGACCATGGTTTGATCGGCGATCTCCAATCGGTCGCCCTGGTCTGCACAGACGGGACGATCGACTGGTTCTGCGCCCCGCGGTTCGACTCTCCCGCGGTGTTCGCCTCCCTGCTCGACAGGGAGAAGGGCGGATACTTCCGCATCCACGCCCTCGGAGACGACGTGCGGGTGAAGCAGATGTACTTCCCGCAGACCGCCATCCTCATCACCCGCTTCATGAGCGCCTCCGGGGTGGGCGAGGTCATCGACTTCATGCCGGTGCCTGACGACCCGACCGTGGCGACGGACGACCGCCGCATCCTGCGGGGCATCAGGGTGGTGCGGGGCGAGGTGACCTTCCGGCTGGAGTGCCGCCCGCGGTTCGACTTCGGCAAACGCGCGCACACCGCCTCCCGGGAGGGCGGCCGGGTGTTCTTCGACGACGGACAGGGCGGCGCGGCGCTCGCAGGCTTGCACGCCGGTGAGCAGCTCGCCGCTGCGGCGCTCGCCGACGGGGATGCCGAATTCGACGTCACGATGAAGGCCGGCGAATTGCGGCTGTTCGCGTTCCACACCGCGCCGCCCGCCGACGCGCCGGAGCACACGGTGGAGCACGGGCAGGAGGCGTTTCGGAAGACGGGGGCGTTCTGGCGGGACTGGCTGCGGGTGAGCACGTACACCGGCCGGTGGCGGGAGGCCGTGGAGCGGTCGGCGATGGTGCTCAAGCTGTTGCAGTATGCGCCGTCCGGCGGCCTCGTCGCCGCGCCGACCGCCGCTCTGCCGGAGCAGCTGGGCGGCGTGCGCAACTGGGATTATCGATACACCTGGATCAGGGACGGCTCGTTCTCCGTGTACTCCCTGCTCGCCCTGGGATACACCGACGAGGCCGTCGCCTTCGCGCTCTGGATCTCCGACCGCCTCACCGAGCAGGCCGGGAACGCCTCCGGTCCGTTGAAGATCATGTACCGGATCGACGGGTCCAGCGACCTGGAGGAGCTCGAACTCCCGGACTTCGAAGGGTACGCGGGATCGCGTCCGGTCAACATCGGCAACGGCGCGGCCGACCAGCTCCAGCTCGACATCTACGGCGAGGCGTTCGACGCCCTCTACGTCACCGAGCAGTATCGCAAGATCGGTCATCCTGGCTGGACCAAGCTGCGCGCTGTGCTCGACTGGCTCGTCGAGAACTGGGACCAGCCGGACGAGGGCGTGTGGGAGACCAGGGGAGGCCGCAAAGACTTCACGTACGGCAGGATCATGTGCTGGGTGGCCTTCGACCGGGCGATCTCGATCGCGCGGGAGCGTGGTTTCCCGGCCCCCATCGAGGAGTGGACCAACGCCCGCGACGCGATCTACGAACAGGTCTTCACGCACTGCTGGAACCCGGATCGCAAAGCGTTCGTGCAGTATCCGGGCACCGATGTCGTGGATGCGATCACCCTGCTCATGCCGCTCGTCGGCATGATCTCGCCGCAGGACCCGATGTGGCTCTCCACCCTGGACGCGATCGGCGAGGAGCTCGTCACCGACAGCCTGGTGTACCGGTACAACCCCACCGCGTCACCGGACGGGCTGCCGGGGGAGGAGGGCACCTTCTCGCTTTGCTCGTTCTTCTACGTGAACGCCCTGGCCGACGCCGGGCGGATCGAGGAGGCGCAGTACGCCTTCGAGAAGATGCTCACCTACGGCAACCACGTCGGCCTGTTCGCCGAGGAGATCGACCCGGCTGGTCGTCAGCTCGGCAACTTCCCGCAGGCCTTCACCCACCTGGCGCTGATCCGTGCGGCCATCGTGCTGGATGCGGCCCTCACGCGGCAGGAACAGAAGACGGAGCGTCAGTGACCGGTTCGGGAAGCGTGCCCTGGCCTGCCCGGCCTCTCGCCGCACCGCTGACCCGCAGGTAGACGATGAGCCAGCTGAACACGGCCGCCCCTGCGACCAGTTCGGTCGCGGTGAGCACGTAGTACCCGACGACGAAGAACACAAGCATCACCACCACGGTTGCGAAGAGCACGTACCCGAGGATGAAGAACGAGGCAGGCGCCTCCGGGAGTGCAGCGCGCACCCAGAACACCAGCAGCGAGAACACCACGATCATCCCGACCGCCGACACGTTGTGGAGCACCGCGGAGACGTTCAGGGGGAAGATGCCGACTCCGGCGAGCAGCACGCCGATCAGGATGAGGCACACCCGCACCCGGAGAAGCGCCGCTCGTCTGCGCTGCCCATCCGGATGGTCGCCGTCGGTTGCGGGAAGTCCCCGCACCTCCGTGGAGTAGCGGGCGAGGGCCGTCACGATCACGCCGCCGACGATGAGGGTCAGGTTGAACGACAGCGAGGAGACGCTGCTCGTCATGCCGAGAGCGCTGAGGTGCAGCATCCACCAGTGCGGGTCCGGTGCGCTGAGCATCGCGGTCAGCATGCCCACGACGACGAACGCGGCGAGCACCGTCGACAGGCGCATCAGGTCCATGTGCACGGCGGACGCGAAGACGATGTATCCCGTCACGGCGCAGGCGACGGCGGCGAGGACGGCGGCGGAGAGGAAGTACACGGCCGCATCCTGGAACCCGTTCGAGAGCACGGCGCTCAGCGTGAGCCAGCCGAGAAGCGCCACCACGCCGTGCGCGACCGCGATGGCGATGGTGTCGAAGACGTCCACACCGGAGACGCCCCGCGCGACGGACCCCGGAGGCGCGGCGAACGGGCTGAGGCCGGCCCGCGACCACAGCCGACCGGCGAGGTAGGCGAGCACACCGATGACTCCGGCGCCGATGGCGGCGAACTGGCCGAGCGAGTCGGGCCCGGCGATGGCGAGGCTGCGCCCCCAGAACGTCGGAAGGGCGACGATCACGACCAGCACGAACGTCCCACCCCCGGCGACGATGGAGGCGCCCTCAGCGCTCAACAGTGGCGTACGTCGTGCCTGGATCTCGGTGCTCGTCATCGTCATCACCTCGTCAGCTCGGCGGCTGTGGTGGGCTCAATGTACCGCTGCGGTGGCGGCATGCACCAGATCGAGCCGACGATCCATCAGGGGCGTCCGCTCAGCCGCGCCAGGCGTCCACCTCCGAAAGCAGCTCCGCCTTGCGGTCGTCCGACGCGAACGACGCCTCGATGGAGGTGCGTGCGAACCGCTCGGCCTGGTCGGCTGTGACGCCCAGCGCATCCCGGACGGCGGTGAAGTTGTCGCCGACGTATCCACCGAAGTATGCGGGGTCGTCGGAGTTGATCGTGACACGGACACCGGCGGCGTCGAGCCGCAGCAGGGGATGCTCGTCCAGCGTCGCGATCGTGCGGAGCCGCAGGTTCGACAGCGGACACATCGTCAGCGCGATCCGCTCGTCAGCCAGGCGCGCGACCAGTTCGGGATCGTCGACGGCGCGGATGCCGTGGTCGATGCGCTCGGCGCCGAGCAGGTCGAGCGCCTCGCGGATGTACGACGCCGGACCCTCCTCACCGGCGTGCGCGACGACGTGCAGGCCCTCGTCCTTCGCCTTGGCGAAGATGTCCTGGAACAGCGACGGCGGGTAGCCGACCTCGGCCGAGTCGAGGCCGACGCCGAGCAGCTTCTCCCGGCGGCTGAGACCGGCGTTGAGGATCATGTCGGCGGACTCCACCGGCTCGTCGCGGAGGAAGCTCAGGATGATGCCGCCGCTGATGCCGAGGTCGCGCTCCGCTTCGTCGAGCGCGGAGGAGATGCCGTCGATCACCGTCTCGATGCGCACCCCGCGCGCGGTGTGCGCCTGCGGGTCGAAGAACAGCTCGACGTGGCGGACGCCCTGGCTGGCGGCGGTGGTCAGGTAGCGGCGGGTGAGCTCGGCGAAGTCGCTCTCGGTGCGGAGCACGTCCATGGTCGCGTAGTAGAGGTTCAGGAACGACTGCAGGTCGTCGAAGTCGTACTGCGCGGCCAGCTCCTCCACCGAGGTGTATGGCAGGGACAGCCCGTTCTTCCCGGCGAGCTCGAACACGAGGTCGGGTTCGAGAGTGCCTTCGATGTGAAGGTGCAGCTCGGCCTTGGGCAGGGCGAACAGGGCGGAGTCGGAGGGGAGAGCGGTCATCCTCCGATTTTGTCATTCCCGCGGCGGACGCGCTGACAGGGAGGCGCACCGTAGCGTCGGAGGATGAACCGTGGGAACCTGGGCAGACGCGCCCGCCTCGCCATCGCGGCCCCGTGCATCCTGATCGTGGGACTTGCGGTGCACGCGTTCGCCGACGGGCCGGTCGGCGGGTTCGCCGGTGATGCGCTCTATGCCGCGCTGATCGTCGTGCTCGTGGCGTTCGCCGTGCCGCGTGCCGCGCGCTGGGTCGCACCGGTGGTCGCCCTCGCGTTCTGCTGGGCGATCGAGTTCCTGCAACTCACGCCGATCCCGCACGCTGTGTCGGCCAGCATCCACGGCGCGTACTTCGTGCTCGGCTCGACGTTCCAGTGGATCGACCTCGTGGCATACGCGGTGGGGGTCGCGGTGGCCGGTGTGATCGACGCAGTGATCGACGGTGTGATCGGCGCGCCGGTCAGCGGACCTGCAGCAGGATCTTCCCGAGATGACCGGACGACTCCATCCGGCGGTGCGCCTGCGGGGCGTCCTCCAGCGGGAACACCGAGTCGATGACCGGATGGATGCGTCCGGCGGCGAGGTGCGGCCAGACGTGTTCGCGCACGCCCGCGACGATGGCGATGCGTTCCGCGAGCGGACGCGCCCGGAGCGTCGTGCCCCAGATCCTCGCCCGCTTGCGCATGAGCAGCCCGGTGTCGATGGCCGCGGGGGTCCGGTCCCTGGTGGCGATGGACATGATGCGGCCGCCGGTGGCGAGCGCCTCCAGGTCGCGGGCGATGTACGCGCCGCCGACGATGTCGAGGACCACGTCGGCGCCCCGGCCGTCCGTCGCCTCGCGCACGGCGGCGACGAAGTCGTTCTCCCGGTAGTCGACGGCCGCCTCCGCGCCGAGCGACCGGCAGAACTCCACCTTCACAGGACTGCCCGCCGTCGCGATCACCCGCGCGCCGAAGACCCGCCCGAGCTGGATCGCCATCGAGCCGATTCCGCTGGAGCCTCCGTGCACGAGAAGCGTCTCGCCCTCGGCCAGCTCGCCCAGCTGGAACACGTTCGACCACACCGTCGCCGCCACCTCCGGCAGCCCGGCCGCCTCCACGAGGTCGACGCCAGGCGGCACAGGGAGCACGAGGCCCGCATCCACGGTGACGTACTCGGCGTATCCGCCACCGGGAATCAGGGCGCAGACCGGATCGCCGACCGACCACCCGGTCACGGACGCGCCGACCTGGTCGATCTCGCCGGACACCTCCAGCCCAGGCCATTCCGGCGCACCGGGCGGCGACGGATAGTATCCGCGGCGCTGCGACAGGTCGGCGCCGTTCAGCCCGGCCGCGACGACCCGGATGCGCACCTCGCTGTCGGCGGCGACGGGCTCCGGAACCTCGGCGACGGTCAGGACGTCCGCATCCCCGGGGGTCGGGACGACGACGGCGCGCATCAGGACCGCGCCCCCGCCGAGTTCGAGCGCCGAGACAGCACCGCCCGGATGTTGACCTTGTTGGTGTACTCGATCGACCCGTAGCGAAACAGCCGCACCGCGATGCGCAGCACGATCGCCGACAGCACGAACAGCTCGACGATGATCACAATGGCCTGCCACAGCGGCAGAGAGCCGAACGCGTTCAGGATCAGCGCCGTGATCGGCGCCGTGTACGGGAAGAACGCGAGCACTTGCACGATCGGCGATTGCGGGGAGCTGATCGCGAAGCCGGACGCGTACAGCGGGATGATGATCGAGAAGATCACGATCGAGAACAGCGGTGCCGCATCCTTCGCCGTCGGCATCACCGCACCCACCGCGACGAGCGTGCCGGTGAACAGGGCGAACCCGCCGATCAGGATGAGCGCGCCGACGATCATCTTCTCCGGCTCGAAAACCAGCCCGGAGAGATCGAGGCTCGGGATGGATAGCTGCTCGCGGAAGAACAGGTAGCCCACCACGACCGGCAACGCGAACACCACCATCTGGATGAACCCGATCATGAACAGCGAGATCACCTTGCCGACGAGCAGGCTCGTGGGGTTGATCGTGGTCAGGATCATCTCGGTGACCCTGTTCTCCTTCTCCTCCAGCGTGGAGTTCAGCATCTGGTTGCCGAGGAACACGATGACGACGAAGAACGCCACCAGGAAGATCAGGGCCGGGATGATCGCCTCGAAGCCCGGGGCGACAGCGCCGTTCTTGAAGGTGGTCGTGGAGGTCTGCACCTCGCCGCGCAGCACGGCGACGTCGGTGGGGGAGTCGAGGCTCTTCTCGACGCTCGCCGACAGCACGGTCTGCGCCGCCGACGAGTACTTCGCGTTCTGCAGCAGGCCGACGTCGGCGCCGTAGACGCGCACGGACTGCTTGGCCGGGTCGGCCGGGTAGTCGAAGAACGCCTCGGACGAACCGGACTTCACCGCGGCGATGCCCGCCTCCGTGCTCTCGACGGGCGTGCCGCCGAGCTGCTGGGCGACGGCGGGATCGACGAGACCGGACGCATCCTGGTACTGGAACTCGAAGCGTGCCGTCTTCTGCGCGTCGGCCGTGTTCGCCGTCGACACGTTGGAGGCGACGATCAGGCTGATCAATGCCACGGCGAAGATCGGCACGATGAGGGTGATCGCCCAGAACCGGCGCTTCGACACCGTGCGGAGGAACTCGAACGAGACGACCGTCCCGAGGTTGTGCTGCGCCATCAGTCGGCCTCCCTGCTGTCGGCTCCGTACACTTCGACGAAGATGTCGTCGAGCGATTTCCTGGTCGGCGCGAACCGCGTCACGTCGAGGCCGGCCTCCACCAGAGAGCGCAGGATGGCGGCGGTGTCCGCGTGGTTGGCGACGTCGAGTTCGGCGTGGCCGTCTGCATCCTTCGCAATCGTGTATGCGGGGGAGCCGGGGATCGTGCCGTCGTGGTCGACGTGGATCACGGTGCCGCCGAACTGCTCCTGCACCTCGGCGACGGTGCCGTATGCGCGCGAGCCGCCGTCCTTCAGCAAGATGACCCTGTCGCAGAGACGCTCGACCTCCTCCATTTGGTGGGTCACCATCATCACCGTGGAGCCCGCCTTCTTCTGGCCGTCGATGATGTCCATCAGCAGCCGCCGGTTGACGGGGTCGAAGCCCTTGGTCGGCTCGTCCAGGATGAGCAGTTCAGGGTCGTTCATGATCGTCACGCCCAGCTGCACCTTCTGCTGCTGACCGCCGGAGAGCTTGTCGAGGCGCACCTTCTCCTTGTCGCCGATGCCGACGCGCTCCAGGTATGAGCGCGACCAGCGGCGGGCCTGCTCCTTGCCGAGGCCCTTGAGCTTGCCGAAGTAGACCATCACGTCGATGACGGACTCCTTCTTGTATAGCCCGCGCTCCTCCGGCAGATAGCCGAGCCGGTCGCCCGCCTCCGGGCTGAACGGCCGCCCGTCGATGTGCAGGACGCCGCCGGTCGGCTGGTAGATGCCGAGCAGCGCGCGAATCGTCGTCGTCTTGCCGGAGCCGTTGCTGCCGAGGAAGCCGAAGGTCTCGCCGCGGGCGATGTCGAAGGAGAGATCCCGGATGACCGTGGTGCGGCCGAAGTCCATCCGGAAGTGGTCGATGTGCACGAGGGGCTCGTGGGTTGGACTGCTCACTTTTCCAGACTAGGGGTTGACGGCGACAGGGCTCGGGATTATCTTACTCAACAGAACAGTTGATAAAGAGATCGGTTGGATATGGACGCGAATAGCGAAGGCACGGACGCCCGGCTGGACCGCGCGTTCCAAGCTCTCGCCGACCCTGTGCGCCGTGCGATCGTCGCGAAGCTCAGCACGGGCCCCGCCACGGTCAACGAGCTGGCAGAGCCGTTCGCGATCACCACCCAGGCGATCTCCCGCCACATCCATGTGCTGGAGGAGGCCGGGCTCGTCACCAGGACCCGCGACGCGCAACGTCGTCCCGTCCACCTCGAACCGGCCGCCCTCGAAGAGCTGACCTCGTGGATCGACCACCACCGGCTCATTCACGAACAGCAGTACCGCAGTCTCGACAGCGTCCTCGCCGGCCTCGGCGACCAGGCGCACCCATCCAAGGAGAAGAAGAAATGAGCAACCCCGTCACCATCACCGCGCCGGACGGCCTTCCGTACGTCGACATCGAGCGCGAGTTCGACTTCCCGGTCGAGAAGGTGTTCCTCGCCCACAAGGATCCCGCGCTGCTCACGCAGTGGAGCGGTCCGCGCGGCTACGAGATGGACATCCAGGAGTACGACTTCAGCACGGGAGGCGGCTACCACTTCGTGCACCGCGACGCCCAGGGCGCCGAATACGCGTTCCGCGGCGTGTTCCACGTCGTCCGCGAGAACGAGTTCGCCATCCAGACCTTCGAGTTCGAGGGCTACCCGGACGTGGTCAGCCTCGAGTCGATCACCTTCGAACCGCTCGACAACGGCCGCGCTCGAGTGAAGGTCCACGCCGTCTACCCCACCCTCGAGGCCCGCGACGGCATGGTCGCCTCCGGCCAGGCCAAGGGCGTCACCGAGGGCTACGAGCGCCTCGAGGAAGCCCTCGCCGCCCTCTGACCGCACCCGCGTCCCCCAGCAATCGAGCCGGTACTTATGTACGCGACACGCCGGCGTGTCGCGTACATAAGTACCGGCTCGATTCTTTTGGGCTAGGCGAGGGAGGCGAGGAGAGCCGGGTGAAGGAGGCCGTTGGAGGCGAGGGAGGAGCCGTTCCCCGGGCCCGCGTCGCCGGTGACGGAGGTGAAGGTGCCGCCGGCCTCCTCGACGATCGGGATGAGGGCCGCGAGATCGTAGGTCTTGACGTCGAACTCTCCGACCGCATCCAGGACGCCCTCTGCCAGCAACATGTACGACCACATGTCGCCGTATGCGCGGTCGCGCCAGACCTGCCTGGTGAGCGCGATGAGCTTGTCGAGGTAACCGGCGTCGTCCCACTGCGCGATGCTCTGGAAGCTGATCGACGCGTGCTCCAGGTCGGAGACGGCGGACACGCGCAGTCTGCGCGGCTCGGCACCGGACTCCGACAGCCAGGCCCCGCCGCCCTGAGCTGCCCACCAGCGCCGGTCGAGCGCCGGAGAGCTCACCACGCCGACGACAGGCTTGCCGTCGACGGCCAGCGCGATGAGGGTGCCCCACACGGGCACGCCGCGCAGGTAATTGGCCGTGCCGTCGATCGGGTCGACGATCCACTGCCGGGATGCGTCACCCTCCGTCCCGAACTCTTCGCCCAGAATCCCGTCGCCCGGCCGCTCGGCCGCGATCCGCTCCCTGATGGCCCGCTCGACGGCCAGATCGGCCTCGGTGACGTGCGTGCGATCCGGCTTGGTGTCGATGTGCAGGTCGAGCGCGCGGAACTTCTCCCGCGAGATCGAATCGGCGAGGTCGGCCAGGCGCAACGCGAACGCCAAGTCGTCGGCCAGCGGGACGGATGCGGTGTCGGAAGTCACCAGAAGAGCCTACCGACGCGAGGTGAACGGCAGGCGACCGGGTCGAGGGATGCTCGATTGGCAATGAGTGCGATTCGGATGCTAGTGTTGAGCCTCGTTCGGGTCGCCGAACAAAACGCACCTCTAGCTCAATCGGCAGAGCAACTGACTCTTAATCAGTGGGTTCTCGGTTCAAGTCCGAGGGGGTGCACCAGCAAGAAAAGCCCGGTCAGATGAACAATCTGGCCGGGTTTTTTCGCGTGCGGGCGTGCGCCGTAGTGTGGAGCGCGTGCCCAACCCCTTCGGAGAAGTCTCCGCGCTGCCCGTCGCCATCCCCCTCGGAATAGCTCTCTTCGGCCTGCTCGTCTGGCGGCTCTACGCGCGGCGTCGACTCACGCTCGCGCGGGCGGCAGTAGCCGCCGCGCTTTCCATCTACGCCGCAGGCATCGTCGGGAACACGATCTTCCCCATCTACCTGAGCAGCCCAGACAGTCACGAGCCGTGGACACCGCACGTCGCCCTCATCCCGTTCTTCGACTACGAGGTGGTGGACGCCCTGACGAACATCGCGGTGTTCGCGCCATTGGGGCTGCTCATCCCGCTGCTCCTCGCCCGGCCGACCTGGGCGAAGGTCGTGTCGATTGCGGCGGCTGCAAGCCTGGCGATCGAGCTGTCGCAACTCGCCGTGCAGGGCCCGCTCGGGGGCGGCCACATCGCCGACATCAACGACTTCATCTTCAACACCATCGGCGGAGCGCTTGGCTATGGCGCCTTCGTGCTCTTCGCCCGCATACCGCGGATGCGTACCATCGTCGACAGATTCCGCTGGGCCGCGCCGACGACGCAGGGTTAACCCGGGACCGTCCGCCTCTCAGAGGGGAGGAGTTCCGGCCCGGTGCGATCACGGATTTACGACGACACGTCCGGCACAGTGCTCACCGGAGCAGGCGCTTGCGGTCCCGCGGCCGCGACCTCAGACTTCCGCACCACGAACACGGCCGACGCGATCATCAGCGGGAAGAATAGCGGCCACATGTGGCCGGGCGCCTGGAGGTACGGGTTCGTCGCGTTGGCGAGCAGCACCGTCGCAGCACCTACTGTCGCAATGAACAGCGCTCCTCGCAGGTCGTCGGCCATCCGGAACGCTTTGCGAACCACTCCCAGTGATGCGATCACCGTCGCGACCATCAAAAGGATGCCGATGATGCCCGTCCAGTAGAAGATCGCGTGGTACTGCAGTTCGGTCTGCCAAGCGCGAATGGAGCGGTCGATACCGCCGCGGTCGAACGATGCGCCGAGCCCGTGACCGAAGATCGCCTGAGCGGGCGAGTCCATAGAGAGCAGTGACTGACTCTCGTTCTTCCGGATTCTGTCGGAGAGCGCGTCATCGCCAGCGACGGTTCGAGGCGAGTTCGCGTGGTTCGCGATGTCCTCCTGAGTGAGGGCGTTCTCCGCCTTCGGGGCGACGACTGCTGCGGACGACGATCCTGCGAGGGACGTGAACATGGACCCGAGGCTGGGCTGGACGGCGAGTGTGAGTCCGAGAGCGAGGGTGAAGCTGATGACTACCCCAAGCAGGCCGCGGACACTCACTCGTGGGCTGGCCGTGCGTGGGTTCTTGAACTTCAGCACCAGCATGGTGCCGAGCGCAACGATGGGGGCGACGATCATGATGACGACAACTGCGCGGCGCCAGGAGACGAACGCTCCGGTGATTGCGAGAGTGGCGGCGAGCCCGCGGAGCCAAAGCGGCGGGAGGTAGGCGTCTTTCGGGTCGACGAAGAGGGAGGCAAGCCACATGCCACCCCACCAGATCAGCGGCGGGAGGATGGTTGCGGACATCGCGACCATTCCGTTGTCGTCGGTGATGTGCCGGAGGGTGAGCGGGGCAGTGATGAATCCGGGCAGTTTGCCGACTGGCAGGACACCGGCGGCGACAAGCCCCTCGAGGTAGAACAGCACGCCGATCGCGACGGTGATGATCGCGCCGACCCAGAAGATGAGTTTGACCACTCGCCGGTCGAAGCCGGCGATGATGACGGCGTAGGCGACCGGCCAGATGAGGAAGAAGACGAGCGTGCGCGCCCATGAGTCGGCGTCTTGCGCAATGGCTGACGCGATGCCGACGATGAGGAAGGCTGCCCAGAGGGCAGCTGGCCAGATGAATGACTTGTCTGGCATCACTCGACGCTTCAGGAAGTTCACGCCTGCGATGAGCGCGAACGACAGCAGTAGAGGGTAGAGGAGCACGTTGTTGCCGACCGGGATAAGGAAGACATAGGTCAGGGCGACGACGATCCACGTGGTGAGTGCGATTCGCCAGATGTCAGTTCGGGTGTTGACGGCAGGCATTTATGTGTATTCCTTCAGGATTGGACGGGATACACCATACCGGTTGTCCTGTTAAGGCCGCTCATACTCATCTAAGCCGACCTATCGCCATATATCCTGGACGGCTCTCAGCGTTCGTCCCGGGAGCGCGTCCGTCGACCGCCCGCACTCATTGGATTCGAAATGCCCGATCTGCCCGCGACCACCCTGAACCGTGCGCTCCTCACCCGGACGCCGGTGCTCCACGGACCCAGGGTCCGGCTCGAACCGCTGGGCCCGCAACACCTGGACAGCGTGTGGGGCGGCCTCAGCGATCCGGATACGCTGCGTCTGACCGGCACCCGCGGATCGTTCGACCGCAGCGTCGTCGCCGACCATCTCGCCGCCATCGGAGCGGCGGACGACCGCACAGACTGGGCGATCATCGCCAGCGAGACCGGCGACTATCTCGGCGAGCTCGTGCTGAACGAGCTCGACGAGGAGAACGCCTCCATGAACTTCCGGATCGCGCTCCTCCCCGGGTTTCCAGGCAGCGGCTACGGCACGGAGGCGACCACCGTGATGCTCGACTACGCCTTCACCGAGCTCGGGCTGCATCGCATCTCGCTGGACGTGTACTCGTTCAACCCGCGCGCGCTGCGCTCCTACGAAAAGGCCGGATTCATCACAGAAGGCCGCCAACGGGACACCCTCAACTGGGACGGGGAATGGGTGGATTCCATCCTCATGGCGATTCTGAGCACCGACCCTCGGTGACCGCCCCGGAAGCCTGGGGACGAGTCGGTCTATGCTGCGCATGTGAGCGAGATCGAGCCGCACGAACGTGGGAAGCACGAGGTTGCACCGAGGCATATCCCTCAGGTGATCGTGCCGGTCCCGCTGGACGAGGTGCGCGATTTCGTGCGGGATGCGGTGCGGGGCACGAGCCTGCAGAATCCGTACGTGCAGGTGGCCGCCGGTTGGGCGCTCTTCGAACCGCACCTCCGGTTCACGGCCGTCGATGCGACGCACACGCGGATCGAATTGGGTGTGACCGGTCGGATGCGTGGCGTGGAGACGCTGTTGTTCGTTCAGCGCCGCGGCGAGATCGATCGGTTCTTCGTGGCGATCCGGGATGAGTTGGACCGGCGTGAGCACGAGCACGGTTCATGGCGTCAGCATCCGGACGCGGGGAGTGCGTCCATAGAGAGCTCCGAATAGCTCAGCAGACCGCGCGGCGATAGGGGGCGTAGTCTCGTCGCGGACGACGACGACGACAGGGGTGGTGTCATGGGGTTCTTTCCAGAGCCGGAGCCAATCGAGGCCGAGGCCGCCCAGCTGCGGTACACGCCGCCGGAGTGGCAGCAGGCCCCGGAGGACGAGCTGCCCGGTATCGTGCCGCAGGCGGTGGTGCTCGCGAGCGCTCCACAGCTTGTGGTCTATCTGGCGGGCATCGAGGCGTACTCGAACGGCGCCGTGTTCCGGCTCGGCTGGAAGCTGCGGCGCGGGGACGCGGACGACGAGGAGTGGGGCGACCTGCTGATGAAGCTCGACGGACTCCGCCACTGGGGAAAGCGCGATAACAACGGGGGACTGAGACTCGGCGTCGAGCTGTCGGATGGCCGGCGGGCAATTTCCGGAGAGACGCCCCTGTGGGGCCAGGACGAGGGATGGCGGCCGGACGGCCACGTCCTGAACCTGTTCGAGCAGGGCGGCGGAGGGTCGGACGAGTCCCGGAACTACACCGCCTTCCTGTGGCTCTGGCCGCTCCCGCCCGCCGGCACCATGCGGCTGGTCTGCCAGTGGGCGGCGTTCGGCATCGACGAGCAGTCCATCGACGTGTCCGGCGACGCGATTCGGGAGGCGGCCGGTCGCGCCCGCAAGATCTAGCCCTGACCAGGGATTAACTCTGTGAGAATTTGTCATGACGCGTTAGAATGCGTTCATGCCATTCGAGGTGTTCGAGAATACGGCAAGCGCGGGCCGGGGGGTTCCGACCGTGCGCTTCCTTCCGAACGGGCGCGTGCACTTCAATGCGGCCGCGACGAGGCTTCTGGCGGGTGCCACGCACCTGCGGCTGCTGTTCGACGACGACGCGCAACGGATCGGGTTCGAGCCGACCAGTGCTGACGACCCGAACGGTTTCAAACTGACGAAGCAGGACAGCCAGTCGGTGCTGACGGCGTCGGCGTTCGTGCAGCGCTACGAGATCCCGATCGAGCAGCGGATGCCGTTGGGGCAGGAGGGCGACCTGTTCGTCGCCGACCTGCCGCCGTTGCCGTTGCCGTCGCCGACCAGGACGTAGCGCTCAGCGCAGCTCTTTCCGCGGCATCACGATCTCTTTGATGATCAGGATGATCCCCGCCGAGATCGGGATGGCGACGAGCGCTCCCGGCAGCCCGAACAGCGTCGAGCCCGCGAGCGCGGAGATCAGCACGACCGACCCCGGCACCTGCACGGCCTTGCCCATCACCTTCGGCGTGAGGATGTATGCCTCGACCTGCATGTAGATCAGCATGAAGATCAGCACGAACAGGCCGGACACGGGGGAGTGGATGAACGCGAGCACCGTCATCGCCGCCGTCGTCAGCACTGTTCCGATCAGCGGGATGAGGGTGATGAAGAACGCGAGGATACCGATCAGGAATGCGCCTGGCACCCCGGTGAGCAGCAGCAGGATCACGCTGTAGAGAGCGTTGAAGAACGCGAGGATCACCATCCCGGACAGGTACTTGCCGAAGTTGCGCAGGATGCGCTCCGCATAGCTGATGAACGTCGGCCGACGGGAGGCAGAGACGAGCTTGTACGCGGCGTCCTTCATCGCGTCGTAGGTGGCGATGAAGTAGATGGTGAGGATCGCGATGAAGAACCCGGAGGTCAGGCCGTTCACGATCGACAGGCCGAAGCCGACCAGGCCGGTGCCGAGCGACGCCCACACCTCCGGCTTCTGGACCTCGGACGCCACCCAGTTGACGAGGGCGCCGAGCACGCCGTTGCTGGATGCGTTGGCGGGGTCGAACCAGCCCTGCTCCCTGAGGTTCGCCACCTCCTTCGGGATGGTGGTCACCAGGAACTGCACCTGCTGGATCACCAGGGGGAGCACCACCCAGACGATGGTGATGATGACCGCGATCAGGATCAGGATCACTGTAACGATCGCCCAGGCCCTGGACATGTGCCTGCGCTGGAACCAGCGGATCAGCGGGTCGAGGCCCACCGTGGCGAACAGCGCGAGGAAGACCATGAAGATGATCGAGCGCAGACCGTACAGGGCGAATCCGGTGACGATCGCGCCGACGGCGCCGAGGGTGACGATGTAGCCCAGAGCCAGGGGGCTCCGCTGCAGCATCGACGGCTGCGGTTCCTCTGTCGTGGCCGGTGGTGGGGCTTGTCTGGTGAGGCGCATCACGCCCTCCTCGGCTCGGTGTTCGACTGGTGCCGAGCGTATTGCCAGTGGGCTCCCCGCGACAAGTCGCGCCACGGGGAGACGGAGGCGATCGTTTCCAATATGTAAACGACTTTGTTTCTATTCGCCTGGACACTTGACGCCCGCATCCAGGGCGTGCTGTACTAGCCCGAGCAATTAAGCAACGGGGTTTCATTGTAAGCGAGCGGGAGTTTCGACGAATGGTATTCGGTGGACGCGGCCACGAGCCCGACGCTTCGCGCCAGCGGGCTGCGAACGCCGCACGCTGTGCTCTCGCCCTGCGGGAGAGCGGACGCGGCACCGTCGCGCAGGTCGCTTCTCGCACCGGGCTGTCCAGGCCGACCGTCGAGGTCGCCTTGACCACCATGCGTGAACGCGGCCTGGTCGTCGAGATCGACGAGCACACGCTCGGCGGACGCGGCGCAGGACGCCCCGCCCGCCTCTACGACTTCGCCGCAGACCTCGGCTTCCTCGTCGGCGTCGACATCGGTATCCACCGGATGCGCGTCGCCGTCGCGAATCTCGCCGGTGAAATGGTCGCGTGGGCCGAGCAGGAGGTCGACCCGTCGTACCTCGGGGCGACCAGGATGAGCGTCGTCCTGAAGGTCGTCGCCGACTGCCTCGACAGCAACGGCATCGACAGGTCGCAGCTGATTGCCATGACGGTCGCCGTCTCCGGTCTGGTGGGGGAGGACGGCAGGCTGATCGTCTCCCGCAACTTCCCGGACTGGGAGGGTGTCGACGTCGCCGGCCACCTGCGCGCGGAGTTCGGCTGCGAGGTGGTGGTCGAGAACGACATGCGACTCGCCGCCCTCGCCGAGCACCGGATGGGCGCATCCAGGCTGGTCAACGACTCGGCGTACTTCTTCCTCGGCCACCGCATCTCGATGGGCCTGATCATCGACGGCAAGCTGCGCCGCGGCGCCCACTCCGCCGCCGGCGAGGTCGGTGAGATCGTCTTCTCGATGAAGGTCAGCCCCACCGGTCAGCTCAGCTGGAACTCCGCAGCCACCGGCGAAGAGGTGTTCCGGATGGCCGTGGACGGCGACGAGGGGGCGCGCGAGGAGATCGAGTCGTTCGTCGGCGGCCTCGCCACCGGCATCGCAACGCTCACGATGGCCATCGACCCGGACGTGGTCGTGGTCGGCGGCGGTCTTTCCCGGGCGGGCGAGGCGCTGCTCGAACCGCTGCGCAGGGCGGTGATGCGCGAGATCCGGTTGCCCATCCACCCCACCATCATCCAGTCGGAGCTCGGCGCTGAGTCCGTCGTGCTCGGAGCACTCGCACTCGCTTTCGGCCAGTCGGCCGAGCGGGTGTACGGGACGGCGGACGTGCCGGACCCGGAAATCGACGTGGCGGGGGCGAAAGCCCTCGCAGAGAGGATCGCAGTATGAGTTCGCAGGACACCGGGGCGCCGCTGAGGCTCGCAGTGATCGGGGTGGGTGCGCGGTCGTACATCGCCGCCCACGCGGTCGAATCCGGCGCGGGCGTCGTCGTGGCCGTCGCCGACCCGAGCGAGGCAGCCAGGGCGAGGGGCATTGAGAGCTTCGGCGAGCAGATCACTGCGTTCTCCGACCACCGCCAGCTGATCGCAGCACGGGATGCACACGGTTCCGCCATCGTGGACGCCGCGTTCGTCACGTCTCCCGACCACACGCACGCCGAGATCGCCATCGACCTGCTGAACGCGGGCATCGCCGTCTACCTGGAGAAGCCGCTCGCGATCAGCCTGGAGGACGCGGACGCGATCCTCGCGGCCGCCGCGGAGACCGGCAGCAAGCTGTACGTCGGCCACAACATGCGGCACATGGCGGTCGTCACCCTGATGCGCGACATCATCCGGCGCGGGGACATCGGCGAGGTCAAGGCCGTCTGGTGCCGGCACTTCGTCGGAAACGGCGGCGACTACTACTTCAAGGACTGGCACGCCGAGCGCGCCAAGTCGAACGGGCTGCTGCTGCAGAAGGGCGCGCACGACATCGATATCATCCACTGGCTCGCCGGGGGATACTCCGAGCTGGTCACCGGGATGGGCGGGCTCAGCCTCTACGGCGACATCGCCGACCGGCGCGACAACTCCGACCGCTCGATGCCCGACTGGTTCTCGCTCGACGCCTGGCCGCCGCTCAGCCAGACCGAGCTGAACCCGGTGATCGACGTCGAGGACATCTCGATGGTGAACATGCGCCTCGACAACGGCGTATACGCCTCGTACCAGCAGTGCCACTACACGCCGGACTACTGGCGCAACTACACGGTGATCGGCACCGAGGGCCGGCTGGAGAACTTCGGCGACACCGACGGCGCGATCGTGCGCGTGTGGAACACGCGCACCACCTACGACCCGGTCGGCGACGCCGAATACCGGGTGAACGGAGACGAGCGGGGACACCGGGACGCCGACAGGCTGACGGTCGACGAGTTCGTCCGGTTCGTCAGGGACGGCTCCCGCACGGAGACGTCCGCTGTCGCAGCACGCAACGCGGTGGCGACAGCCGTCGCGGCGACAGACTCCATCCGCGACGGTTCACGGCCCATCGCCGTTCCCGCCGTCGATGCACGCGTGGCCACGCTGGTGTGACCACGGGGAATCCCCGGGCCGACGACCACTGATCGCCGGCCCAGGGTGGCACCACAACAACACTCACATTTCAAGGAGAACCAATGCGAAAAGCTCTACTAGCCGCCGGGGCCGCGGTTGCAGCCGCTGCCCTTCTGGCCGGATGCTCGTCCAACACTGGAAGCAGCTCCGGTGCCACTGCCGATCATAATCTGTCGGCTTCGATCTCCTACGCATACTGGGACGTCAACCAGAAGCCCGCGATGGAGGCGCTGATCAAGGACTTCAACAAGGAGTATCCGAACATCAAGGTGACCTCGCAGATCACCCCGTACCAGAACTACTTCACCAAGCTGCAGACGCAGGGATCGTCGAAGACCCTGCCGGACGTCTTCTGGATGAACGGACCGAACTTCCAGCTGTACGCATCCAATGGGCTGCTGGAGCCGGTCGGCTCGGGCATCGACCCGGCGAACTACCCGAAGGCGCTCGACACGCTGTACAGCTACGAGGGCAAGCAGTTCGGAGCCCCGAAGGACTTCGACACGATCGGCGTCTTCTACAACAAGGCGGTCTTCGACAAGGCGGGCGTCGCGTACCCGACGGCCGACTGGACCTGGGACGAATTCCACCAGAAGGCCAAGCAGATCTCCGACAAGCTGAAGGCCGAGGGCGTCTACGGCGTCGCGAGCGGCCTGAACGGCGGCCAGGAGGTCTACTACAACACGATCCTGCAGGCCGGTGGCGACATCATCTCGTCTGACGGCAAGAAGTCGGGCTACGACTCGGCAGCGGCGATCAAGGGGCTGCAGTTCGTGCGCGACCTCGTCGCCGACGGCTCGTCCCCGACGCCGTCGCAGTTGTCAGACACCCCGCAGGACCAGTGGTTCATCAACAGCAAGTCCGCCATGATCTGGTCCGGCACCTGGCTCAACTCCGAGCTGCTCGCCTCGCCGATCAAGGACACGATCGCCCTCGCACCGCTGCCGAAGGGCGAGAAGCAGGCAACGGTCATCCACGGTCTCGCGAATGTCGTCGCCAAGGACTCCAAGAACCTGGCGGCAGCGCAGGCATTCCAGAACTACCTCGGCGGCAAGCAGGCCGCGCAGACCCAGGCCGAGATGGGCGCGGCGAACCCCGCGTTCAACGGAACCCAGGACGCCTTCGTGAAGACGGCGCCGTGGGACCTGAACATCTTCGAGAAGGCAGCGGCCGACTACGCGTACCCGTACCCGATCTCGAAGAACACGGCGGCGTGGAACAAGGCGGAGAACGACCTGCTGCCCGACGCCTTCTCCGGTAAGCGCCCGGTGGCCGACGTCGCCAAGGAGCTCGCCAAAGAGATGAACGCGGACCTCGCGAAAGAGTAATGTCCATCTCCACCGCAACCCAGGAGGCGGGCGTCGTGACCACGGCGCCCGCCACCCGGCCGGCCGCACCGCGCAAGCGACGCACCGACCGGAAGGAATGGCTGTGGGCGGCGCTGTTCGTCGGCCCGCTGCTGTTCGGCGTCCTCGTCTTCTACATCTGGCCGATCCTCCGCAACGCCTACTTCAGCTTCACCACGTGGGGCGTCTTCGGCGGTGCGACGTGGAGCGGCCTGGCGAACTACCAGGCGATGCTGGCCGACCCGTCGTTCTGGCGGTCCATCCTCAACACGCTGGTCTACATCGGCTTCCTGCTCATCGGCATCCCGCTCGCCGTGGTCTTCGCGGCCCTGATGAACCGGCCGGGGCTGCGCTTCGCCACCCTGTACCGCACCGCGTTCTTCCTGCCGTACGTCGCCATGCCCGCCGCCGTCGCGATGGTCTGGCGGATCATCTTCAACGGTGACTTCGGCGTCATCAACTACACGTTGTCGCTGATCGGCATCAAGGGGCCGAACTGGCTCTCGACCGAGTGGTTCGCGCTGCTCGCCGTCGGCCTGGTCGGCATGTGGATCTCGCTCGGCTTCAACCTGATCGTGCTCTCGGCCGGGATGAAGGGCATCCCGCCGGAGATGTACGAGGCGTCGTCGCTCGACGGTGCGAGCAGGATGCGTCAGTTCTTCTCGATCACGGTGCCGCTGCTCAGCCCGTCGATCTTCTTCGTCTCGGTGATGACCGTGATCACCGGATTCCAGCTGTTCGACCTGCTGTACGCCCTGATGGGCACGCAGAACCCTGCGATCAACGAGACCCAGTCGATGGTGTACCTGTTCTTCGCGCACCAGCAGACCGGCGACAACGGATACGCGGCCGCCGTCGGCATGGCCATCCTGCTGCTCGTCGGCGTGTTCACGATCATCCAGTTCCGGATGCAGAAGAAGTGGGTGACCTATGTCTAGCTCGGTCGTCGTCGGCTCCAAGACGGGCCGCGCACGCCTCGGGACGAGCCTGACCCATGTGGTGCTGATCGTCGGCTCCATCGTGATGGTCTTCCCGTTCCTCTGGCAGATCCTGATGTCGCTGTCCACCAACGCGCAGGTCACGTCGGTGCCGCCGTCGGTGTGGCCTGGCACCCTGCACTGGGAGAACTTCGCGCACGTCTTCGACCAGCTGCCGTTCCTCAACCAGCTCTGGGTGTCCGTCGCCGTCACGGTGATCCGCACGGTGGGCCAGCTGCTGCTCTGCTCGATGGCCGGCTACGCGTTCGCCAGGATGTCGTTCCCGTTCAAGCGGACGATCTTCGCCCTGGTGCTCGCGATCCTGATGGTGCCGCCGCAGGTGTACCTGCTGCCGCAGTACCAGATCGTGCAGGGGCTCGGCTGGCTGAACACGATCGCGGGCATCGCCGCCCCCGGCATCTTCAGCGCGTTCGGCACCTTCCTGATGCGGCAGTTCTTCATGGGACTGCCGGACGAACTGGCCGAGGCGGCCAGGCTCGACGGCGCGAACCACTTCCAGACTTTCTGGAAGGTGATGCTGCCGCTCGCGAAGCCCGGCCTGTCCGCCCTCGCGATCATCACCGTGCTCGCGTCGTGGAACGACCTGCTCTGGCCGCTCATCGTCGCGACGGACTCGACCCAGATGCCGCTCTCGGCGGGTATCGCCACGCTCACCAGCCAGCGGTCGATCCCCGACTACCCGCTCCTGCTCGCCGCCAGCCTCCTCGCCATGGCGCCGGTGCTCATCCTGTTCCTGATCATGCAGAAGCGCGTCATCGACGGCATCGCATTCTCCGGCCTGAAGTAGAAAGTAAAGAACCACGTGAAAACTCTCCGAGTCGGCCTCATCGGCGCCGGCGGGATCTCCCAGGTGCACGCGACCGGATGGGCGGCACTGGAGGTGCCGGTCACCGTCTACTCCCACGAGGGCGCGGAGGCGCTGGCCGCCGAGTACAGCTTCGCCGTCGCCCCCGACCTGGACTCGCTGCTCGCGGCGAGCGACATCGTCGACATCGTCACGTCGAGCAGCAGCCACAAAGAGCTGGCGCTGGCCGCCATCGCCGCCGGCAAGCACGTCATCTGCGAGAAGCCGCTCTCGGTGACCGCTGCGGAGGCGCGCGAAATCGCCGACGCGGCGGAGGCGGCGGGCGTGCGGCTGTTCCCCGCCCACGTCGTGCGCTTCTTCCCCGAGTACGCCGAGGTCAAGCGGCAGGTGGACGGCGGCAGGATCGGCGAACCGGCTGTGCTGCGCTTCGTGCGAGGAGGCCAGGCCCCACGGGCGGGATCGTGGTTCTTCGACGAGAACGCGGGGGGAGGGATCATCCTCGACCAGATGATCCACGACCTCGACCAGGCCCGCTGGCTCGCCGGCGAGGTGACCCAGGTGTATGCGGTGCAGAGCCCGGCGAGCGTCGACGGCATCGTGCCCGGCATCGTCACGGCGCACGTCACCCTCAGCCACGCGGGTGGCGCGATCAGCCACGTGCAGGGCACTTGGGGACCGGAGGGCACGGTGTTCCGCACGAGCACCGACGTCGCTGGGACGCGCGGAACGCTCGCGATCGACTCGCGCACGAACACGGCGAGCACGCTCGACTTCCCGGCCGGAGCCTCCGGAGACGGCTACCTGCCGCCCGCCACCACCGCGGTCAGCCCGTACACCCGGCAGCTCGCCGCCTTCCTGCGGGCGATCGCCGACGACACCGACGCGGTGGTGTCGGCGGAGGACGGCATCCGCGCCGTCGCCATCGCGGAGGCCGCAGCAGAATCGCTCCGCACCGGACGCGCGGTCGACCTCGACCCCGCGACCGGGCTCGCCACCAACGCCGCATACACAGAGAGCGTCGTATTCACAGAAAGCGTCGGGGCATGACCGGCGGAACAGGAGTGACCGTGACCCGCCCGCTGAAGATCGCCGTGCTGTCGTTCGCCCACACGCATGCGATCGGCTACTGCCGGCTCCTCGCGGACCGTGATGACATCGACCTGATCGTGACCGACCCTGACGGGGCCGCCGCACCGGATGCCGCGCTTCGTGGGGAGGCGCTCGCCGCATCCCTCGGGGTCACGTACGTCGAGTCGTACGAGGCGGCGCTCGCCTGGGGTCCGGACGCCGTGATCGTGACGGCGGAGAACGCCAGGCACCGCGGGCTGGTCGAGGCCGCCGCCGCTGCCGGTGCGCACATCCTGTGCGAGAAGCCGCTCGCGACCACGGTCGAGGACGGCCGCGCGATGCTCCACGCCGCCGAGCGTGCCGGCGTCACGCTGATGACCGCCTATCCGGTGCGCTTCGCGCCGTCGTTCGTGGATGCGCGGGAGCGCGTTCGTGCCGGGCAGCTCGGCGAGATCGTCGGCATCCGCGGCACCAACAACGGCAAGCTGCCGTCGGACCGCGCCTGGTTCACCGACCCGGAGCTCGCGGGAGGCGGCGCGCTCGTCGACCACGTCGTGCACTGTGCAGACCTGCTGGACGACCTGCTCGGCGAGCTGCCGACGACGGTGCGCGCGGTCTCGAACCGCCTGCTGCACGGCTCCGACGCGCTGCGGGTGGAGACCGGCGGACTGGTCACGGCGACATACCCGAGCGGCATCGTCGCGACGATCGACTGCTCCTGGACCGTGCCGGAGAACGCGCCGACCTGGGGTGGCCTCACACTGCAGATCACCGGGACCAAGGGCAACGTCACCGTCGCGCCGTTCGCGCCGCACGTCGCGGGGCAGACCGTCGACGGCCAGGTCTGGGAGGGTGTCGGCGACAACCTCGACGAGCTGATGCTGGCCGAGTTCGTCGACGCCGTGCGCACCGGCCGCGCGGCCGTCCCGGACGGCCAGGTCGGCCTGCGCACGCTGCGCGTGGCCGACGCCGCGCGCCGCTCCGCCGCCGACGGCCAGCCCGTCACCCTGTAGCCGGCCCCTCCCTCACGCCTATCGAGTGGTCCCGAATCGCCGCGCGGCTTTCCGCGCTACGGCAATTCGGGACCACTCGCTGTGCGTTTGGCGGCGATGACGGAGAAGTCCTGCTCGCCGTGGCCGGAGGCGACGGCCTCCTCCAGCGAAGCGGAGACCAGGGCGATTGCGGGGAGGGGGTCGTCGGAGGTCTCCAGCATGAGGCGGGTGTCCTTCGCGAGGAGGGCCGCCGAGAACTGGGTGTCGTCGAAGTCGCCGGAGGTGACCGTCGCGCCCTTCATTGCCGCGATCGGCGCGAGCGCCGTGATCCCGAGCGTGTCGAGCACCTGCTCGGCGCTCAGGCCGCCGGACCCGCCGAGCCGGAGCGCTTCCACCAACCCCTCGAACGTGACGGCGAGGGCGAGGTTCGCCACGAGCTTGCCGGTGGCCGCCTGCGCGGCCGTGTCGAGCATCCGGAGCTTGTTGGGGTCGGCCCAAAGTGCGACGACGGTGCGCGCCTTCCTGGCCGCGTCGTGCTCTCCGCCGATCAGGACGCCGAGGGCGGCAGCCCGTGCGGGCGCGAGCGAGCCGATCACGGGCGAGTGCACATAGCTCATGCTGGCGCCGCTCGCCCAGGAGGCGAACGAGGCGGCGTCTGCGGGGGAGACGGTCGTGACGTCGATCCACACCGCTCCGGATGCGAACGGCAGTTCGCCGTCGACGATCACCTCGCGCACGGCGTCCGGCCCGAACAGTGCGGAGACGACGATCTCCGCGCCGTCGACGGCCTCGGCGGCGGACGCCGCGACCTGCGCGCCGCGCCGGCCCATGGCCTGCGCGGGCTCCGGCGAGCGATTCCACACCGTCACGCGGTGGCCGGCGTCGATGAGGTGGGGGACGAGCTCCCGGCCCATGCGGCCGAGCCCGAGGAATGCGATGTTCATACGTCCACTCTGCGCCGCCCGGAGCGCCGAGGGAAGCCCGCCACCCCGAACGAGTGGTCCCGAATTGCCGTGCGGGAAGATTCCGCACGGCAATTCGGGACCACTCGATCCCCGTCAGCTGTCCTGAGTGCGGCGGAGGAGGCGGGCGACGCCGATCTTGGAGTCGGCCATCCCGTAGAAGACGAAACGCTGACCGTCGATCTCCTCGATCGCGGTCGGGAAGACGACGTTCGGCACGATTCCGCTGCGCTCGTCCTCGGTCTCCGCAGCGAGCAGGGGAGCGTCTGTGCGGTCGAGCACCTTCCACGGCTCGTCGCCGTCGAGGATCATCGCGCCCGCTCCGTAGTTGACGTTCTGCTGCTGGGCCAGCGAGTTGACGATCACGCCGGTGACGCCGTGGTGAAGCAGCAGCCAGCCTTCTGGCACGCGGATCGGCGCCGGACCTGCCCCGATCTTCAGCTCCTCGAAGGGATGCTCCGGCCCGGCCAGGAACCGGTTGCCGCGCCACCGGGCGAGCTCGCGGCGGTCGGCCAGCACGGCGTCCAGCGGGAGGAACGCGATCCAGATGCTCGGGCGCGGGTCCGGCACGGTGGCGGGCGGCCGGTTGCCCTCGCCCGGCCGCACCTCGCCGAGTTCCCAGACCGGGCGGTGCAGCACGGCGAGGCAGAGCCGGCCGTCCGGCGCCGTCACGGGCTCGGGGAAGAACACCGTGTCTTTGTTGTGGTAGAGCCCGAGGTCCACCCCGAGCGCGTCGTCGTACTCGAACGTCACCGGCCCGAGCCGCTGCCAGTCGCGCAGGTCTTCGGAGACCGCGACGGCCGTCCGCGGGCCGAGCGGACCGAACGCCACGTAGGTCATCACGTGCAGCCCCAGGCTCGGGATGAACGTGACGCGCGGGTCCTCGACCCCGGCGTTGTTCGCGCCGGACTCCCACTCGCGCTCTGGTTCCAGCACGACGGCCTCGCGGGTGACGCCGACCGGCACACCGTCCTCCAGCTCCACGCGGGCGAGCCCGACGCGGGACACGTTGCCGTCGGCGACGAGCCTCGGCAGCAGGTACAGGGTGCCGTCCGGGGTGTGGCCGGTGGCCGGGTTCAGCACCCCTTCGGTCTCCAGCGGGTTGCCGGGCTCCGGGGTCATGATCACGCCTGCTCTGCTGAGGGCGTATGGGAAGTCGTCGGGGGAGCTCATGCTTCCTCCTCTGCTGCTGGTCGGTCGGTGGTTCGGTAGAAGTACATCTCGCGGGAGCCGGGCGGGGCGTCCCAGCCCTGGGCGAACGTCCAGTCGCCGTCGAGCTTCTGCAGGCCGCCCCAGGCGAGCGATCCTCCGCGGTTCACGGCGAGCTGCGTGTACGGGTCGGACGGGGAGTAGAGCGCCTGGGCGGCGGCGAAGTCGCCGTTCTCGTCGGCGTAGAAGAAGTCCAGGACGAGGTCGTCCCCGTCCACCACCGCGCAGGCCACCTCGTGCAGCGAGCCGCCGAGCGGCGTCAGGTCGAGGTAGGGCTGCTCGGCGAACGTCCAGTGCACGAGGTCGTCGGAGTGGCCGACCATCGGGCGGCCTCCGCAGCCCTCGGAGAGGAACATCAGGTACTCGCCGCCGATCCGCACGGCGGCGCCCCGCGCATCCCGGGGCACCACCGCGCCTTTCGCCCAGTCCTGCGAGACATCGAGCGGCACGGCGAGCCCGCGCTTCTCCCACGTCTCGAGGTCGGCGGAGGTGGCGACCATGATGTCGCATGCGACCTCGCCTGCTGCCGTGCGCCTGATCGCGTTGTAGAACAGCACGTACCCGCCGTCGACCGCGTAGACCTTGGGGTCTTCGCAGCCGAGCGCCTCGTTCTCCAGGGTCGGGTAGATCACCGGGTTGGCCGGCGAGTCGACCCAGACCCCTCCGGAGCGGACCGCGTGGCCGATGCGGCTGGCCGTCGACTCCTTGCGCGGCGACGCGCGGTAGAACAGGTGCAGCTCCCCGTCGCGCTCGATCACGGTGGGGTTGAAGATCGAGTCGCTGGTCCAGCCGATGCCGGTGGGATCGTGCCACTGGCCGTCGAGCCGGAAGGTGAGCGACGCATCCCGGGCGAACGGTCCGATCGCCCACGATGGATGCGCGGGGTACGCGGCAGAGAACTGGTCGGTCGAGATGCGGTCGGTGAGCGCATTGGTGTGCGTGAGGGCCTCGGCGAGGCTGGCACGGAGGTCGTCGGTGTCGACGGCTTTCACGGGATGGATCTCCTTGGTCGGAAAGGGGATGGGCGGGTGGAACAGGCGAGGCGGCCGCCGGGTGTCAGCCCTTCACGCCGGACCCGATGTCCGTCGAGGTGAAGTACCGCTGGAACACGATGAACAGCACCACCACGGGCGCAGCGAGCACGACGGCTCCGGCGAGGATCGCGCCGTACGGGTTCGTGGTCGACGCCGCGACGGTGCTGATGTAGTTCGCCAGCGAGACCGCGAGCGGCTGCATCGTCTGCTCCTTGGTGATCAGGAACGGCCAGAGGAACTCGTTCCACGGCCCGATGAAGGTCAGCAGCAGCACTGTCACGAGCGCCGGGCGCACCAGCGGGAGGGCAACCCGTCGCAGGATCATGAACTCGCCGGCTCCGTCGATCCTGGCGGCGTCGAACAGCTCCTTCGGGATCTGCAGGAAGTACTGCCGGAAGATCAGCACCGCCGTCGAGTTGATGGCGAACGGCAGGATCATCCCGAGATAGTTGTCCGCGAGACCGTAGTTGCGTGCAATGAGCACGTAGAGCGGCACCATCAGCAGCTGGAACGGCACCACCTGCACGAGCAGTGCGAGCGCGAACGTCACGCCGCGACCCCGCCACTGCAGGATGGAGAGCGCGTAGCCCGCGAGCAGCCCGAATACCACGGTGCACAGCAGCACGCCGCCGGTGAAGATGCCCGAGCTGGCGAGCCCGCTCCACAGGTTGATGCGCGAGTTGATGTTGACGTAGTTGTTCAGCGTCAGGTTGCCCGGCGTCGGGAAGGCGCCGGCGACGGTCGTGTCCGGGGACGCCTGCAGCGATCCGACGACCATGTAATAGAAGGGGAACAGGAACGCGATCGCGCCGATGGTGAGCACGACGCCCTGCAGGATCGCCTGCCCGCGGCTGAGTTGTCGCGGCGACGACAGGTCGGCCTTGCGGCGCTTGCGTGCCGCCCTGCCGGACGGCGCCGGTGTCGCGGGGGTGGCCGGTGTGCCCGGCGTTGCTGTCGTGGTCATGAGTCTCGGTCTCCCGCGAATCGGTTCTGCAAGAAAGCGATGATGAGCACGAGCACCACCAGGACGATGCCGATGGCGGCCGCGTATCCGGGGTGGCCCTGCTGGATGCCCTGCTGATAGATCAGCAGCACCGGGGAGGTGGATGCGCCGTTCGGCCCACCGCCTCCTGTCAGCAGATACGGCTCTGTGAACAGGTTCGCTCCGACGATGGTCGACAGCAGCAGCACCAGGACGGTCGCCGGGCGCACCCCGGGGACGGTCACCGAGAAGAACTGCCGGACGCGGCCTGCTCCGTCGGTCGACGCGGACTCGTAGAGCTCGGTCGGCACGTTCTGGAGCGCGGCCAGGTAGAGCAGGATGTAGAAGCCGAGCTGCTTCCAGGTGACGTAGATCGCGATCATCGGCATCGCGAGGGTCGGGTTCACGAACCAGCTGGGGTTCGGGGCCAGCGGACCGAGGATCTGGTTGACCAGGCCGTCCTGATTGAACAGGAACAGCCAGACACCGATGATCGCGACGGACGCCGTGACGTACGGCACGTAGTAGCTGACCCTCAGGAACGTTCGAAACCGCTTGATGCTGTTCAGGCCGCTCGCCAGCACGATGCTGAGGACGACCGTCAACGGCACGTTGATCACCAGGAAGATGCCGACGTTCGCGAACGACTGCAGCACGGCCGGGTCGGTGAACGCGTTGACGTAGTTGTCGAGGCCGACGAACGGACGATCGACGGTCGCTCCTGGGGCCGCGAAGAAGTAGTCGAAGAACGACATGTAGATCGCGAACAGCAGGGGATACGCGAAGATCACGATCACGAACACCAGATACGGTGCACTGAACAGCCAGCCGAGCGGGTTGCGTCCGAAGATGCGCTGCAGCAGCGGCTTTCTGGCCTGGTTCGGGCTGCGCCCGCCGGGGCGCCGCCCGGCGGCGGGGGCGTCGCCGCCCCCGGCCGCCCGGGTGGTTCGGATGGTGGACATGTCGCTACTTCTGCGTCTGCAGCTTGGTGATCTTGTCGGCTGCCGTCTTGAACGCGTCGTCCACGGTGCCGGACCCCGAGATCACGGACTTGGTGTACGCATCCCGGAGCGCCTGCAGCTGCGCGACGGTGTTCGGACCGGACGGGTCGTCGACCGTGCGGGCGGACTGGGCGCCGAACTCCTTGTACGCCGGGTGGGCGGTGAAGTAGTCGGCGTAGACCGAGGCGAGGTTGTCACGGATCGGCATCTGGCCGGTGACGTTCAGGAGCTTGTTGTCCTGGTCCTTGCTCGTGGCGTACTTGAGGACATCCCACGCCGTGCCCTGGTTCTTGCACGAGGTGTACATGCCGACGTTCTTCGCGTCGGGGAAGGTGTACGTCTTGTCGGCCGCGATGCCGTCCTTGGTCGGGACGGGCACCGAGCCCCACTTCACCTTGTCTCCGTAGTACGCGATGGCCCACGGGCCGACGATGGCCATCGCCGCCTTGCCCTCGGCGAACGCGTCACCCTGGAACTGCTCCTTGCCCGCGAGGCCGTCGGAGTAGACCTGCTTCCAGAAGTTCGCGACGTCCAGGCCGTCCTGGCTGTCGATCGTGGCCTTGCCGTTCTCGATCAGCCCCTTGCCTCCGGTCTGCGCTGCCAGCAGCGGCAGGTAGTCGAAGTTCGGCTGGAAGAACTCGCTCGTCGGCGCCGGGTAGATGGCGTACTGCGCTGCCCCGCTGGCGGTGACCTTCTTGGCCGCGTCGAGGAACGACGCGTACGTGGACAGGTCGGGGTTGTTCGGGTCGAGACCGGCTTTGGCGAAGATGTCCTTGTTGTAGAAGATCATCACCGGGTTCTGCTTCCACGGCATCTGGTAAAAGTCGCCGTTCGGGGACTTGTACTGGTCGGCCGCGCTTCCGCTGCGGGCCTGGATGTACGAGTTGCCGTCGGAGAACTTCGACAGGTCGACGAGGCCGCCCTGCTTCTCGAACTGGCCGGTGACGGCCGGCAGGTTGTTGAACACCAGGCAGGGCGTCGTGCCCGCCGTGATGGCGGCGCCCAGCACCTCCTCGGTGCTCTTACCGGCGGGAACCTCCTGCGCCTTGATGGTCTCCTTCGGATGCGCCGAGTTCCAGGAGGCGACCATCGCCTTGCCCCACTGCACCTCCTGCGCATTGTTGGAGTACCAGATGGTGATGGGTCCGTGCGCCTTCATGGCGTCGCTGGAGCCGCCTCCACTGGAGCCGCAGGCCGCGAGAGCGCCCGCGAGGGCTCCGGCCATGACGATACTGACGAATATCCTGCGTCGTTGCATGCTGTTCTTTCCTTCGTGTGGATCAGTCGCCGGCGGGCGCCGCGGTGGACGCTCGCACGACGAGCCGTGCAGGGGGCAGGGCGACGTCGGCCGGTTCGCCGTTCTCCACCAGCCGCAGCAATGCGGTGGCGGCGGCGATGCCCCATCCGGTCGGGTCGTTGTCGAGGGTGGTCAAGGAGGGGTACACATACGTCCCGATCTGCGAGCCGTCGAGGCCGGTGATCGAGAGATCGTGGGGGAGCCGGAGGCCCCGTTCGTGCGCGACGCCCATCCCGGCGATGGCCATCGGGTCGTTGCCGTAGATGATCGCGGTCGGGCGGTCGGCGGGGTCGGCGCTGTCGAGCAGTGCCTTAGTGGCCTCTGCGCCCTGCTCGGGAGAGAAGTCCGTGGCGACGACGACGGGGTCGAGTCCCGCGGCGCGCATCGCGTGCTCGTAGCGCTCGCGGCGTTTCCGGCCGTGCAGCATCCGCTCGTCGCCGGAGACGTGCACGATTCTGCGGTGCCCGAGCCCGACCAGGTGGGCGACGAGCTCGTCGATGCCGGCGTCGTAGTCGCGGGTGATGACGGGGAACGGCGTGCCGGTGGTCGGCTGGCCGAGCGAGACCGCCTGCATCCCGAGCCCGTCGATGAGCGGGATGCGCGCGTCGTCGTCGAGCAGGTCGGTGAGCAGGAATCCGTCGACACGTTTGTCGGCGGCGAGCCGGGAGTACGCCCGCGACTCCGCCTCCTCGTCCGGCACGACGGTGAGCACGAGCACCTGGCCGCGCTCGGAGAGCACCGTCTCGACGCCCGCGATGAACGCGGCGAAGAACGGGTCGACCTCGATGGTGCGCGGGTCGCGCCGCAGGATCAGGCCGAGGGCGTACGCGCGCTTGGTGCTGAGCCCCCTGGCGCTCGGGTTCGGGCTCCAGCCCAGCTCGCGGGCCGCTTCCAGGATGCGGTCGCGCGTCTCCGGGGCGACCCCGCGGCGGTCGTTCAGCGCGAGGGAGACGAGTCCCTTGCTGACGCCCGCCGCGCGGGCGACATCGTTGATCGTGACCGGACTCATCGCGGAACCACCGTGGTGAACCCGCCGGCCTCGACCACGACGATCGCGTGGCCGCCGAGCTTGGCGGGGGAGCCGACCTGGCGTCCCGTCTTGTCGAATCTGGTCACCGTGACGGGACCTGTGCCGTCGATCTTCTTCAGCGTCGGCAGCTTCGTTCCGTTCACGTACACGTCGAGACCAGTGGATGCTCCGGCCAGCCCCAGGTGCGAGACCACCGGCTGCACGAGCACGGCGTCGATGCTCGCGGTCCCGCCGACCCGCGCCGTGATGGTGCTGACAGCCGGCAGGACGGGGATCGGCAGGGTCTGCGGCTTGAGGTACACGGTGGTCGGCGCGATGCCCTGGGCGCCGGACGCGGCGTTGGCGGTCGTCCCGATCGGCAGGGTGATCTTTCCAGCGGTGGCGGTCCAGATGGTCTTCCCCGCTCCGCCGGAGCCGAGGTCGGCGATCGGCAGGATGGTCGCGGCCGGGTGCCCGGCCGGAAGCGTCAGCGTGATCGTGTCTCCCGCCTTCGCGGCGACGTACTTGCCGCCCGACCAGTTGGCCGACCCGGTCCACGCCGACGGCGGGGTGACGACGGTCGCCGAACCGGTCAGCGCCCCGCTCTCCGCCTCGACGACCGTGAGGCCGTCCGTGGCGGTGGTGCGGGTGAGGGCCGTGGCCTGTGCTGCGACAGCGGGATGCGCATCCAGTGCCAGCATGGACAGCTCGGTGTGGATGACGGACTCGGCGCCGCAGTTGCGGTTGACGGTCTTGTCGGCGTTGATGCCGTCGACGCACACGCCGGTCGCCGGGTCGTAGACCGGGACGCCGGCCGGGTTGGCGCCGAAGTACCAGGCGGCCTGCGCTGAGGCCAGCTGCGTGAGCCCGGAGGCGCCGGTCGCGTCGGCGACGGAGAGCAGGCCCTCCAGCCGGGAGTCGACGCCGTACGCGATCTGCGTGGTGTCGGCGGGCGTCGGGGTCCAGCCGTTGTCCGGGCCTCCGGAGGCGAGGAGCTGAGCGGTGAACTGTGCGGCGTCCGTCGCCGCGGTCGACTGCAGATCCGAGCGGCCGAGCACGGTCGCCGCGCGGGAAAGGGCAGCAGGTTCCATCCCGCCCCAGGCGTGCCAGAAGGTGGGGGAGTTGGCCTCGGGCAGCAGCGCGCCGAACGGCCACTGGCCTGTACCGCCGCTGGCGAGCTTCGCGATTCCCTCCGAATACCGGCTGAGCGCGGTAGCTGCGGCCCGGTCGTCCGGCGCCGCCTTCACGTACGCACTCAGTCCGAGCACGGCCTCCGAGGTGGCACTCGCGCTTCCGACGATCAGCCAGGCGGGCACCGTGACGCCGTTGGCCTGCTCCGTCGCGCCGTATTTCGACAGCGACTGGCGCTGCAGGGCGGCGATGGAAAGGTCCATCCGGTCTTTGAGGAACGAGGCGAAGGCGGGGTCGGCGGCCTTGAAGCCTGCGTAGCCCTCCCCGAGCGCCCAGACGGTGCGCGCCAGCCAGAACGACTCGGCCGAGTCGCTCGGGTTGGGCAGCTCGACCGGGATGGCCGACGGGTTCAGGGTGCCGTCCGACTGCTGCCAGAGCACCACGCCACCGGCGTTCGGCCCCGATGTGGTCTGGAGGTAGGTGAGTGAGCGCAGCAGCTCGTAGGCGGACTGCTTGCTGCTGGCCGTCCCGTTCTGCGCCCAGTCGCGCAGGTAGACGACGGCGGCGCGGGAGATGTCGTCCGCGTCGAACGCGCCCTGGGCGTACCAGCCCTTGGCCGCATCCGTGATGGGGCCGCCGCCGACGTGCGTGAAGGAGCCGTCGGCGTTGCGGTTCGCGTACACCCAGGGTGCACGGGCGGTCGGCTCCTCCGCCTGGCGGTATGTGGTGTGACCGGCGACGCCGGAGAGCAGCGGGACGTCGGCCTGCAGCCAGTCGAGGTGCGCGAGGTTCGTCAGTTTGGCCGGGGCTGGAGCCGCGGCGGGAGCTGCGGCCGGGGCGGCGGCGGGAGCGGCTGCGACCGCATCCACCGTCGCTGCGTTGGCGGGAACGGCACCCGCCGTCACCGCGACAGCCGTGCCGAGAAGCAGGCCGATGAACGCCTTTCGGCGTCCCGTCACACGGGGATTTTCGAGGTCTCGCATCATTGCGTCCTTTGCGTCTAAACCGGTTTAGGTTAACGTAGGCGCGTTTTCAGGGGTTGTCAACGGGAGGGGGCGCGACCAGACTGGCGAGACCGGACAGCATGCGACCGAGGGAGTCGGAAATGGAATACAAAGACATTCCCACGAAGGCCGACATCGAGAGGATCGCGGCGCTGCGGCAGCCGGGAAGCGTCACCATCTACCTGCCGACCGGCACGGTCCCCGCCGAAGCGGACCGCGCACGGATCGAATTGAAGAACCACCTGGCGCAGGCCGTCAAGACGCTCGAAGACGACGGGATCCCGAAAGCACGCATCGCCGCCATCCAGCGCGAAGGCGAGGCGATCCTCGAAGACAGGGACTTCTGGCGATACCAATCGCGCTCGCTCGCGGTGTTCCTCGACGGCGGCCTCAGCGAGACGTTCCGGCTGCCGAACCGGCTCGGCTCCTCCTGCGACATCGCCGACCGTTTCTACGTCAAGCCGCTGCTGCGCACGGTCACCTTCCCGCAGACGGCCCTGATCCTCGCGCTCGCGCAGGGCTCCGTCCGGCTCATCCAGGTGTCGCCGCAGGCGCCGGCGCAGACGATCGACGTACCCGGGCTGCCGAAAGACGTCGCGTCGGCGGCGGGCGTCGCCTCCATCAACGGCAGGGCTCCGGACGGTCGCATCCAAGGCTCAGAGGGCCAGAAGGTGCGGATGCTCGAATACGTGCAGGCCATCGAGCGTGCGTTGCACCCCATCCTGGCGAACTCGACCGACCCGCTCATCCTCGCCGCCGCTGAACCCCTCGTCGGCATCTTCCGCAACGCCAACACCTACCCGAGACTCGTCGCCGAGACCATCACGGGCAACCCGGAGGAGAAGACGAACGAGGATCTCGCGGCCGAGGCCCGCCTGCTGCTCGACGCGGTGTACGCGGCGAAGGCGGCACGCCTCAAGTCGGACTTCGAGGCCCGCATGGCGGCGGGGACGGCGACCACCGACCTCAGCGACATCGCCAGGGCGGCGACCTACGGCGCCGTCGAGGCGCTGGTCGTCGACATCGACAGGAGAGTGCCAGGCACCCTCGACGAGGAGACCGGGGCGATCACATACTCCGACGAGGACGAACCGGGCAACTACGGCGTCGTCGACGAGATCCTGCGGCGCGCGCTCGCGTCCAAGGCGACCGTCTACGCGCTGCGCGCGGAAGAGATCCCCGGCGGTGCGGCGGCGGCAGCGGCGGTGCGCTTCCCGGTCTGAGCCGGGCTCAGTGCTTGCCAGGCATGAGGGCGCCGACCAGCGTGTCCTGCACGTACGCCAGCCAGTCGTAGATCGCGCGCAGCAGCGCGGACTCCTCGTCGTGCACCTCGCCGTCGTCGCCGTCCTCGACGATGCCGAGCCGGGCGGCGAGCACCAGGCGGATGTCGCCGACGGCGCGCATCCACGCGGAGGCGTCATCGGCGTCGAGCCGCACCTCGACCCTGCCAGCCTTGCCGGAGGCGTGCGCCGCGCTCAGCGATTCCACCACCGTCACCGCGTTCAGCGACTTGCGTTCGGCGAGCCCGTCCGTGGTGAACCGGCGGAACTCGGCCGACGCCTCCGCATCTTCCGGATAGGCGTCCGGAAGCAAGCGCAGCAGGGCAGGGTCGCTCGTTGGGTCGACCCCGGAGCGCACCGACTCGACCAGTTCGGCGGACTCGGCGGCCAGCCGGGCGATCACGTCCGCCTCCTCGCGCTCGAACACGGCGACGATCGCGCCGTCCCTCGCGCGCCGGAACGGCTTCACGCGTCCGCCTTGGTGAGCGTCGCCCACAGCCCGAAGTCGTGCATGGCCTCCACGTGCCGCTCCATCTCCTCACGCGTCCCCGTCGCGACGACGGCGCGTCCCGCGTTGTGCACGAGCAGCATCAGCCGCTCCGCCTCGGCGCGGGAGAACCCGAAGTAGCTCTGGAACACGTAGCTGACGTACGACATCAGGTTCACCGGGTCGTTCCAGACGATGGTCACCCAAGGGGAGCCGAGCTCGAGGCGTTCGCCGAGCTCTGTCTCTTCGATGGTCGACGCGTCCGTCATGACGCATCCTGTCGCAGGGGGAGCACGGTCACCGAGTCTACCGCCGTCCGCGCCCGCCGTTCCTGGTCGGGCCGTGACCGGCGCCGACGGCGTCGGAGATGGCGTCCGCCGCGCGCACCAGCGTCAGGTGCGTGAGCGCCTGGGGAGTGTTGCCCGCCTGGGACGCGCCGTCGACGTCGTACTCCTCCGACAGCATCCCGACGTCGTTGGCGAGCGCGACCAGCCGGTCCATCAGTGCGGTGGCGTCGTCGATGCGGCCGGACCGCGCATACTGCTCGACCAGCCAGAACGAGCAGGCGAGGAACGGATGTTCGCCAGGCGGCAGCCCGTCCACCCCCTCCTCGGTGCGGTAGCGCAGCAGGAGTCCGTCGCGCATCAGGTCGGTCTCGAGGGCGCGAACGGTGCCGAGCATCCGGGGGTCGTTCCAGTCGCAGTATCCGACCTGGGCGAGCTGCAACAGCGAGGCGTCGACGCCCGGTGCGCCGTAGCACTGCACGTAGGTCCCGCGCTCTGCGTCGTAGCCGTGCGCCTCGATGTCCGCGCGCACCTCGTCGCGGCGCTGCCGCCAGCGCTCCACCGGCCCCTGCAGCCCGTGGTCGTCGACGGCGCGGATCGCGCAGTCGAACGCCGCCCAGACCAGTCCGCGCGAGTGGGTGAAGAACCGGGGCACCCCGCGGATCTCCCAGATCCCGTGATCCGGTTCGTGCCAGTGCTGCTCCAGATAGCCCATCAGCGCCCGCTGCAACGCCCACGACAGCCGCGTCTCCGCGACGCCGTTGCGCCGGCCGTGGTCGAGGGCGAGCATCACCTCGCCGATCACGTCGGCCTGGAACTGCGTGGACGCGTCGTTGCCGATCCGCACGGGGGATGCGCCCTGGTAGCCGGGCAGGCTGGTGATCTCGCGCTCGGCGAGGTCGCGCTCCCCGGACAGCCCGTACATGATCTGCACGTCGCCAGGGTCGCCGGCGACCGCGCGCAACAGCCAGTCGCGCCAGTGGTCGACCGAGTCGTCGTAGCCGTGCGCGAGGAGCGCCGAGATGGTGAGCGACGCATCCCGCAGCCAGACGTAGCGGTAGTCCCAGTTGCGTTCGCCGCCGAAGTTCTCCGGAAGGGACGTGGTCGCCGCGGCGACGATCCCGCCGGTCTGGAGGTGCGTGAGCGCCCGCAGGAGCAGGAGCGAGCGCACCACTTCGTCCCGATACGGTCCGTCGTGCTCGCAGCCCTCCGCCCAGTTCGACCACCAGTCGCGGGTCCTTGCCAGGGCGTCTTCGACATTCGGCGCCGACGGCGGCTCCCGGTGCGACGGGAACCAGGTGAGGCTGAGGTCGATGGTCTCACCGGCCGTGACCGTGAACTCGCCGGAGTGCGAGTGGTCCGTCGCTCGCAGGGCGGAGCCGCGGACGACGATGGCGTCCGGGCCGGCCACGGCGATCAACGACGGTGGATGCTCCGACTCGTCCTTACGCACCCACGGCATCGCGGTGGCGTACCCGAACCGGATGCGCAGATCCTGTCGCATCCGCACGGTGCCGCGCACACCGCGCACCCGGCGCACGAGGTCGGCGCGGCCGTCGCCCATCGGCATCGCGTCTGTCACCTCGATCTCGCCGTCCTCCGTGGTCCAGGTGGTGACGAGGATCATCGTGTCGCCGTCGTAGCGGCGCTCGGAGTGTGCGACGGGGTCGGCGGGCGCGAGCAGCCAGCGGCCGTGGTCCTCGGTCCCGAGCAGGGAGCCGAAGGTGGACTGCGAGTCGTAGCGCGGCAGGCACAGCCAGTCGATGCTGCCGTCCCGTCCGACGAGGGCCCCGGTGTAGCAATCACTGATCAGGGCATAATCCTCGATGGGGAGCGACATGTTCTCAAGTATGGCCGTACTGTGATGGACATGACGCAGCAGGTGACCACTCTCGTGATTCTCGGAGCGAGCGGCGATCTTTCGTCCAGGCTCCTCCTTCCCGCACTCGGCCAGTTGCTGACGGATCACCCTGAGCGGTCGGTGAAACTGGTGGGCTCCGGCGTCGAAGACTGGACGACCGCCCACTGGCGCTCCGTGGTCCGCGCGGCCTTCAAGACGATGAAGTGCTCCGGCCCCGCGGTGGAGGCACTCCTCGCCGGCACCACCTACCTCCCCGCCGACGTGACCGACCCGCACGACCTGCAGCGCATCCTGGATGCGGCCGACGGCGTGCCGGCGCTCTACTTCGCGCTGCCGCCCGCCATCGCGGCCTCCGCCTGCGCAGCGCTCGAAAAGCTGACGCTCCCGGCCGGCACGACACTCGCTCTGGAGAAGCCGTTCGGCACCGACCGCCGCAGCGCCATCGCCCTCAACAAGCAGCTGGCGAAGCTCGTCCCCGAGGACCAGATCCACCGGGTCGACCACTTCCTCGGCCGGTCGACCGTGTTCAACCTGGTGGGCCTGCGGTTCGCGAACCGCATCTTCGAGCCGCTGTGGAACGGCCAGCACATCGACCGCGTCGATGTGATCTACGACGAGACGCTCGGGCTGGAAGGCAGGGCGCGCTACTACGACAAGGCCGGGGCACTGGTCGACATGATCCAGAGCCATCTGCTGCAGGTGCTCGCCGTTCTCGCGATGGAGCCGCCGTCGACCATGGGGGCGCAGGACATCCGGGAGGCGAAGGGCGCCGTGCTCCGGGCGACGCGCGTCTGGGGCGACAGCCCGCTGGAATCGAGCCGCCGAGCCAGATACACCGCGGGGACGGTCGACGGGGAGAAGGTCCCGTCGTACGCGAAGGAGCCGGGCGTCGATCCGGACCGCCAGACCGAGACGCTCGCCGAGGTCACCTTCCAGATCGACACGTGGCGCTGGGCTGGTGTCCCGTTCACGCTGCGCTCGGGCAAGGCGCTGGGGGAGCGGCGGCGCGAGATCGTGGTCACGTTCAAGCCGGCCCCGCACATCCCGACCGGATTGAAGGGTGTGAAGGAGCCGACGCAGCTGCGCATCATGCTCGCGCCGGACGAGATGTCACTCGACCTGAACGTCAACGGCCCAGGCGACCCGACCGAGATCGAGCGGGCCTCGCTGTCTGTCGACTTCGGTCCGGGCCAGCTGCTGGCATACGGCGAAGTCCTGGAGGGCATCCTCGACGGAGACCCGTCGCTCTCGGTGCGCGGCGACACCGCCGTCGAGTGCTGGCGCATCGTCGCCCCCGTCATCACCGAATGGTCCAAGAACGAGGTCCCCCTCACCTCCTACCGCGCAGGCTCCCGCGGTCCAGCCGCCTGGCACCCCCTGGGCTGACCCTGCGCCTCGTCCCGGCTTCCACGCAGTCGAGCCCAGCCTTTCTCCTGCTATTCGGCGCGAACAGCGGGAGAAAGCCTGGGCTCGATGGAGGCGTTGGTGGGGCTTAGGCGGCGGAACGCTCGGTAAGAGCGGGGATCTCGCCGGTGACGGGCTTGCGCAGGTCGGTCCAGACGGTGATCGGGGCCGGCTCCCAGCCGAAGGCGGCGGGCTCAGCGGTGTCGTCGACGGGCTCGGAGGTCACGGACGTCTCGGCGACGACCGGAGCGGTCGTGTCCTTCACCTCGGCGACGGGCGCATCGGCGGCGAGGTGCTGCGGTTCGGCCGTCGCGATGATCTCACCGGCGGCGACGCGCTGACGGGCGTCGATCAGGGTGGTGGTGATGTCGAGGCTCACGGACTGAGCGAGGACCGAGTGGAAGATGCTGTCCGTGTCGTCGGCGGAGCGGCGGGACACGGTCCATTCACCGTTCTCACCGATCAACTCGGCCACTTTGCCGTGGACGAGTTCGAGGATCTGAGCGTCCGTCAATTGTGGAACCGGGGCCGCCGGAACCGCGGCGGCGTGCCGCCTACGACCAAACATGGTCCAACCCCTTCCAGGTTGTTCTCACTGTTGAATACCAGTGTCCTGGAAGAAAACTCAGATTCGGCGCGGACACGCCGTGCGATCAGCGGGATTTCTCGCTGATCTCGGCTTCTTTCGATTCTTCGAGCACGGTGCCGATCGCGATCACGAGCGACAGGGCCGCACTGATCCAGAGCAGCGGGACGCGCCAGTCCCTCGCGCCCGACCTGGTGGTCTGGATGGTGGTCCAGAGTCCGAGCACCGCACTGATGACCGCCCCGTTGAAGATGAACTTGCGCATCCGCATCCTTTCGCTCCCGGCTTACGCTACCGGGTGCGTTCCGTAGCGTACGCTCGCAGGGCCGCGCGGAGAAGAACCGCGCCGAGAAGAACCGGACCGAGAACACGGCGGCGAAGGAGGGAGAACGGATGCGCACCGCGATCGTCGGCGCCGTCCTGCTCCTGCTCGGGATCGTCGCCGTCGCGACCGGCCTGCTCCCGCTCTCCGATGCCGCACAGCTCTGGGACAGGGTATGGCCCATCCTGTTGTTCGTGGTGGCCGTGACCGTCGTGACCGAGCTGGCGGCGGAGGCGGGGCTGTTCACCGCCGTTGCCCAGCAGACGGCGCGCTGGGGGCGTGGGCGCGCGTGGCTGCTCTGGCTGCTGGTCGCGGCCGTCGCAGCGGTCAGCACGATCTTCCTGTCGCTCGACACCACCGCCGTGCTGCTGACGCCGGTCGTCGTCGTGCTCGCGCGGCACGCCGGTCTCGACCCGCTGCCGTTCGCACTGACGACGGTGTGGCTGGCGAACACGGGGTCGCTGCTGCTGCCGGTCTCCAACCTGACCAACCTGCTGGCGCAGCACGCGATGGGCGACCCGAGCCCGCTGGAGTTCGCCGCGCTGACCGCGGCTCCCGCGCTCGTCGCCATCGTGGTCCCTGTCGTCGCGATCTTCCTGATCTACCGGCGCCGGCTGCTGGTGCGCTACGAGACGGGCGACCTCGACCGCATCGACGACCCCGTGCTGTTCTGGTGGAGCGCCGCGGTGATCGTGGCACTCGTCCCGTTGCTGGTGTCCGGGATCCCGGTGTGGCTGCCCGCGTCGGGGACGGCGGTGGTGCTCGGCGTCGTGTTCCTGGTGCGTCGCCGGGGCGTGCTCCGGTTCGGGCTGATCCCGTGGCAGCTGGTCGTGCTGGCGTCCGGGCTGTTCCTGTTCATCGAGGCGCTGCACGTGGTCGGGCTCGGCCAGCTGCTCGCGGTCGTCTCCGGAACGGGGGAGTCCCCGCTCGCCCTGCTGCGCCTGTCGCTGACCGGGATGGTCGGGGCGAACGCGATCGACAACCTCCCTGCCTACCTCGCACTCGAACCGGCGGCGGACACGCCCGTGCGGCTGGTGGCGCTGCTGATCGGCGTGAACGCCGGACCGCTGATCACCCCGTGGGCGTCGCTCGCGACTCTGCTCTGGCACCAGCGCCTCACCGCGTTCGACGTGCAGATCCGCTGGAGCCGCTATCTGCTCCTCGGTCTGATCGTGGCCCCGGTCACGGTCGTCCTCGCCACCCTCGCGCTCGCCGCCACCGTGTAGGGGCGGGCCGGCCTACTCCGCAGGGAGGAGTTGCGCGACGCGGACGACGCGTCGCCGCGCGACCGCGATCAGCGTGAGAGCGAAGCCGAACGCCGCCCACAGGAGCAGGCCGCCGAGGCCGCGCCAGACCCCATCCGACGACTCCACGACGCCGCGGAACGCGGTGATCGCCGCCGAGGTCGGGAACCACTCCGTCAGGCTGGTGAACAGTCCTGGCACCGTCGACACGATCCCGGAGGCGAGGGTCACCACCACGACGAGCATCGACACGAACCTGCCGATGCCGCCGAGCAGAGCGACGAGTCCGTGGTTGACGGCGGCGAAGGCGACGCCGACGGCCATCGCGACCCCGGCGAACCCGAACCAGTGCCCGAGGTCGAGCGACAGTGCGAACTGCATGATCCCCGCCACGAAGACGCCCTGGACGGCGCCGATCGCCGCGGCGGGAAGAAACCCGTCGAGCGCGATCCTGCCGGAGGCGCGCGTGGTCAGGATCGCCCGGCGCGAGACCGCCTGCAGCACGAGGAACGTCGCCAGTGCGCCGAGCCACAGGGCGACCGCCCCGAACAACGGGATGCTCGACTGGCCGAATCCGCTCGTGTCCGTGCTCTTCTGGGTGACCGGCTCCGCGGCGACCGTCGCGAGGTTGGACCGCTCGTCGCTGGAGTAGCTCGGCAGTTTCGAGACGGCCTGGTCGAGTCCGGAGGAGAGCGACGCCGCACCGGCGCTGGACTGGTCGGCCCCCGTCGCGAGCCCGGTCACGCCGGTCGCAAGCTGCTGGGCGCCGCTCGCGAGCGTGGACGCGCCCGACGCCGACTGCGACGCCCCGGAGGCGAGCTGCCCGGCCGCCGACGCGCTCTGCCCGATGCCCGCGGTGAGGGCCGGCATCCCCGCGGCGAGCTGCTGCGTGCCGGACGCGACGGAGCCCGCCGCGTCGACGAGGCTTGGGTTGCCGCCCTGGCCGGTGGTCATCCCCGCGATGGTCTGGTCGATGCCGACGCAGATCGGGTCGGCCGCGCCGTGCATCGCCGCGCATCCCGCTGACAGTTTCTGCAGTCCGGCGACGGTCGCGTTCACCCCCGTGGAGACACCGGCGGTCCCGGTGGCGAGCTGCTGCGTCTGCGCGGGAAGCGCCGCCGTCTGCTGCTGCAGCGTGCTCAACCCGCCGGCGAGCGATGACACGCCGCCGGCGAGCTGGCCGACACCGCTCGACAGGGAGGAGGCGCCGGACGCCAACTGGGTGGAGGCGTCACCCAGCTGGTGCGCACCGGACGCGAGCTGCGACACACCGCCGGAGAGCGCGGTCGCGCCGCTGGCCGCCTTCGCGATCTGGTCGTGCACCGTGTTGAAGCCGACGTACACATTCTCCAGATACGTGGAGGTGAGCTGCTTGTTGAGCACGGAGGTGGCCGTGGTGGTGACGGCCTGGCTGATCGCCGGATCCACCAGCTTCGACTTCGCACTGGTCTGCACGTCGATGGTCGCCTGCTCGGCGTCCGCCGCGGAGCCGGACGGCGAGGTCGCCGCCTTGGAGAAGTCCTTCGGGATGGTGACGACGGAGACGTACGTTCCGTCCGCGAGGCCGGCGTCCGCATCCTTCTGGTCGGTGAGCACCCAGTCGTAGTTGTCGCTCTTGCCATTGAGGAGACCGGCGGAGAGCTGGCGGCCGAGCGGGACGGTCTGGTCGTTGATCTTCACCGGCTGGTCGAGGTTGACGACGGCAGCCTGCACGCGGTCGAGGTGCTCCGTCGGGTTCCATAACGCCCAGACGAGCAGCCCGCCGATGGCCAGCGGAACGAGCAGGAGTCCGGTGATGGTGAGCCAGGTGACGCGCCGGTCGGACCGCATCCGTTCCAAGGAGAACAGTGAGCGCGGGCGGCGGAGGGGAGAGGTCGGTGTGGTCATCGGACGTTCGCCTTCTCGGTGCTGTCTGCGGTGGTGCTGTCTGCGGTGCTGCCGCCTGCGGTGGTGTTGACTGCGGTGTGCGCCGCCGCGTGCTGGCGTGCGGTGTGCTCGCCGTCGCGGTCGAGCGGGTCGGTCACGACGATCGAGGTCGGTTCGACGCTGTCCGGCAGCACGTCGTCCAGGCCCTCGGGGTCGACGCAGCTCACGATGAGCGCGAACGGCCGCTCGTCGATGTGCGCACGGCCGACCGCATCCGACAGCTCATACCGGATGCGCCTCCGCTCGATCGGATCGGTGACCGCGTCGACGGCGTCTATGGCGAGCACCTGCGGATGCCCGGCGAGCGCGCGCCGCACATCCTCGACCGGCGTCTCCGACGTGCCGAGCCGGACGACGGCGGTGCGGGTGCGCACACCGGCCGCGCGGGTCGGCAGCACGAGGCCTGCGACTTTGATCGTTCCCGCATCCGGCTTGGTGCGACCGGTGACGGCCATCAGCAGCGCGAGCGACGCGGTGCGGTCATCGCCGTGCACGACCAGCACCTCGCCGTCGGTCAGGCGGAACGAGACGTCGGAGAACAGGCGCCGCTTGCCCGCACTGATCGCCAGGCCGTCCGCCGCCGCGATGTACCGGCCGCCCGGCTCCGGCCAGTCGGCCAGGTCGAGTTCCTTCTGCAGGCCGTCGCCCTCGACGTCGAACGACGGCAGGATGCGGTCGAGCCAGCGCGGCATCCACCACGCCTTCTCCCCGAGTAGCTGGAGCACGGCAGGCACCAAGGTCATCCGCACGATGAACGCGTCGACGAAGACGCCGACCGCCAGCCCGAGCGCGATCGGTTTGATCGATGTGTCGCCCTGCGGGACGAACGCGGCGAACACCGAGATCATGATGATCGCGGCGGCCGTCACCACCTTCGCCGAGCCGACGAAACCGCTCTCGACCGCGCGCCTGGCGTGGCCGCCGTGCACGTAGTCCTCTCTGATCCTGCTGACCAGGAACACCTCGTAGTCCATCGCGAGCCCGAACAGCACGCCCATCAGGATGATCGGCATGAAGCTGATCACCGGCCCCGTCTTGGCGACGTTGAGCGCGTCGGAGAACCAGCCCCACTCGAACACCACGGTCACGGCCCCGAAGGCGGCTCCGACCGAGAGCAGGTAGCCGAGCGCCGCCTTGATCGGCACGGCGATCGACCGGAACACCATCGTGAGCAGCACGAGCGAGAGCCCGACCACCAGGATGCCGAACGGGAGCAGCGCGCCGCCGAGCCGGTCGGAGACGTCGATCTGCGCCGCGGTGTTGCCCGTGACCTTGAGGTCGACGCCGTAGGTGTCGAGGAAGTGCTGGTGCTTGGCCCGGATGTCGGAGACGAGCTGCGCCGTCTTCTCGGAGTCTGGCCCTGTCGTCGGAATCACCTGGACGATGCCGGTGTCCGCCGACTGGTTGGGGGTCGCGAGCGGCACGGCGGCGACGCCGGGCATGGCGGCGAGTTCGTCGCCGATCTTCGTCATCAGACCGACCGGATCCTTGCTCTGGATGATCGATCCTGTGACGATCAGTGGCCCGTTGTATCCGGGGCCGAAGTGCTCGGAGATGAGGTCGTATGCGATGCGGGCCGGGTCGTCCTCGGCGTGCGATCCGGCGTCGGGGAGCGCGAGGCGCAGCTGCGCGGCCGGGATGGCGGCGATGCCGAGCACCGTGACCACGGCGACGATGGTGACGATCGGCCACCGCGTGACGGAGCGGACCCAGCCGCGGAAGAACCCGGGAGGCACGTCGGCCTTCGCGGCGTGCGCGAGGGTCGGGGCCGCGGCGGGCGTTGGAGCGGCGGCAGGCGTTGCGGCGGCGGCAGGCGACGCGGCGGCGGAACGCTTCGCCGCGCGCCTGCCCGGCGTGATCCTGGCTCCGGCGAACCCGAGCAGCGCCGGGGTGAGCGACAGCGAGATCAGCACGGCGATGGCCACGGCCGCGGACGCTGCGATGCCCATCGTCGTGAGGAACGGGATGTTCGCCACCGACAGCCCGACGAGCGCGATGATGACCGTGATCCCGGCGAACAGCACGGCAGAACCCGCCGTCGCGACCGAGCGCGCGGCGGACTCCTCCGGATCGACGCCCGCCTTCAACTGGCTCTGATGCCTAGAGATGATGAACAGCGAGTAGTCGATGCCGACGGCGAGCCCGAGCATGAGGGCGAGCAGCGGCGTCGTCGACGAGATCGGCCCGAACAGCGTGGCGATGAAGATGAGCGCCATCGACAGCCCGACCCCGAGCAGCGCGGTGAGCAGCGGCATGCCCGCCGCGATGAACGATCCGAACGTCAGGATGAGCACGATCAGCGCGATGCCGACGCCGAGGAGTTCCGTGACGCTCAGCGCCGGAAGGCTCTGCGAGAACAGCTGCCCGCCCACGGCGACCTGGGACCCGGCCGGCAGGTCTTTCTGGAGCGTTGTGCCCGCATCCTGCAGTGCAGTCTTGGTCTCGGCGGGCACCGTGGTGATCTGGCCGGCGAGCTGCACCGTCACGATGGCGGCGGACGCGTCGTCGGAGATGGAGCCTTTCACCTGGTCGCCGTACGGGTCGATCACGCCGGAGACGCCGTCGAGTTTCTTGAGGTCGCCGACCGTGCTCTCGACGGACTGCTTCACCGCTGGATCGGTGACCTTCTGGCCGTCCGGCGCGACGACGACGACCTGCGCAGAGGTGCCGCTCACCTGCGGGAAGGTGCGGCTCAGTGTGTCGAGCGCTTCCTGCGACTCGGTGCCTGGGATGCTGAAGGAGTTGTCGGTGCCCTGGTTGAACAGCACGGCGCCACCGCCGAGGGCGACGAGGAGGACGATCCAGATGGCGACGACGAGTTTGCGGGCGCGGAACGCCCAGCGGCCGATCGAATACAGAACCGAGGACACACGTTCTCCTAGATGATCGGGTAAGGCTCAGGCACGGGTTTCGATACACCGTCGTATCCGATACCCGAATGTATCGGATACACTCGTGTATCTGGAACTCGATTCAGGAAGGTTTCAGCTTGGAAACGACAGCTCTCAGAGACGAGGCGCCGGCCGAGTCCGCGCGCCGCCAGAAGACGCGCTCGCGTCTGCTCGACGCAGCGTTCGACATCTTCGCCGAGCACGGCGTCCACGCCGCGAGTGTCGAGATGATCACGGAGGCCGCCGGGTTCACCCGCGGAGCCTTCTACTCCAACTTCTCCACCAAAGAGGAGTTGTTCTTCGCGCTGATGGAGCGCGAGAAGACCATGCGCATCGAACAGCTGAACGCCGGTGTCGCCCAGTACCTCGCTCCCAAAGTCGAGGACGGCGCGACCCTCGGAGACGACGTCGTCATCGAGATCGTCACGAAGGTGCTCGAACTCCAGTCCGACGACCGCCGCTGGTGGCTCGTCCAGTCCGAATTCCTCCTCCTGGCGATGCGCGACCAGACGATCGCGGCCGACTTCCTGCGCTATCAGGACGGCTTCTTCGCCGAGCTCACCGAGATCGTCGTCGACGCGCTGGACACGGCGCACCGCCGCTTCACCATCGACCCGGAGGAAGCGGTGAGGGTGATCGCGGAGCTGTGCGCGAACGCCGAGGCCCGCGCGCTGCTCACCGGCGACGAACGCAAGTTCTCCGAACGGCTCTCCGCGAGCGTCCCCGCCGTGCTGCTGGCGCTGACCGAACGGGTGTGACGCACGGCGGGGGCGGAGCAAGCGCCGAGCCGCTGCACACCCGGCGTCGAGCGGGCATCAAGGATGCACCGCTAACGTTGATCGGATGCGACGCAGAGCCATCGTCATCCCGATCATCGCGGTCGTCGCTGTCGGCGCGCTCGCCGGCGGTGCGGCGCTCGCCTGGTCGGCCTCCTCGGACCACCGCGGAACCACCGACGCCGTCGCCCCGGCGCGGTCCACCCCGACGCCGACTCCAACTGTCGACCCGTTCCCGAAGGAGCCGCTGACCGCGCAGACGCGCTACGTCGCACTCGGCGACTCGTTCGCCGCGGGGATGGGCGCGGGAGGCGAGACGGGCAAGTGCGTCAGCAGCCCGAAGAGCTATCCCGACATCTTCGCCGAGGCCTCCGGCGTCGACCTGATCGCCAACGCGTCCTGCAGCGGCGCCACCACCTCCGACCTGCTGAAGCGGCAGCTCATCGCCCTCGACGACCGCACCGACCTGGTCACGCTCAGCATCGGAGGCAACGACCTCGGCGTCGCCGACATCGCTTCGGACTGCGCGGCGGGCAAGGCCATCCCGTGCCGCAACGAACTGTCCAGCGCCCTGTCGCTGCTCAACGTGCTGCCCGACCGGCTGTCCGCGGTGTACTCCGCCGTCGCGCAGGCGGCGCCGAACGCCCGCATCGTGGTCACCGGCTATGCGCTGCTGTACGACGCGACCGACCCGAACGCGCCCGACTTCGGTCTGGCGGCGGCCATCAACGCAGCGACCGTCGGCCTCAACGAGGTGATCCGCACGGCGGTCGACGCGCAGCGGGCCAAAGGCGTGCCGATGAAGTACGTCGGCGTCGACTTCGACGGGCACGGCATCGGCACCACGGCTCCCTGGATCAACACGAAAGGGTTCGCCGCGTTCCACCCGACGGCTGCCGGCTACCGCGAGTACGCGCGCGAACTGGTCAGGACGCTGGGGACGGCGCGGTAGCCGACCCGGTGTGCTCGCGGGCGAACGCGACGGTCTCCTGGAGCATCGCCAGCCGTTCGTCGTCGGTGCGCGCCTTGCGGGTGTTGACCTCGGCGACGATGCTTCCCGTCCAGCGCCGGGCGGCGAGCAGCTGGAGCACCTCGGCGACGGGCTCACCGCCGTGCCCGGGCAGCAGGTGCTCGTCGAACACCCGGTTCTCGTCGAGCGGGCCGGAGCCGTCGCAGAGGTGGACGTGGCGGAGCCGGTCGCCCAGCTCTGTGGCCAGCCCGAGGGAGTCGACGCCGCTGAGCGCGGCGTGCGAGAAGTCGAGGGTGACGGCATCGCAGTCCATCGGCGCCGGGTTCCAGCCGGGGGAGTATGCCGCGAGCGCGCGGCCGGCGAGCTTCCACGGGAACATGTTCTCGACGGCGATCTGCACGCCGCTCGACTCCGCCGTCTGCCGGACGATGGAGAGGAAGTCCTCCGCATAGCCCGCCTGCCAGCGGAACGGTGGATGCACGACAACGGTGTCCGCGCCGACCGCTGCGGCTAGTTCCGCCGACCTCTCCAGCTTCACCCGCGGGTCGCGGCCCCAGACGAAGTGCGTCAGCAGCAGCACCGGGGCGTGGATGGACAGGATCGGCATGCTGTAGCGCTCGGAGAGGGCGAGCAGCGCATCCGTGGTCTGGGTGGTCTCGTCGCGGGTGACCATCACCTCCACGCCGTCGTAGCCGGCCTCCGCAGCCAGGCGGAAACCGTGCTCGATCGTCAGCGGGTAGACGCACGACGTGCTCATGCCGATTCGCATCACGGGCGCCACTGTACTCACGAGGCCTGAACGCAGCATGACCGCCCGGAGAACGACCCACGGACCGGGCTAGAACACGCTGGTACCCTGGCATATAGTGCGCAATGACCGCGACATCGACGGATTGGACACACCATCTCCCCTCACCAAGCACCTTCCACGAGCACCGGATCCAGCACGGACGGCGACACGTACGACCTCGTGATCGTCTCCAACAGGCTCCCCGTCGACCGGGTCACCGACGACGATGGAACCGCGAGCTGGCGGCCGTCTCCTGGAGGGCTTGTCGCAGCGCTGGAGCCCGTTATGCGCGCGGAGGAAGGGGTCTGGATCGGCTGGGCCGGCGTCGCGGACGAGGATGTCGAGCCGTTCGAGGCCGACGGGATCAACATCCACCCGGTGCGGCTCAGCGAGCAGGACCTGCAGGAGTACTACGAGGGCTTCTCCAACGACACCCTGTGGCCGCTCTACCACGACGTGATCGCGCAGCCGAGCTTCCACCGCGAGTGGTGGGACACCTACGTGAAGGTCAACCAGCGGTTCGCGGATGCGGCCGCCGCCTCATCGGCGAGGGGCGCCGTGGTCTGGGTGCACGACTACCAGCTGCAGCTCGTCCCCGCGATGCTCCGGGCGCAGCGGCCGGACCTTGTGATCGGCTTCTTCAACCACATCCCGTTCCCTCCCTATGGCATCTACTCCCAGCTGCCGTGGCGCCGCCAGATCATCGACGGCCTGCTCGGCGCCGACGTGATCGGATTCCAGCGGGTCGCGGACGCGGGCAACTTCTCCCGCGCGGTCCGTCGCTTGAAGGGCTACGAGACGCGCGGCCCCATCATCGAGGTGCCGATCGACTCCGACGATCCGGATGCCGGGTCCCACCGCCACGTGACCACCAACAAGCACGGCGGCCTGGCGCGCACGGTCCTCGCCAGGCAGTTCCCGATCTCCATCGACGCCGACCGCTACCAGGAGATGGCCAGGCGCCCGGAGATCCAGGAGCGCGCCAGGCAGATCAGGGAAGAGCTCGGCAACCCGGAGAAGATCCTGCTCGGCGTCGACAGGCTCGACTACACGAAAGGCATCGGGCACCGCCTCAAGGCGTTCGGCGAGCTCCTCGCCGAGGGCACGCTCGACTCCGAGCACGTCACCCTCGTGCAGGTCGCCAGCCCGAGCCGCGAGCGCGTCGAGACGTACATGCAGCTCCGCGACGAGATCGAGCTGACGGTCGGCCGCATCAACGGCGACTACTCGACCCTCGGCCACACCGCCATCGCCTACCTGCACCACGGCTACCCGCGCGAGGAGATGGTCGCCCTCTACCTCGCCGCCGACGTGATGCTCGTCACCGCCCTCCGCGACGGGATGAACCTGGTCGCCAAGGAGTACGTCGCCACCAGGGTCGACGACGACGGCGTCCTCGTGCTCAGCGAGTTCGCCGGGGCCTCTGACGAACTGCGCCAGGCGCTCCTGATCAACCCGCACGACATCGAGGGGCTGAAGGAGACCATCCAGCAGGCCGTCGCCATGCCGCGTCGGGAGCGGACCAGGCGGATGCGCGCCCTGCGCAAGCGCGTCCTCACCAACGACGTGGCCAAGTGGTCCGCATCGTTCCTGGACGCACTGACCAGCAGCGCGCACGGCGACCACCCGCTGCAGAACCCGCCGGTCAACCGGCGCTGAGCCGCCCCGCGCCGATCCCGCGTGCGCCGTCCGGCGCCTCCTGCACCAGCACCACACCGGCACGACCAGAGAAAGCAGCATGACAGAGACAGCCCCAGCAACACCGTCCGCCTCCGCCGTCGCCCTCGTCGACGCCCTCCGCGCCTTCTCCTCGACCGAGCGGATGCTCCTCGCGCTCGACTTCGACGGCACCCTCGCGCCGTTCGTCGACCGGCCGAAGGCGGCCAGGATGCTCCCGCAGGCCAAGGAGGCGCTCGACCGTCTGGAGGCCATGCCGAACACCTGGGTGGCCTACATCTCGGGGCGCCCCCTGTCGAGCCTGGAGATCGTGACCGAAGCCGATCCGGATGCACTCCTCATCGGTTCACACGGCGTCGAGATCCGGTTCGGCCGCGACGGCGTCTCGCTCGACCTCAGCGTGCAGGAGCAGGAGACGCTGCAGAAGCTCGGTGAAGCGCTCGGTGCGCTCGTGGAGTCGACGGAGGGGACGCGCCTGGAGACGAAGCCGGTCGGGTACGGCGTGCACTACCGGCTGCTCGACGAGTCGGAGGGTCCGAAGGTGGTCGAGGCCGCGTACGCGGCGGCCGCCTCGGTCAGCGATGACCTCACCATCCGCGACGGCAAGGACATCATCGAGTTCTCCGTGCGCGGTGCGAACAAGGGCGACGGGATCGAGCGCCTGCGGGAGTACACGAAGGCCACGGCCGTGCTGTTCGCCGGTGACGACGTGACGGACGAGGACGGCTTCCACGTGCTCCGCCCGGGAGCCGGCGACGTCGGCATCAAGGTGGGCGAGGGCGACACAGCCGCGCAGTTCCGCCTCGCCGACGAGAAGGCCGTCGCGACGATGCTGGGCCTGCTGGCTGACGCGCGCCAGGCGTATGGGGAGACTCCGCAAAGCTGACACGGGGACCGCCGGGTTCATCGGTCTATTGCGGTGCACTCGCTTTGGACAGAGATTCCGAGCACTTCGGTGCTCGCGAAGAAGGAGAGCCCTGCGTTGTTGGCGAAGTCCACGATGATGGAGTGCCCGTGGGTGATGTCCTGTTCGGGTGGTCCGATTTGGCGAATGGTGTAGCCGAGGCTTTCCCAATGGGCGCGCACTTTCGCGACATGGGCGAACGGGTCGAGTTCGGTGCTGGGCGGTGGGTCCTGCCTGAGGTCGATGGAGTATTGTTCGGCGGTGCCGGTCATGTCGCAGGGGTCCGGGTGACTCCACGGGGACAGGTTGGTGGGGTCGAAGACGCCAGGAGGGGATCCCAGGTCGAGCCATGCGCCTCCGACGAGTTGCACGAGCTCGCTGGTTTGCTTCACGGTTGCGTGGAGCAGTTCGGCGTGGGGTTTGGTCGACAGTCCTTCGGGTGGGGACAGGGGGTCGCCGCTCGGACCTCCCACTGGGACGCAGCCGGTCATCGCGGTGAGGACGGCGGCTGTGGCCACAATGAACCGGACAACTCGATGTGGTGTCATTTGGGTACTGCGGTGCACTCGCTTCGAACGGAGATCGCGAGCACCTCGGTGCTCGCGAAGAAGGAGAGCCCTCCGTTGTTGGGGAGGTCGACGATGATGGAGTGCCCGTGGGTGGTGTCTTGTTCGGGTGGTCCGATTTGTCGGATGGTGTAGTCGAGGCTTTTCCAGTGGGCGCGCACTTTCGCGACATGGGCGAACGGGTCGAGTTCTGTGCCGGGGGGTGGGTCCTGCCAGAGGTCGATGGAGTATTGCTCGGCGGTGCCGGTCATGTCGCAAGGGTCAGGGTGGCGCCACGGGGACAGGTTGGTGGGGTCGAAGACGCCCGGTGGGGATCCGGCGTCGAGCCATTCGCCTCCGACGAGTTGCACGAGCTCGCTGGTCTGCTTCACGGTTTCATCGAGCAGTTCGGCGTGGGGTTTGGTAGACAGGCCGTCGGGTGGGGAGAGGGCGTCGTCGTTGGGGTTGGTCAAGTTTCCTCCTGGATAGGCGCAGCCGGTCAGCAGCAGCGCGATTGTAAGGGTGACGGTGGCGCTGATTCCGGTGCGGTGTTTCATCGCTTTTTCCCTGTTTCGTGGTCGGTGGTGCCGCCGTTGATCTTGCCGTCGAGGCCGAGGGATGATGCGGCAGTGTTGTGGAGTGCTTCGGTGTCTGGGTTGAGGTAGCCGTGTCCTTTGCTGGCGTGTTGGGAGTACCAGGGGCCGTTGTCGGTTCCGTATCCGATGGTGTCGTGTCCGTCGGTGGCGCGGAGGTCGTGTGCTGGGTCGCCTTCGGAGGAGAACTCCCGGGCGCCAAAGGCGCTGTCTCTGGGGTCGCTTCGCCCGGAACCGATCCGGCCCGCTCCTGCGACGTTGTCGCGTGATGCTTCGCTGGCGTAGACGTGGTTGCCGCCCCCGTCGACGTGCAGATCGTCGACGCTATGGATGCTCCCTTCCACTCCGGCCGAGGCCAGCAGCACGACCGATTGCACGTTGTGGGCGACGTCGCTGACGGCGTTGGTGACCACGGTGGTGCCGTAGGAGTGTCTGACGACGGCGGTGTGGGGTTCTTTGTTGCCGCCCAGGATGGTGTCTGCCGCCCACTGTCCGTCCAGTTCGTGGGAGAGGCGGGCGGCACCGTCCCGCGCCCGGTCTCCGTGGAGGACCGAGCCCAGATCGGGGGAGTCGTAGCCGATCCACGCCACCACCATGTGACTAATTCCGCGCTCCAAGGACTTCTGCTTCTTGTAGATGTTGAGTGCTGCGCCAGTCCACCCGGTGAGGCGGTCGGGTTCGCCGAGTGCGCTGTCCATACCGGGGACCGCCCAGGTGACCTTCCCGGACTTCTCTGCGCTGGTCTCGCCGATCGCGATAGCCGCGAGTGGTGGCTCGTGACGGATGTTGTACGACAACAAGCCGCGTGGTGGTGTCAGCTCCTTCGCGAGCTTCTCGAAGTCCAGCAACGGGCCGGAGAATTCGTTCACTCGGAGGGCTTTGAGGATGTCCTGCATCACGATCGCCTGCGGCGAGTCCGCCGCGATTGTTCCGTCGTAGAGGTCGCGTTGGAGCTGGATCATGTTGGCGTGGATGCGGGTGTCGGCGTCGAGGCCGGGGAGGTTGCCGATGATCGACGGCACGGCCTGGCACCACTGTTCCCGCTCCTCGGGGCTGAGCTGCTTCCACCAGGCCGCGACCTTCTCCGGAGGAGGCGGGGAATCCCACAGCGTTTGCGCCAGGTCTGGACGCGCGGCGAGCAGTTTCCGGACCTGGTCAGGGCCTTGGGAGGTGAACAGGTCCATCGCACCGGCGGGGTGCGTGACCGCCGTCAGCATGATGGTGACCTCGGCGAAGTCCTCCAGTTCAGGCCGGGTCGCAGCGGGGAGCGCGCCGTCCAGGGTGGCGTCCAGCTGGCGCACGAAGACCTGTTCTGCGGCGTCGTACTGGTCCTTGGCTCTTCGGGCCTGAGCGCGGGCATCGTCCAGACGCAGTTGCGCGTCGTTGAGCCGGAAGCGCGCGTCGATCAGTTCGATGTCCGCTGTCGGGAGGGTGGTGTGGTCGGCCATCGACAGTCCGACGGCGGCCTCCGCCAGCGCGAGGTCCGCTTGCGCTTCCTCGGCGGCCCGCAACGCGCGGTCGGCGGCTTCCTGGGTCTCCCAGAGGGCGCCCGCCCAGGAGCGCGCGGCATCAGCGCCGTCGCGGTGCCGGGCGGCAGCGACCCGGAAGCCGTCCGTCACGGTCAGCAGCCGCTCGGCGAAGACCTCCGCCGCCACCCCCGACCACTGCGGTGCCACAAGCGAGACGTGCACCCGGCCCACCGCCTCCGACTGGTGCCACAGCCGCTCTGCGGTCGCCCGCAACTCGACAGCGAGCGACTCGACGACCTCGACTGTGCCCGGCGTCGGATCCTCCTCGAAACCGACGGGAGACCAGTCCCACGCGCTAGATCGCACGAACGGCTCCGTCGAACTACTTCGCGCTGTCGGCGTCACGCCTCTCGTACGCGTCCGCCGACGAGCGAAGGATGTGCTCGAAGGCGTCCAGGCTGCTCGCCAGCGCCGAACGGCCCTGCTGCCAGTAGTCCCCGAATCGCTCCAACGCGCCCGTCGACTGCCACGAACCCAGGTCGTGCGCGTCGATGACCGCATCGTGGCGGTCGTCCTTCACCTCGGCCATCGTCCGCGCGCTCGCCCGCAAGTGGTCGGTGTCGACCGCGACTGTCATCCCCATACTTCCCCCAAAATCACTTTGATAAGAAATATAACATCGAACACGAGAGCATAAAATATAGAACGTGCCACAAGTCTCGCCGGGAGGTGGGTCGCGCGCCCCCAGCTTCATATGACCGGACCGGCATCGAAACGGTCCTAGAGTTGATCCATGCCAGACATCGATTGGAAACCGCGTTCGCGCGTCGTCACCGACGGAATCGAAGCAACCACGAGCCGCGGGATGCTTCGGGCTGTCGGAATGGGCGACGCCGACTGGGAGAAGCCGCAGATCGGAATCGCGAGCTCCTGGAACGAGATCACCCCGTGCAACCTGTCGCTCGACCGCCTCGCGCAGGGCGCCAAAGAGGGCGTCCACTCCGGCGGGGGATACCCGCTGCAGTTCGGCACGATCTCGGTTTCCGACGGCATCTCGATGGGCCACGAGGGGATGCACTTCTCTCTCGTCTCCCGTGAGGTCATCGCCGACTCCGTCGAGACCGTCATGATGGCCGAGCGCCTCGACGGCACGGTGCTGCTCGCGGGCTGCGACAAGTCGCTGCCGGGCATGCTGATGGCGGCCGCCCGCCTCGACCTCTCCGCCGTCTTCCTCTACGCGGGCTCCATCGCCCCCGGCTGGGTCAAGCTCTCCGACGGCACGGAGAAGGACGTCACGATCATCGATTCCTTCGAGGCCGTCGGCGCCTGCAAGGCGGGCAAGATGAGCGAAGAAGACCTCAAGCGCATCGAGTGCGCCATCGCTCCCGGTGAGGGCGCCTGTGGCGGCATGTACACCGCCAACACCATGGCCTCCGTCGCCGAGGCGCTCGGCATGAGCCTCCCGGGCTCGGCCGCTCCGCCCTCGGCCGACCGCCGCCGCGACTACTTCGCCCACCGCTCCGGCGAGGCCGTCGTCAACCTGCTCAAGCTCGGCATCACCGCGCGCGACATCCTCACCAAGAAGGCGTTCGAGAACGCCATCGCGGTGGCGATGGCGTTCGGCGGCTCGACCAATGTCGTGCTCCACCTCCTGGCCATCGCCCGCGAGGCCGACGTCGATCTCACGATCGACGACTTCAACCGCATCGGAGACAAGGTCCCGCACATCGGAGACCTCAAGCCGTTCGGCAAGTACGTCATGAACGACGTCGACCGCCACGGCGGCGTGCCCGTCGTCATGAAGGCGCTGCTCGACGCCGGGCTCCTGCACGGCGACTGCCTCACCGTCACCGGCAAGACCGTCGCGGAGAACCTCGCGGAGATCAACCCGCCCGCTCCGGACGGCGAGGTCATGCGCTCGCTCGACAACCCCATCCACGCCACCGGCGGCATCACGATCCTCAAGGGATCGCTCGCTCCGGAGGGCGCCGTCGTCAAGACCGCCGGCTTCGACGCCGAGATTTTCGAGGGTCCTGCCCGCGTCTTCGAGCGCGAGCGCGGGGCGATGGATGCGCTGACCGAGGGCAAGATCAACGCCGGCGACGTCGTCATCATCCGCTACGAGGGCCCCAAGGGCGGACCGGGCATGCGCGAGATGCTCGCCATCACCGCAGCCATCAAGGGCGCGGGGCTCGGCAAGGATGTACTACTATTAACAGACGGACGATTCTCAGGCGGCACAACCGGCCTCTGCATCGGCCACATAGCACCCGAAGCGGTGGACGCAGGTCCTATCGCCTTCGTGCGCGATGGTGATCTGATACGGGTCGATATCGCGGCTCGCTCCCTCGACCTACTTGTCGACGAGTCAGAGCTGACCGCCCGCCGTGAAGGCTGGGCGCCTCTTCCCCCGCGCTATACCCGTGGCGTTCTCGCGAAGTACTCCAAGCTCGTGCACTCCGCCGCGGAGGGCGCGGTCACGGGGTAGCTCCGCTTCCTCGCATCATCCGTTTCGTACGTAAGGGACTCGCCCACACATGTCCTCGGAACCCAGTTCTCCTAGCACCGTGTTGCCATCCGCGACGCCTGGTAAGGCATCGCCCGAATCGCTGACGGGCTCGCAGTCCGTCGTCCGCACCCTGGAACTCCTCGGCGTCACCGACGTCTTCGGGCTCCCAGGGGGCGCCATCCTCCCCATCTACGACGCGATCATGGACTCGTCCAAGATCCGTCACATCCTGGTCAGGCACGAGCAGGGCGCCGGTCACGCGGCCGAAGGCTACGCGTCGGCCGCCAACAAGGTCGGCGTGGCCATGGCCACCTCCGGCCCTGGCGCGACCAACCTGGTCACGGCCATCATGGATGCCCACATGGACTCGGTCCCCGTGGTGTTCATCACCGGCCAGGTCTTCTCCACCCTGATGGGGACGGACGCCTTCCAGGAGGCCGACATCGTGGGGATCACGATGCCGATCACCAAGCACTCCTTCCTGGTGAAGAACGCGGAGGACATCCCGTCCACCATCGCCGCGGCCTACCACATCGCGGGAACGGGCCGTCCTGGCCCGGTGCTCGTCGACATCACGAAGGACGCCCAGCAGAACTCGGTGCCGTTCGTGTGGCCGCCCAAGGTCGACCTGCCTGGTTACCGGCCGATCACCAAGGCGCACGGCAAGCAGATCCTCGCGGCGGCCCAGCTGCTCGCCGAGGCCAAGAAGCCGATCCTGTACGTGGGCGGCGGCGTGATCCGCTCCCGCGCATCCCAGGAACTGCTCGAGCTCGCCGAGGTCACCGGAGCACCCGTCACCACCACGCTCATGGCGCGCGGCGCGTTCCCCGACTCGCACAAGCAGCACCTCGGCATGCCCGGGATGCACGGCACCGTTCCGGCGGTGCTGGCGTTGCAGGAGTCGGACCTCATCGTGTCGCTCGGTGCGCGGTTCGATGACCGTGTCACCGGTAACACCTCGCTGTTCGCTCCGAACGCGAAAGTCGTCCACGTCGATGTCGACCCGGCTGAGATCTCCAAGATCCGGATCGCCGACGTGCCCATCGTCGGCGATGCCAAGGATGTCATCGTCGATCTGACCGCCGCGTTCACGGACGCGATCAAGGATCACGAGCCGGACACTGTCGAGTGGTGGACGTACCTGAACGGGCTCCGCGAAGAGTTCCCGCTCGGGTTCGCCCCCACGACGGACGGCCTGCTCGTCCCGCAGCACGTCATCCAGCGGATCGGCGAACTGACCGGACCGGAGGGCGTCTACGTCGCCGGTGTCGGCCAGCACCAGATGTGGGCGGCGCAGTTCATCAAGTACGAGCGGCCCAACTCGTGGCTCAACTCGGGTGGCGCCGGCACGATGGGATACTCGGTGCCAGCAGCCATGGGCGCCAAGGTCTCTCAGCCCGACCGCGTGGTGTGGTCCATCGACGGCGACGGCTGCTTCCAGATGACCAATCAGGAACTCGCCACCTGCACGATCAACAAGATCCCGATCAAGGTCGCGATCATCAACAACTCGTCGCTCGGCATGGTGCGGCAATGGCAGACCCTGTTCTACGACGGCCGGTACTCCAACACCGACCTGAACACCGGTCACGACACCGTCCGCGTCCCCGACTTCGTGAAGCTGGCCGAGGCGTACGGCGCCCTCGGCATCCGCGTCACGAAAGAAGAAGAGGTGGATGCGGCGATCAAGCTCGCGCTGGAGACCAACGACCGCCCCGTGGTCATCGACTTCGTCGTGAGCGCGGACGCGATGGTCTGGCCGATGGTTCCCCAGGGAGTCAGCAACAGCTACGTCCAGTACGCCCGCGACCACAGCCCCGCCTTCGGAGAGGAGTAACCCATGAGCACGCACGTTCTGAGCCTCCTCGTCGAGGACAAGCCTGGTCTGCTGACCCGCGTCGCCGGTCTGTTCGCCCGCCGCGGCTTCAACATCGAATCCCTGGCGGTGGGTGCGAGCGAGGTCGACGGCCTCTCCCGCATCACGGTCGTCGTCGATGTCGAAGAGCTTCCGCTCGAGCAGGTCACCAAGCAGCTCAACAAGCTGATCAACGTCATCAAGATCGTGGAGCTCGACCCTGCGCAGTCCGTGCAGCGCGAGCACCTGCTGATCAAGGTGCGCGTCGACAACACCACCCGCTCGCAGGTGCTCGAGGCCGTCAACCTCTTCCGCGCCCGCGTCGTGGATGTCGCGACGGACGCACTGGTCATCGAGGTCACAGGTGACAGCGGCAAGACCCAGGCGCTCCTCAAGGTGCTCGAACCGTACGGGATCAAAGAGATGGCGCAGTCGGGCCTCCTCGCGATCGGCCGTGGCTCGAAATCCATCACCGAGCGCGTCTTCAAGAACTAACCGTTTACTGCAGCACCACACGAACAAGGAGAATCCACCAGTGGCTGAGATCTACTACGACAACGACGCTGACCTGTCGATCATCCAGGGCAAGAAGGTTGCCGTCATCGGCTACGGCTCGCAGGGTCACGCGCACGCGCAGAACCTCCGCGACTCGGGCGTCGAGGTCGTCATCGGCCTCAAGGAAGGCTCGAAGTCCAAGCCGAAGGCCGAAGAGGCCGGCTTCCAGGTCCTGAGCGCCGCCGAGGCGGCCAAGTGGGCCGACGTCATCGTCGTCCTCGCTCCGGACCAGGTGCAGCGTCACCTCTACGCCGACGACATCCAGCCGAACCTCGAAGAGGGCAACGCGCTCGTCTTCGGCCACGGCTTCAACATCCGCTTCGGCTACATCGAGGCCCCGGAGGGCGTCGACGTCATCATGGTCGCCCCCAAGGGCCCTGGCCACACCGTGCGCCGCGAGTACGAGGCCGGCCGTGGCGTCCCCGTGATCGTGGCCGTCGAGAAGGACGCCACCGGCAACGCGTGGCCGCTCGTCCTCAGCTACGCCAAGGGCATCGGCGGTCTTCGCGCCGGTGGCATCAAGACCACCTTCACCGAAGAGACCGAGACCGACCTGTTCGGTGAGCAGGCCGTGCTCTGCGGCGGTGTCTCGCAGCTCGTCCAGTACGGCTTCGAGACGCTGACCGAGGCCGGCTACCAGCCGCAGGTCGCCTACTTCGAGGTGCTGCACGAGCTCAAGCTCATCGTCGACCTGATGTGGGAGGGCGGAATCGCCAAGCAGCGCTGGAGCGTCTCCGACACCGCTGAGTACGGCGACTACGTCTCTGGCCCGCGCGTCATCGACCCGCACGTCAAGGAGAACATGCAGGCCGTTCTCGCCGACATCCAGTCCGGTGCGTTCGCCGAGCGTTTCATCGCCGACCAGGATGCGGGTGCTCCGGAGTTCCTTGCGCTGCGCGCCAAGGGCGAGCAGCACCCGATCGAGGCCACCGGCCGCGAGCTGCGCAAGCTGTTCGCCTGGAACGCCTCGAACGACGACGACTACGTGGACGGCGAGGTCGCCCGCTGATCGCTTCCTGAGCGATCGGCAGGCGTGCACGCCTGGCTAGTCTGAAGAGGTGCCGTCTCCGCCCAGGGCGGGGGTCGGCACCTCTTCGCTTTTCTGTTCCTGTTGTGACCCAGCTGTGATCCATCGGAGGTTCCCGTGTCCCGTCGTCTCGCCGTCGAGATCGCCGTGCAGGACAGGGCGGGCGTTCGCGTCGCCCTCGACGGCGGCGCCGACCGCATCGAACTGTGCTCAGCGCTCGGGGTCGGTGGCCTCACCCCGTCTGCCGGGCTGATCGACGCCGCCGTGGCCGAGGCGGGCCGCGCGAGCGCGGATGCGTTCGTGCACGTCCTCATCCGGCCTCGCGCCGGCGGGTTCGTCTACGACAGCGACGAGGTGGACCTCGCGGTGGCCGACATCCGTTTCGCCAGGCAGGCCGGCGCATCCGGTGTCGTCGTCGGCGCGCTGGACGCCGTCGGAGCCGTCGACACGGACGCGGTCGCGCGCTTCGTCGAGGCGGCCGGCGACCTCGACGTGACCTTCCACCGGGCGATCGACATCGTGCCGGACCCGCTCGGTGCGCTCGATGCGCTGGCGGCGCTGGGGGTCCGCCGTATCTTGACCTCGGGTGGAGCATCGCGGAGCGTCGACGGCGTCGGGATGCTCACCGCCCTCAGCGCGGCTTCGGCCGGGCGGGTGCAGATCATGGCGGGCGGGGGAGTGGGCGTCGCCGACATCGCGGCCATCGCGGTGACAGGGGTGGATGCGGTGCACCTGTCGGCGCGCACGACCGTCACCGGATCGCCGTCCGGGCCGGGCGGCGGGGACGCGTCGTACGACGTCACCGACGCCGCGGTGGTGCGGGAGGCCATCGCCGCCGCGTCCTGAGCGCGCTGAGGCCGCGCGCGTCAGCGCGGGTACGTCAGAGCGGCCGTCGCGAGCATGGCGAGCGCCACGACGCCCGGGATCACCCGCAGCAGGTGGAACGACACCCAGCGGTCGCGACGTTCGCGCCAGTCGGATGGGAGGGTGTCGACGGTCCAGGATTCGATGGTCTTGACGATCGGCACCTCGACCGCCATCGTCACCACCAGCGTGATCGCGAGCAGCACGAACGCGACGACGCTCAGGATGAGGGTGACCGGGTGGCCGAACGCGGCGACCACAGCAACGGCCGCCACCGAGAGCAGCGTGAGCGGCATCAGCACCGTCATCACCGGTGCGAGGTTCGCGCTCAGCCGGGCCACGAGCGGGAGGAGCACGGCGGGCTCGAACGACGCGATGGTGCGGGTGAGCGCGATCCACGGTCCCCAGTACACGCCGACGACCAACCCGGCGAGCACGATGCTGACGACCAGGAGAGTGGACACGCGAACCCCTTTCAAAAAGTTACAGTGACAGTATAAATAGAGTTGCTGTAAAATCAACGGCGTGAGTGAGCAGGCGGTGGTCTGGGACCAGGACGAGGCGGGGGAGCAGCTGGGCCTCCGCGAGCAGAAGAAGCGCAGGATGCGCCGCCTGCTGTCCGACACGGCCACCGAGCTGTTCGTCGAGCGCGGGTTCGCCGCCGTCCAGGTCGCCGAGATCGCGCGCGTCTGCGGCGTCTCCGAGAAGACGGTGTTCAACTACTTCCCGAGCAAGGAGGCGCTGCTGCTCGACCGCGGCGACGCCACCAGCGCCGGTCTGCGGCGCGCCCTGGCCGACCAGGGCACCTCACCGGCCGCGGCCGTCGCGACGATGCTCGACGACGAGCTCGGCAACCTGACCGACTGGATCGCCGCCCGACCGGATGCGCGCGAGGCGTACCGCAGGACCGCCAGGTTCGGCGCCCTCATCGCCGAGACCCCGTCGCTGCGGGCCCACCAGCACGAGCAGCAGGATGCGCTCGTCGCGCTGGCCGCCGAGCTGCTCGCCGCCCGTTACAGCTTCGACGCCGACGACCCGGAGCCGCGGATCGTGGCCACCGCGCTCGTCGGGCTGGCCGACATCCAGGGCGTCGCCCTGCGCAGGGAGCTCGCGGCCAGCACTCCGGTCACGCTCCTGCGCGCCGCAGTCCGGGCGGACGTGACCCGCGCATCCATGGTGGTCGCTGCGATGGAGGCCGGTCTCAGAGCGCGCAGAACACGCACAGCGCGATGAGCAGCAGCTGAAGCAGCAGGCGCGGGAGGAGCGGGGTCCCGAAGACGCCGAACCGGTCGGGGTGCCGCGCGGCGTACGCGTTCGCGGGGAACACAGCGACCAGGAACACCGCGAGACAGATCGCGGCGGCCACGCGGGTCGCCGGCAGCAGCAGGCCGATTCCGCCCGCCAGCTCGCACACGCCGGTGACGGCGACCAGGACGCGCGCGCCCGCATCGCCGCCCCACCGCATCCGGGGCGGGATCATGTGCGCCATGCCTCGCGCCGGTCCTGGCACGAAGTGCAGGACACCCATTCCCACGAAGACGCACGCGAGCGCGATTCGCACCACCAGTTGAACGACCTCGAACGCACTCACGCCCCCAGTCTGCCGTGCCGCGCCCGCAGGCACGGCGCACGAGTCGTGCCAAACGTGCGGTTTCGGGCGCTCGAACCGCACTTTTCGCACGAGTCGTGCGTGCCGCCGGGGCGCGGAGCGCGGGTGCGTTGAGAGGGTGCGCAGCCCGGCGTAACGCGGCGAAAAGCACCCGTTCCCAGCCGGTAGAGTTGATGCGATCCGCGCCCCAATGGCCTGTGGCGCTTACTCCCAAGTCTGCTCCGACACTAAGGAACTGCCACGTGACAAAGCCGGTCGTGCTGATCGCCGAAGAACTTTCGCCCGCCACCGTCGACGCCCTCGGGCCGGACTTCGACGTCCGCGATGTCGATGGCACCGACCGTGCCGCACTGCTCTCCGCCGTGGCCGATGCGGACGCCATCCTGGTGCGGTCCGCGACGAAGGTCGACGCCGAGGTCATCGCGGCGGCGCCCAAGCTGCGCGTCGTCGCCCGCGCGGGCGTCGGGCTCGACAACGTGGACATCAAGTCGGCCACCAACGCCGGCGTCATGGTCGTGAACGCCCCGACCTCCAACATCATCTCGGCCGCCGAACTCACCGTCGGCCACATCCTGAGCCTCGCCCGCCACATCCCGGCCGCGCACAACGCGCTCGCTCAGGGACAGTGGAAGCGCTCGAAGTACACCGGCACCGAGGTGTACGAGAAGACGGTCGGCATCATCGGCCTCGGCCGCATCGGCGCCCTCATCACCGCCCGCCTGCAGGCGTTCGGCACCAAGGTGATCGCGTTCGACCCCTACGTCACGTCCGCACGCGCCCAGCAGCTCGGCGTCCAGCTGGTCACACTCGACGAACTGCTCGCCGAGGCGGACTTCATCACCATCCACATGCCGAAGACGCCGGAGACCACCGGCATGATCAGCGACGACCAGCTCGCGCTGATGAAGCCGACCGCGTTCATCGTCAACGTCGCCCGCGGCGGCCTGATCGACGAGGACGCGCTCTACCGTGCCCTGTCGACCAAGAGCATCGCCGGCGCGGGCCTCGACGTGTTCGTCACTGAGCCGCCCACCGAGTCGCCGCTGCTGGCGCTCGAGAACGTGGTCGTCACCCCGCACCTCGGCGCCTCCACAGACGAAGCGCAGGAGAAGGCGGGCGTCTCAGTCGCCAAGTCGGTGCGGCTCGCGCTGTCCGGCGAGCTGGTCCCGGATGCGGTCAACGTCGCCGGCGGCGTGATCGACCCGTACGTGCGCCCCGGCATCCCGCTCGTCGAGAAGCTCGGCCAGGTGTTCTCCGGCCTCGCGCACAGCCCGCTCACCAGCGTGGACGTCGAGGTGCGCGGCGAACTGGTCGACTACGACGTCAGCGTGCTGAAGCTCGCGGCGCTCAAGGGCATCTTCACCAACGTCGTGAGCGAGACCGTCTCGTACGTGAACGCTCCGCTGCTCGCCGACCAGCGCGGCATCGAGGTGCGCCTCATCACCGACTCGGTCAGCGAGGAGTACCGCAACCTGATCACCCTGCGCGGCGCGCTCAGCGACGGCTCGCAGGTGTCGGTGTCCGGCACGCTCACCGGTACGAAGCAGATCGAGAAGGTCGTCGAGATCAACGGCTACGACGTCGAGGTCCCGATCGCCGAACACCTCATCGTCATGGTCTACGACGACCGTCCAGGCATCGTCGCCGTCTACGGCCAGGAGTTCGGCGAGGCCGAGATCAACATCGCCGGGATGCAGATCGCCCGGACCTCCGCCGGGGGCAAGGCGCTCAGTGTGCTCACGGTCGACTCGCGCATCCCGGACGGGTTGCTGGAGAAGGTCAAGGTCGCGATCGACGCCGACCTGATGCAGGAGATCGACATCACCGAGTCCTGACCGGACGCGGACCGCTCCGCACGCTTCACGACAGCCCGCAGAATCTTTTTCTGCGGGCTGTCGATTTTCGTTGTTGACTGACGTCGTAGTGGTGTTCACATCCACTGCGCGCGAGCGCGATATCCAAGGAGACATCATGTCGGAGGAATACGTTCTGCTCATCAAGGAACCCAACTGGGACCCCACGGCGATGACCGAGGAGGAGTGGGCGGCCGGGATGGCCGGACACCGGGCCTTCCAGGATGCGGTCGCCGCCGCCGGCGAGAAGATCACCGGGATGAACGCGCTGCAGCCGGCGACCGCCGCCACCAAGATCACCCCGCGCGATGGAGGAACGCCGCTGATCACTGACGGCCCGTTCGGCGAGACCCGCGAGGTCGTGACCGGGTTCTACGGCTTCACCGCCTCCAGCCCGGACCAGGCGAAAGAACTCGCCGCGCTGGTGCCGACCGGCGGCTGGATCGAGCTGTACCCGGTGCTGGTGCTCGACACGGTCAACTGATTGTGCCGGTGGTCACGGCTTGCTTGAATGGGCTGTGACCACCGCCATCGAGAGCGCGTTCCGCACGGACGCCCCGCGCATCCTGGGTGCTGTCGCCCGGACGGCCGGCGACCTGCTGATCGCGGAGGACGCGGTGCAGGAGGCGTTCGCGCGTGCCGTCGCGGAGGCGGCGGCCGGGCGGGAGCCCGCGAACCCCGCCGCGTGGATCACGACGGTCGCCAAGCGCATCGCCGTCGACATGCTGCGCAGGCAGAACACGGCAGCGCGGGCCGTGCCGATGCTGGCTGCTGAGGCGGCGCGCGCTGCCGACCGCGCTGCCGACAGTCAGGCGGAGGCCGACATGCACGCGGACGAGGTGTTCACCGGGGACGAGCGACTGGAGCTCATCCTGCTGGTGTGCCACCCGGAGGTGGCGGAGGAGACGCGCGTCGCCCTCGCGCTGCGCTTCGTCTGCGACGTGCAGACGGCGCAGATCGCGGAGGTCTTCCTGGTGCAGGAGGCCACGATGGCCGCGAGGCTCACCAGGGCGAAGAAGCGCATCCACGATTCCCGGCTGCGCTTCACCGCGGGAGACGACGCCGACCTGACCGCCCGGCTACCGGACGCGCTCACCACCGTCTACCTGTTATACACGATCGGTCACGCCCGCGCCGACGGACGACTGCGCACCGACGCCATCGAGCTCGCCAGGGATGCGCTGCGCCTCCGCCAGCAGGACGACGAGGCGGCCGGGCTGCTCGCCCTGCTGCTGCTCACCGAGGCCAGGCAGACGACCAGACTCTCGGACGCCGACGAGTTCGTCACGCTCGCCGAGGCCGACCGGTCGCAGTGGGACGCCGCGATGCTGGCAGAGGGGGAGCGGCTCGCGACGGCTGCGCTGACCGCCGACGCCCCGGGTGGTCCAGGCCGATTCGCGCTGCAGGCGGGGATCGCGGGGCTGCACGGGATCGCACCGACCTGGGAGGCGACGGACTGGCCGGCCATCGCGCGGCTCTACGACGGCCTGGTGCTGCGCTGGCCGTCGGCGGCGGCACAGCTCGGCCGTGCCGTGGCGCGCGGGTACAGCGCCGACGTCGGGCCGGAGGCGGCGCTGGCGGAGCTGGATGCGCATCCGGAGCTGTTCGACGGGGTGGTGGCGGCGCAGGCGCTCGCGGTCCGCGCGGATCTGTTGCGGCTGGAGGGGGATGGTCGCGCAGCGGAGGCGTACCGGCGTGCGGCGGAGGCAGCCCAGGATGCGCGGGTGCGGCGGTTCCTGCACCGGCGGCTCGCTGAGGTGGCCGAGGAGGGCGGGCTCGGAGCATAGGGCGAGCCCGGCGGATCGGCTCGCGGCGTCATCGCGCCACCGCGGCGTCACCGCGGCGCCACGGCGGCCCCGCGCTACTCGGTGGGGGAGTCGGCCAGCCGCTGCACCAGCTCGACCACCCTGTCGAGGTCGGTCTCGCTGCGGATCACGGCGTTCGTGGCGGGGAGCAGGGCGGTGTTGTAGTACATCCCGTCGCCGATCAGCATGATGACGCGGGCGACCAGGGGGTCGGCGACGGCGGACTCCAGGATGTCGAGCCACGCCCGCTGCATCGCGGAGAGCGCATCCCTGGCCCTGCTGTCGGCGCTCTGGGCGAGGCGGGCGACGGCGACGATGGAGCGTTCGAGGTCGTTGTCGGTGGGGATGGACGTGCGGATGAAGTAGGCGACGGGGCCGTCCGGGGCGGTGCGCATCCGGTCGAGGTCGGCGTCGACGTTGGCACGGAGGCGAGAGAGGACGCCGTCGACCATCGCGTCTTTGGAGGCGAAGTGGTAGAGGAGTCCGCCTTTGGAGACGCCGGCGCGGGCGGCGACGGCGTCGAGCGTCGCTGCGCGTTCGCTCTGCTCGCCGAGCAGCTCCTCGAAGGCGTCGAGGATGCGGTCGCGGGCGGAGGGGGTGTCGGCCATGACGCCATGGTAGCCGGTTTGACTTGATTACTGTACCGTCCAGACGGTACAGTAGAGGTATGTCTACTCCGAGCACCACACTGTCCACGCCAGCCGTCGCCCCGCGCGCCGGTGCGCGTGAATGGGTCGCGCTCGCGGTCCTCATGCTGCCGGTGCTGCTCGTCTCGATCGACAACACCGTGCTCAGCTTCGCGCTGCCCTCCATCTCGAAGGCGCTCGAACCGAGCGGCACGGGGATGCTCTGGATCATCGACGCATACCCGCTGGTGCTCGCCGGCCTCCTGGTCTCGATGGGCAGCCTCGGCGACCGCATCGGCCGCCGCAAACTGCTGCTGATCGGTGCGACCGGCTTCGCGCTCGTCTCCGTCGGGGCGGCGTTCGCGCCGACCACGGAACTCCTCATCGCCGCGCGCGCCAGCCTCGGCTTCTTCGGCGCGATGCTGATGCCGTCCACCCTGTCACTGCTGCGCAGCGTCTTCGTCGACCGCGAGCAGCGCCGGCTGGCCATCGCGGTCTGGGCGTCCGGTTTCGCGGCGGGCTCCGCCCTCGGGCCGATCGTCGGCGGCGTGCTGATCGAGCACTTCTGGTGGGGCTCCGTGTTCCTCCTCGCCGTGCCGGTGCTCATCCCGCTGCTGATCCTCACACCGCTGCTGGTGCGCGAGTCCCGCGACCCCAACCCCGGGCCGATCGACGTGCCGAGCATCTTCCTGTCTCTGCTGACGATGGCTCCCATCGTCTACGGCATCAAGACGCTCGCCTCCGACGGATTCTCGGTGAGCGGCGTGCTCGCGATCCTGGTGGGTGTCGTCTCCGGCTGGCTGTTCGTTCGGCGGCAGCTGCGCCGGCCCATCCCGATGCTCGACATGCGGCTGTTCCGTCGCGCGTCGTTCAGCGGTGCGGTGCTGATCAACCTGCTGAGCGTGGTGTCGCTCGTCGGCTACCTGTTCTTCGTGTCGCAGCACCTGCAGCTCGTGCTCGGGCTGAGCCCGATCGACGCTGGGCTGGTGCTCATCCCCGGCCTTGCGACGATGATCGTCGCCGGGCTGGTGATCGTGCCGATCGCACGGAGGGTGCGGCCGGCGATCGTCGTGCCGATCGCGCTGCTGATCTCGGCCGGCGGGTATCTCGTGGTCGCGTTGACCGGAGGGGATGCGCAGTCCGGTGTCCTGATCCTGTCGTTCGTGATGCTGGGGCTGGGCATCGGCGCCGCGGAGACGGTGTCGAACGAGCTGATCCTGTCGAGCGCCCCCGCCGAGAAGGCGGGTGCTGCGTCGGCGGTGTCGGAGACCGCGTACGAGCTGGGCGCTGTGCTCGGCACGGCGACGCTCGGCACCATCCTGACGGCGTCGTACCGCTCTGCCGTGGTGCTGCCGGACGGCCTGACCTCCGCGCAGGCGCATGCCGCCGGCGAGACGCTCGGCGGCGCGACCACGGTCGCGAGCCAGCTGCCGACCGGGCTCGGCGAGCAACTGCTCGCGTCGGCGCGCGCGGCGTTCGACTCCGGCGTCGCGCTCACCGCGGGCATCGGCGTCGGCCTGATGGTCGCCGCCGCGATCCTCGCCGTGATCTCGCTCCGCCGCGTCCGCCACTGACGCGCCGCGCCGCGCGCCGCCCCTCCGTGCGTCGAGTGGTCCCGAATTGCCGTAGGCGCCGGATGCACGCGGCGATTCGGGACCACTCGATGGCCGGTAATGTGGGGGAGTCCGCCCGCAACGAATCGCTGGAGTGCCATGTCCGAGTCCGTCCCGTCCGCTGTCAAACTCGCCGTCATCCCCGGTGACGGAATCGGGCCGGAGGTCGTCGCGGAGGCGGTCAAGGTTCTGGACGCCGTCACGGCGTCGAGCGACCTGACGTTCACGAAGACGCCGTTCTCGCTCGGAGCGCAGCGCTACCTCGACACCGGCGACGTCCTCACCGACGCCGACCTGGAGGCGATCAAGGCGCACGACGCGATCCTGCTCGGCGCGGTCGGCGGCGTGCCGGGCGACCCCCGCCTGGCCGGGGCGAACATCGAGCGCGGCCTGCTGCTGAAGCTCCGCTTCACGCTCGACCACTACGTCAACCTGCGCCCGACCACCCTTTTCCCCGGCATCGCGAGCCCGCTGGCGAACCCGGGCGACGTCGACTTCGTCGTCGTCCGCGAGGGCACGGAGGGGCCGTACGTCGGCAACGGCGGCTCGCTGCGCACCGGCACGCCGCAGGAGATCGCGACAGAAGTGTCGATCAACACCGCCTACGGCGTCGAGCGCGTCGTCCGCTACGCCTTCGAGCAGGCGGAGCTGCGCCGCAAGAAGCTGACGCTCGTGCACAAGACGAACGTGCTCACCTTCGCAGGCTCCCTGTGGAAGCGGATTGTGGACGCGGTCGCCGCCGAGCATCCGGAGGTTGCCGTCGACTACCTGCACGTGGATGCGGCGACCATCTTCCTCGTCACGAATCCTGCTAGATTCGATGTGATCGTCACAGACAACCTCTTCGGCGACATCCTCACCGATCTCGCGGCCGCAATCAGCGGCGGCATCGGACTGGCGGCCTCGGGCAACATCAACCCTGCAGGCGAATTCCCCAGCATGTTCGAACCGGTTCACGGATCGGCACCGGACATCGCAGGCCAGCAGAAGGCCGACCCCACCGCTGCGATCCTCTCCGTGGCACTCCTGCTCCGACACCTCGGACGGCTGGAGCTCGCGGAGCGTGTCGAGCAGGCGGTGACAGCCGACCTCGCAGGCCGCGGCACGGCATCCCGCACCACCGCCGAAATCGGCGACGCGATCGCCGCCGCCGTGGCGCAGAATTAGTTCATCCGCTTCGAACGAGCGCAGCGCAAAGGATTCTCATGACATCTCCGACCAGCATCACCCTCACCGACGGACCGACCCCGAGCGGACTCGCGTTCGCCGTCACGCGGAACGAGGAGGCGCGCAGCGCCGCCGAACGTGAGGAGATCCTGTCCGACCCTGGCTTCGGCAAGTTCTTCACCGACCACATGGTCGACCTGTGCTGGTCGACCAAGGGCGGCTGGCACCGTCCGCGGGTCTCGCCGTACGGTCCCATCCAGCTGGAGCCCTCCGCCGCCGTCCTGCACTACGCGCAGGAGATCTTCGAGGGTCTGAAGGCGTACCGGCACGCGGACGGCTCGATCTGGACCTTCCGCCCGGAGGCGAACGCGGCCAGGATGCAGCGTTCGGCCTACCGTCTCGCCCTGCCGGAACTGCCGGTCGAGTACTTCCTCGAGTCGCTGAAGCAGCTGGTCGCCGTGGACGGCGACTGGGTGCCGAACCAGCCGGAGACGAGCCTCTACTTCCGGCCGTTCATGTTCGCGAAGGAGGCGTTCCTCGGTGTCCGCGCCGCGAACAAGGTGGCGTACTACCTGATCGCCAGCCCCGCGGGCGCGTACTTCACCGGCGGTGTCAACCCGGTGTCGATCTGGTTGTCCGACCACTGGTCCCGCGCGGGCAAGGGCGGGACGGGCGCTGCGAAGACCGGCGGCAACTACGCCTCCAGCCTGCTGCCCCAGGCCGAGGCGGCCGAGCACGGCTGCGCCCAGGTGCTCTTCCTCGACTCGGTCGAAGGGAAGTACATCGAGGAGCTCGGCGGGATGAACGTGGTGCTGGTCTACAAGGACGGCACGCTGGTCACCCCCGAGTCCGACAGCATCCTGGAGGGCATCACCCTCGAGTCGGTGCTGCAGCTGGCACGCGACCGCGGACACAAGGTGGAGCAGCGCAAGGTGACGATCGACGAGTGGCGCGTCGGCGTGGAGTCCGGCGATATCGTCGAGGTGTTCGCGTGCGGCACGGCCGCCGTGATCACCCCGATCGGCGAACTCAAGTCCGACACGTTCACGGTCGGCGACATCACTGCCCCTCCCGGCGAGCTGACGATGTCGCTGCGCCAGGAGCTCACCGACATCCAGTACGGGCGGGTGCGCGACCGCCACAACTGGATGGTGCGCCTGGACGGATGAGCTCCGCGCGTCCCTTGGTCTTCGGCCCCGATTCTGCTCGACAGGATCGGGACCGATATGGAGGCCCGGCGGCGATCTCGGCGAAGACCCAGAAGTTCCGCGTCAGCGGCGGCCAGCTGGTCGTTGCGTAGCGAGCGCATCGCACACCCGGGAGACGTCGTCGCGGGTGTTCCAGACGTGGAAAGCCACTCTGGCACGCCCTGCGCGTCCGGATGCGCGCATCCCTGCCGCTGTGATGGCGGCGAGGTCGGAACCGTCCGCATCCGGCCAGGTGACGATCGACTGGCCGGATGCGGGGAGGCCGAGTCCCGCGCACAGCGCGTCGCCGAGCGCCGCCGTGTGGGCGTGCACCGCGCCGATGTCGAGGTCGGCGAAGAACGAGAGCGCGGCGGCCGTTCCCGGCCACACCGGCCACGCCGGGGAGACGTCGAAGCGCCGGGCGTCTCCGGCCAACAGCATCGACGGGCCGTAGCAGGACGCCCAGGGGTCGTCCCCGGCGAACCAGCCGGCCTGGGCGGGGTGGAGTTCGTCGAGCATCCGGTCGCCGACGGTGAGGAAGGCCGAGCCGCGCGGCGCGCACAGCCACTTGTATGCGTGACACGCGGTGACGTCGAAGCGTGCGGCGTCGACGGGCAGCCAGCCGGCCGCCTGGGTGAGGTCGGCGAAGGTGCGGGCGCCGTGCCGGGCTGCGGCGTCGAGGACGGCGTCGGTGTCGGCGACCGCGCCGGTCGCGGACTGCACCAGGGAGAATGCGACCAGCCAGGTGCGGGAGCCGATGGCCTCGGCGAGACGGTCGAGCTGCGCGTGCACGACGGTGACGCCGCGATGCGCTTGGGCGAGGAACGGGAAGACCATCGAGCTGAAGTCGCCGTCGACGCAGACGACCTCAGCGCCGTCAGGAACGGACGCCGCGACGAGGGCGGCGAGCACCGAGACCTGCGAACCGATCGCCACCTGCGCCGCGGGAACCCCGACGATCCTGCCGAACGCCGCACGCGCCGCCTCGACGGACTCGCCGTAAGCGGCGGGCGTCGCCTCGCCGCGCTCCCAGGCGTCCAGTTCGGCACGGGAAGCGCGCAGCGTCGCGAGCAGCGGGAGCCCCTGCGTGCATGCGGCCAGGTAGCCGTCGCCGCCGGCGAACTGCGCCCGCGCGGCGGCGAGCGGCAGTGGGCGGGCGACGGGTGCTGGTGCAAGTGCGGACATGAGTCCAGGCTGACGTGTCCGCATTCATTCGAGAAGAGCAGGTGTTGAATCGCATCCATCACCTGTGGTTATGTATCCGTGTGTCCCTCGACGATCTCGACTCCCACAGCCTGCGCGTGGTCCGCGCCATCGCCGACCACGGCTCGATCACCCGCGCGGCCGACGCGCTCGGCTACAGCCAGCCAGCGATCAGCCAGCACCTCAAACGTCTCGAAGCCCGGCTCGGGATGCCGGTGGTCACCCGCGCGGGCCGCGGTGTGCGGCTGACGGAGGCCGGCCGCGTGCTCGCCAGGCACGCGACCACGGTGACCACGGCACTGGATGCGGCGGCCGGCGAGCTCGCCGACCTGCACGGGCTGCGCTCCGGCCGGGTGCGGCTCGCCGCGTTCCCGTCCGCGTCGTCGACCATCGTGCCCCGGCTGCTGCGCACGATGGGGGCCGCGCATCCCGGGGTGCGGATCACGTACACCGAGGCGGAGCCGCCGGAGGCCGTCGCCGCCGTGCGTGCCCAGACCGCCGATCTCGCGATCACGTTCAGCTATCCGGGCGACCGCGTCGACCCGCACCGGGAGAGCGCACGCGGCCTCGCCGTCGTCCCGGTGTGGCGCGACGAGATGCTGCTTGTGCTGCCCGCCGGGCACCCGCTGGCCGAGCAGGAGGAGATCGACCTCGCCGACCTCGCAGCCGAGTCCTGGATCGCCGGCTGCCCGCGTTGCCGTGGCCACCTGCTCGAACTGACGGACGCGCGCGACTTCGTGCCGCGGATCGCCTACGAGACCGACAACTACGTCGCGGTGGTGAGCATGGTGGCGGAGGGGGTCGGTGTGGCGCTCATCCCATCCCTCGCGGTCGGCTCGGCAGGCCGCACCGACGGCGTCGTGGTGCGCCCGACGATCAACCACGACCACCGCACCGTCAACCTCGTCGGTGCGGCGGGGGCGGATGCGGTCCCCGCCATCGCGAGCACAGCGACCGCTCTGCTGGCCATCGACGGCGCCGCGTGGTCGCTAGCATCGGTGTCATGAGCACCGAGCAGCGCCCCGTCATCGCCGTCGTCGGACCGGGAGCGGTCGGCGGACTCATCGCCTGGCTGCTGCACCGGGCCGGCCACGACGTGGTCGCGGTGGGGCGCGAGGCCACCGTCGCAGCAATCGCGGCGAACGGGATCGAACTGCGCGGGGAGGCCGCCGCCGAGAAGTTCGGCACCGGCGTCGAGCGAGTGCCCGCGAACGTCGACGTTCCGGAGGGCGCGAGCGTGATCGTCGCCACCAAGGCATACGGACTCGACGACGTGCTGCCCGGCATCGTCGCAGCACGGCCGGTCGAGGTGCTGTCGCTGCTGAACGGCGTCGAGCACATGGCAACGATCCGGGATGCGCTGCCCGACGTCCCCGTCGCGGGAGCGTCCGTCGCGGTGTCGGCGCTCCGTGCCTCCACGTCGGTGATCGACCTGCGGAGCCCGTGGGTGCGCATCGAAGCGCCGGAGCAGGCGGTGGGGTTCGCGTCCGTGACCGCGCTGGACGGCGCAGGACCGGCGGTCCGGGTGCGCGGGACGGAGGGCGAGGTGCTGTGGGGCAAGTTCCGGATGCTCGCGTCGATCGCGCTGCTCACCTCGTATTGGCGGCAGCCGGTCGGCGCCGCCCTCAGTGAAGATCCGGAACTGACCGAGGAGCTGTTGTCCGAGGTCGTCGCGTGCTCGACCGCCTCCGGTGTTCCGGCTTCCCTCTTGCAGCTGATGGAGATCCTGCAGGGGGTTCCCGGCGGGATGCGCACCTCGCTGCAGGAGGATCTCGCGGCGGGTACCCCCAGCGAACTCGACGCCATCGGGGGCGCCCTGCTGCGGATCGGCGCGGCGCACGGCATCCCGACCCCGGCCGTCGAGCGGATCGTGAGCGCGCTGAGCGTGGCGTGACCGCAGTAGGCTCGGGAGCGTGAAAATCGCACGCTTCAGCCATGAGGGCACCATCGACTACGGAATCGTCGACGAGGACGCCCTCGTCGTCCTGGCCGGCGACCCGATGTTCGCCGGGTTCGACACCACCGGGGAGCGCGTGCCGCTCAGCAAGGTCGGCGCGCTGCTCGCGCCGGTCATCCCGCGCTCGAAGGTCGTCGCCGTCGGCAAGAACTACCGCGACCACGCCGCCGAGATGGGCGGGGACGCCCCGGAGGAGCCGCTGCTGTTCCTCAAGCCGAACACCGCCGTGATCGGGCTGGGCGACGCCATCGTGCTGCCGCAGCAGTCGAAGCAGGTCGACTTCGAGGGCGAGCTCGCCGTCGTGATCGGCAAGATCGCGCGCAACGTGTCCGCGGCGGACGCGCACGAGTACATCTTCGGATACACCGTCGCCAACGACGTCACCGCCCGCGACCTGCAGAAGAGCGACGGCCAGTGGACGCGCGCCAAGGGCTTCGACACCTTCTGCCCGCTCGGCCCGGTGATCGAGACCGAGCTGAAGCCGGACGCCTACCTGCGCACGCGGGTGAACGGCGAGCTCAAGCAGGACGCGACCATCGCCGACATGGTGCACGACATCCCGTCGATCGTCGAGTACGCGTCGAGCGTGTTCACTCTGCTGCCCGGCGACGTGATTCTCACCGGGACCCCGGCCGGGATCGGCCCGATCGTCGCGGGCGACACCGTCGAGGTCGAGATCGAGGGCGTCGGTTCGCTCGTGAATCCGGTGCGTGCCGCCAAGTAGGATTGGGGGAGTATGTCTGACTCCAACTCGCACCCGTTCTCCACGGCCACCGGCGCCGACGTCCGCGTCCGCTTCTGCCCGTCGCCCACCGGCACGCCGCACGTCGGCCTGATCCGCACCGCCCTGTTCAACTGGGCGTATGCGCGGCACACGGGAGGCAAGCTCGTCTTCCGCATCGAAGACACCGACGCCGCCCGCGACAGCGAGGAGAGCTTCGACCAGATCATCGAGGGGCTCACCTGGCTCAAGCTCGACTGGGACGAGGGAGTGAACGTCGGAGGGCCGCACGCGCCGTACCGGCAGTCGGAGCGCTACGACATCTACCGCGACGTGATCGAGACACTCAAGGCGTCCGGCCACATCTACGAGAGCTTCGCCACCGGCGAGGAGATCGAGGCGCGCAACGTCTCGCTCGGCCGCGACCCGAAGCTCGGCTACGACAACTTCGAGCGCGACCTCACCGACGAGCAGAAAGACGCATACCGCGCGGAGGGCCGTCAGCCCGCGCTGCGCCTGCGCGTGCCGGACACCGACCTCAGCTTCGACGACCTGGTGCGCGGCGAGATCACGTTCCCGGCCGGATCGTTCAGCGACTTCGTGGTCGTGCGCCCCAACGGGCACCCGCTCTATCCGTTCGTGAACCCGGTGGACGACGCGCTGATGGGCGTCACCCACGTGCTCCGCGGTGAGGACCTGCTGTCGTCGACCCCGCGCCAGATCGCGCTCTACCACGCGCTGATCGACGCCGGGATCACCACGTTCGTGCCGCGCTTCGGCCACCTGCCGTATGTGATGGGGGAGGGCAACAAGAAGCTCTCCAAGCGCGACCCTGAGTCGAACCTGTTCCACCACCGCGACCGCGGGTTCATCCCGGAGGGGCTCGTCAACTACCTGGCGCTTCTCGGCTGGTCGCTCACCCACGACCGCGACGTCTTCTCGATCGACGAGATGGTCGCCGCGTTCGACGTGGTGAACGTCAACCCCAACCCGGCCAGGTTCGACCTGAAGAAGGCCGAGTCGATCAACGGCGACCACATCCGGTTGCTGGAGGTCTCCGACTTCGCCGAGCGGACCGTCCCGTATCTGGAGGCCGCCGGCATCCTGAGTGCGCCGCTCAGCGACGCCCAGCGCGCCATCCTGGCCGAGGCCGCGCCGCTCGTGCAGGAGCGCGTGCAGCTGCTCGGCGAGACACCGGGGATGCTCGGCTTCCTGTTCACCGACACTGCGTCGCTCACGATCGAGGACGACGCGCGCGCCTCGCTGCCCGCGAACGCCGGAGAGGTGCTCGCCGCCTCCCTGGGTGCGCTCGAACTGGTGCCGGTCGCCGAGTGGACGCACGAGAACATCGAGTCCGCACTCCGGGATGCGCTGATCGAGGCGCTCGGGCTGAAGCCCCGCGTCGCGTTCGGCCCGCTGCGCGTCGCGGTCTCCGGCCGCCGCATCTCGCCTCCGCTGTTCGAGTCGATGGAGATCCTCGGCAAGGCCGAGTCCATCGCCAGGCTCGACAAGCTCTCCGCGTCACTCGGCTAGGCGTCCGGCGTGCCCCGCGAGTCCCACGAGGTCGTCGTCATCGGCGGAGGCCCTGCCGGGTTGTCCACCGCCCTCAACCTGGTGCGTGCGCGCCGGGACGTGCTGGTGGTCGACAGCAACCGGCCACGGCACGCGGCCACGCTGGTCGCGCGCGGCTACCTGACTCGCGACGGCATCGCCCCGCTCGAACTGCGCCGCATCGGCCGCGAAGAGGTCGAGGCGTACGACGACGGCGAGGTGGCGTTCGCGCTGGCGAAGAGCGTCGAGGTCTCGGACGCCGGGTTCCGCGTGCGCGCTACCGGCGTGCGCGGCGCTGCCGACATCGACGTGGTCGCGCAGACCGTCGTGCTCGCCACCGGGCTGCAGGAGACGCTTCCGGCCGTCCCGAACATCCGGGCGTACTACGGAACACAGCTGCACAGCTGCGTCGAGTGCGACGGCTACGAGAAGCGGGATGCGCCGCTCGCCCTGATCGGCGAGACGAACGACCTCGCCGAACGCGCGCTGCTGCTCACCCAGTGGACGGACGACCTGATCGTCTTCACGAACGGCATCGGCGTTGTGGGCGACGACGACGAACGCGCGCTCGCCCGGCTCGGCGTGCGCGTCGAGCGTCGCGCGATCGACGACGTGGTGGGGGAGCGCGGCACGATGACCGGCGTTCGTCTCGTCGACGGCACGGTCATCGACCGCTCCGGCGGCTTCGTCCGCCCGCTGTGGACGCCGTCGCTCGCGTTCGCCGCCGGGCTGGACCTCGAGACGGACGACGACGGCTACCTCCGCACAGACGCGCACGGACGCGCCTCCGTGCCCGGCGTGTACGCCGTCGGGGAGACGACGCCTCCCGGCCCGCAGCAGCTCATCGTCGCCGCCGGTTCCGGCGCGGTCGCGGCCGCCGCGATCAACCGGGATCTCATCGGACTGACGATCGACGCCACGCCCGGGACGCCCGTTTTGTAATTGGGGCTCGGCGTAGGATAAAGTTGTCTCTTGTGCCCGGGCTTCGGTTCAGGACAGTGGGGTATGGTGTAATTGGCAACACGGCGGTTTCTGGTACCGTTGTTCTTGGTTCGAGTCCAGGTACCCCAGCAGTAGAGATCGAAGAGAAAAAGCCCGGTTATCCGGGCTTTTTTGTTGCCCCGGCACGGGTGCCGGAGTCGGGCGCCCGCGAGATACCAGTAACTGTCGCGAAACGCCCGGGATGCGGTGCAGTTACTGGTATCTCGGTGGTTGCGGGCCGGTCAGCCGAGGTGGTCGAGGTAGCGCAGGATGATGCCCTCGCGCAGCGCCCACGGGCACACCTCGAGCTCCTCCACCCCGAACGCGCGCATGGTCTCGCGGAGGACGACGCCACCCGCCACGATCTGGAACGTGCGGTCGGCCGTGATGCCCGGCAGTGCAGTGCGCGCGTCGGCGGGAAGCTGCGCGAGGCGCGGCACCCAGTCGGAGAGCTCCGACCGCTTCAGCAGGCTGCGCTCCGTGCCGCCAGGACCCGCGGCGGTCGAACCGGCGAGCCTGGCGAGGGAGCGGATGGTCTTGGAGGTGCCGACCACGTGGCCGCCGGACGGGCGGTCGCCGAAACGCGCGACCGCATCCTGCAGGACGGAGCGGGCGTGCATCCGGAGGGCGTCGACCTGGCTGTCGGTGGGCGGGTCGTCGTGCAGGAAGCCGATGGTGCTGCGGCCCGCGCCGAGCGGCACGGAGACGGCCAGGTCGGGGTACTCGTCGCCGCCCGCCGCGATCTCCAGCGAGCCGCCGCCGATGTCGAACAGCAGGATGCCGCCGGCAGACCAGCCGGACCAGCGGCGCACCGCCAGGAAGGTCAGCTTGGCCTCGTCTTCACCCGACAGCACCTGCAGGTCCACGCCGGTCTCCGCCAGGATGCGCGCGAGCAGGGCCGGACCGTTGCTGGCCTCGCGGATCGCGGAGGTGGCGAACGGGAGTAACTCCTCGATGCCCTCCTGCTCGGCCACGCGCATCGCCGACGCGATGGCGTCGAGGATCGCCTGGCAGCCCTCATCGCTGATCGCACCGTCCTCGGTGATGTAGCGCATCAGGCGCAGCACCGACTTGTGCGTGGCGGCCGGGATGGGGCGCGCTCCGGGGTGTGCATCGACGACGAGAAGGTGGATGGTGTTCGAACCGACGTCGAGTACTCCGAGGCGCATAGTCGAACAGTACTGGCTCAGCGACCCTGCCTATGACGCACCCAGAACCCGATCAGGATGCCGCCGCCGACCGCGATCAGGACGCCGACACCGCGCACGATCCACTGCGTCTGGCCGGTCGCCGCGTCGATGAGCAGGGGCACCCCGAGCCCGACCGCCACGAGCACGATCCCGCCCACCAAGTACCACGGAGACCCGTTCGTGCGCTCGACCATCCTTCGAGAATACCGGGGGCGGCCCTCAGCGAGTGCGCGGCCGGTCGCTCTCGTCGTAGCTCGCGGCGAGGCCGGGCGGGGCGGTGGGGTGCTTCGGTGCTGGGCCCTCTAGGCGGCGCAGCCGTCGCCCGGAGGTGACGTAGAAGATGGCGAGCGTGGCGCACATGAGTACGGACATGTTCGCGGAGAAGACATCGAGCGGCGTCACCGGTGGCCTGCCGGGTGCGCGCGGAAAGAGTAGGCCCAGAGCACCGAACGTCATGAGGCCGGACATGACGATGAAGAGGATGCCCAGCCGACGGCTCAGCTTTGCACCGGCGGTCATCCGCCACCATGGCCGGGGCGGATCGCGCAGCTCATTTGAGCCTCGAAACAGTCTGGCACCCACCAGGAACAGCGAGACGGCCAGGACCGTCGCGATGATCTCCGAGGTCACCGACTGTCCGTCGACGGAAGCGATGACGCGGTTGATTGCGACGGTGACGAGCCACCCTGCCACCACGTATGTCAGCTTGCCCTGCCACGTCGTGATCCTGAACGGCTTCCGCATCCGCGCCTCCCTGCTGTCGTCAGCGTAGCGGGCGGCGCACGGCTCGTGCGAAAAGTGCGGTCACGCGAGGCGCGACCGCACTTTTCGCACGAGCCGAGGCGCGGCTACGGCAGGTAGTACGTCGGGTTGGGGAGCTTCACGGCGCGGTCGGCGGAGCCGCCGATCAGGTCGCTGTACTGGTCGCCGTAGTTGGCGACGATGTCGTACTTGCCGCCCGCCGCCGATTCGACGTGCGCCCTGGTCTGCGACTTGTACTCGATGGTTGTGCACTTGGCGGTGGCGCAGGTGATGTACGACGGCTGCTGGGAGGCTCCGACGCCGGTCCACTTGGTGTAGTAGTTCGGTGCGGTGAAGCCGGTGTACCCGACTTTCGCGAGGTTGCCGAGGGTGGCGGCCTTCTGGTCGTCGTTGCGTCCGGTGAGGCCGATCAGCGTGCATCCGGATTTTTGGGCGACGGCGGCGAGGGTGGTCATCGACGGGGTGGCGGGGAAGCGCTGGTCCTGCACCCAGACGTTCTGCTCGGCCGGGTTGAAGGTGAAGTGCATGTCTGCCACTTCCATGTCGTACGTCCACAGCGTGGTGTCGTCGGCGTCGAGCACGATGGCCGGGTTCTTGTGCAGCTTCTTCTCTACGAAGCAGGTCGCGGCCAGCTGGGGGAGCTGGCGCAGGACCAGGCTGCGCAGCTCCCGGATGTACGGGGAGTCCGTCTTGTTCGCGATGCCAGTGCCGGGGTCGCCGTAGTACGTGGCGATCGTCGACTTCACCGAGTCGATGTTCGGGATGCCCTCGCCGCCCTGCGTCGCGCCGCTGGAGCCGTCCGGCGCCATCGTGAAGTGCGTGCGCGGCGTCAGCGCCGGCTCGTTCACGCCGGGCAGGTCCGGGGACGGGAGGTAGTAGGTGGGGTTCGGCAGCTTGAGCGCCCGCTGGGCGTACCCGCCCTGCAGGTCGGACCACTGGTCGCCGACGTTGAGGTCGATCGTGTACCCGAGATCCTGGATGTGCTTCCTGGTGAGCGCCTTGTACTCGACGGTGGTGCACTTGGCGGTGGCGCAGGTGATGTACGACGGCTGCTGGGAGGCGCCGACGCCCGTCCACTTGGTGTAGAAGTTCGCCGCGGTGAACGGGGTGTAGCCGACTTTGGAGAGGTTGCCGAGGGTGGCGGCCTTCTGGTCGTCGTTGCGGCCGGTGAGCCCGAACACGGTGAAGCCGATGGAGGCGGCCGTGTTGACGAACGCGACCATCGCCGGAGTGGCGGGGAAGCGCTGATCCTGCACCCAGACGTTCTGCTCGGCCGGGTTGAAGGTGAAGTGCATGTCCGCCACCTCCATGTCGTACGTCCACAGCGTGGTGTCGTCGGCGTCGAAGACAATCGCGGGCTTCTCGCCCTTGGCTTTCGCCGCGGCGTATTCGGCCTGCAGCTTCGCCGTCTCCCCGGCGACGATGGCGGACAGCTCGCTGATGTACGGCGACGCCGTCTTGTTCGCGATGCCGGTGCCGGGGTCGCCGTAGTAGGTGGCGATGGTCTTCTTCACCGAGTCGATGTTTGGAATTCCTTCGCCGCCTTGCGTTGCGCCGCTCGACCCGTCCGCCGCCATCGTGAATGAGGTGCGCGGCGCGAGCTGCTGGTGCTGGCTGCCGTGTCCCGGCCCAGGATCCCAGGCCGACGCGGCCGACGCGTCGACGACTCCCAAGCCGACGACGAGCGCGAGAACGCCGGCGGCGCCCGCCGCCAGGCGGCCGTGCCGGGAACGTGTGGAGGACGAGCGGAGCACCATTGCAACACCAATCGGTCGGAGGGGTTCCACCCCCGAACGGGGGCCTGCGAGCACAGTATCCGGATGCGGTGCGACGCGCCAGGCCCCACTCGATTCTGAGGAGGGGGTGCGCTAGGGTCGCGACATGACCGACGCATCACCGAACGTGGCCTTCGACCTGCTCGCCACGCGCCTCCTGGAGGACCCGGACGACGCCGTGGTCGCCACCGAGAAGGGACTGCACGTTCACGGACGGCTGTTCGCCTTACTCGACGGCGATGCGCTCGTGGTCGACCTGCCTGCCGCCAGGGCGCTCGATCTTGTGGGCAGAGGTGTCGCCACTGCCGCCTCCGGAGGGGTAGTGGATGCGCGGGGCGCGTGGGTCGGCATCGCCGACCTCGCCGACTGGCCGGAGCTCGCTGCTGAGGCCCACCAGTTCGTCGGAGAGCCGCCGGTCGGCCGCGAATCCTGACGCGCGCGATCGCGGAGACCCGTGTGACGACGAGTGTCGTCACGCGTCCGGGAATGCCGTAACCCTCGCCTGCCTTGCAGTCAGAGGAAGTAAGGTTTTCATCGCATGCACACCGACACCATCGACATCACCCGCGTCCGCGCGGATTTCCCGATCCTCGCCCGCGAGGTGAACGGTCACCCGTTCGTCTACCTCGATTCGGGCGCCACTTCGCAGAAGCCTCGCCAGGTCCTGGACGCCGAACGCTCGTTCGTCGAGCAGTACACCTCGGCGGTGCACCGCGGGGCGCACACCGTGGCCGGCGAGGCCACCGAGCTGTTCGAGGACGCCCGCGCGCGCGTCGCCCGGTTCGTGGGCGTCGACGCGGACGAACTGGTCTGGACCTCCAACGCGACCGAGGGCATCAACCTGCTCGCGTACAGCATCTCGAATGCGTCGCTCGGGCGTGGAGGAGACGCGGCCGCACGGTTCCGGATCGGCGAGGGCGACGAGATCGTCGTCACCGAGTCGGAGCACCACGCCAACCTCGTGCCCTGGCAGGAGCTCGCGGCGCGCACCGGCGCGACCCTCCGGGTGATCGGACTGCACGACGACGGTCAGCTCCGGCTCGACGAGGCGGCGCGCGTCATCACGCCGCGCACCAAGATCGTCGCGTTCACGCACGTCTCCAACGTGCTCGGCGCGATCAACCCGGTCGAGACGCTCGTCGCGCTCGCGCACGAGGCGGGGGCGCTCACCGTCCTCGACGCCTGCCAGTCCGCGCCGCACCTCGCGCTCGACCTGCACGCCCTCGACGTGGACTTCGCCGTGTTCTCCGGCCACAAGATGCTCGGGCCGACCGGCGTCGGCGCCCTCTACGGCCGGCGCGCGCTGCTGAACGCGCTCCCGCCATTCCTCACCGGCGGCTCGATGATCACCACGGTCACCCTCGACGGCGCCGAATACCTCCCGGCCCCTCAGCGGTTCGAGGCCGGGACGCAGCGCGTCTCGCAGGCCGTCGCCCTCGCCGCGGCCGTCGACTACCTCGACGGCGTCGGGATGCGCGCGATCGAAGCCCACGAGGAGCAGCTGGGGGCGCGCATCCTGGACGGGCTGGCGGAGATCCCCGGCGTCCGGGTGCTGGGGCCGGGACGCGGGGTGCCCCGCGTCGGCCTGGCGAGCTTCGTCGTCGACGGCATCCACTCGCACGACGTGGGCCAGTTCCTCGACGACCGCGGCATCGCCGTGCGCGTCGGCCACCACTGCGCGCAGCCTGTCCACCGCCGCTTCGGCGCCACGGCGAGCACGCGCATCAGCACCTACCTGTACAACACAGCGGACGAGGTGGATGCGGCCGTCGCCGCCGTCGCCGACGCCCGCTCCTTCTTCGGAGTCGACCGATGAGCTCGTCCGATCTTCAGAACCTCTACCAGCAGGTCATCCTCGACCATGCCAAGCAGAAGCACGGCTACGGTCTGCGCCCGGAGGCGGTGGGCAGCTCGCACCAGCTGAACCCGACGTGCGGCGACGAGGTCACGCTGAACGTGCATCCATCGGCCGACGGCGGCGTCGCCTCGATCAGCTGGGAGGGGCACGGCTGCTCGATCTCGACGGCGTCGGCGTCGCTGCTCAGCGACATCGTGCACGATGTGTCGCGCGACGAGGTCACCGAGGCGGTCGCCGCGTTCCGCGAACTGATGCAGTCGAAGGGAACCATCGACGGCGACGAGGAGCTGCTCGGCGACGCGGTGGCGCTGGCCGGGGTGTCGAAGTACGTGACGCGCATCAAGTGCGCGATGCTGCCGTGGGTGGCCCTGGAGGACGCCCTGGCGACCTCAGGCGCCGCCGAGGCGTCCGCGCCCTCGGCGTAAGGGAATGGCGGCCTAGGGGAGTGGACTAGGGGACGGGCGCCAGGTCGACCTCCTCGGCGATCGCCCCGAGTGCCGACGGCAGCGTCGGGAACGTCGTCCCGAAAATCAGCCCGGATGGGCCGCTCGCCGTCCACGTCTCGTGCCCCTTCTCGACGCGTCCGACCAGGTACCTGCGGTGCCCGTCGAGCACCTGACGCTGCGCGATGGCGAGCGTCAGCGGGAACGCGTAGACGTCGCCGTCCGGGCTGACGACCAGCTCCCAGCGGGCCTTGCCCGGGTTGAATCTGCTTGTGAAGATGCGCGACATGATCACCCTGTTGTATCCGGGGCTGCGCCTCCGGAGCGACGAAGATGACACCCTGTTTCGTTTGTTGCACGAGCCGCGTAACACGGGAGCCGCCGACTTGACGTGACGCTTATGCGACCCATCCGGAGAAGCGTGCGAGGAAGGCGCGGGTGCGCGGTTCCTGCGGCGCCCCGAACAGCTGCGCCGGCGCCCCCTGTTCGGCGATCACACCGGCGTCGAGGAACACCACACGATCGGCGACGTCGCGCGCGAAGGCCATCTCGTGCGTGGCCATCACGATGGTGGTGCCCGACGATTTCAGGTCGCGGACGAGTTCGAGCACCTCGCCGACGAGTTCCGGGTCGAGGGCGCTGGTGACCTCGTCGAGCAACAGAAGCTCCGGATCGGTGGCGATGGCGCGCACGATCGCCGCGCGCTGCTGCTGGCCGCCGGAGAGCCGGTCGGGGAACTCCTTCGCCTTGTCGCCGAGGCCGATCGCGCCGAGCAGCTCCAGCGCTTTCGCCTCCGCTGCCTTGCGCGGGATGCGGTGCACCCGGCGGCCGGCGAGGGTCACATTGTCGAGCACGGATAGGTGCGGGAACAGGTTGTAGTGCTGGAAGACGACGCCGATGCGGCCGCGGACCGCGTCCATCCTGGTGCGGGGGTCGCTGATGTCGTCGTCGCCGAGGAAGATCTGGCCGTCGTCGATGCGTTCCAGCAGGTTGATCGTGCGCAGCAGCGTCGACTTGCCCGACCCGCTCGCGCCGATCAGGGCGACGACTTCATGTCGCTGCACGTCGAGGTCGATGCCGCGCAGCACCTCGGTCTCGCCGAAGCGCTTCCTGACCCCGGAGAGGCGGAGCACCGGCTGCGCAACGTCCCGCGCGGTGCTCTCCCCGCTCATACGACGCTCCCGATCTGCTCGCGCTTGCGCACTCTGGCCGAGTACCAGTCGGTGAGCCGGATCATCGGCAGCGCAAGGACGACGAACAGGAGCCCGGCGAGCACGTACGGGGTGAAGTTGTACGCGGCGGCGGTCTCGATCTGGGCGGCGCGGACCGCATCCACTGCTCCCAGGATGGAGATCAGGCCGACGTCTTTCTGCATCGCGACGAAGTCGTTCATCAGGGCCGGCGTGACCTTGCGGACGGCCTGGGGGAGGATCACCAGCCGCAGGGTCTGGTAGTGGCTGAGACCGAGTCCACGGGCGGCCAGACGCTGCGACGGGTGCACGGCCTCGATACCGGCGCGGAACACCTCCGAGACATAGGCCGAATACACCAGCACCAGGGCGATCGTCCCCCAGAACTCGGGCGGCATCCGCGGGAAGACGCCCAGCCCTGGGAGCCCGAAGCCGACCAGGTACAGCACGATGATCAGGGGCATCCCGCGGAACAGGTCCGTGTATCCGGCGGCCAGCGCGCGGAGCGGGAAGAAGATCGGGCCGCGGAGCGTGCGCGTCGTCGCGATCAAGATGCTCACGATCAGCACGCCGACCGCCGACACGATCAGCACCCGGATGTTCAGCAACAGTCCGTCGAACACCCGCGGCCAGGCCTTCACGGCCACGGCGGGGTCGAAGAAGGTCTGCTGCACCGACGCCCAGCCCGGCGTGTTGATGACGAAGATCCAGGCGAGCACGGCAACGACGATGGTGCTGGCCAGGCTGATCAGCACGGAGCGCGTCGTCTGGCGACGGCGGAAGGTGCGTCGTCCGAGTTCGACGGCGCTGGGTTGTGCTGCGCCGCCGGAGGGCGGAGCGGCGCCCGGCTGCTGGGTGGTGCTCACCAGTGAACGCTAGCGGCTCGACAGTGGTTTCGGCGACGGTGCTACTTGAGCACCGGTGCGTTGCCGTCGGTGGCGAGCCAGGTCTCGGCGAGCTTGTCGAGCGTCCCGTCCTTTCGGAGAGCGTCGACGGCGGCCGTGACCTTGGGGGTCAGCGCGCTGCCCTTGGCGAGGACGAGGCCGAACTGGTCGCCGGACTGACCGGAGGTCTTCGGCAGCTGGCCGACGATCTTCCCGTCTTTCAGTTCGGCGTCGCGCAGGTAGAAGGCAGTGGGAAGGTCGACCACGATCGCGTCCACCTGCTTGTTCTCCAGTGCGAGCTTGGCGTCGTCGTTCGAGTTGAACGCCTGCACGCCGCCGGTCGGTGCGATCTCCTTCTCGGCCGCCGTGAACGAGGTCGTCGCGCTCTGCGCGCCGATGGCCAGCTTCTTGAGGTCGGCCAGCGAGGTGGCCTTCGCTGCGGGCGACGAGCCGGTGGTGACGACGACCTGGGTGGTCTCGTAGTAGGGGGAGGAGAAATCGACGGCCTTCTTGCGCTCGTCGGTGATCGAGAACTGCTGCAGGTTGAAGTCGAAGGTCTTCGGCCCAGGCGCGATGGCCTGGTCGAAGGTGGTGCGCACCCAGACCACGTCGCTCTTCGCGAAGCCGAGCTTGTCGGCGACGGCGTACGCGACGGCGGACTCGAAGCCCTTGCCGGACTCCGGCTTGTCGTCGGCCACCCAAGGAGAGTACGCGGGCTCTGCGGTGCCGATGGTGAGTTTGCCGGGGGTGAGGTAGGCGTCCGCCGTGCTGCTGGGCGAGGATCCGGAGCCGGACGCGCATCCGGTGAGGGCGATGGCCGTCGCGGCGACGATGGCGGCGACAGAGAGGATACGGCGGCGGGACATGCGGACTCCGGGGCTGTTAAAGTGCTGCGGCTGTGGGGTTTTCAGCATGGCGCATCGGTTGATGGACCGCCAGCGTGCGGTCACACTGTTACGGACCGGCGGGCGGCGGTGTGGTCCGGCGGTGTGGTCACTCGAAGCGCGCGAGCCACCGGGTGAGCGCACCCTCCAGGGCGGCCGCGTCGCGCGCATCCAGCTGGTCGAGCAGGCGGCGCTCGTTGGCCATGTGGTCGGTGAAGGCGGCGTCGATGGTGGTTCTGCCGAGGTCGGTGAGGGCGACGACTCTGCTGCGGCCGTCGTGCGTGCCCGTGCGTCTGGTGACGAGCCCGGCTGCTTCGAGGCGGTCGATGCGCTTGGTCATGCCGCCTGTGGTGACCATGGTGTGCGCGGCGAGGTCGCCCGGTGTGCGCTCGAACGGCGCCCCGGCGCGGCGCAGGGCGGCGAGCACGTCGAAGTCACCTTCTGTGAGGCCGTGCTTCGCGTAGACGGCGGTGAGCTCGGCGGTGAGGTGCGCCGCGATCCTGTGCAGGCGGCCGATCACGGCCTGCGGCGACACATCGAGGTCTGGGCGCTCGCGCGCCCACTCCTGCTGGATGCGCGCGATGCGGTCGGGGGCCGGGGTGGCGGCGTGCTCGTGGGTGCTCACGGAGGCAGCCTAGCTTCCGGGGAAGAAAAATAGCTTCCGGGGAAGAAAAATAGCTTCCGGGGAAGAAAAATAGCTTCCCGGTAAGCTAAAATGGCTTCCATGGAAGCTAAATGGGTCTGGATCGCGATCACCGCCATCGCGCCAATTGCGTGGGGGTCCACGTACGTCGTCACTGGGGCGGTGCTGCCGCCGGGCGAACCGCTCTGGGGAGCCGTCATCCGGGCCCTCCCGGCCGGAATCCTGCTGCTGCTCGTCCGCCGCCGCCTCCCGCGCGGATCCTGGTGGTGGCGCTCCGCGGTGCTCGGCGTGCTCAACATGGGCGGGTTCTTCGCACTCGTCTACGCGGCCGCCCAGCTCCTGCCGGCCGGGATCGCCTCAACGGTCATGGCGACGTCTCCGCTGGCGATGATGGGGTTCGGCTGGCTGTTCCTCGGCCAACGACCCAGGATGCTCGCCGTGGCGGGTGCGCTCGTCGGCGTGGGAGGGGTGTGCGTGATGCTGCTCGGCGGGGCGGCGGGCGTGCATCCACTGGGCGTCGTGGCGTCGCTGGCCGCGATGCTGCTGTCGTCGGTCGGGTATGTGCTGGCCACGCGGTGGAGCGACGGGATCGACGTGTTCTCGTCCACCTCATGGCAGCTGCTCGCCGGGGGAGTGCTCGTCATCCCGTTCGCGCTGCTGGTGGAGGGCCCGCCTCCCGCGCTCGACGGGGCTGCGGTGGCCGGGTTCGCATACATCTCCGTGGTGGCGACGGCGCTGGCGTTCCTGGTCTGGTTCACCGGGCTGAGGAAACTGGGGGCGGCGACGGTCGGGCTCATCGGGCTGCTGAACCCGGTGGCGGGGGTGCTGCTGGGTGCCGCGGTGGCGGGGGAGACGCTGACCGGACGGCAGTGGGTGGGGCTCGCGGTGGTGCTCGCGGGCATCCTGGTCGGACAGCTGGCCAGGGCGCGCGGCGCCGCGCGCAGCACTGCGCACAGCCCCGCGGCGGATCAGTCGCCGAGCGCGTCGAGGATCGCGCGCGACGGCGCGAAGAACGTCGTGCCGGTCGCGGCGGTGGAGAAGTCGAGGATGCGGTCGTAGCTGCCCTCCGGGTCCCCGACGAACATGCGCTGCAGCATCCGCTCGATCACCCAGAGCGCCCGGGAGTATCCGATGAAGTACGTGCCGAACTCGCCGTGACCGGCCCGGCCGAACGGCATGTTGTCGCGCAGGATGTCGTGCTCCACACCGGACTCGTCGGTGATGGTGGTGAGGGTCTTGTGCGACTTCTGGCCGTACTCGGCATCGTCCAGCTCCACGTTGTCGGCCTTGGTCCTGCCGATCACACCCTCCTGGGCCTGCGTCGGCAGGGAGCCCCACCGGCCGAGGTCGTGCAGATACTTCTGCACCACCACGTAGCTGCCGCCTGCGAACTCCGGGTCCTCTGAGCCCACCAGGGTGGCGGCGGCCATCTCGTCGCCGGTCGGGTTGGCCGTGCCGTCGACGAAACCGAGCAGGTCGCGTGCGTCGAAGTAGCGGAAGCCGGTCACCTCGTCGACCAGCTCCACGGCGTCTCCGAGCGCCGACAGTAGCAGGCGCTCGAACTCGAAGGTGAAGTCGCCGCGCTCCGCCCTGATATGGAACAGCAGGTCGCCCGGCGTCGAGACGGCGGTGTGCACCGGGCCGCGGATCTCCGGGAACGGGTGCAGTTCGCGGGGGAGGCCGCGGCCGGTGAGCCTCGTCCAGACCGCCGCGCCGATGGCGACGTTGCAGGAGAGGTGCGCGTTCAGGTCGCGGAAGCCGACCGTTTTCACGAGCCCGGAGAGGTCGGAGAGCACGTCCTTGACGATGGCGAACGCTTCGTCGTTGTCCGCGATCGAGACCACGAGGAAGATCGCGGAGCGGGAGAGTGGGGCATCCACGCTCTGGGCGTCGATCGGGACGCGCTGCCAGGCGTGATCGCCGCTGTCGGAACTCATGCAGAGAGTCTGCCGCACATCCCCAGCAGCGGGAAGAGGCGGTCGGAGGCTGGGTACTCAGGTAACAGAAAGGTAACGATGCCAGTGCCCGACGGATGCCTGTGCTGGCGCGGATGTCGTCGCATTCCCCGAACGGCATGCATTGCGAAATACGGAATCTCGATTGGCTTTAGCCTTGTACAGGTTGATAGCGTCGACGTGCCTCGTCCGCCCATCCTGGCCGATGCGGGGCCGCAATAACCCAGCCCGCGCTCCGGGCGGTCGGGCCGACGTGTACACCGGTCCTGCGCTTTGGAACGTACGGTCGGGCGGTGTGGGCGTGCCCCGATGGCACGTCGGCAGCCCGCGATTCGCGTGTCATTCCGACCCGCTTGAGTCGCCAGCTGTTCACGCTGCCCACCCGGGCGCAACCACCGGCACGCAGAGGCAGTACGTCGCGTGCCACGGAGAACAAGTGAGCGAATCTGCTGCCGTCGAAGCGCGGAATCTGTACAAGGTGTTCGGACGCAAACCCGGCGAGGTCGTGCGCCGGCTGAAAGGCGGGGCGACCCGCGACGACGTTTCGGCTGCCGGGACCGCAGCGGTGATCGACACGAGCTTCTCGGTGAAGACAGGGGAGATCTTCGTGGTGATGGGGCTGTCCGGCTCCGGCAAGTCCACCCTCATCCGCCTGCTGAACGGGCTGCTCGAGCCGACAGCCGGTGAAGTGGACGTGATGGGGACGACGATCACCGGTCTCGCGCCCGCGAAGCTCCGGGATGTGCGTCAGAAGCACATCTCGATGGTGTTCCAGCACTTCGCCCTCCTCCCGCACCGCACGGTGCTCGACAACCTCGCATACGGCCTCGAAGTGCAGGGCGTCCCCGTCGCCGAGCGCCGGGCCAAGGCGGAGACCGTCCTCGACCTGGTCGGACTCTCCGGCTGGGGCGACAAGCTGCCAGGCGAACTCTCCGGCGGAATGCAGCAGCGCGTCGGCCTCGGCAGGGCGCTCGCGGCCGACACCGACGTGCTCCTGATGGATGAGGCGTTCTCCGCGCTCGACCCGCTCATCCGGCGCGAGATGCAGGAACAGCTGATCGAACTGCAGGCTCAGCTCGGCAAGACCATCGTGTTCATCACGCACGATCTCAACGAGGCCATGTTCCTCGGCGACAGGATCGCCGTGATGCGCGACGGCCGCGTCGTGCAGATCGGGACGCCGGAGGAGATCCTCACCGACCCGGCGAACGACTACGTCGAGAGCTTCGTGCAGGACGTCGACCGCGCCCGCGTGCTCACCGCCGCGAGCGTGATGGAGCCCGTCCGTGCGCTCGTCACGGTCTCGGCGGGACCACGCGCCGCCGTGCGCACGATGCGCGACCTGCAGACCTCTGCCGCGTTCGTCGTCGGCCAGGGCCGCCGTCTGCTCGGCGCCGTGCGCGACAGGGACGTGATGCGTCAGGTCCGCGACGGGCAGTCCGACCTGTCGGCCGTGATCGACGACGGCATCGCGTCCGTCTCGCGCGACGAGGTGCTGAGCGACCTCGTCGAGCTGTCGGTCGGCAGCGACCTGCCCCTCGCGGTGGTCGACGACAATCACCGGCTCCTCGGCGTCATCCCGCGGGTGACCCTCCTCGCCGCGCTCGGCAACGTCACGAGCGAGACCACCGAGATCCCGATCGTCGTCGAACCGCCGGCGACCATCTCGGTGGATGTGGTGAACCAGACGCTGCTCGACACGGCCCAGGGGGCAGCCGCCCGAGAAGGCGGAGCCTCCGAGCTCGAGGAGGTGCGCTGATGGATCTGCGACTTCCTCTCGGCGACTGGGCGTCCAGCGTCGTCGACTTCGTCACCCAGGTCTTCGGCCCGGTCTTCGACGTCATCCGCACCGTGTTCACCGGGCTGTACGACGGCATGGACTGGGTGCTGCAGACGCCGCCGTTCTGGGGCATCATCCTGATCTTCGCGGTGCTGGCCGTCTGGCTCCGGGGCTGGGTGTTCGGCGCAGGCACCGTGGTCGGTCTGCTCGTCATCGCGAGCATCGACCAGTGGTCGAACGCGATGGACACCCTGGCGCTCGTGATCGTCGCCGCGGCCATCGCGGTGGCGCTGAGCGTGCCGCTCGGCATCCTGGCTGCACGCTCGAAGACGGCGTCGGCGATCATCCGGCCCGTGCTCGACTTCATGCAGACCATGCCGGCGTTCGTGTACCTGATCCCGGCGCTCATCCTGTTCCGCGTGGGCGTGGTGCCCGGCATCGTCGCGACGATCATCTTCGCGATGGCGCCCGGCGTCCGACTCACCGAACTCGGCATCCGCGGGGTCGACAGCGAGATCGTCGAGGCAGGCCGCGCGTTCGGTTCGTCGCCCCGGCGCATCCTGCGTCAGATCCAGCTGCCGCTCGCCATGCCCTCGATCCTCGCCGGGGTGAACCAGGTGATCATGCTGTCGCTCTCGATGGTCGTCATCGCGGGCATGGTCGGCGCCGGCGGTCTCGGCCGTGACATCGTCCAGGCGCTGAGCAGGGTGGATGTGGGACTCGGCTTCGAGGCCGGGCTCTCCGTGGTGATCATCGCGATCATCCTGGACAGGCTCACCGCCTCGGTCGGCGCTGCACGCACACGGATGCCGAAGCGTGCGCTCGCGGTGCTCGGCGCCGCGGCGCTCGTGGTGGTCGGCGGCACCAGCATCGCTGCGGTCTCGCAGGCCGACGCGAACAAGGGCGAGATCAAGGTCGCCGTCTTCAACGGCTGGCCGGAAGGCGAAGCGGCGTCGTACCTCTGGAAGCACGTGCTGGAGGAGAAGGGCTACAGCGTGAAGTTCGAGTACGCTGACGCCGGACCGGCCTTCGCGGGCCTCAGCACGGGCGACTACGACGTGGCGTTCGACGGCTGGCTGCCGACAACGCACGAGGCGTACATGAAGAAGTACGGCGACTCGCTGGTCGACCTCGGCGCCTGGAACAACGAGGCGAAGCTGACCATCGCAGTCAATAAGGACGCCCCGATCGACTCGCTCGACGAGCTCGCTGCGCACGCGGGCGAGTTCGGCAACCGCCTGGTCGGCATCGAGCCGGGCGCCGGTCTCACCGAGGCGACGCAGAACAAGGTCATCCCGGAGTACGGCCTCGGCAAGCTCGACTTCATGACGTCGTCCACCCCGGCCATGCTGGCCGAGCTGACGAGCGCGATGAAGAGCAAGGACAACATCGCCGTCACCCTGTGGCGTCCGCACTGGGCATACGACCAGTTCGACCTGAAAGACCTCAAGGACCCGAAGAACACGCTCGGAACGGCGGAGTCCATCCACTCGATCGGCAGCACAGGCTTCGGCAAGAAGTTCCCGGAGGTCGCCGGTTGGGTCAAGGGCTTCAAGCTGGACTCGAAGCTGCTGTACTCGCTCGAGAACGAGATGTTCAACGGCAAGAAGACCGACGACTACGACCCGATCGTCACGAAGTGGATGGCGAAGCACCAGCAGTACGTCGACACGCTCACGAAGTGACCGCGTCTCGTACGCTGGGGGGATGAGCTTCCCTCTCGCACACCCGTTCGCCACCGACGGGGCGGACACCATCGTGACCTATCCGGACGGCGACGTCACCTCGACCGGCACCGTGCTCATCGCACAGCCGGTCGAGGGTGGACGCACGGCGATCGTCCTCGACAGGACGGCGTTCCACGCCGTCGACCCGGTGTGGCCGGACCAGCCGGCCGACGAGGGGACGCTGTCGGCGGACGGGGCCGTGCATCCGGTGGTCGGTGCGGTGGTCGGGGCGGTCGACGGGGAGAACCTGTTCGTCGGCGACGCCCCGGTGCGCACGGGCACGGAGGGCTGGGCGTTCGTCGTCTGCCACCTCGTGGAGGACGCCGCCGGGCTCGTGCCTGGCACGCCGGTCACGGTGACGGTGGACCCGACAGTGCGCCGGGCGCTGTCGGCCGGGCACACCGGCTGCCACCTTGCCGCGCTCGCGCTCAACGCGGCGCTCGCCGGGCTGTGGAGCAAGGAGGTGGCGGTCGACGGGCGCGGCAACCCGAATTTCGACCAGCTCGCGATCACCGAGTCGCGCATCCTGCCGGACGGGTCGCTCGACACATACCGCATCGGCAAGAGCCTTCGGAAGAAGGGCTTCCAGGCCGCCGAGTTGGCCGGAGCGCTCTCCGGCGTCGAGGCGGCGGCGAACGCGCTGCTGGCTGGCTGGCTGGCCAGCGGGGCCGCGGTGTCGATCGGGCGGGACGGCGACGGGCTCGGGGAGCGCCGCACCTGGCGCTGTCGGCTGCCGGACGGCACGGTCGAGATCCCCTGCGGCGGGACGCACCTGCGGTCGCTGTCCGAGCTCGACTCGGTGACGGTGGCGTTCGAGCTGGACGAGGCGGACGGCGCCGTCGAGCTCAGGATGCGCACGACGGCGACGCTGTCAGTTCGCTAGGACGCCGCCCGGCAGGAGTGGCAGCGCCACCGCGAGCGCGCCGAGGGCGACCGCGAGCAGCCAGCCGAGACGCACGGCGCGTGCTGTGCGGTCTTCGCGGGCGATCGCGTCGAACCGCTCGACGGTGTCCGGACTCGCAGACGCGGCGCCGGTAGGCGATGCGCGCCAGGTGGTCGGGTCGTCGACAACGTGCACGATCGCCTCCACGGTCGGCCTGTCGATGGCGGCCGGACGCCGCGTGAGCCAGCGGTTCAGACCCTCGGCGCCGAGCACGGCGACCCGGGCCGGCTGCTGGCGCACGGTCAGCTTCTTGGCGCCGATCACCGCGACAACCGCATTCACCGGGGCGACGATTCCCGCCGTTGCGAGCACCTTCCGGATGCGCGACGCCTCGAACTCGGAGTTGCGCAGATACGGCTGCTTCGAGCCGTTCACCAGCACGGCGCGCTCGCCCACCCAGATCTCCGCGCCCTGATGGCTCTTGGTGTTGACGACGAACACGCCACCTGGGCCGACCACGAGATGGTCGATGTCCGCCTCCCCGGAACCGACCGGCAGAGCGTGGAACGACGTCCAGCCGTCCGGGAGCTTGTCGAGCAGTGCGCCCACCTCGCGCTCCCCGAGCGCTCCGGCGAACCACGGCCGCGCGTCGGCGCTGAGCGGCCGCTTGCCGAAGGCGCGGGCGACGGCGGAGCGGGGAGGGACGTCGCTGTGCAACCGCACGACCTGCTCCATCACCGCATATCCGGCGACCCTGTCGCGCATCCGTTCGCTGTTGTCCACCGCGCAACCGTACCGAGCGGATGCGGGCCGGGACAGGCCCCCAACCAGGGCGCGGGGCGGGCGGCCTACCCCTTGGTGAGGGGCAGTTCGTCGTCGCCGGGCAGGCGTTCCTCCAGGGAGTCGTTGTGCTCCGCCACGGCGTCGAGGCGTTCGTCGTCGTCGGCCCCGAGGTCGGCGACGGCGTCGGTGAGCGCGTCGGCGTCGCGCGGCGGGTGCGGCTTGGGTCTGTTCTGATCGCTCATGAGGCGCACACTACTCTCCTGCCGGTCGCCGTCCCGTCGGATGCCAGGACTACACTCCAGCCCATGAGCCGAATCGAGACCGGAATCGTGTCGTACACACTGTCCGGCGACTACTACGCCACCGTCGGAGCCGACTTCGACACCGAGGCGGTGGACGACGCGATCCTCGCCGAACTGAACAGGATGCTGCCGTCCGGCATCGTCGTGGAGCGCAGCGGCAAGGTCTTCGCCGAGGAGAACCTGGCCGACGAGGCGCGCGCCATCGACTGGAGCGCGCTGCTCAAGCGCATCGACGTCGACCAGATCCTCGCAGAGCACGGCCGCTGACGCGCCCCGCCCTCCACTGGATGCACGCTAGCGGCGCTTGACGGCGTCGTAGGCGGCGAGGGCCGCCCTGCGCGTCTCGGCGAGGTCGACGATCGGGTCCGCATACGCGTCCGTCTGCCACTCGGGCACCCAGCGGCGCACGTAGTCGCCGTGCGGGTCGAACTTCGTGCGCTGCAGTTCGGGGTTGAAGACGCGGAAATACGGGGCGGCGTCGGCCCCGCTTCCGGCGACCCATTGCCAGTTGAACGGGTTGCTGGCCGGGTCGGCGTCGACCAGCGTGTCCCAGAACCACTGCTCGCCGAGCCGCCAATCGATCAGCAGGTTCTTGATCAGGAACGACGCCACGACCATCCGCACCCTGTTGTGCATCGTCCCGGTCTGCCAGAGTTCTCGCATCCCGGCATCGACCAGCGGAATGCCGGTGCGGCCCTGTTGCCACGCCGCGAGCGCGCTTTCGTCGAGCGGCGGCCACGGCATCGCGTCGAACTCGCTGCGGATGTTCTCGGTCGCCAGATCGGGGCGCTGGAAGAGCGTGTGGTTGGCGAACTCGCGCCAGCCGACCTCCGACAGGAACGTCGCCGCACCCTCAGCGGTGGTCCGGTTCCTGGCGGCGGCGGTGGCGTGCCAGACCTGGTACGGGCTCAGCTCGCCCCAGCGCAGGCGGGGGGAGAGGCGAGAGGTGGCGTCGATGCCCGGGGTGTCCCTGTCGGCCTTGTACGCCGCGACGTCGTCGGCGAGGAAACGGTGGAGGGCGTCGTGCGCCGCATCCTCTCCCGGATCCCAGGCGTCACGCAGTCCGCCCGCCCAGTCCGGATGCGCGGGGAGCAGCCCGAGGTCGGTGACAGCGAGGCCGTCGGGCGCGCGAGCCGGCGCGGTGATGCCGGGCGGCGCATCCAGGGGTTTGCGTGGTTCGGGGGAGGAGAGGCAGGCGCGCCAGAACGGCGTGTACACCGAGAACGGGGTGCCGGAGCCGGTGCGGATCGTCCACGGCTCGAACAGCAAGTTCGCCCCGAAGCTGGACGCCTCCCTGCCGTCGGCTCTCGCCGCGGTCTTGATCGCCACGTCGATCGTGCGCTCCGCCCCGCCGTACCGCCTGTTCCAGAACACGGCCGCGGCATCCGTCTCGCGCAGCAGGTCGCCGATCACGCGCTCGGCGGGGCCGCGACGGATGGTTAACGAGCCGCCCAGCGCTTCCAGCCGGGCAGACAGTGCGGTGAGACTGTGGTGCAGCCACCACCGGGAGGCGCCGCCCAGCGCGCGGACGCCAGCCGACTCCTCGTCGTGCACGTAGACGCAGACGACGGGCAGCCCGCTGCCGGCCGCCGCCGTGAGCGCCGGGTTGTCCGCGACGCGCAGGTCGTCACGGAACCAGACGACGGCGGGGCGAACCGCGGGCTGCCCGCTCATCCCGCCGCTCAGATGTCGAGCGTGTCGTTGGGCTCCAGCGGGAAGAACTCGCCGCCGTTCTGCTCCGTCGCCCACTGGATGCGCCCGTTGGACATGTCCTTGCCTCCGCGCGACAGCACCATCTCGTGCGTGGGGAAGCTGCGCTTCGGCTTCACGGCGAGGACGAAGTCGATGGTCTCGCCGATCTTCAGCCACGGGGCGCCGGCCGGGGTGGCGAGCACGTCGACGTCCACACCCTCCGGGACGGTGAACGAGTCGCCCGGGTAGTAGAGCTCGTCGTTGATGAGCACGCCCAGGTTGTCGACCACCGGGATGCTCTCGTGGATGACCGCGTGACGGCCGCCGAAGAAGCGGAGGGTGAACGGCCCGGCCTCCACGGTGTCTCCAGCGTGGACGACGGTGACCGCGAAATCGTTCGCGGCGGCGGCGACGCCCTCCGGAGCGTAGATCGGAACATCCGGGTTGAGGTCGAGGACGCGGTTCAGCTGCTCAGGGGTCCAGTGGTCGGCGTGCTCATGGGTGATGACGACGGCGACGGTGTTGGCGGTGTCGGTGAGGGGGGAGGTCATGCTTCCGGGTCGACGAACAGCTTCTTTCCCGATTCTTCGAGGAGCAGGGCGGCGTGTTCGAACTTCGTCAGTCTCATGGCTCCAGGAAATACCCAAAAGACGGTCGGTGCAACTTGAGGAATATACCCCCTGGGGGTACCGTTGTGCTGTGGAGATGAACGAGACGACGAAAAATCAGACGCACCAGCCCCACGACCACGGCGCGGATGCGCACGCCGGGCATGACGGACACGCCGGGCAGGACGCGCACGGGGCTCACGACCACGGTGCTCACGACCACAGTGCCCACGCCGGGCACGACCCGGCGATCTTCCGCCGCAAGTTCTGGCTCACGCTGGTCCTGACCATCCCGACCCTCGTGTTCTCGCACGGCTTGCAGGAGATCCTCGGCCTCGGCGGACCCCGATTCCCCGGCAGCCAGTACATTCCGGCGGTGTTCGGCATCGCCATCTTCTTCTACGGCGGCCTGGTGTTCCTCCGCGGGGCGGTCGACGAGTTGCGGAACCGGCAGCCGGGGATGATGACGCTCATCTCGCTCGCGATCGTCGTCGCGTTCGGGTATAGCCTCGCTGTCACGTTCGGTCTGCCCGGCATGGACTTCTGGTGGGAGCTTGCCACCCTCATCCTGATCATGCTGCTGGGGCACTGGATCGAGATGTCCGCCGTCATGGGCGCTCAGGATGCGCTGGGTCAGCTCGCCAAACTGCTCCCGGACGAAGCGGAGCTGGTCGGCGGCGCAACGCAGGGAGACGCGTCCGCCTCCGCCAGTGAGCTGGTGCCCGTCACCGAACTCGCGGTCGGCGACCTCGTGCGGGTCAGGCCCGGCGCTGCCGTCCCTGTCGACGGCGAGATCGTCGACGGACGATCCGACCTGGACAAGTCGCTGCTCACCGGCGAGTCGAAGCCGGTCACTCGCGGGCAGGGCGAGCAGGTCGTCGCCGGCTCCATCTCCGGCAGCGGATCCCTCGTCGTCCGGGTGACGAAGACCGGAGGGGACACCGCGCTCGCCGGCATCATGCGACTCGTCTCGGACGCGCAGGCCAGCAAGTCCGGCACGCAGATCCTCGCCGACCGTGCGGCAGCGCTCCTCTTCTACGTCGCGCTCGCCGCGGCCGCCCTCACGCTCGTGGCCTGGGCGATCCTGCGTCCCGGTGACCCGTCGTTCGTGCTCGAACGCGTTGTGACCGTGCTCATCATCGCCTGTCCGCACGCCCTCGGTCTCGCCATCCCGCTGGTCGCCCAGATCTCGACGGCCATCGGAGCGAAGAACGGACTGCTGATCCGCGACAGGCACGCGATGGAGGACGCCAGATTGATCGACATCGTCCTGTTCGACAAGACCGGAACGCTCACCGAGGGACGCCAAGGCGTCTCGGCCGTTCAGGTCACCGACGACGACGTGGATGCGCTGCTCGCGCTCGCTGCGTCCGTCGAGTCCCCAGCGGAGCACCCCATCGCCAGGGCCATCGTCGCGGAAGCCGCGGACAGGGGGCTCGCGCTCTCGCACTTCGACGGCTTCGAGGCGCTCGGCGGACGCGGGGCGACCGCGACGGTTGATGGCGTCGCGGTCACAGTCGGAGCGCCGCGGCTGCTCACCGAGCGTGGGCTGGCGCCGTCCGCGCCGGTCGCCGCCGCCGCTCGCGCCGCCGAGGCGGATGGGCAGACCGTCGTGTACGTGCTGCGCGGCGACACGGTCGCCGGGATGATCGCGCTCGCCGACGTTGTGCGGCCGGAGTCGGAGGAAGCGGTGCGCATCCTGCATTCGCGTGGAGTCCGGGTGGCGATGCTGACGGGCGACTCGCGGGCGGTCGGCGAGGCCGTCGCGGCGCGTCTCGGCATCGACGAGGTGTTCGCGGAGGTGCTGCCCGGCGACAAGGCAGGAACCGTCCAGAAGCTGCAGCAGGGCGGGGCGAAGGTCGCGATGGTCGGCGACGGCGTGAACGACGCCCCTGCGCTCGCGCAGGCCGACGTCGGGATCGCGATCGGAGCAGGCACCGATGTGGCCATCGAGTCCGCTGGCATCGTGCTCGCCTCCAGCGACCCGCGCGGCGTCGCGAAGGTGATCGCGCTGTCCAAGGCGACATACCGCAAGATGCTGCAGAACCTGGCGTGGGCAGCCGGATACAACGTGGTCGCGCTGCCGCTCGCAGCGGGCGTGGCCATCGGCATCGGCATCGTGGTCTCCCCGGCCTTCGGCGCCGTCCTGATGTCGGTGTCGACGATCGTGGTCGCGCTGAACGCGCAGCTCCTGCGTCGCGTGCGCCTCTAGCGCGCGGTGGCCGCGCATCCCCGCAGCCCGCATCTCGCTGATCGAGTGGTCCCGAATTGCCGTGCCGACATCCGGCGCACGGCAATTCGGGACCACTCGATGGGGCGCTGGCTGCGGCGGAGGTGGCGCGGGGCGCCGGGCGGGTTCGGCCATAATCGTGCACTATGGCTGTTTTCCCCCGTACCGTCGTCGTCGCGGTCAATCCCATGGCGTCGTTCGGTAAGAGAAGGGACGTCGGCCCGCGCGTGATCCAGCGGCTCCGCCTGGCCGGGCACACGGTCGTCGCGCTGGAGGAGGCGAACGGCGAGCTGCTGCGCCGAGAGGCGGGGCGCGCGCTCGAATCCGGTCCGGACGCGCTCATCGTGGTCGGCGGGGACGGCATGGTGAACCTCGGCGTCAACCTCGTCGCGCAGACGGACATCGCGCTCGGCATCGTTCCGAGCGGAACCGGAAACGACCTGGCGGACGGCCTGGGCATCCCGACCGCGGACACCGACGCGGCCATCGCGCGCGTCCTCGCAGCCCTGCAGGCCGAGCCGAGGCGGATCGACGCCGGCATCGTCCGGCACGGCGAACTGAGCACCTGGTTCGGCGGTGTGCTCTCCGCCGGCTTCGACGCGACCGTCAACGAGCGCGCCAACCTGATGACCAGGCCACGCGGCCGCAGTCGGTACGTCATCGCGCTGCTCCGCGAACTCGCGACGCTCCGCCCCATTCCGTACACGGTCGTCGCCGACGGCGTTCCCATCCAGCGGGATGCGCTGCTCATCGCCGTCGCCAACAACCGGTCCATCGGGGGAGGGATGCGCGTCGTCCCGCACGCGAGCCTCGACGACGGAATGCTCGACCTCTTCATCGTCAAAGACATGCCGCGCAGGCGCTTCCTGCGGATGTTCCCGAAAGTATTCTCCGGAACGCATACGGGCCTGGCCGAGGTGTCGTTCGAGCCGGTCCGCACCGTGACGATCGACGCGCCGGGCGTCGTGGCGTACGCCGACGGCGAGCGCATCGGCCCGCTGCCCGTGGAGGTCTCGGTCGTCCCGGGGGCGCTTCTTGTGCTCGCGTGAGCCTGCGGCCTCCCGCCACGCCCGGGATGCACTTCCCGTTTTGGAACACCGGCGAAGGGTGTGGCATACTCATTGAGTTGCAAAAACGGCCCCATCGTTTAGCGGCCTAGGACGTCGCCCTCTCACGGCGGTAACGCGGGTTCAAATCCCGCTGGGGTCACAATCGCCCGGATGTCAGTGTTTCACTGACATCCGGGCTTTTTTGCGTCGTCTTCTCGAACGACTCGTGCCAAAGGTGCGGTCATGGCGTCGCGGACCGCACTATTCGCACGAGGCGTCAGTTCCGGACCCCGTTGTCGGGTGCGTGCGTCGTGCCCGGACAAGTGCGTATGGCTGACCGAGGGCGTGTGGCCGATCGAGGGCGCATGGCCGACCGAGGGCGTACGGCCGACCGAGGGCGTATGGTCGGTGGCGACTGTCATCGGGCGTGGTGCGGAGACCGTTAATGCGCACGGATGTTGATTCGCGGCGCACGGTCGCGAGACGTGTTCTCACGATCGTGGCGTGCGTCCTGGTCGCGGCGGGGGCGCTGGTGGTCGCCCCGGTCGGCGCACCGCAGTCGAGTGCGCGCTTTCTGCAGGTGCTGGAGCGACTGAACGATCAGGAGTCGTCCGCATTTCTCGATGCCCATCCCGGGCGGGGCCTCGACCTGCTCAACGCGCTTCCGGAACAGGCCGCACGGGAGTGGCCGCTGATTCCCGCTGCGGGCAGGCGCGAACTGGAGCGGTCCCTCCCCGCGCTCGTCGGGAACCTCGACGGGATCCCGTATGCGGTCAGGGACGCAGCCAATCGCCGCACGCTGGCGCGCGAACTGCGTTCGGCCGAACACGCCGCTCGCACGCGGAAGAACGACCAGGCGGCGCAGACACGACTGACCGCGTACGCCGCGATTCGCGCTGCTCTCTTCGCGAAGGCCTCGCCCCCACGACAGCTGATCGAGTTGGTGCCGGGGGCGCAGCCGACGGCGGCGATCTCGATCGGTGCACTCGACACCGCGCAGATGGTCACCTGGACGGTGCCGGGGATGGGCACGTACACGACCGACATGCAGTTGTGGACGTTGGCCGCTCAGAACATGTGGCAAGCGCAATACGCCGCCGCCGCGCCATCCGGGCATGCCGTGGTCGCGTGGATCGGATACGCCACGCCTCCGGTCGGGTTGGATGCGGCGCTCGGAGATTACGCCGCCAACGGCGCCCCGAAACTTACGGACGCGATCCGCGGGCTGACAGCGCTCCGCCACGACGACCCGCCGATCGTGAATGTGGTCGCGCACTCCTACGGCACCACCATGGCCGCGGACGCGCTGGCCGACACGAATCTGGGAATCGCGGCGTTCGTCATGCTCGGTTCCGCGGGGGTAGAAGACCGCATCGCGTCCGCCGCCGACCTGCACGCGCACGACGTGTATGCGGGCGAAGCGGTCGCCGACACGGAGGCCGTTCTCGGGAGGACGAGCCGCACCGATCCGAGGTCTCCCGCATTCGGTGCGCAGCTCCTGCCCGTCGACGGCGATCCGGATGCTCACCTGCTGCCGGTCACGCAACACGCCCCCATCCTGCACTCCGCCTACAACGACGACATCACCTCCGGCGCGTGGAAGGGCGTCCCGGCGGCGACCCGTGCTGCGGCCTTGCGCGCACACCTGAGCCAGCACGGCTACCTCGATGTGGGAACGCAATCGCTCCGGGAGGTGGGCGTCGCCACCGCGACCGCGCAACCGCCCGCCGTCGAACCTCGCAGAAGTCCGGCGGCCGACGGTCCCCTCGGTTCCGGAATCGTGACCCTGCGCCTGCAGCCCCCGGGCGTTCCTGGCGACTGAGCGCTGCGCTCGTCGCTCGACTCGTGCGAAACGTGCGCTCAGCAGAGCGCGCACCGCACCTTTTGCACGAGGCGCGGCTCGCGCCGTCCACGGCCTCGTGCGAAACGTGCGGTCCACTAGACGCGCACCGCACTTTTCGCACGACTGGTGCCGGACGACCGAGCCGTCGGCGCGCATCCGGTAGACTGCTGGGAGCGAAGGGGAGTATCCCGGACGACCCACGACGGGTCGGCGCTGTGGACGTCATCACGGTTCGAGTCTTCGAGCCCGGGCACAGCGGCACCTGAATTCTGGGTGCAGGAGAGACTTTCGGCCCGTTTCTGGTGCCCTTCGAAAGGTTTTCCCCCGTGGAGCTTGCTCTTCCCGCCTGGTTCGAAATCGGATCAATGGTCGTCCTGCTGCTGATCCTGGCGTTCGACCTGCTGATCGTGTTCAAACGACCGCACATCCCCAGCCCCAAGGAGTCGACGCTGTGGGTGACCTTCTACGTGGCGCTCGCATTGCTGTTCGCGCTGGCGATGCTCCTGATCGGGGACGCTGAGCACGCTGGCCAGTTCCTGGCGGGCTGGCTGACCGAGTACAGCCTCAGCATCGACAACCTGTTCGTCTTCGTGATCATCATGGCGAGGTTCGCCGTGCCGAGGAAGTACCAGCAGGAAGTGCTGATGGTGGGCATCATCATCGCCCTGGTGCTTCGCGGCGTCTTCATCATCCTCGGCGCATCGCTGATCGCGACGTTCAGCTGGATCTTCTACATCTTCGGCGCGTTCCTGCTCTGGACGGCCATCCACCAGGCGCTCAGCAAGCACGACGACACCGAGGGCGCGGAGGACGGCTGGTTCGTGCGCTTCACCCGCAAGCGCTTGAAGGTCTCCGACCAGTACGAGGGCAACAAGCTGCGCACCACCGTGAACGGCACCAGGATGTTCACCCCGCTGATCATCGTGTTCCTCGCGCTCGGCACCACCGACCTGCTGTTCGCGCTCGACTCCATCCCGGCGATCTTCGGCATCACCCAGAGCCCGTTCATCGTGTTCGCCGCCAATGTGTTCGCCTTGATGGGGCTGCGGCAGCTCTACTTCCTGCTCGGGCACCTGCTCGACAAGCTCGAATACCTCAAGTACGGGATCGCATTCATCCTGGCGTTCATCGGCGTCAAACTGGTGTTCCACGCGATGCACGAGAACGAGCTTCCGTTCATCAACGGCGGTCAGCACATCGAGTGGGCGCCCGATATCAGCACCATGATGTCCCTCGGCGTGATCGTCGGAGCCATGGCAGTCGCTACGATTGCAAGTCTGGTGAAGCTGAAACTCAGTGGAACCACCGTCGCCGATGCCATCCACGGCGACGACCAAGACGACGCGGACGACACAGTCGACGCGGCCGGGACCATCGAGACCGGACGCGCGAAGGCCGAGACCGCGAAGACGCAGGAGGAAACCGGTACATGACGTCAATCGTCGGCGTGAGCGTTCGCAGCGATGTCGGAGCTGTGCGGCACGTCAACGAGGACAGCATGATCGCGGTCGACCCCGTCTACGCGGTCGCCGACGGAATGGGCGGACACGCCCGCGGAGACGCGGCCAGCCAGACGGCGGTCGAGTCGCTCGCGCGCACCCTCCCGGCCGGCACCAGGCCGACACCGGATGAGGTGATCGCGGCGATCGACGAGGCCAACGCCGCCGTGCGCGCGCTGTCCGGCGCCGACGAGTCCGGCGTCGCCGTCGCAGGCACGACGCTCACCGGCGTCGTGCGCGTGCGCGTGCCGGAACTCGCCACCGAGCAGTGGATGATCGTCAACATCGGCGACTCCCGGGTCTACCTCTGGGACGGCAGGGCGCTCAGCCGCCTGAGCGTCGACCACTCGGCCGTGCAGGAGCTCGTGGATGCCGGGCTGATCACCGAGGCGCAGGCGGCCGTGCATCCGGAGCGCAACGTGATCACGCGCGCCCTGGGGGCGGAGGACTTCGTGGACACCGACTCCCTGCTGCTGCCGGAGACGGACAGGCAGACGTTCCTGATCTGCTCCGACGGGCTCACCAAGGAACTCGACGACGTGACCATCGCGCGCATCCTCGCCGATGGGGGAGCGGACATCGCCGACCGGCTGGTGGATGCGGCCATCGCGGCGGGCGGCCGCGACAACGTCACCGTGGTCGTGGTTGAATCGACGGCGGGGGATGCGGAACCGGCTTCCGACATCACGGAGGACAGGCCGGAGGAGAACCGCTCTCTCGAAGACACGCAGCCGAGAGGGTAGGTTTCACCGACGTGTTCGACGTTCAGCAGACGACAACCGGGGAGTGGGCGGTGGTCGCGGCGGGAACGCGCGCGCTCCTCGTCGAGGCGCAGGACAAGACGGCGCTCCGCCGGCTGGCGCAGGCGGTGGCCTCCGGGTTCGCCGAGACGCTGGAGACCCTGGCCGCGGACGGGTTCGCGCGAACTCCGTCGTTCGGTCTGGTCGAGGGCGGAGCCGGGCGCGCGATGATCGCGGTCCGCGGACCCGTCACCGCGACCGTGCAGACGGCGACAGGGGAGCGCGGCATCGACGCGGACGGGGTCTCCACCTGGCTGGAGCAGCAGGTGACGGAGGCGACGGCTGTCGCGCTCGCCGTGACCGGGGTGGAGGCGGTGCGTCCGGCGCTGCCGCTCGCCGACGGGATCGTGTGGGCCGCCGCCGTGCGCTGGTCAGGCGGCACGGGCGCTCAGGCGTCTCCGGCGGCGCCGGTCGTCGCTGCCGCACCGAAACGCGCGCCGATCACGGAGCCGGTGGAGGCTGTCGCAGAGGCGACGATCGCCGAGCCAGCAGTCGCCGAGCCAGCAGTCGCCGAGCCAGCAGTCGCCGAGCCAGCAGTCGCCGAGGCGACCATTGCCGGGCCTGCCGAGGCGACCATCGCCGAGCCCGCTGAGGCGACCGGCTACGACCATCTGTTCGGCGCGACCATGATCCGCAGCGTCGAGGACGCGGCCGTGCGCCCGGCCGACGAGCCGGAGCCCGCCCGCATCGACCTCCCGCGCTTCATCACCGACTCCGCGCCTGCCCGGCCGAGCGCCGAGGCGGGCGACCACGACGGCCTCACGATCATGTCCGGCAGCCTCGACGGCCTGCTCGGCCGCGACGCCGCGCACCAGGAGCAGCCGCACGCCCAGGAGGCGGCGCCGTCCCCGCGGTTCTTCGTGGATCTCGCCGACGGCCGGCGCGAATACCTGGACCCGCCGATCGTCGTCGGGCGCGCCCCTGTCGCCTCCACCACGTCGCGCGGCCCTGTGCCGCGGCCGGTGACCGTCGACAGCGCGGAGCGCGACATCTCCCGGTCGCACACGATCGTCGCCGTGGAGGGCGACACGGTCGTCGTCACCGACCTGCACTCGCGCAACGGCACCATGATCGTGCTTCCGGGCAAGCAGCCGCAGAAGCTCCGCAGCGGGGAGCCGACGGCGGTCATCTCGGGCACGGTCGTCGACATGGGCAGCGGCGTGACGCTCACCGTCGGGGACGACGCATGAGGCGCCTCGCCTCCCAGCCGCCCGTCCTGCCGGGCTTCCAGTTCATCCGGCTGCTCGGCTCCGGCGGGTTCTCCGACGTGTTCCTCTACGAGCAGGCACTGCCGAAGCGCAGCGTCGCGGTGAAGGTGCTGCTGACCGACAGTGTCGACGACGCCGCTCGCGCCCGGTTCGTGGCGGAGGCGAACGTGATGGCGCAGCTGTCCGCGCATCCGTACATCGTCACGATCTATCACGCGGACGTCTCGGCCGACGACCGGCCGTACCTGGTCATGGAGTACTGCTCAGGGCCGTCCCTCGGCGACCGGTTCAAGCGGGAGCGGTTCACGGTCGAGGACGCCCTGCGCACCGGGGTGCGGCTGTCGAGCGCCGTGGCGACGGCCCACAGCGTGGGCATCCTGCACAGGGACATCAAACCGGCCAACGTGCTCACCACCGACTTCGGCTGGCCGGCGCTCACCGACTTCGGCATCGCGTCCGCGCTGGAGGAACTGCCGGTGCACACCGCGTCGCTCGGTTCGCTGCGCGGCGGGGAGGCGGATACCGGCACCAGCGGCAGCCGCTCCGTCGGGCTCAGCGTGCCGTGGTCGCCCGCCGAGATGTTCGACGACGACCCGGAACCGGATGTGCGCAGCGACGTGTTCTCGCTGGCCGCGACCATCCACACGATTCTGGCGGGGCGCACGCCATTCGAGGTGCCTGGCAGGGCCAACGGCACGCTCGACCTGATCGGCCGGATCGAGCGCGGGATGATCACCCCGATCGACAGGGACGACCTGCCGCCGTCGCTGGTGGCCGTGCTGCGGAAGGGCATGGCGACCAAGCGCGATGATCGCTTCGCGACGGCGGTCGACTTCGCCCGCGCGCTGCAGCGCGTCGAACTGGAACTCGGCTTCGCGCCGACGAGCATCGACGTCCCGAACCTGCGAGTGCCGAATCTGCGGATGGGCGGCGAGAGCCCGCTGTCGTCCGGCGACGACGAGACGCGCGCCCGGTCGGTGCAGTCCGTGGATGCGCAGGGGCTGCTGGAGGTGCCGACCGAGGTGATCGCAGGGCCGACGGTCGTGCGCGCGGTGCAGGCCGTGCATCCGAAGCCGCAGCAGCAAGCGGCTGTCGTCGAGAACACGATGCTGCGTCCGCGGGCCGAATCGAAGGAACCGGACGCCGATGTCGAGCAGGAGCAGGAGCAGGAGCAGGAGCAGGAGCAGGGCGGGGAGCAGCGCCCAAGCTCCGCCCGCCCGCGCCGCTGGCTGGTGCCGGTGATCGCCGCGGCCGCCGTGCTCGTCGTGGCCGGCGGCGTGCTCGCCGCCGTCCTTGCGCCGTCGCTCGCGCCGTCGGCGTCGTCGACGCAGCGCCCCGGCAGTGCAGAGGACGGCACGATCGCCGTCACCGTCGTGCCGCCGCCCACCCTGGTCTCCGCCACGCGCGACACCACAGGAACGAGCGCGACGATCGTCTGGAAGACGGCGAAGCCCGAGAAGGGCGACCAGTATCAGTGGGTCAGGGAGGGCACGACCGATCCGCCCACCGTGACGGCCGCTCCGAAGGCGCACCTGACCGGGTTGACCGCGGGCGTCCCCGTCTGCATCGACGTGACAACGGTGCGCTCCGGCCGCACCTCCGAACCGTTGAAGGCGTGCGCGAAATGAAGCCCCTGACCATCGAATACTGCGGCGAGCTGTACACGGTCGCGGACGGCAGCGAGTTCGGCATCGGCCGCGAGGCCGACCTCAGCATCGACGACAACCCGTACCTGCACCGCCGGTTCCTCGCCATCACCAGCGACTTCGGGATGTGGTGGCTCTCCAACGTCGGAACCCTCCTGACCGCCACCGTCAGCGACTCCACCGGCACGGTGCAGGCGTGGCTCGCACCGGGCGCCAAGCTGCCGATCGTGTTCCAGACCATGCACGTCATGTTCAGCGCGGGCGCGACGACGTACGATTTCACGATCAGCAGCGAGGACGACTTCTTCAACACGGCGGTGACCGTGAACGACTCCGGCGGTTCGACGACGATCCTGCCGGTGACCCTCACCACAACGCAGCGGCAGCTGATCGTCGCGCTCTCCGAGGGCGTGCTCACCCAGGCGGTGCCAGGGCGCGGCACCATCCCCACCTCGGCGGAGGCGGCTGCCAGGCTCGGCTGGAGCATGACGACGTTCAACCGCAAGCTCGACAACGTCTGCGACAAACTCGACAAGCTCGGCGTCGCAGGGCTCCGCGGCGGCAAGGGCAAGCTCGCGACCAACCGCCGGGCGCGGCTGGTCGAGTACGCCGTCACGACCCGGCTGGTCGGGCTCGACGACCTGCCGATGCTCGATGACCCGGCCGCCGCGGCTGCTCCCGCCGCTCCCGTTTCCGCGGCGGACATCGACCAGGACGACCAGCCCGCGTGACGCCCGATGGATGGGTAGACCTCCCCATCCACACCCGTCCGGGGGCCGTGTTAGCGTAGTGGTCGTTCTCGTACCCCGGGGGGATTCAGAGTAGTGGCATCGCTGAGCGCATGGATCCGCAAGCGCAAGACGCTCGCATCCGTGACCGCTCTCGCCGTGGTCGCCGGGGTGCCGCTGACCATCGCCGTGCTGCACAAGGGCTTTCCCGTCAACGCCGTCGACCTCGACACGCGGGATGTCTGGGTCACCAACGGCGAGAAGCTGATGGGCGGCCGCCTCAATCACCAGATCAACGAGCTGGATGCGGCGGTCACCGGCGCGAGCTCCGACCTGGACGTGCTCCAGGACGGTTCAGCGTACTTCCTCACCGACGCCCCGCACGGCACCGTCGACAAGATCGACCCGGCGTTCGTTTCGCTCGGCGGGCGCATCCAGGTGCCGGAGAAGTCGCAGCTCGCCTACGGAGCGAACACGCTGTCCATCCTGTCGCCGGCCGGGCAGCTGTGGGTGCTCGACGCGAGCGGACGCCTCGACTTCGACAAGGCGAAGACCGTGCCGACGGCGAAGGTCGGCCAGGATGCGCGGCTCACCGTCACCAAGTCGGGGAAGACGTTCGTCGTGGCCCCGAAGGGCAAGAAGCTGTACACCGTCGATCATCCGGGGGCGCAGCCGTCCACGGCCTCGTTCGCGGTGCCTGGCCGGTTCCAGCTCTCCGCCGTCGGCGACGAACCCGTCGTGCTCGACACCCAGGGCAACCGGCTGGTCGCCGGGAACGGCACGACCGTCGACCTTCCGGCGAAGGGCCTGCAATTGCAGCAGCCGGGCGCCGCCGCCTCCACCGCGCTGGTGGCGACCGCGTCCAGCCTGCTCAGCGTCCCGCTCGGCGGAGGAGCGGTGGTCGCGCATCCGGCCGGGGCGACAGCGGACGGCGGAGCGGCCGCCGTGTCAGCCCCCGTGCGTCTCGGCGACTGCTCGTACGGTGCATGGTCCGGTTCCGGGCGCTACCTCTACTCCTGCGACGGGAAGAAGGACATCGGCGTCGACATCGACCAGCCGGTGAAGGGCGACGACCTCGAGTTCCGCGTCAACCACGGTGTGATCGCGCTCAACAATCTGCGTGACGGCAACGCCTGGGTGGTCTCGTCGAACATGCGCCTCGTGCAGAACTGGGCGCAGCTGAAGCCCAACGAGACCACCGTGCAGGGCGACACCGGCGAGGAGAAGCCCGTCCTGCAGTCGTTCTCGGACACGCTGGCGCAGCGCACGAAGGTGAACAGGCCGCCGACCGCGGTCAACGATGCGTTCGGCGTCCGTCCTGGCCGGTCGACCGTGCTGCCCGTCCTCGCCAACGACACGGACCCGGACGGCGACGTGCTCACCATCTCCGATGTCACGCCCATCCCCGCCTCACAGGGCACGGTCGAGTTGGTCGAGGGAGGCCGCGCCATCCAGTTCACCCCGGCGGATGGGTTGAGCGGCACTATCTCGTTCCGGTATGCGGTCGACGACGGCCGGGGTGGGACGTCCACCGCCCAGGTGGATGCGACGCTGCACCAGCCGGCGCAGAACGCGGCCCCGGCCTCCACCCGCGCGAGCACCGCGCAGACCGAGGTGGGCCAGTCGGTGCACTACGACGTGCTGAACGACTGGCTGGACCCGGATGGCGACGACCTCTCGCTGGTGTCTGCGGCCGCCACCACCGAGGACGATGTGCAGTTCAAGCCGAACGGCGAGGTGACCTTCACCAGCAAGACCGGCCAGACCGGCTCCAAGGAGGTCAAGGTCACCGTCTCCGACGGCAAGAAGTCCACGACGGGCAGCCTGCTGGTCACCGTGAAGGCCGCCGGGACGCTCGACCCCGTCGCCGTTCCCGATTTCGGTGCAGGGTTCACAGGCAAGCCGGTGGTGGTGCATCCCCTGGACAACGACCAGTCGCCGTCCGGGCAGCCGCTCAGCCTGGTCGGGGCGTCGATCGACGGTCAGGCGACGGCGGACGTGACGACCGACGCGGCGCGCGGCACCGTCACCGTGCTCAGCAACGCGCCAGGCGAGTACTACGTCACGTACACGCTCGGCGCTGGCCCCAAGTCGACCACCGGCCTCCTCCGCGTGGATGTGGCCTCGGACGGCGGCTCGGACGCCCCGCCGATCGCCGTGACCGACACCGCGTATGTGCGGCCGGGGGAGCCGACCTCGGTGAGCGTGCTCGACAACGATGTGTCGCCGTCCGGCCGCGTGCTCGTCGTGCGCTCCGTCACCGCAGCGGCGGGCGCAAGCGACCTCAACGTGGAGGTGCTCGACAACGCCGTGGTCAAGGTGACGGCCCCGACCGTGCTCGCCGAGCAGGTGCAGCTCGTTTACACGGTCTCCGACGGCATCCACGAGGCGAAGGCGGGGATCACGGTCGTGCCGGTTCCCCCGCTCGTCACGCATCAGCCGCCGATCGCCGTCGACGACACCGCGACCGTGCGCGCCGGCGACATCGTGACCGTGCCGGTGATGGACAACGACTACTCGCCGGACAACGCGCCGTTCTCGCTCGATCCCGCCCTGCGCGACGACGCGGCGGCAGGCAAGGGGGCCACCGCCTTCGTCAGCGGGAAGACCGTGCGATACCAGGCTCCGTCGGCGCCCGGACAGTACAGCGTCGTCTACGGCATCACCGACAAGCTCGGGCAAAAAGCGCAGGCGACCGTGAGCTTCGTCGTGACCGCGCCGGACAAGGGCGGTGACAAGGCCCCGCGCCCGCAGCCGCTCACCATCCGGGCGTTCGCGGGATCCACGGTGCCTGTCGACGTTCCGCTCGACGGGATCGACCCGGACGGCGACTCTGTCACCCTTGCGGGGCTCGGCAGCCAGCCGACCCTCGGGCGCATCTCCGACAGCTCCAGCACGTCGTTCACCTACGAGGCGTATCCGGACTCCGCGGGGACGGACACCTTCACATACAAGGTGAAAGACACCTACGGCAAGACGGCCACCGGCACGGTCAGTATCGGCGTCATCCCGCGCCCGACCGCCGTGCAGCCGCCGATCGCCGGAAACGATCCTGTGCAGGTCAAGCCGGGGAGGACCGTCTCCGTCCCCGTGCTCGACAATGACTCCGACCCCAACGGCTTCACCATCGCCGTGCAGAAGAAGCTGCTCCAGGTGGATGAGGGCCTGAAGGCCTCTGTGCACGGCAAGGTGGTCCTCGTCACGGCGCCGAAGACCGAGGGCGCGTACATCGTGCGATACCAGATCAGCAACGGCCAGGGCGGCGTGGCCAGCGCGTTCATCCAGGTGACCGTCACGCCGAACGCCAAGGAGCAGTACCCCTCGGCCATCGACCACCTGATCGAGCCGGACGCCGTCGCCAATAAGGACAGCGTCAAAGTGGATGCGCTGGCCGGCGCGACCAACCCGTCCGGCCTGGTCGAAGACCTCACAGTGGCGGTCACCGGCCCGAACGCGGGGGCGGCCCAGGTGGGCTCCGGCGGCAGCATCACCGTCCATCCGGGGGCCAAGCGGCTCGCCATCGCCTACCAGGTGACCGATCCGGTCACAGGCCTCACCGGGGACGCGTTCATCGTCGTGCCGCCGAAGGGCGACGCGACGGCGCCCCCGACCATCGCCAAGTCGCTCCCGCAGCAGATCGTGGAGATGGGCGGCAGCAAGACCTGGAAGCTGTCCGACATCCTCGACGTACCCTCCGGCCGCCCGGTGAAGCTGACCGGCGCGAGCGGCGTCAGCGCGACCAACAGCACGGGCGCGTCGTCGTACGGCGACGCGCAGACGTTGCGGTTCACCGCGGCGAAGGGCTACCGCGGCCCGGCCGCCATCACGTTCTCGGTGAACGACGGCCGCGACGCCGGGCAGACCGGCGACCGCATCACGACGCTCGTGCTGCCGATCACGGTCGGCAGCCCCGACCAGTCGGATGTGGCGCCCACGTTCACCTCGCCGAGCGAGAAGATCGAGCCGGGGGAGGCTCCGCTCACGGTCGATTTGCGGGCGTCGAGCTTCCACCCCAACCCGGACATCCTCGCCAAGCTCACGTACTCGAACCCGCAGTGGGCGAACAAGCAGGTCCAGGTCGGGCTGGCCGGTTCGTCGCTGACGCTGTCCGCTCCGCTCGGCGTGCAGCCAGGGCAGTCGACGACGGTGACTGTGACGATCAGCTCGGGAACGCACACCATCACCGGCACGGTGAACGTGCAGGTCGTGAGCTCCAACAGGCCGGTCGCGAGCCAGAAGAACCCGCCGCAGACGCAGGAGCTTCAGCGCGGGAAGTCGGTCACCCTGACCGGGGCGGCGAGCGACGCGGCCTGGGTGAATCCGTTCCCCGGGCATCCATTGACCATCACCGACGCGAAGGCCGACAGTGCGCCAGCGGGCGTGACGGTGACGTACACCGGCTCCTCGATCACGGTCAGCGCCGCCTCCGGTGCTGCCATCGGCGCCGTCAACGTGGTCTACCACGTGCAGGATGCGACCAAGGATCCGAAGCGCACCGCCTCCGCGGTCGGCCAGTATCGCGTGACCGTTCACGACGTGCCGGAGAAGCCGGCGGCGCCCGCGAACGCGAAGGCGTCGGACGGCAGCGCCACCGTGGACATCGCGGCTCCCGCGAACAACGGCAAGCCGATCGACCAGTACGAGGTGCGCGGCGGGCCGAAGGTGGTGACGACGACGTCGATCGGCCAGGTGACCATCGGCGGTCTCACGAACGGCACCGCGTACACGTTCACCGTGCGCGCCCACAACGCGGACGGCTGGAGCGAGTTGTCGTCGCCGAGCGCGTCCGTCACCCCGTACGGCACGCCGCAGGCGGTCGGCGGCGCGACGATCAGCGCGGACCAGTACGCGCAGAGCACGCTCCGGCTCAGCTGGAACGCGCTCTCCGATCCGGCGGGCACCGGAGGCGGGTCGGTGACCTACCAGTGGAGGTTGAACGGCGGAGGCTGGAACAGCACGTCCGGCACGACCGCGACCGTCGGGAACCAGGGCGTCGGGAACTACTCCTTCCAGGTCCGCGCGGTCAACGACCACAGCGGCAAGACCGGCGGCGCGGACACCTCGAACACCGTCACCGTGTCCAAGAAGCCCGACCCCCAGCCGTCGATCGACCTCGCGCAGGGCGACCTCGAGCCGGGATACGCCCACAGCTTCACCTACGACGTGACGCTGAACCACTTCGGCGCCAACAAGCAGTACACGATGAACTTCTACTGCGATGGCAGCAAGCTCACCAGTGAGGGGATCACCACCGACGGCAACGGCTACGCGCACTACCGAGGCGCACCGAATCGCCTGCACGCGTACTGCGGGTTCACGGGTGCATACGTGACCGCCGGCGGCGTGCAGAGCAGCGTGCAGGACTGGTCGCCGTGATCGCCGGCCTCATGACCGTTACGACCAGCAGAGAAATGGATGGAACACCGTGGCAGTAACCCAGGAACAGGCCGACTGGTTCGCAGGAGCCTTCTCGCAACTGGTCGGGAACGTCGACAAGGCGATCCTCGGCAAGGAGCACAGCATCCGGCTGGTCATCACGGCCATGCTCTCCGGCGGTCACGTGCTGCTGGAGGACGTGCCTGGCACGGGCAAGACGGTGCTGGCGAAGGCGCTCGCCAACACCATCGAGGGCACGCAGTCGCGCATCCAGTTCACCCCCGACCTGCTGCCGTCGGACGTGACAGGCGTGACCATCTACGACCAGAGCAACGGCCGGTTCGAGTTCCACCCTGGCCCGATCTTCGCCTCGGTCGTGCTCGCCGACGAGATCAACCGCGCCAGCCCGAAGACCCAGTCCGCGCTGCTCGAGGTGATGGAGGAGGGCGTCGTCACGGTCGACGGCGTCGGCCATCCTGTCGGGTCGCCGTTCGTGGTGATCGCCACGCAGAACCCGGTCGAGCAGGCGGGGACGTACTCGCTGCCGGAGGCGCAGCTCGACCGCTTCCTGATCAAGACCTCGCTCGGCTACCCCGACCACGAGACCACGGTGAGCCTGTTGCTCGATGCCTCCAACCGGTCGAGGGCGGCCGGGGTCAGGCCGATCATCGCCTCCGACTCGGTGACGGCGCTCTCCCAGCTCGCCTCCGATGTGCACACCGACGCCGCCGTGATGGGCTACCTCAGCGAGATCGTCTCCGCGACCCGCGCGGACAAAGACGCGGCCCTCGGCGTGAGCATCCGCGGCGCCCTGTCGCTGGCGCGCGCCGCGAAGACCTGGGCCATAGCCGCCGGACGCACTTTCGTCACGCCGGACGACATCCGGGAGCTCGCCATTCCTGTGCTCGCGCACCGCGTGATCGTCGACCCGGAGTCCGAATTCGCAGGGGTGACAGCCGAGGACATCGTCGCGAGGGCCGTCGCGGAGGCGACGCCGCCGGCATACCGCGCCGCGTGAGACCATGACCACCGCTTCCGACACCCCAGCCTCCGGCACCGGCCGTCGCCGCAGCGCGCGCCCGTTGTCGCAGACCCGCATCGCGCTCCGGCAACTGCTGGAGGCTCTGCGCGGGATGCTCGGAGCGCTCCTGCAGCGCATCCACCCGGCCTGGCGTGCTGTCACCGGATGGCTCTCACCGGTGCTCGGGGTGGTGAGCACGTTCGGCTGGATCGTGCTCGGGGGAGCGGTGGCGTCGTTCGCCGTGCTCGGCGTGTTCGGCTGGGCGGAGTTCGGCTATCTGGGAGCGACGCTGTGCGCGGCCTTCCTGATCGCCGTCGGCTTCGTGTTCGGCCGCTCCACCTACGACGTCGCCATCGAGCTGAATCCGCGCAGGGTGGTCGCGGGCACCCGCGCGCTCGGGCGGATGGCGGTGCGGAACTCGGGGAGCAAGCCCGTGCTGCCGACCAGGATGGAGCTGCCCGTCGGCAGCGGCGTCGCCGAGTTCATGGTGCCGAGGCTCGCCGCTGGTGAGGAGAGCGAGGAGCTGTTCGCCGTTCCCACCGCCCGCCGGGCACTGATCCTGGCCGGACCTGCCATCTCCGTGCGCGGCGACCAGCTCGGACTGCTGCGCCGAACGACCGCGTGGACGGAACAGGTGGAGCTGTTCGTGCATCCGAAGACCACTCGGCTGGCGGCCACCGCCCGCGGACTGGTCCGCGACCTGGAAGGCCAGACCACCAAGGTCATCACCGACAGCGACCTGGCGTTCCACGCGTTGCGCACCTACGAGCCGGGCGACGACATCCGCAACGTGCACTGGCGCACCTCGGCGCGTACCGGCCAGCTGATGGTGCGGCAATACCAGGAGACGCGCCGCTCGCAGCTGCTGCTCGCGTTCGACGCCGAGCGGTCGCACTTCGCCGACGACGACGAGTTCGAGCTCGGCGTCTCCGTGCTCGCCTCCATCGGCTGCCACGTGATCCGCGAGGAGACGGAGCTCGACGCGGTCTGGCAGCGGAAGACGATGCGCGTCGAGACGCCCACGGCGATGCTCGACGACTCCTGCCGCATCCAGCCTGTCGACGGGATGCACGCGAGCCTGCGTGACTTCGTCCGACGGTCGACGCTGCGCCTGGCCTCGCCGAGCCTCGTTGTGATGGTGGTCGGCTCGCAGCTCGACGCGGCCGAGATCCGCGCGGCGGCCAGCTTGTACGGCACGGACACCGAGACCATCGGCGTGCGCGTCGACGTGAACGGCGAGCCGCGGCTGAGCCGCCTCGGCGGGATGATGCTCGCGACCGTCTCGACGCTGGGGGAGCTCCCCGCCCTGTTGAAGAGGGCCGCACGATGAGCGGGGCCACGACCGAGCGCCCGCGGCGCCCGGCCGAGCAGCCGCCGCGGCGCACCGCGCAGACCGCGCGGGGCGCATCCGGAGCGTTCGACAGGCTCTCGACGACGACCTGGATCGACGTCGCGGTGATCGTCGTGCTCACCGTCATCGCCGTTCTCGGTTTCGAGCCGGCTTTCTGGCGCTTCTCGTTCCTGGCCGCTGGGATCGGCGGCGTGCTCGTCGGCACGGCCGCCGCGGTGCTCTGCCGCCTCGCCAGGCTGTCCGTGCCGCTCACGGTCGCTGTCGCGATCGCCGCGTACTTCGTCTTCGGCACGCCGCTGGCGATGCCTGGCTCGGCCACCCTGGTCGTGCTGCCGTCGCTCGACAGCCTCGCCGGGCTGGTGATCGGCGCGGTGTTCGGCTGGAGCGACGCCGTCACCCTGCAGGCGCCCTTGGAAGCGCCGCCGTACGTCGCCGTCGTGCCGTACGTCGCCGGCTGGCTGGTGACGCTCGTCTCCGTCTCGCTCGCCGTGCGCTGGCTTCCGCGCGCCGGAGGGCGGGGCGCCGGACGGCCCGCCGTGCTGCTCGCCGGGCCGCTCGTGCTGTTCGTCGCCGGCATCCTGATGGGCACGGCGGATGCGTATTTCGCCGCGGTCCGCGGCGTCGTCTTCGCCGCCGTCGCGCTGCTCTGGCTCGCCTGGCGCCGCACCCGCAGCGCTGCGGTCGAGGTGGTCGCAGATCCCGGGCTTGTACGGCGAAGGATCGTCGGCGTCGGCTCTGTGGTGCTCGGCGCCGTGGTCGTCGGCGCGCTGGCGGGTTCTGTGCTCACCCCGCCGCCCGCCTCCCGGTTCGTGCTGCGGCAGGAGGTCACCCCGCCGTTCGACCCGCTCGACTACCCGAGCCCGCTCGCCGGGTTCCGCCACTACACCAAAGACTTGCAGAAGACCGACCTCTTCACTGTCGACGGACTCAGCAGCGGCCAAGTGATCCGGCTCGCGACGATGGACAGCTATGACGGCGTCGTCTGGACGCTGACCGACCCGAAGGACACGAGTGACGCCTCGGGCAGCTTCGAGCTGCTCGGGAGCACGATCCCCGCTCCACCGCTGTTCACAGCGGGAGGGACGAGCAGGGCGAGCATCGACATCCAGCAGTACTCGGACGTCTGGCTGCCGACCATCGGGTACACGACGACCCTCGGGTTCGACGCGCACACGGGCACGGATCCTGCGACCACCGTGCGCGTCAACACCGCAACGGGCACGACGGCGGTGACGAGCGGCGTCTCGGACGGCCTCCGCTATTCGGTATCGGCGACCGCCCAGAAGGTCCCGAGCGACAAGGCGCTCGCGAAGGTGGCGCCCGCCAGACTCGAATTGCCGCCGGTCAGCAACGTGCCGGACATCGTCTCGGCGAAGGCGGAGGAGTACGCGGGGTCGGCCACCACGGCCATCCAGAAGCTGCGCAACCTGGAGCGGTCGCTCAAGACGTTCGGCTACCTGAGCCACGGGCGCGCCTCCGATCCCGTGCCGTCGCGGGCCGGCGAGGGTGCAGACAGGATGACCGACCTGTTCGCCAAGGCGCCGATGGTCGGCGACCAGGAGCAGTACGCGAGCGCGTTCGCTCTGATGGCCAGACGCCTCGGCTACCCGACCAGGGTCGTGATGGGCTTCGCCCCGAAGGTCGTCGACGGCCGGCCGACGACAGTGACCGGCAACGACGTCACGGCGTGGGACGAGGTCGCGTTCGACGGCGTCGGCTGGGTGCCGTTCTTCCCGACACCGACCAAGACGGACGCGCCGAAGAATCAGACCACCAAGCCCAAGCTCGAACCGCAGCCGCAGGTGCGTCAGCCCCCGCCGGCCGACCCGAAGGCGCAAGACCTGCTCACGCCGGTCAAGACCAAGGACAACGAGCGCAAGAAGGCGCAGAACGGCTTCGCGATCCCGGCCTGGGCGTGGGTGGTCGGCGGCATCGTGGTCATCCCGCTGGTGCTGTATTTCGTGCCGCTGCTCGTCATCGCAGCGCTGAAGCGGCGCAGACGCCGCCGCAGGCTCACCACAGGGCCGCCCGACCGGCGAGCGGCGGGGGCGTGGGACGAGCTCGCGGACGGCTACGACGAACTCGGGCTGGCCGTTCCCGTCAACGCCACCCGGCTGCAGGCGGCGGCGGCGCTGGAGTCGCAGAGCGCCGCGCAGAACCTGCGGGTGCCGGACGGCGGCCTCGGGACACTCGCGCGCGACGTGGACGCCGCCGTGTTCGACGGCTCCGACGTCAGCGCCGACAGAGTGGATGCGGTCTGGCGCGCCTCCGACGCGGCCGTCGCCGACGCGCGCTCGTCGGCGGGCGGGCTGCGCGGGAGGCTGGCCGCGTTCCGCTACCGCCGCCGCAGGAAGCGGGCGGGCGGGTAGCCTGCCTGCCCGTATAGTGGCTGCGTGGAATCGCCCGACTTCATCGTGCCGCCGCCGCACCTCATCCCTCCGCGTCACGACACGGGGACCGAGACGGCGAAGGTCCCGTCGCGCGAGCGCTCGCTTCCGGTGTTCGCGCCTCCGGCCGGGCCGTCGATCGCGTCGCCGTCGTCGCAGGCCGCCGCGCCTGTGCAGGCTCCCGTCCCGCAGTGGCGTCTCCTGCTGCCGGGAGGACGCACCGTCCCGGTGGCCGGAACGGTGCTCGTCGGACGGAACCCCGTCACCTTCGGAGAATGGATGGACGCGGAGCTGATCGCCGTCGACGATCCGGCGTCGAGCGTGTCGAAGACCCACGCCGCCTTCCAGACGGACGGCGACACCCTCTCCGTGACGGACGCGCACTCGACCAACGGCGTCGTGGTCGTGGCGGGCGGAGCGCCGGAGCGCGAGCTCACGCCGGGGGAGCCGTCTCCGGTCTCCAGCGGCGACGTGGTGCACCTCGGACGCTTCGCCGTGCGGGTCGAGCTGAGCTGACAGGTTCACCCCCGAACCGGTGATAACCTGACAACGTGTTTCACGGTCTGCTCCTCCTTAGCTGCCGCGACGAGTCCTAGATCCTTCAGGCCTCCCTCGTCGCGGAGTTCGTCGTCGGCTGATCCGGAAGCAAGCTAAGGAGTTCTTGAGCATCATGAGTACCGATTCCGAACGTGGGCTGACCCTCGCAGAGAAGGTCTGGCGCGACCACCTGGTCGTCAAGGGCGAAGACGGTTCGCCCGACCTCATCTACATCGACCTGCACCTCGTGCACGAGGTCACCAGCCCGCAGGCCTTCGACGGGCTGCGGATGGCAGGACGGCCCGTGCGCCGTCCAGACCTCACCATCGCCACCGAGGACCACAACACCCCGACCATCGGCATCGACAAGCCGATCGCCGACCTCACCAGCCGCACGCAGATCGAGACGCTGCGCAGGAACGCCGAGGAGTTCGGCGTCCGTCTGCACTCCCTCGGCGACATCGAGCAGGGCATCGTGCACGTCGTCGGCCCGCAGCTGGGCCTCACCATGCCGGGCATCACCGTCGTCTGCGGCGACTCGCACACCTCCACTCACGGCGCGTTCGGCGCCATGGCGTTCGGCATCGGCACCAGCGAGGTCGAGCACGTCATGGCCACGCAGACGCTGCCGCTGAAGGCGTTCAAGACGATGGCGATCACCGTCGAGGGCGAGCTGCGCCCGGGCGTGACGGCCAAAGACATCATCCTGGCCGTCATCGCCAAGATCGGCACGGGCGGCGGGCAGGGCTACGTGCTCGAATATCGCGGCAGCGCCATCCGCGCGCTCTCCATGGAGGGCCGCATGACGATCTGCAACATGTCGATCGAGGCGGGTGCCCGCGCCGGTATGGTCGCGCCGGACGAGACCACATACGCCTACCTCAAGGGCCGTCCGCACGCGCCTGCCGGGCAGGACTGGGACGACGCCGTCGCATACTGGGACACGCTGGGAACGGACGACGACGCAGTCTTCGACGCCGAGGTCTACCTCGACGCGGCCGAGATCGAGCCGTTCGTCACCTGGGGCACCAACCCGGGCCAGGGCGTCTCGCTCAGCCAGACCGTTCCCGACCCCAGCAGCATCGCCGACGCCAACCAGCGCGCGGCGGCCGAGCGGGCCCTGGAGTACATGGATCTGGCGGCAGGCACGCCGATGAAGAGCATCCACGTGGATGCGGTCTTCATGGGCTCGTGCACCAACAGCCGCATCGAAGACCTCCGCGCTTTCGCCTCCGTCATCAAGGGGCAGAAGAAGGCAGAGGGTGTGCGGGTCATGGTCGTGCCGGGCAGCGCCCGCGTGCGCATCGAGGCCGAGGCGGAGGGCATCGACAAGATCGTCGAGGAGTTCGGGGCGGAGTGGCGGTTCGCCGGCTGCTCGATGTGCCTCGGGATGAACCCGGACCAGCTCGCGCCGGGCGAGCGCTGCGCTTCCACCTCCAACCGCAACTTCGAGGGCAGGCAGGGCAAGGGCGGACGCACGCACCTGGTGTCCCCGCTGGTGGCCGCGGCGACCGCGATCCGCGGCACGCTGTCGAGCCCGTGGGACCTGGAGGGCGACGAAGGCGGCGACACGCCGGGCCGTGACGGCTCGGATACGCGCACAGGAGAGAAGGTGGGCGCCTGATGGAAAAGATCTCCACGATCGAGGGCGTCGCCGTCCCGTTCCGCCGCTCCAACGTCGACACCGACCAGATCATCCCCGCGGTGTTCCTCAAGCGCGTCACCAAGACCGGATTCGACGACGCGCTGTTCCACGCGTGGCGTCAGGATCCTGAGTTCATTCTCAACCAGGAGCCGTATCAGGGCGCCCGCGTGCTCATCGCCGGCGCCGATTTCGGAACGGGCTCGTCGCGCGAGCACGCCGTCTGGGCGCTCAGGGACTACGGTTTCGACGCCGTCCTCAGCCCCCGCTTCGCCGACATCTTCCGTGGCAACGCCGGCAAGCAGGGACTGCTCGCCGGGCAGATCACGGAGGAGGACGCCGAGCGTCTCTGGCAGGCCATCGAGGCCCAGCCGGGAATAGCGGCGACGGTAGATCTGGTTGCCAAGACTGCGAGCGTCGGTGGGGTCCAGGTGTCTTTCGACATCGACGATTACACTAGGTGGCGTTTGCTCGAAGGGTTGGACGACATTGCTCTGACCCTGCGCGACGAGGCGCGAATTTCAGAATACGAAGCCCGCCGCGAGAGCTGGCGGCCTAAAACGTTACCGGTGAAACTTTGAACTCACTTCTTCAGGACGCCCAGGCAGCAGGAGCGCGTGTCGGCCTCAAAGGCGACCGCATCACGATCAACGGCGGAATCCCGCTCCGCGGCCGGATCGAACTGAAGGGCGCGAAGAACCTCGTCACCAAAGCGATGGTCGCCGCCCTCCTGGGCGAAGGCCCGAGTGTGCTGCGCGACGTCCCGGACATCAGCGATGTCCGGGTCGTCCGCGGCCTGCTCGAGATCCACGGCGTCAAGGTCACCGACGGAACGGACGAGGGCGAGCTGCTGCTCGACCCGAGCGCCGTCGAGTCCGCCCACATGGCCGACATCGACGCGCACGCCGGCTCCAGCCGCATCCCGATCCTGTTCTGCGGGCCGCTGCTGCACCGTCTCGGCGAGGCGTTCATCCCGGACCTCGGTGGCTGCCGCATCGGCGACCGCCCGATCGACTACCACCTCGAAGTGCTGCGCAAGTTCGGTGCCATCGTCGACAAGCTGCCAACCGGCATCCGGATGACGGCCCCGAACGGTCTGCACGGCGCGAAGCTCGACCTGCCGTACCCGAGCGTCGGCGCCACCGAGCAGGTCCTGCTCACGGCCGTCCGCGCCGAGGGCATCACCGAGCTCAAGGGTGCGGCCATCGAGCCGGAGATCATGGATCTCATCAACATCCTGCAGAAGATGGGCGCGATCATCACGGTCGACACCGACCGCGTCATTCGCATCGAGGGCGTCAAGAAGCTCGTCGGGTACAGCCACACCGCGCTGTTCGACCGCAACGAGGCAGCCAGCTGGGCGGCAGCGGCACTCGCGACCGGCGGAGACATCTACGTCGGCGGCGCCCGTCAGCCCGAGATGCTCACCTTCCTCAACGTCTTCCGCAAGGTCGGAGGCGCGTTCGAGATCCACGACGACGGCATCCGGTTCTTCCACCCGGGCGGCGAGCTCAAGCCGGTCGTCATCGAGACCGACGTGCACCCCGGCTTCATGACCGACTGGCAGCAGCCGCTCGTGATCGCCCTCACCAAGGCGAAGGGCGTCTCCATCGTCCACGAGACCGTGTACGAGCAGCGCTTCGGCTTCGTCGACGCGCTCATCGACATGGGCGCCAAGATCCAGATCCACAAGGAGTGCCTCGGCGGACACCCGTGCCGCTTCGGTCAGCGCAACTTCAACCACTCGGCGGTCATCATGGGCCCGACCGATCTGAAGGGCGCCGACATCGAGGTTCCGGACCTGCGTGGAGGCTTCAGCCACCTGATCGCCGCGCTCACGGCCGAGGGACGCTCGACCGTCAGCAACGTGGGCATCATCAGCCGCGGCTACGAGAACTTCATCACCAAGCTGCAGCTTCTGGGAGCCGACTTCGTTCTCGAAGGATAATAGAGGGGTGACCCGACCCTCTTCAGAGCAGAAGCTCCCGCGCAAGGAAACCAGCAGACCGTCGATCTTCTGGGTGCTCGCCGGCCTCGTCATCCCGATCATGAGCATCGCGGCGCGTTTCCGCATCCAGGACGGCGACAAGCTGCCCAGACGCGGGAGCGTACGTCGTCGCACCCAACCACTACAGCGAGATCGACCCGGTGATGATCGGGATGGTCTCCTGGAAGCTCGGGAGGATGCCCCGGTTCCTCGCCAAAGGCAGCCTGTTCCGCATCCCGGTCGTCGGCTGGTTCCTGCGCAAGTCCGGCCAGGTGCCGGTCGAGCGCACCGGAACGCGCGGCTCCGCGCCGCTCACGGCGGCCAAGGAGATCGTCAGGGACGGCCGCATCGTGATCATCTACCCGGAGGGGTCGCTGACGCGCGACCCGGACATGTGGCCGATGCGCGGCAAGACCGGCGCAGCCCGCATGGCGCTCGAGAACGACCTGCCGGTGATCCCCGTCGCCCACTGGGGCACCCAGCAGGTGATGGCGCGCTACGGCAAGAAGATCAGCTTCTTCCCGCGCAAGACCATCGACGTGAAGATCGGCGACCCCGTCGACCTGTCCGCTTTCCGGGGCCGCAACCTCGACTCGGCGACGCTGAACGAAGCGACCGCCGTCATCATGGACGCCATCACCGCGCTGCTGGAAGACCTCCGCGGCGAGAAGGCTCCGGAGACCCGGTGGAACCCCGCCGAGCACGACCAGAAGGAGACCGGCCGCTTTGAAGGCTAGTTCTGGCAGACGCCCCGTCGTCGCCCCCCGCAAGATCGCCGTCCTCGGTGCGGGAAGCTGGGGGACGACGTTCGCCAAGATCCTCGCAGACGGTGGGGCGGATGTGACCCTCTGGGCGCGCAGGCCGGAGCTGGCGCGCGAGATCAACGAGGTCAAGCGCAACAGCGACTACCTGGAGGGCATCAACCTCCCGCGCACGCTCAAGGCCACCTCGCGGCTGGCTGACGCGATGCGGGACGCCGAACTGGTCTTCGTCTCCATCCCGAGCCAGACGCTGCGCTCCAACCTGGAGGCCATCGCGCCGTTCCTCGGGCCGTCGACCATCGTCGTCAGTCTGATGAAAGGCGTGGAGAAAGGCACCGGCCTCCGGATGAGCGAGGTGATCGCCCAGGGGCTTCCGATCGACCTGGAGCGCATCGCCGTCGCGTCAGGGCCCAACCTGGCGCTGGAGATCGCGCGGGAGCAGCCGACGGCCGCCGTCGTGTCCTCGGTGAGCCTGGAGACCGCGCAGGCGGTCGCGATGGCCGCCACCAACCGCTACTTCCGCAGCTTCGTGAACACCGACGTGATCGGCACGGAGTTCGGCGGGGTGCTCAAGAACCTCATCGCTGTGGCCATCGGCATCGTCGACGGCGTCGGCTACGGCGAGAACACCAAGGCGTCGATCATCACGCGCGGCCTGGTAGAGATGACCGACTTCGCCGTCGCATACGGCGCAGAGGCCGTCACGCTCTCCGGGCTGGCCGGTCTCGGCGACCTCATCGCCACCTGCGAGTCGTCGCTCAGCCGCAACAACACGGCGGGACGCCTGCTCGGCCAGGGCTACAGCTTCAACGACGTCGTGAAGCAGATGAACCAGACCGCGGAGGGACTCGCGTCCGTCGCCCCCATCCTGACGCTTGCGGAGGCCCGCGGCGTTGACATGCCCATCGTGCGCCAGGTGAGCCAGGTGCTTGCCGGTACGCTCGATCCGAAAGACATCGCGCCGCATCTCACCACCGATTCGGACGAACCTCAGGGTGAAAGGACAACGGATGACGGACAGACTCGCGGTCGTGCTTCTCTTCGGGGGGCGTTCAAGCGAGCATTCGATCAGCTGCGCAACGGCGGCGGGGGTCCTGGGCGCGATTGACCGCTCCCGGTACGACGTCATCCCCGTAGGGATCACCCGCGACGGTGCCTTCACCCTGCAGCCGGACGACGCGGCGCTGTTCGCGCTGAACGCCGAGAAGCTGCCGACCGTCGAGGACAACGGCACGCGCATCCACTGGCCGGAGTCGGCTGTGACGCGCGAGCTCACCGTCACCGAAAACGGTGTGACCCGCTCGCTCGGCGACGTGGATCTGGTGTTCCCGATCCTGCACGGTCCATGGGGCGAAGACGGCACCATCCAGGGGATGCTCGAACTGGTCGACCTGCCCTATGTCGGCAGCGGCGTGCTCGCCAGCTCGCTCGGCATGGACAAGCACTTCACCAAGACCGTGCTGCAGCAGGCGGGCATCCCGGTTGCGCCGTGGCGCACGGTGACCGCGTACGAGTGGCGCACGGCTCCGGAAGCGGTGCGCGCCACCGCCACGGAGCTCGGTCTCCCCGCGTTCGTGAAGCCCGCGCGCGCGGGCTCCAGCGTCGGCGTGAGCAAGGTCACCGACTGGGCGCAGCTCGACGCCGCGATCGACACGGCGTTCGCCGAAGACGACCGCGTACTGATTGAATCGGGGCTGATCGGCCGTGAGGTCGAGATCGCCGTGCTCGGCGGCCGCCCTGGGGAGGCGACCCGCGCCTCCGTTGCCGGGGAGATCGTGATCACCGGCCGTGACTTCTACGACTTCGAGGCCAAATACCTGGATGCGCCCGGCATCGACCTGGTCTGCCCGGCCGATCTGACCGCCGACGAGCTCGCCACGATGCAGGTGCTCGGCGCGACGGCGTTCGACGCGATCGGGGGAGAGGGCCTCGCGCGTGTCGACTTCTTCCTCACCGCCGACGGCTTCGTGATCAACGAGATCAACACCATGCCCGGTTTCACGCCGATCTCGATGTTCCCCCGCTGCTGGCAGGAGTCCGGCCTCTCCTACCCGGCTCTCATCACCGAACTCATCGAGGTCGCCCTCACCCGCGCCCCCGCCCGCGTCTGAGCCCTCCCGCAATCGAGCTTCGCTAGGGGGTGGGGCTCGGCGTCGGCGTGGGGGTGAGCGAGGTGTCGAGGGTGGAGAGACACTTGCTCGTCTGCTTGATGGTCTGGATGGCGCTGGCGAACTCGGGGAGGACAGCCGCGTCGGAGACGCCGGAGACGTGGTCGATGACGACCTCGGTCGCCGGGGTGCGGCCGAACGTCTGGTAGACGATCGACTTGGCGGTCGGGTCGGTCATCAGCACCCAGTCGACGCCGTTCACCGACACGCACGGCTTGGTGGTCGGGCCGATCGGCGGAACGCCGCAGCGCAGCAGCACAGAGGTCGGGTCGCCCCACGCGCCGGTCGCCTGCGCGTCGGTCTGGCGCTGGTCCTTACCGGCGACGGTGTCCGGCAGGCGCACGCTGATCTCGGCGCATCCCGGGTCGTTGGCGTCGGCCGCCGGCTGCAGGGAGACGATGGGCGCGCATCCGGAGAGGGCGATGCCCGCTGCGACGGCGATCATGAGGACGGCTGAGGTGCGACGCTGGGCGCGGTGACGGGTGGACATCCGTTTCAGGCTACCGTTTGATGCATGACGATGTCTGGGAGCGGGACCGCAGGAGCGACCATCGGGGAGGCGTCGGAGGTCGAGGCTCTGAAGCGGATCTTCCCCCGCCTGCCGGAGTCGTCCGCCACCATCGTCGGGCCGGGAGACGACGCCGCCGTGCTGGCGGCGCCGGACGGACGCTACGTGGTCACGACCGACATGATGGTGCACGGCCCCGACTTCCGGCTGGCCTGGTCGGCGCCGTACGACCTCGGCTGGAAGGCCGCAGCGACGAACCTCTCCGACGTGGCGGCGATGGGAGCGGTGCCCACCGCGCTCGTGGTCGCCATCGCGGCCCCGGCGAGCACGCCGGTCGCCGACCTTGAGCGCATCGCCGACGGGCTCCGCGACGCCTGCGAGGCTCTCGCCCCCGGATGCGGCGTGGTCGGGGGAGACCTGTCGGCGTCTGACACCCTCACCATCGCCGTCACCGCGTTCGGCGACCTGGAGGGCCGCGCCCCCGTGCTGCGCAGCGGTGCGCGCGCCGGAGACGTCGTCGCCGTGTCCGGCGACCTCGGCCGGGCGGGCGCCGGGCTGCGCCTGCTGTTCGAGCGCGCGGTCGACGAAGCAGGCGAGCCTGATCGCTCGCGGTTCGAGGCGGTGCTGCGCGAGCATCCGGAGGCGGTGACCGCTCAGCTGCGCCCGGAGCCGCCCATCCAGGATGGTCCACTCGCCGCGATCGCCGGGGCGACGGCCATGCTCGACCTGAGCGACGGGCTCGCGCTCGACGCGCGCAGGGTCGCGACGGCCAGCGGCGTCGCCATCGACCTCGACCCCGCCGCGCTCGGCGATGACGCGCAGGCGGCTCTCACCGGCGGGGAGGACCACGGGCTGTTCGCCACGTTCCCGGCGGGGACGGCGCTGCCAGGCGGTTTCCGCGCGATCGGGTCGGTCATGACCGGGGCCGGTGTCCTCGTCGCGGGTCGTCCGTTCGACGGGCGCGGCGGCTGGGACCCGTACGACGGGTGGGACGGCAACGCCGGCTGACTCTCAGTCCGGCCGGCTGACGGTCAGTCACGCCGGCTGACTCTCAGTCCGGCTCGACCCAGTACAGCGCCGTGTCTCCGTAGTCTTTGCGGCGCTCGATGACGAGCCCGGCGGGCATCGTCGGCTCCGGCGTCCTGGTGCTGCGCTCGACGCACACCGTCGCGTGCGGGGCGAGCCGGGGTGTCAACGCGGTGAGCACCGCGAGCAACTCGGCGTCGTCCACTTCGTATGGAGGGTCGATGAACACCAGGTCGTAGGTGGACCCCGCACCGGCTAGATAGCTCTGCACGGCGGCCCCGCGCACCTCGATGACCGGCATGGCGTAGCGAGGGGCGGCTTTCGCCACGGCCTGCGCGTTCCTCCGGCAGACCTGAGCGGCGTCCGCGTTCTTCTCCACCAGTGTCACGTGCGACGCGCCGCGGCTCGCCGCTTCGAGACCGAGCGCACCCGAGCCGGCGAACAGGTCGAGCACGCGCGCTCCATGCACGGCGTCGCGTGCGTCGAGCGCCGAGAAGATCGCCTCCCTGACCCTGTCGCTGGTCGGGCGGGTTCCGCTCTTCGGCACCTGCAGGCTGAGCGAGCCGGCGAAGCCGGAAACGATACGTGTCATGGCGTTTCGAGCCTAGCGTCCGCGCCGCCCTAGCGTCCGTACCTCCCTGACGGCCAAGATGGGGGAATGGACGCCCGCCTGGACCAGTCCGAACTCGACGCCACCTGGAACTTCGACGATCCTGTGGCGTCTGCGGAGCGCTTCGCCGCGGCCGCAGCCGAGCCGCACCGTCCCGAACTGGTCAGGGCGGAGCTGGAGACACAGCGGGCGAGGGCGCTCGGCCTGCTGCGCCGTTTCGACGAAGCGGACGCGCTGCTCGACCTGCTCAGCCCCGCGACCGACACCCTCGGCGTGCGGGTCACGCTGGAGCGCGGACGGCTCCGCAACTCGGCAGGACGCACCGTGGAGGCCACCGCCCTGTTCGAGGACGCGCACGCCGCCGCCCGCCGCCAGGGCGAGACGTTCCTCGCCGTCGACGCCGCCCACATGCTCGCCATCTCAGACCCGGAGCGTTCGGAGCACTGGACGACGGAGGCCTTCTCCGATCTCGCCTCCACCAGCGACCCACGCACACTGCGGTGGGCGGTCGCTCTGCACAACAACCGGGGCTGGCGGCTGTTCGACGAGGGCACGCCGGTCTCCGCGCTGGCCGAGTTCGAGGCGGCGCTCGACTCCGCGCGCGCCTACGGGACGGACGAGCAGCGCTTCACCGCCGCGTGGACCGTCGCGCGCTGTCTGCGTGAGCTGGGGCGGGTCTCCGAGGCCGTGGCGATCCAGCGCAGCCTGGCCACAGAACAGCCGGAGAACGAGTCGGTCGTCGCCGAACTCGCCGCACTGACGGATGCGGCGCATACGATCGAACCATGAGTTCCGTTTCCGCGCCTGCCGTCGACGGTGCGATCAGTCTCGACTCCCGGCTGAGCGGGATCCTCGGCGGCCGTACCTCCTCCGCCTTCGAGAAGGCCTTCGGGATGCGCACGGTCGCCGACCTGTTGAGCCACTATCCCCGCCGCTACGCCAAGCGCGGAGAGCTCACCGCGCTCGCGAACCTGCCGCTGGACGAGAACGTGACGATCGTCGCCGAGGTGATCCGGGTGCAGGAGCGGCCGATGCGCGCCCGCCGCGGCTCCATCCTGGAGGTGAAGATCAGCGACGGGGAGGGCATCCTCACCCTCACCTTCTTCAACCAGGCCTGGCGTTCCAAGGAGCTCGTGCCTGGCGTCCGCGGCATCTTCGCCGGCAAGGTGTCCGACTACCGGGGTGCGTTGCAGCTCGCGCACCCGGACTACGAGCTGTTCGAGCCGGATGCGGAGAACGCGGTCGTGCCCGGCAGTGCGGCGGCGAAGAACTGGGCGCAGACGCCCATCCCGATCTATCCCGCCACGGGAACGGTGGCCAGCTGGCAGGTGCAGAAGGCTGTCGAACTGGCACTGGATGCGTTGACCGACGTCCCGGATCCTGTGCCGAAGCGCATCGTGGCCGAGCGCGGTCTGCTCGGCCTGCGCACGGCGTTCGAGTACCTGCACCGGCCGGAGAAGGATGCGCAGTGGCAGCGGGCGCGCGACACGCTGCGCTTCCACGAGGCGTTCGTCCTCCAGGCGGCCCTGCTGCAGCAGCGTGCGGCCTCCCGGGCGACCGCCGCGACGCCGCGCACGGCGAAGGAGGGCGGTTTTCTCGACCGGCTGGATGCGACCCTCCCGTTCGAGCTGACCTCCGACCAGGCCACGGTCGGCGCCGAGATCGCCCGCGACCTGGCGGACACCGCACCGATGAACCGGCTGGTGCAGGGCGAGGTCGGCTCCGGCAAGACCCTCGTGGCGCTCCGGGCGATGCTCGCCGTCGCCGACTCCGGCGGGCAGGCAGCGCTGCTCGCGCCGACCGAGGTGCTCGCCGGTCAGCACCTGCGCTCGATCGTGAAGATGCTCGGCCCCGACCTCGCCGCCACGCTGATGCCGACGCTGCTCACCGGGCAGCTGTCGACGGCGGAGCGCAAGAAGGCGCTGCTGCGCACGGTGTCCGGGCAGTCCCGCATCGTCGTCGGGACGCACGCCCTCCTCGGTGACGCCGTGACGTTCTTCGACCTCGGACTGGTGGTCGTGGACGAGCAGCACCGGTTCGGCGTCGAGCAGCGCGAGGCGCTGCGGGCGAAGGGAGGGACGCCGCCGCACGTGCTCGTTCTCACGGCGACGCCCATCCCGCGCACGGTGGCGATGACGGTGTTCGGCGACCTCGACGTGTCGACCATCGCGCAGCTTCCGGCGGGCCGCCAGGGCATCGAGAGCTTCGTCGTGCCCCTGGCGGATCGTCCGGGCTGGGAGCGGCGCATCTGGGAGCGGGCGGCGGAGGAGATCGCCAAGGGCAGGCAGGTGTTCGTGGTCTGCCCGGCGATCACCGCCAAAGACAGGGAGGACGAGGCGGGCGACGAGCCGGTGGATCAGGACGAGGACGGCGCGCCCGTCCGTCCTGTCGCGACCGTCGAGGCGGTGACGGCGCAGGTTCGCGCCGACCCGCTGTTCGCCGAGGCGCGCATCGGGATGTTGCACGGCAAACTGACCAGCGAAGCCAAAGACGAGATCATGCGGGCGTTCGCGGGCGGCACCCTCGACCTGATCGTCGCGACCACGGTGATCGAGGTCGGCGTCGACGTACCGAACGCGTCCGCCATGGTCATCCTGGACGCCGACCGGTTCGGCGTTTCGCAGCTGCACCAGCTGCGCGGTCGTGTCGGCCGCGGCGGCGTGCCGGGGATCTGCCTCCTCGTCACCTCCGCCGAGCAGGAGACGCTCGCCAGGGAGCGCGTCGAGGCCGTCGCCGCGACGCTCGACGGCTTCGAGCTGGCGAACATCGACCTGGAGCTGCGCCGCGAGGGCGACGTGCTCGGCAGCCGTCAGTCCGGGGGCCGTTCGTCGCTGCGCCTGCTGCGCGTCGTCTCCGACGGGGAGCTGATCGCCGAGGCCAGGGTGGCGGCGCAGGAGACGATCGACGACGAGGGAGGGCTCGCTGCGCATCCCGCGCTGGCTGCCGCCCTCGCCCGGAGCCTGGACGAGAGCGAACGGGCCTTTCTCGCCAAGTCGTGACCCCCGGAAGGGGGGACTGTTTCGGACACATTTCGGTAACGGATTCACAACGAAATGCCGGGTACAGCGGGATAGTCTGAAGGTCTATGAACAGGATCGCCGTTGTCCCTGGATCGTTCGACCCGGTCACCCTCGGGCACCTCGACGTCATCGAACGTGCCGCAGGCCTGTTCGACGAGGTCCACGTGCTCGTGGTGCACAACCCGGACAAGAGCGCCCTCCTGCCCATCGCCCAGCGCGTCGCCCTGATCGAGCGATCGATCGAGGATGCCGGGATCGAGGGGAACATCGTCGTCGCCTCCTGGAGTGTCGGCCTCCTGGTCGACTACTGCACGGATGTGGGTGCGCACGTGCTCGTGAAGGGCATCCGCTCCCAGGTGGATGTGGCATACGAGACGCCCATGGCGATCGTCAACCGCCACCTCGCCGCCGTCGAGACGGTCTTCCTGCTTCCGAACCCCGCCAACGCCCACGTCTCCAGCTCTCTCGTGCGCCAGGTCTCCGCGCTCGGGGGAGACGTGAGTCCATACGTCCCCACCGCCGTCTACGAGTACTTGCAGGAGACATGAACAGTTACGCGACGCGCCAGCCGACCGAATCGTCGGTCGCCCCCGATGAGACGGACCACGCCACCGGGATGGACCTCGATGAGCTGAGGCGCGCCGCGGCTCAGATCACCGCCAATGTCGAGTCGGTCATCGACGGCAAGCACGACGCCGTGCAGACCGCACTCACCGTGCTCCTCGCCGAAGGGCACCTGCTGATCGAGGACGTGCCTGGCGTCGGCAAGACGATGCTGGCCAAGTCGCTCGCGAAGTCGGTCGACTGCACGGTCAGCCGCATCCAGTTCACTCCGGACCTGCTGCCGAGCGACGTCACCGGCGTCTCGGTCTACAACCAGGCGGAGCGCCGGTTCGAGTTCAAGCCGGGCGCGGTGTTCGCGAACATCGTGATCGGCGACGAGATCAACAGGGCGAGCCCGAAGACCCAGTCGGCGCTGCTCGAGTGCATGGAGGAGCGGCAGGTCACCGTCGACGGGTCGACCTATCCGCTCGGCGCCCCGTTCATCGTCGTCGCCACCCAGAACCCGGTCGAGATGGAGGGCACGTACGCGCTCCCGGAGGCGCAGCGCGACCGGTTCATGGCGCGCATCGCCATGGGATACCCGGACGACGCCTCCGAGCTCGCGATGCTCACCACCAGGGACACCTCCAGCCCGCTCTCCCGGATCGGCCCTGTCGTCACCTCGGACGAGCTCCGGGCGATGATGACGACCGCTCGCAGCGTGTTCGCCTCCACCCCGGTCAAGCAGTACGCCGTCGACATCGTGCGGGCCACCCGCGAAGACAGGGACCTCCGCCTCGGCGGCAGTCCACGGGCCACCCTGCAGCTGGTGCGGGCGGCCAAGGCGATGGCGGCGCTCGACGGGCGCGACTTCGTCCTGCCGGACGACATCGACACCCTCGCCGTCCCTGTGCTCGGTCACCGGCTGCTGCCGACGAGCCGCGCGCTCGGCCACCACCACGAGAGCGCTCCGGTGATCGCCGACATCGTCCGCAGGATCGTCGCGGCGACGCCGGTGCCCGTCGGCTCCGGCGCGATCGGCGCGGGAAGCGGAGCGGCCAGGCCCGGAGCGGCCAGGTCGGGCGGAGCCAGGTCCGGACAGGCCGGCTGACCCATGCCGGGGCGCGCCCGATCCTCGTCGCCGGTCAGGAAGCCCCGACCGACAGCACGAGGCTGGTCGCTGTTCTGCGTCGGGGTGGTCGCGCTCGTCGCCTCCGTGGCGCTCGGGCGCACGGACGTGCTGTTCGTCGGACTGTTCCTGACGGTGCTGCCGCTCGCCGCGATGATCTCCGTCACGATCGACCGGCCACGGCTGACCGTGACGCGCAGTTTCCACCCGGACATCGTCGCGGCCGGGGAGACGGCGACCGTCGTGACGACCGCCCGCAACGAGTCGCCCCGGCCGAGCCCCGCCGCGAACTGGCGGGAGTACGCCCCACCCGCCGTCGGCGTCCAGGCCCAGGCGCCCTTCCCCCGGCTCGGGGCGCACCAGCAGAACACCAGCCACGGCCGCGACACCATCGTGCTGCGACAGGATGTGCGCGCAAAGCACCGGGGGTCGCATCCGGTCGGCCCGCTCATCGTCAGCCGCACCGATCCGTTCGGGCTGGCGTACGCCGAGTACGCCCTCGGGCAGCCGAAGCAGTTCGTCGTCACCCCGCGTGTGACAGCGCTGCCGGGCGGCGACCTCGACGTGGCCCGCAGTGAGGGCACGGAGCACGAGCTGCTCCGCCACAGCATCCCGAGCGCCGACGAGCTGATCGCCCGCGAGTACCGGCCGGGCGACCCCCTGCGCCGCGTGCACTGGCGGGCGACGGCCAGGCACGACAAGCTCATGGTGCGCCAGGAGGAGCGGCGCAGCAACCCGGAGGCGTGGCTCATCGCCGACACCCGCGCCCTCGAAGCCCCGGATGCGGAGTTCGAGACCCTGGTGGAGCTGGTCGCGTCGATCGGCGTCCACCTGCTCGACGAGGGCTTCGTCGTCAGCGTGGTCGAGACCGGGCCGAGGCAGCTCTCCGGGCGCAGCGGGGCAGGCAGGACGGGAACACTGGGAGCAGCGACCCCGACCTACGACGTCGGCAGCGCCGACCGCCTGCTGCTGGCCGACCTCGCCGCTCTCGAACCGAGCGACGTGCCCCGCGACGACGCGGTCGCCGAGCTCGCCGCCGGCCTCCGCCGCTCCGGACGCGCCGTCCCGGTGTTCGCCGTGCTCATCGGCGGCTCGCTGAACGAGCTGGGAGCGCTCGCCGCCGTCCGCTCGATGTGCGACCCGGCCGTCGCCTTCATCGGGGAGTCCGCGCCGATCGAGGTGGAGGAGGTCCTCACGGACGCAGGCTGGCTCTGCGTCCCGTTCGCCGGGGGAGACGACCCCGCCGACAGCTGGCAGCGCGCCCTCGGGCGGCGCAGGGCCGAGGTGAACCGTGGCTAGCGAGCAGGCGTTCGCCGGGGCTGTCCCCGTCATCCGGATGCGCCGGTTCGGCTACTGGCGCCTGACGACCGCCCTGCTCCTCCAGGTGGTCGCCGTCAGCTTCGCACTGAACGGTCTCATCCAGGGCGCGGGATGGTGGTTCGCGCTGGTCTTCTCCGCGGCCCTGCTGCTGGTCACCGGTGCCGCGCTCCGCAACCTGGGCGTCCACAGGCGCCTCGTGCCCGTGCTGCTCATCGTCGAGGGCGCCATGCTCATGACGGCCGCGTTCGGCAGAGGCACAGGACTGCTCGGCCTCATCCCGACCCCGCGCACGTTCGCGGTGTGGGGCGAGTACATCAACCAGGCCATGCTCTCGATCTACCAGCAGGGCACCCCGGCCGACAGCCTCCCCGAGTTCATGTTCCTGGTGGTCGGCGGCGGCTGCATCCTCGCCATCATCCTCGACACCCTCGCCATCGCCTTCCGCGCTCCGGCGTTCACCGCCATCGGCGTCGGGATCGTGCTCGTCGTCCCAGGAGCCCTGCTCGGAGACGGACTCGACCCGTTCGCGCTCGCCGCGTCAGCCGCCGCGTTCCTCTGGCTGCTGCGCTGCGACGTGCGCACCAGGAGGCCCGGGACGCCGAGACCGACGGCCGCGCTCTCGATCTCGGCCGCCGCCGTGGTGGTCGCCCTCATCCTGGGCGGGACGGCTCCGGGGTTCGACAGGGGAGGCGCGACGTCGTTCACCGCAGGCGGCATCTCCATCGGCGGCACAGTGACCCCGCTGATCGACCTCGGCAAAGACCTGCGGAGGCCGGCGGCGGTGCGTGCGCTCACGTACACGACCACGGCGCCGACCGGCCAATACCTCAAGCTCGCCTCGCTCGACCAGTTCACCGGCTCCGTCTGGAAGCACAGGGAACGCGACACCAAGCGCCTTCCGAGCGGGAACACGATCGGCCCGGTGTTCGGGCTGTCAGACACCGTCGCCACCACGAAGATCTCGACCAAAGTCGAGATCGACAACATGCAGAGCCGCTGGCTGCCCGTGCCGTACCCGGTGCAGGGCGTCACCGGCCTGAACGGAACCTGGTCGTGGGACCCGGACGACCTCACCGTCGGCGCGATCAACACCACCACCCAAGGCCAGAAGTACACCGCGACCAGCCTCATCCTGCAGCCGACAGCCGACCAGCTGCAGTCGGCCGGCGGGTTCGTGCCGGCCTCCGTCGAGCGCGACCTGTTCCTGCCGCCCGACCTGCCGGCGATCATCGCCTCCACCGCCGTCGCCGCCACGAAGGGCGCGGTCTCCGAGTACGACAAGGCCGTCGCCCTGCAGGACTACTTCCGCGACAACGGCTTCACGTACTCGACGCAGACCCCGCTCAAGCAGGGCTACGACGGAGACGGCGGGCGCGTGATCGCCAAGTTCCTGCAGGTCAAGAGCGGATACTGCGTGCACTTCGCGTCGGCCATGGCGCTGATGGCCCGCGCGCTCGGCATCCCGTCGAGGGTCGCGGAGGGTTACCTCCCCGGCGCGACGAGCGGGGGAGCGGCGAACAACCCCGGACTGTACACGGTGACGAGCGACGACCTGCACGCCTGGCCGGAGCTGTACTTCGCCGGTGTCGGCTGGGTGGCGTTCGAGCCGACGGTCGGCCGGGGGACCATCCCGAGCTACACCCGTCCGAACAGCGCCCCGACCACGACGGCCCCCGGCTCGACGTCGACCGCGACCTCCGGAGCGAAGGCGCTCGTCCCGACCGATCCGGCCAACCTGGGCGGCCCGACCGGCGCGACAGCCCCCTCCACGCTGCAGCCGGTCATCTCGGGCGTCGGCGTCGCTCTCCTCATCGTGGCGATCCTGCTCACCCCCGCCGTGCTCCGCAGGGTGAGACGGAGGAACAGGCTCAGACGGCTGAGCGAGGAGTGGGGTGGTGCCTCCGTCGCCTGGGACGAGCTGCGCGACACGGCACGGGATCTCGGCTGGAGCGTTCCGGCAACGGAGACGCCCAGGGTGTTCGCCGGGCGGATCGCCGCCGCGGTGGCAGGAACCCCCGGCGAGGACGCCGTCGCACGCCTGCTCTCCATCAGGGAACGGGATGCGTACGGGCCGCCGACCAGAGCGACAGCCGTCGGTCTCGGCGACGATCTCGAACGGGTTCTGACGGCTCTCGAGGCGCAAGCGGGAGCCGCGCTGCGGCTGAAAGCGGCGCTCATTCCTGTGTCTCTCATCCCAGCCGGGTGGTCTGCGGCCCCGAACCAGGGAAGACCCGCGTAAAATAGTCGCTCGTGACCAAGTTCAGAACCACGCCGTACACCGTCAATGTGTACGACATCATCCACCGCCCCGGCGAGATGCGCGAGCAGCGCATCCAGTTGCCGGTCGGCGAGAAGCTGGGCGAAGGGCTGGTGAGCATCCCGGCCGGCGCGACCATCGACCTCGACCTCCGGCTCGAGTCGATGCACGAGGGCATTCTGGTGACGGCGGAAGCCGATTTCACCGCCGTCGGGGTCTGCGGACGATGCCTCATCGACATCGCTCAGCCTGTCAAAGTCGATATCCAGGAACTTTTCGCGTATTCTTCTGACGAAGCTTTTGATTTTGAGGTTCACGACGACCACGTGGATCTTGAACCTCTGATCAGGGACGCGGTAGTGCTGTCACTGCCGTTTCAGCCGGTGTGCCGGCCAGACTGCCCAGGACTCGACCCCGAGTCAGGACAGCGGCTGGCGGATGTGCCGGACCGCGAAGCCACCACGATCGTCGATCCTCGATGGTCAGCGCTCGCGGCCTTCCAGGCTTCCGACACCACTGAATCCACCAGCAGCAGTAACAGAGAAGAGAGATAACCATGGCTGTTCCGAAGCGGAAGAAGTCACGCGCCAACACGCACGCCCGTCGTTCGCAGTGGAAGGCCGAGGTCCCCACGCTCGTCAAGACCGTCGAGGGCGGCAAGGTCACGTACAGCCTGCCGCACCGCGCCAAGGTCGTCGAGGACTCCGCAGGCACCGCCCTGTTCATGGAGTACAAGGGCCGCAAGGTCGCCGACGTCTGATCGTCCACGTGACGAACGGAGTCGTGCGATGACCGACCAGTCGGTCGCGCGCACAGAACTCATCGAGAAGCTCGGAGTCGATATCGGCCCCGAGCTTCTCGAGCTTGCGCTGACACACCGCTCATACGCGTACGAGCACGGCGGCATCCCGAACAACGAGCGCCTCGAATTCCTCGGCGACTCGATCCTCGGGCAGGCGGTGACCGTCAAGCTGTTCGTGGAGAACCCGCAGCTCGACGAGGGCGACCTCGCCAAGAGGCGCGCCAGCCTCGTCAGCTCCGTCGCGCTGGCGGAGGTGGCCCGCAGCATCGGCCTCGGCGAATATCTGCTGCTCGGCCGCGGCGAGAACCAGAGCGGCGGTCGCGAGAAGGCGTCCATCCTCGCCGACACGGTCGAGGCGATCATCGGCGCCGCGTATCTGCACGCCGGCGGCGAAGCAGCGACGGCGCTCGTGCTGCGCCTGGTCGAGCCGCTGCTCGACGACCCTGAGCGGTTCGGCGCGGCGATGGACCCCAAGACCAGCTTGCAAGAGGCGGCAGCCCACCGCGGAGCAGGCGCCCCGGTCTACACGGTCACCAACAGCGGGCCGGACCACTCCAAGACCTTCCACGCCACGGTCGCCGTCGGCTCCCTTGTCACTGCGACGGGGGACGGCACGAGCAAGAAGCAGGCGGAGATGGCGGCAGCGCTCAGCGCCTGGACCACCCTCACGCAGCGACGTGCCAGAGCTTCCCGAGGTTGAGGTCGTCCGCGCCGGGCTGGCGCCCGCCGTCACCGGCGCGACCATCCTCGGCGTCGAGGTCTTCGAACCCCGCAGCCTGAAACGCCACGACCCGGTGTCCGGAGCATTCGACGCCCTCCTCACCGGACGGACGTTGGAGACGCCTGCGCGGCGAGGGAAGTTCCTCTGGATCCCGCTGGCCCCGGCGGTGGCCGGCGCCACCGAACGGCGGTCGGCGATCGTCGCCCACCTGGGCATGAGCGGGCAGATCCTGCTGCGCGAGCCGGGCGCGGTGGAGAACGGGCTGCTGCGCATCCGGTTGCACATCGAGCAGCCGGACTACGGCGAGTTGTGGGTGCACTTCGTCGACCAGCGCATCTTCGGCTCGATGGCCGTGGATACCCTCGTGCCGACCGCCGACGGTGCGCCGGGCGGCCTCGGCACCGACGAACCGCTCGTGCCGTCGCAGGTCGCCCACATCGCCCGCGACCCGCTCGATCCGGCTTTCGACGACGCCGCGTTCTCCGCGGCCCTGTCCCGCAAGAACACCGGCATCAAGCGGGCGTTACTCGACCAGACCCTGATCAGCGGCATCGGCAACATCTACGCCGACGAAGCCCTGTGGGCGGCCAAGCTGCACTACGCACAACCGGCGTCGTCCCTGACGCGTCCGCGCATCCGGAGCCTGCTGGCCGAGGTGCGCCTGGTGCTGCAGAAGGCGCTCGCGGAGGGCGGCACCAGCTTCGACGCCCAGTACGTCAACGTGAACGGCGCGTCGGGCTACTTCTCGCACAGCCTCAACGCCTACGGGCAGCAAGGCAAACCGTGCCCGCGCTGCGGCACGCCGATCGTGCGCGAGCAGTTCATGAACCGGTCGTCCCACTTCTGCCCGCGGTGCCAGAAGCTGCGCTGACGGCCGAGCCGACTGCTTCAATCGACGTACGAGTCGACGTACATTGAGCCCAGTGTCAGAATCCGCCCTACCCCAGCTTCTTCTGCCAGTTCCCGGTCAGTGAGTGCGGGCGGAACCCGAAGGCGTCGTTCACCGCGAGCATCGGTGCGTTCTCGTCGGCGTTCCAGGTCAGCAGCCGGTGGATGCGCGGCGCCAGCGCCGCGAGCCTGCGCAGGTTCTCCAGTTTGACCAGCGTGCCGAGCCTCCGCCCGCGGTGGGTGGCGACCACCAGGGTGTCGTACTGCTCCGCCTTGTCGCCGTCGTCCGGGACCGCGATCTCCGTGTACGCCGCCAGCTCGCCGCTCGGGATGTGCTGGGCGACCGTCACCAGGAGCGGCTCGCCGCGCGCGATGAGCTCGTCCTCGTGCTGCCGAACGCGCTCCGCCGTCCAGGCCTCGTCGTCGAGGGCGATGCCGGCCTGGGGGACGTCGACGGTCATCCGTTCTTTGAGGGCGGCGAACGCGTCTGCGAACTCCGCGGGCGTGTGCTGCCACCAGCCGATGGTGCGGTAGTCGGGGGAGTGGGCGACCGCATCCACTCGGAGGGCGTCCGCTCGGTCGGCGGCCAGTGGGACGGCGAGTTCGCTGGACCGCTCGATCTGGCCGAGGCGGTAGCCGTTGGCGAGCGCGAAGCGCACGTCGGGGGAGTCGGCCGGCAAGCCGGTCGGCCCGGCAGCGGCACGGACGACTGCACCGACGACCGCGCCAGCACCGCCACCGCCCAATGTCGCCACCGGATGCTCGGTGTACGCCGACACCGACGTCCGGCCGCCGTCCGCCGCCAGCTCCTCGCCCTTTGCCAGCAGCGCCGAACCGATGCCGCGGCCGCGGACCGCGGGCGCCACATCCACCAGCAGGGTCGCCGTCACCGCGTCCTCCTCCAGCGGGAAGTCGGCGACCACCCGCCCTACAACGGCGCCGTCGAGCACGGCGGCGAACAGGAGCTTCTCGTGGAACTCCTGCGCACGGAACGACGCGAGCTCCGCCTCCGCTGTGTAGACGAAGTCGTCGTTGCCCCAGAGTTCGTAGGCGATGCCGTTCATCACGGAGACGAGTTCCTCGAACGCGGCGGACTCCGGAGTGCCGAGACGGTCCGGCAACGGGATCTCCACGATCGAGATGTGCCCGTCGTCCCGCATCCGTGGCCTCCTCGCCGACATCGTTTTCGAGCCTAGCCCGAGACCGATGATGTGACCAGGGTGCGCCGGTTTGGTTTCAATCGTGTAAATCTGCGTCAAAAAGTGCGTTGCGATTAGTTGCAATGCATGTACTCTCGACACACATATTCGTGGTGCGAAGTGGCAACCACGCCGCTTCGTTACGAATTTCACGTCGAGAGGCAAGAGATGCTACGAAAGAAAGTCATCATCGGTGCGGCTGTTGCAGCGTCAGCCGCGCTGTTCCTCGCGGGATGCGCCAATCAGGGGTCCACCGGGGATTCGACGAATACGAACTCGAAGATCAACATCCCGGCGATCACCTCGGTGGACACGCCGAAGGACGCGGTCCTCCCCGCGGGAGACGGGAAAGCGACCTGCCCGGCAGGCCTGACCATCGGCTACGTCGGCGCCGAGACGGGCGCGAACGCTCAGCTCGGTATCAACATCTACAACGGCATCCAGCTGGCCATCAACCAGCACAACGAGGCCAACAAGGGATGCCAGGTCGGTTTCAAGAAGTTCGACACGGAAGGCGACCCGAACAAGGCGACCGGCCCGGTGACCCAGGCAGTCAACGAAGCCGACATCGTCGGCGTCGTGGGCCTCCCGTTCTCGGGCGAGTCGAAGGCGACCGGCAACATCTTCGAGCAGCAGGGTCTGGTGCACATCACCCCGTCGGCGACCAACCCCGACCTGACGAAGAACGGCTGGACGACGTTCTTCCGCGGCCTCGGCAATGACGCCGTGCAGGGTCCTGCGGCGGCGAAGTTCCTCACCGGGAAGCTCGAAGCCAAGAAGGTCTACCTGGTCCAGGACGACTCCGACTACGGAATCGGCCTCGCCACGACCACCTCGAAGGCACTCGGCGACGCACTCGTCGGCACCGACAAGGTGACCACCGGCCAGAAGGACTTCTCTGCGGTGGTCTCCAAGATCATCAACGCGAAGCCGGACGCTGTCTACTACTCGGGCTACTACGCCGAGGGCGCCCCTTTCGACCAGCAGCTGGTCGCGAAGGGCTTCACCGGAACGTTCGTCGGGCCTGACGGTGTGAAGGACGACCAGTTCATCAAGCTGGCCGGCGATGCGTCGAGCAATGCGTACTTCACCTGCCCCTGCATCCCCGGCGAGCTGATCCCGGACTTCGAGAAGGCGTACAAGACACTGTCGGGCTCTGAACCCGGCACGTACTCCATCGAGGGTTACGACGCCACGACCGTTCTCCTCTCAGGTATCGACCAGGGCAAGACGACCCGTGCCGACCTGAAGGCCTTCGTGAAGGCCTACGACAAGGACGGCCTGAGCAAGCACTACAAGTGGGACTCCACGGGTGAGCTCCAGGCGCCGACCGTCTACGGGTACAAGGTCGAGGGCGGCAAGATCGTCCCGATCGGAACCATCGGATAGCGCGACACCGAGAAGGGGTGCGGCGGGCGGTCTCCGCGCCGCCCGCCGCATCCCTGCCGTTCCACCTGTCCCGCTTCCGATCGGATCACTGACGATCCCATCCCGATGGATCTGGATGCCTGAATGCTCGAACTGCTTGTCCTCCACCCGGTCATCGACAACTCCTGGATCAACTTCGATGTCCCCTCCCTCATACAGAACTTCTGGGGCGCGACCTTCGACGGACTCACCTTCGGGGCCATCTACGGCCTGATCGCCGTCGGATACACGCTCGTCTACGGTGTGCTGAACCTGATCAACTTCGCCCACTCCGAGGTGTTCATCGTCGGCGCGTACGGCGTCGTCATCACTCTCACCTCGCTGGGCTTCGGCCCGTCCATCCCGAACCTGTCGTTCGCCGCGATCGTCGGAGACCTCTTACTCGCGCTGCTCGTCGGCATGGTCGCGTCCGCGGTCACGGCGTTTCTGCTCGAACGCATCGCCTACCGGCCGCTGCGAAAACGGAACGCGCCACGATTGGCGTTCCTGATCACAGCCATCGGTGCGTCCTTCGCGATCCAGTCGCTGATCTTCGTGATCCGCGGCGCCAACGCGGAGCCGGCCGTCACGATGTTCAGGCCGATCCCGGTCTTCGACGTGTTCGGCACGATCATCAACAGCCAGTCGCTCATCATCGTGGTGGCGGCGGTCGTGCTGATGATCCTCACCGACATGCTGATCCGGCGCACCCGCACCGGCCGCGGCATCCGCGCCGTCGCGCAGGATCCGGACACCGCGACACTGATGGGCGTGAACAAGGAGCGGATCATCGTGATCACGTTCGTGCTCGGCGGCATCCTCGCCGGGGCGGCCGCCCTGTTCTACGTGATGCTGGTGCCCTCCGGCGTGATCTACACGGGAGGCTTCGTCCTCGGCATTAAGGCGTTCGCCGCCGCGGTGCTCGGCGGCATCGGCAACGTGCGCGGTGCCCTCCTGGGTGGACTTCTGCTCGGATTGATCGGAAACTACGGACAGATCCTGTTGGGCGACTCCCAGTGGACCGACGTCATCGCCTTCGTGGTGCTGGTGCTCGTGCTCCTGGTCAAGCCGACAGGCATCCTCGGTACCTCACTGGGGAGGAGCAGAGCATGAGCACGACAGACGGACCCAAGGTGCTGCCGGACGCGCGCAGCGAACAGGCGGAGGACGCCGCGGAGGCCAGACGCCGCAGGGGAGGGCCGTTTCAGGCCTTCCGCGACAGGTGGAACGGGCTCCCGCGCCAGATCCAGTGGCTCTGGATGCTCATCGTGGTGGCGCTCGCCTTCGCGCTGCCGTATCTGAACTTCTTCCCGCTGACGACCGAGCCGGGCAACGACTGGCCGCTAGCCTGCTTCGCGATGGCGGTCTACGCGCTGATCGCGGTCGGCCTGAACGTGGTGGTCGGCTACGCCGGCCTCCTCGACCTCGGCTACGTCGCCTTCTTCGCGGTCGGGTCGTACACGGCGGCCATGCTGACAAGCCCCGACTCGCCATTCATCAAGATCCCGTACCTGTGGACGGTGCCGGTCGCGATGGCGGTGGCGATGATCTTCGGTGTGATCCTCGGTGTGCCGACCCTGCGGCTGCGCGGCGACTACCTCGCCATCGTGACGCTCGGTTTCGGTGAGATCGTGCGCATTCTGGCCACGATCATCCCGGCGCTGAAGGGGCAGGTCGGCTTCCAGAACGTTGGCCACCCTCCGGGGGAGACCGCGAAAGGCATACCGATCTTCTCCAACTCGAACGGCATCCCGTGGTACTGGCTGACGCTGGTGATCATCATCATCATCCTGCTGCTGGTCGGCAACCTGGAGCGCAGCAGGGTCGGCCGTGCCTGGATCGCGATCAGGGAGGACGAGGACGCCGCGGAGATCATGGGCGTTCCGACCTTCAAGTACAAGGTGTGGGCGTTCGCGATCGGTGCTGCGGTCGGCGGTCTCTCCGGAGCGCTGTTCGCCGGGCAGGTCGGCTTCGTCAACAACCAGAAGTTCGACGTGCAGACCTCGATCCTGTTCCTCGCTGCCGTGGTGCTCGGCGGCACGGGCAACAAGGTGGGCGCCCTGCTCGGTGGCGCGATCGTGGCGTACATCCCGCTGCGGTTCACCGCCATCGCCGACTACAAATACCTGATCTTCGGCGTCGCGCTCGTGGTGCTGATGATCTTCCGCGCGAAGGGCCTCGTGCCCGCGAAGCAGAGACTGCTCGCCTACGGGAGGAACGCGTACCGCTATCTCGTGAGCAAACCGGCGCCGCCCGGCACGGGGAGCACGCCGAGCGTGGGGAGCCCCCCGACGCCGCCGCCCGCGCAGACGCCGACTCCGGAGGGAGGTGCATCCTCATGACGGATGCCAACGCCAATCAGCCCAACGCCGACGTGCCTGGCGCAGACCTGCCAGACGGCGCCAACCCGGAAGAGCTGGCCGACCTCGATGTCGACCTCGACGTCGCGGCCGCTGCTGCCCCAGACCGTGAGATCGCGGTCGAGGTCGGCGACAAGCTCGTCGAGGTGAAGAATCTCACGGTCAAGTTCGGCGGACTGCTCGCCCTCGACGACGTGAGCTTCGACATCAAGCGCGGCGAGATCCTCGGGCTGATCGGCCCGAACGGCGCGGGGAAGACCACCTGCTTCAACGCCATGACCGGCGTGTACAAGCCGACGAGCGGCGATGTCCTCCTGGAGGGCGTGTCGATCAAGGGCCGGAAGCAGCATCAGATCACTCGGCTGGGCCTCGCCAGGACGTTCCAGAACATCCGGTTGTTCGGTGAGATGAGTGCCCTGGAGAACGTGGTTGTCGGCCTCGACGCCCGGCACCGCACGAGCGTGCCCGGCGCGCTGGTGCGCTCACCCAGGCACATCCGGGAGGAGAAGTCGGCGATCGAGCGCGGGATGGCGCTGCTGGAGTTCGTGGGTATCGCGGACCTGGCGAGCACCGCCTCCCGGCAGTTGCCGTACGGCTATCAGCGACGGTTGGAGATCGCCCGTGCGCTCGCCACCGACCCGAAAGTGCTCTGCTTGGACGAGCCGGCCGCCGGTTTCAACCCCGCGGAGAAAGAGGACCTGATGGACCTCATCCGCACGATCAGGGCCGATGGGTACACGGTGCTGCTGATCGAGCACGACATGCGGCTGGTGATGGGAGTCACCGACCGGATCGTGGTGCTCGAGTTCGGCAGGAAGCTCGCCGACGACGTTCCGACCGTGATCCGCAACGACCAGCGTGTGATCGCCGCCTACCTGGGGGAGCCCGAAGATGACGTTGCTTGAACTGAAGAACGTGAGCGTCTCCTACGGGCGCATCGAGGCCATCCACGACATGTCGTTCTCCGTGGAGGAGGGCGAGATCGTCAGCCTCATCGGGGCGAACGGCGCGGGCAAGTCGACGACGATGAAGACGATCTCGGGCATCTTGAACCCTTCGCAGGGCAGCATCATGTTCGACGGCGACGACATCACCAAGATGAAGGCGCACATCCGGGTGGTCAAGGGGATCTCGCAGGCGCCGGAGGGTCGGGGGATCTTCCCGGGCATGACGGTGCTGGAGAACCTCGACATGGGGGCGTTCGGCCGCAAGGACAAGAGCGGGATGGACGCCGACTTCGAGCGCGTCTTCTCCTTGTTCCCGCGGCTCGCCGAGCGCAAGACGCAGGTCGGAGGCACCATGTCCGGCGGCGAGCAGCAGATGCTCGCCATCGGCAGGGCGCTGATGAGCGCGCCGCGCCTGCTGCTGCTCGACGAGCCGTCGATGGGGCTCGCCCCGCAGTTCATCAAGCAGATCTTCTCGATCATCTCGGAGATCAACAAGCAGGGCACCACCATCCTGCTGGTCGAGCAGAACGCCAACCAGGCCCTCGCCAGAGCCCACCGCGGCTTCGTCCTGGAAACCGGCACCATCACCCACTCCGGCACCGGCCGAGAGCTCCTCGCCAACCCCGCCATCAAGGAGGCCTACCTCGGCGTCGGCTGACCTCCCCAGATAATCGAGTCCGGACTTATGCACGCGACACGCCGAGTGCAGGCGTGCATAAGTCCCGACTCGATGCTTTCGGTGGCGGGATGCGGGGGTGTGGTCGGGTAAATTTGGGGCGACAGCGCGGCAAACGGACGAGAGAGCGGGGCGGCGGGTGTATCTGAAGAGCCTGACGCTCAAGGGGTTCAAGTCGTTCGCCCAGCCGACGACGTTCGCGTTCGAGCAGGGCGTCACCTGCGTGGTCGGGCCGAACGGCTCCGGCAAGTCCAACGTGGTGGATGCACTCGCCTGGGTGATGGGGGAGCAGGGCGCCAAGACGCTCCGCGGCGGCAAGATGGAGGACGTCATCTTCGCCGGGACCTCCACCCGCGGCCCGCTCGGTCGCGCAGAGGTCACTCTCACTATCGACAACTCGGACGGCGCGCTGCCGATCGAGTACTCCGAGGTCACCATCTCGCGCACGCTCTTCCGCAACGGAGGAAGCGAGTACGCGATCAACGGCTCGGCCTGCCGCCTCCTCGACGTGCAGGAGCTCCTCAGCGACTCCGGCCTCGGCCGCGAGATGCACGTGATCGTCGGCCAGGGCCAGCTGGATGCGGTCCTGCGCGCGAGCCCGGAGGACCGCCGCGGCTTCATCGAAGAAGCCGCCGGGATCCTGAAGCACCGTCGTCGCAAGGAGAAGACGCTCCGCAAGCTGGAGGCGATGCAGACCAACCTCACCCGGCTGAGCGACCTGGCCGGGGAGATCCGCCGCCAGCTCAAGCCGCTCGGCCACCAGGCCGAGATCGCGCGGGAGGCGCAGTCGATCGCCGCGGTCGTTCGCGACGCCCGTGCGCGCATCCTGGCCGACGACGTCGTCGCCCTGCGTACAGCACTCGACGACCACGGCCGCACGGAGTCGGAGCGCCACAGCGAGCGCATCGTGCTGCAGGAGCAACTGGAGCAGAAGCAGTTGCGCGTCGCCCGGCTGGAGCAGGCGCAGGTCGGCGACGAGGTCGATGTCGCCCGGCGCACGGCGTTCAGCCTGGAGTCGGTGCAGGAGCGCCTCCGCAACCTCTACACGATGGCCAACCAGCGGCTCGCCTTGCTCGGCAGCCAGGCCGACGCTCCGGATGCCGGCCCGAGCGTGAGCACTCAGATGGTCCAGGATGCGCGTGACGAGGTCGACAGGCTGCGCACCGTGGTCACTGACGCCGAGGCCGCGTGGACCGCCGCACAGGCGGCGACCCGCTCGGCCCGCGGGAGGCTCGACGCCGTCGACGATGAGATCGCCGCCCAGAGCGCCCTGGTCTCCCGCCACGACCTGGAGCTGTCCAAGCTGACAGGTCAGGCCGACGCCGCGGCCCAGCGTCTCGCCGCCGTGCGCGGCGAAGTGCTCCGCCAGCAGAACGCGATGGATGCGGCGACCGACCGCCGCGAGAAGGCGCGCGCAGAGTTCGCCGCCCGTGAGGCGGAGGCGGCGACCGCCGACGTCGGCGAGGGCAACCTCGACGAGGCGTATGAGCTGGCCCAGGCCGACGTGTTCGAGGCGGAGGGCGAGATCGAGCGACTCCGTGAGGAGCTGCACACCCTGGAGCGCGAGCGAGACGCCCTCGCCGCCCGCACCAGTGCGCTCTCGATGGCGCTCGACCAGAAGGACGGCTCCGCCGCTCTCGTCGCGGCGAGGCTGCCGGGGGTCCGGGGGCTTGTTGCGGAGCACATCCGCGTGCATCCGGGGTTCGAGGCGTCGATCGCCGCAGCTCTCGGTTCGCTCGCCGACGCTGTTCTCGCCGAGGACAGGTCGAGTGCGTTCGACGCGGTCGCGCAGGCGTCGTCCGACGACCTCGGCAGGGTCGAGGTGATCATCGCGGACGCCGCGTCGTCCGAGGTCGACCTCGGCGGGGTGGCGGGGGTGGTCGCGGCGCGTTCGGTGGTCGAGGCGCCGGACGGCGTGCTCGGCATCCTGGCGTTCACGGCCATCGCGGACGACCTCGAGGCCGCGCGCGCCGCATCCACGGCGTTCTCGGCACGGAAGCTCGGCGGCCCGGTGACCATCATCACCAAAGCGGGCGACGTGCTCACCGACTACGTGCTCCGCGGCGGCTCAGGCGCGAAGCAGAGCCGGATCGAGCTGATCGCCGACCGGGATGCCGCCGACGAGCGTCTGGGCGAGGTCACCTCCCTGATCGACCGCGCCAAGTTCGCCCTCGCCGAGCAGCGCGGCGTGCTGCAGGTGGCGAAGGAGCAGTCGCAGGCGGCGCTCGCCTCGCTCCGCGAGTTCGACGCGAGGCTGGCGGCGCAGACCGAACAGCTCAACAGGCTCAAGGTGCAGCTGGAGGCCTCGCAGGCCGAGTTCGACCGGCTGAGCACGGCGCTCACCCTTGCTGCTGACCGGGTCGCCGAGGCGGAGGCCGCCGCCGACAAGGCGAAGTCGGAGCTGGAGACCGCCCGGTCCCGTCCCCGCCCCATCCTCGACGTCAGTGCCAGGGATGCACTCTCCACCGAGCTCGAAGCTGCCAGAGAGGCCGAGGTGGAGTCCCGCCTCGCCGTCGAGACCGCCAAGGAACGCGTGCGCGCCGAGCAGGCCAGGGGAGAGGCGCTCGCCCGGCAGCTCGACGCCGAGCGCGCCGCTGCCGAGGAGGCCGCCCGGCGTGCCGTCATCCGCCGCCGCCAGGTCGACGCGGCCACGGGAGTGATCGAAGCCCTCCCCGCCGTCCTCGACTCCGTCGACAGGTCGGTCGCGCAGGCGCGGCTGGAACTCGCCGCCGCCGAGGCGAAGCGCTCCAGCCAGAACGAGGAGCTCGCCACTCTGCGCCGCGAGGAGAACGTGGTCCGCGAACGCCTGCAGGTCATCACCGAGAGCGTGCACGGCCTGGAACTGCAGATCTACGAGAAGAAGCTGCACCTGTCGAGCCTGCTCGAACGGGCGGGCAGCGAGCTCGGTCTCGTGGAGGACGTGCTGGTCGCCGAATACGGTCCGGATGTCCCCATCCCGGTCGATGGGCCGGCACAGGATGCGGGTGCGTCCGGCGACGAGACCGGCGAGACCGACGACGAGGGGCCCGGGGCCGCCGCGACGGCGGAGACCGAGCGCGAGACCGTCCCGTTCAACCGCGAGCAGCAGCAGAAGCGCCTCGCCTCCGCCGAGCGCAAGCTGGCCCAGCTCGGCCGCGTCAACCCGCTCGCGCTGGAGGAGTTCGCCGCACTCGAACAGCGCCACAAGTTCCTGACGGAGCAGCTCACCGACCTCACCAAGACCCGCACCGACCTGCTGACGATCATCGAGGACATCGACGAGAAGATGCAGACCATTTTCGAGTCCGCCTTCGAGGACACCAAGGAGGCGTTCGGCTACGTCTTCCCGATCCTGTTCCCCGGCGGCACAGGCAGCATCTCGCTGACCGACCCGGAGAACCTGCTCACCACCGGCATCGAGGTGTCGGTGAAACCGGCAGGCAAGAAGATCGAGCGGCTGTCGCTGCTGTCCGGTGGAGAGCGCTCACTGGCGGCTGTCGCCCTGCTGATCGCGATCTTCAAGGCGCGCCCCAGCCCGTTCTACATCATGGATGAGGTGGAGGCGGCGCTCGACGACGCCAACCTCGGCCGTCTGCTGACAATCTTCGAAGACCTGCGCGAGTCCAGCCAGCTCATCGTGATCACCCACCAGAAGCGCACGATGGAGATCGCCGACGCCCTCTACGGCGTCTCCATGCGCCAGGACGGCGTCTCCGCCGTGGTCGGCCAGCGCGTCGCGCAGGAGCAGGCCTCCTAGCCTGCGGGCCGGCATCCCGCTGCAGAGTCGGTCAGAGTGCGGCGGACAGTGCGTCGAACCGCTCCTGCAGGCCGGAGAGTCGCTCCGCTGCGCGCTCGTCGGTCGCGGCCGCGAGGCGCTCGACGCCCGCAGCAGCCGCTCCGGTGAGACCGGACCCCTCCGCCTTCTGCCGCAGGTGCGACGACAGCAGCACCAGGTCGCGGTTCTCGCCGAGCGCGTTCTGCAGCGCCTCGGCGGCGACAGCGACCCGCACAGCGTCGCGGCCGAACGTGTCTGCGACCGCCTCCGCCGCGTAGCGCAGCCTCCGCGCCGCCTTCCGGATCGCGTGCCGGTCGTCGAGGCTGTCGCCCTCGGTGGCGAGGACGGCGGCTCCCGCCTTCGCGAGGGCTTTCCTCGCCGTCCGCGTCGGATGGTCCGCCCCGCGCGTGCTGAGCGGGGGATCGGCGGCGAACTCGACCACGTCGGCGAGCAACTGCCGGTGCGCGCGGCTGTGCAGGTGGTCGACGAGCGTCGTGGTGGCCGCCGCGTGCGCGGCGCGGGCGTCGGCGGCGAACCCGGCGACCGCATCCATCGTGGGCGCGTCGTGCCCCGGATCGTCTGTCAGCGTATCCAGGGCCGACGCACGCACCTCGAGGTCGCGCACGGTGCCGAGCCTGGTCCCGAGGGCGGACAGCCGGCGTCGCAGGCGCCTCGCCTCGTCCTTCTCGAACGCGCGGCGGTACACCCCCAGGATGCTGCGCAGCCTTCGCACCCGGATGCGCGCCTGGTGCACGGCGTCGTCCCCGCCCGTTTCGATCGCCACCAGCTGCTCGGCGAGCTCCGCCGACACCGCCACGAGAGAGAACATGGTCACACGCTAACAACTAGTCTGAGAGCTATGGCAGAACGCACCCCCTGGTCTTTGTCCGGCGCGCTCCGCGGCATGTTCGCGAAGAAGACGATCGACGACACCACCTGGGACGACTTGGAGACGGCACTCATCACCGCCGACTTCGGCCCGGATGTGACCGAGGCGATCGTGGACGACCTCCGCGCCAAGGTCGACCGCTACCACACCACAGACCCTGCCGACCTGCAGCGGATGCTCCGGGAGAGCCTCGAAGAGCGCCTGTCGAAGCTCGACACCACGCTCAAGCTGAGCGACCGCCCCGCCGTCGTGCTCGTCGTCGGCGTCAACGGCGTGGGCAAGACCACGACCATCGGCAAGTTCGCCAAGTTCTTGCGCACGTACGACCGCACGGTCGTCGTCGGCGCCGCGGACACCTTCCGTGCCGCAGCGGTCGAGCAGCTCGCCACCTGGGCGGAGCGTGCGGGAGTCGAGATCGTGCGTCCGCAGCAGCAGGGTCAAGACCCAGCGTCCGTCGCATTCCAGACGGTCGAGAAGGCGAAGACGGACGGCACCGAGATCGTGATCATCGACACCGCCGGCCGCCTGCAGACCAAGGGCGGCCTGATGGACGAGCTCTCCAAGATCAAGAGGGTGGTGGAGAAGCAGGCGCCCATCGCCGAGGTGCTGCTCGTCCTCGACGCGACCACCGGCCAGAACGGTCTCGCCCAGGCCGAGGCGTTCATCGAGCACGCCGGGGTCACCGGTCTCGTCCTCACCAAGCTCGACGGCTCCGCCAAGGGAGGCTTCGTGCTCGCCGTGCAGGAGAAGACGGGCATCCCGATCAAGCTCGTCGGCCAGGGTGAGGGCATCAACGACCTCACCGGCTTCACGGCCCACGTCTTCGCCCAGCAGCTGGTCGGCTAGGGTCGCGTACATGGCCATCGAACACGACTACTTCGGCGTCATCGACGAGACCGCATCCGGAGGCCTGGCCTGGAACGACACGGCCGAGCTCTCCGAGCAGGTGGTCGAGATCGACCTGCTGGCCGATGTCGAGTCTGCCGTCACCGAGTTCGCCCTCGACGCGGCGGCGGCCATGATCCAGGCCATCGACGGGTTCGACGCCCGGGCACGGGATGCGCTGATCGCCGAGCTGAGTTCGCGCCAGTCGGCGACAGTCAGCTACATCGACGAGCACGTCGAGAAGCTGGGGGACATCCTGCTCGACCTGCTCGTCTACAACTCGGGCGACATCCCGATCGACGTGCTGCGCTCCCTGCAGCTTCTGCGCATCCTGTTGCAGCCGGACCACTCGGACGAGGAGGAGGTCTTCGCCACGTTCGACTACTCGATCAGCCCGGACGAGACGGATGCACTGCTCACCGTTTCGTTCGACATCCGCGGCGACGTGGTCGCGGTCGACACGCAATCCTGACGCTCAGCATCCGCCCGGTAAACTGGAACGATCATGGCTACTTTCGGATCGCTGTCTGACCGCCTGGCAGATACCTTCAAGAACCTTCGCACCAAGGGCAAGCTCTCACCGGCCGACGTCGACGGCACTGTGCGCGAGATCCGTCGCGCCCTGCTCGACGCCGACGTCGCGCTCCCCGTCGTCAAGGAGTTCACCGGCAAGGTGCGCGAGCGCGCGCTGAGCGACGAGGTCAACAAGGCCCTCAACCCGGCTCAGCAGGTCGTGCAGATCGTCAACGAGGAGCTCGTCGAAATCCTGGGCGGCCAGCAGCGCCGCCTGCAGTTCGCGAAGAAGCCACCGACGGTCATCATGCTCGCCGGCCTCCAGGGTGCCGGTAAGACGACGCTCGCTGGCAAGCTGGCGAAGTGGCTCGTCAAAGACGGCCACACGCCCGTCCTCGTCGCCGCCGACCTCCAGCGTCCGAACGCCGTCACGCAGCTCCAGATCGTCGGAGAGCAGGCCGGTGTCCCCGTCTACGCCCCCGAGCCAGGCAACGGTGTGGGCAACCCCGTGCGCGTCGCCAAAGACGCCTTGAAGTTCGCAGAGACCAAGCAGTACGACACGGTCATCGTCGACACGGCCGGTCGCCTCGGCGTCGACGCCGAGCTGATGAAGCAGGCGTCCGACATCCGCAAGGCCGTCGATCCCGACGAAGTGCTGTTCGTGATCGACGCCATGATCGGTCAAGACGCAGTGGCGACCGCCAAGGCGTTCCAGGACGGCGTCGACTTCACCGGCGTCGTGCTCTCCAAGCTCGACGGCGACGCCCGCGGTGGTGCCGCCCTCTCCGTCGCGTCGGTCACCGGCCGCCCGATCATCTTCGCCTCCACCGGTGAAGGGCTGGACGACTTCGAGCCGTTCCACCCCGACCGCATGGCCAGCCGCATCCTCGACCTCGGTGACATCCTCACCCTCATCGAGCAGGCGCAGGACGCGTTCGACGAAGACGAGGCGCGCAAGGTCGCGGAGAAGTTCGCGACGGACAGCTTCACACTCGACGACTTCCTCAAGCAGATGCAGCAGCTGCGCAACATGGGCTCCATCAAGAAGATGATGGGGATGCTGCCCGGCGCCGGCGCCATGAAGCAGCAGCTCGACAACTTCGATGAGCGCGAGATCGTGCGCACCGAGGCGATCATCCAGTCGATGACCAAGGCCGAGCGCACCACGCCCAAGCTCCTGAACGGCTCACGCCGCCTGCGTATCGCGAAGGGATCCGGCAGCACGGTCACCGAGGTCAACGCCCTCGTCAACCGCTTCGAGCAGGCCGCGAAGATGATGAAGACCGTCGCCAAGGGCGGCGTCCCGAACGTTCCAGGCATGGGTCCGATCCCCGGCGCCAGCTACGGCGGCAAGGGCAAGCAGCAGCCCAAGAAGAAGGGCTCGCGCTCCGGCAACCCGGCCAAGCGTGCCGCGGAGAACGCGGCCATCGCCTCCGGCGCCCCCGCGTCGCCGGGCGCGCCGGGCGGCTCTGGCTTCGGCCTCGGCGGCGGCGCAGGCAAGCCGGGCGGCCCTTCCGAGGAGGAGCTGGCCTCGCTGCAGAAGTTCCTCGGCCGCTAGAGCGCGAGGGCGTTCGGCGCAAGCTTGGCCTCGATCGTCTTGGCGACGATCTCCTGGCCGGCCGGGGTGGGGTGGATGCCGTCCGGCTGCAGCCACTCGGGATGCCCGACGAGCGGGAAGCCAATGTCGACGAAGGTGCCGTCCACCGCCTCGATGGCCGACTGGAAGGCATCGTCGACCATCGTGATGGTCGCAGGTGGCTGGTCCGAGCCCCAGATGGCTGTCACGCCGATGATGTGCGCGTGCGGGAACGTCGTGCGGAGCGTGCCGACGAGCTCCGTGCTCTTCTGAGCAAGGGCGGTGGGGTCTTCCAGCCGGTCGTTCCTGGTCGCGGCGATCAGGATGTACTCCGGCTTCAGCTTCACGGCCTGGTCGACCTGCTGCTGGAAGGTCGTCCCGTTCCAGCCGGGGTGCAGGAAGCCGGACCCGGAGACGGCCAGGTCGGCGAGGCGCCAGTCGTGCACTTTCGCCACCAGCGACGGCCACGCCTGGTCCTGCCGGATGCCCTTACCGAACGCGATCGAATCGCCGATCGCGACCGCGACGGGGCGCTCGGAGACAGGGGCGGCCGCGGCGGAGCGCTGCCCGGCGACGGGCGCCTGCGGTGCGGTCGCGGAGCATCCGGTGAGGACGACGACGGCAGCCGTGGCGGCGGCGAGAAGGGCCACTCGGAGGCCACGGGTAGACAAGCGCACGGAGCGAGGGTAAGGGCAGAAAGCTGCGTGGAAGCTGAGTGTTCTGGAAGATTCCGATAGTGAATGCCCTGGCCGGGCATCCACAGGGCGGGTCAGCGCGACGCGGCGGTTGGGGAGATCGTCGTGATGCCCGCTGCGGAGACCTTGTCCGCGATCAGCCCGGCCAGCAGATGCTGCCCGTCGGCGGTGGGATGCACGTTGTCCTTCTGCACCAGGTCCAAACGGTTCTGGAACGGCTGGCCCACGTCGATCCAGGTGCCCTTCACGGCGAGCACGGCGGCGCGGACGATGCTGCCGACCACCGGGGTCTGCGGCGTCGGCGTTCCGGCTCCCCAGATCGGTCCGACGCCGATGATCACGGCATCGGGGAGCGCGGTGCGGAGCCGCTGCAACTGCTTCGTCGCCGTGGTCTTCAGCAGAGTGGTCGAGCCGAGCGTGTCATTGCGCGTCGCGGCGATGATGACCACCTGCGGGTGTAGCGCGATAGCTTGGCTGACCTGGGCTTCGTATGTGTGCGTGTTGAGCCCGGGCGCGATGAAGCCGGAGGCGCTGTCGGCGAAGTCGTTGAGGGTCCAGCCGAACTGGTCCGCGACCAGGAACGGCCAGGCGTCGTCGTACGGGACGCCGTTGCCGATGGCGATCGAGTCGCCGATGGCGGCGGCGCGGACGGGCGCGTCGGAGGTCGCCAGGGGAGTCGGAGTCGGCGTAGCCTCGGGCGCTCCTGTGAAGGTCGTTCCTCCTGTGAGGGCGGAGCAACCTGCAGTCACAGCGATGACGATGGAGGCGAGGGCGACGGCGGCGATTCGGGTTATCGGTCGGGGCAGCACAGCAGAAAGCATACGTTGCCGCTTCGCCGGGCTCCCTGAGATCGCCGTGCGGCACTCCGGCCGCGGCGCTCCAGGCAGGGCGGTCAGCTTCTGTCCAGTCCGTCGCGCAGCTCGTGCGTGAGCGAGCTGACGACGGCCTGCAGGCTGCCGCCGTTCGCCTCGGCGACGCGGAGCTGCCTCTGGTAGCTCGCGCCCTTCGAGAGGATCACATCCACTGTCTCCAGCTCGGCCAGGCAGCCGAGGCGCTCCGCGGTCGGGGACAGGTCGACGATCAGGTCGCGCAGTGCGTCGGAGACCAGCCGCTCGCTGCCGTCCGGTGCGGTGATGATCTCGGCGTCGAGCCCGTAGCGTGCAGCCCGCCACTTGTTCTCCCGCACGAACCACGGCTGCAGGGTGACAGGCTCCTCGCCGTCGTCGAGCTGGCCGGACATCCGGTCGGTGAGGCAGTGGATGACGGCGGCCACCGCGCCGACCTCGTCGGCGGTCGAGAGGCCGTCGCAGGCGCGCATCTCGACGGTTCCCCACTTCGGCGACGGCCGGATGTCCCAGCGCACCTCGCTGTGGTCGGTGACGACGCCGGTGGTCACCAGATCCTGCACGTACTCCTCGTAGTTGGCCCAGCTGCCGAACTGCCAGGGCAGTCCTGCGGTCGGCAACTGCTGGAACATCAGCGCCCTGTTCGAGGCGTACCCGGTGTTCGCACCCGCCCAGAACGGACTGGACGCGCTGAGCGCCTGCAGGTGCGGGTAATACGTGAGCAGCCCGTTGACGATCGGCAGGGCTTTGTCCCTGTCGTCGACGCCGACGTGCACGTGGATGCCCCAGATCATCATCTGCCTGCCCCACCACTGGGTGCGGTCGAGCAGCCGGTCGTAGCGCTCGTTCGGCGTGACCTTCTGGTCGAACCACTGCGCGAACGGGTGCGTCCCAGCGCACATCAGCTCGACGCCGAGCGGGTCGATGACCTCGCGGACGAGGCCGATCAGCCCCTGGAGGTCCTCGATCGCATCCGGGACAGAGCGGTGCACCTTGCTGACGAGCTCGACGGTGTTCAGCAGCAGCTCGTGGGTGATCTGCGGATGCTCGTTGCCGTCGGGCGTGGAGAGCTCCTGCAGCACCTCCTGGGCGATCTGGACGAGGTCGCCCGTCGACGCGTCCACCAGCGCCAATTCCCACTCGATCCCGACGGTGGAGCGCTCGGATTCCGAGAATTCGATCTGCATAGTGGTCGTCCCGTTCATCCGATTGTTCATAGGGCGGCGTTATCTGACACAATAGCTAGTTGAGTTCCCTCGTACCCGACCCTCTAATCAGGTGCGGTGGAACACCATAGACCTCCTGCCGAGTGTGCCCCCACGCTCACGGCAGACAGTTCGTCACGTCACCCATACACACAGGAGAATTTGTGTCTGTCAAGATCCGTCTGAAGCGCCTCGGCAAGATCCGCGCACCGTACTACCGCATCGTCGTCGCCGACTCGCGCACCAAGCGCGACGGCCGCGTGATCGAGGAGATCGGTCTGTACCACCCGACCGAGGAGCCCTCGGTCATCCAGGTCGACTCCGAGCGTGCGCAGTACTGGCTCAGCGTCGGCGCCCAGCCGACCGAGCAGGTCCTCGCGCTCCTCAAGCTCACGGGCGACTGGGGCCAGTTCAAGGGCGACAAGAACGCCAAGAGCACCGTCAAGGTCAAGGAAGCCAAGGTCGAGTTCCAGGCCGACGAGAAGAAGAAGCCGGTCCTGAAGCCCAAGGCTGAGAAGCCGGTCGTCGCCGAGGCTGAGGCTGTCGTCGAGGCAGAGGTCGAGGCCGAGGAGGCCGCTGAGGCTGAGGTCGTCGCTGAGGCCGAGGTCATCACCGAGGCTGCCGCCGACGGCGAGAAGGCGTAACACCTTGCTCGCACCCGCACTCGCGCACCTCGTCAAGGGGATCGTGGATCACCCGGACGACGTGCACGTCGTTGCAAAGAGTTCGCCCCGTGGCGAGGTCCTCGAGGTTCGTGTGAACCCCGAGGACCTCGGCAGGGTCATCGGCCGCTCGGGTCGCACCGCCAAGGCGCTGCGCACCCTGGTCGGTGCGCTGGCCGACGGCCGACGCGTCCGCGTCGACGTCGTCGACGACTGAGGTGGCCGACCACAAGCTGCCCCGCAAGGACGCCGCTCCGCGACCGGATGAGACCCAGCTGCGCGTCGGCAGGCTCACCAAGGCGCACGGACTGAAGGGCGCGATCAAGGTCGAGCTCTACACGGACGAGCCGGAGAAGCGGTTCGTCCCTGGAGCGATCTTCACGCTGCAGGTCCCGACCGCATCCAAGTGGCACGGCAAGTCGCTCGAACTCATCGAACTGCGCTGGTACAACGCTCACGCTGTGGCGTTCTTCGCCGGCATCGACGATCGTTCCGAGGCCGAGACGCTCATCAAGGCGATCCTCTGGGTCAGCCAGGATGTGAAAGAGCTGCCGGACGAGGACGACGCCTGGTACGACCATCAGCTGGTCGGCCTGGACGCCATCCGCGACGGCGTGAAGGTCGGAACCGTCGCACGGGTGGACCACCTGCCCGCGCAGGATCTGCTCGCGATCAAGACGGCGAACGGCGAAGTGCTCGTCCCGTTCGTCAAGGCGATCGTTCCGGAGGTCGACGTGACGACCGGGACGGTGACGCTCACGCCACCGGCCGGGTTGTTCGAAGAACTGCCGGACGATGACGAGCCGGACGCCGGCGACGAGCCGGAGCCCGATGATGAGCCGGAGCCCGGCGACGCGGACGAGGCGCCCGCCGAACAGGGCGAGACGCCCGCCGAATAGACAGAGGAAGAGCCCCAGCGTTCGCGTCGGGGCTCTTCTCCTTTTCAGCGCACGATCCTTTTCAGTGCACGATCGCGAGGCCGCGGGCGCGCAGCGAGCGGGTGTCCGCATCCAGTGCGGCCATCAGCCGCTCGTGCGTGCCGATGATGTGCCGGTGGATGCGGTCCGCCGCCGCATCCGCCTCCCGTGCGGCCACCAGTGCCAGGATGTCGCGGTGCTCCTCCCAGGCCGCCCGTCTGGCGTCCTCCGTGCGCACTTCGAGCCAGCGGGTGCGGGCGAGCCTGGTCATGGCCGCGTCGACGCTGTCGGCGAAGAAGTGGTTGCCGGACAGGCTCGCCAGTTCGACGTGGAAGTGGGTGCCTGCGCGCATCGCGTCGTCGCTCGGGCGGTGGGTGTCGAAGGCGCCGAGCCTGGCGGTGAGGGAGGCGATGGCGTCGTCGGTGGCGCGGGCGCAGCTGTGGCGCACGGCGGCGGACTCGACCGCATCCCGCAGCTCGCTGAGCCTGGCGATCTCGCCGAGGTCGATGGGGGTGATCTGCCAGGCGCGTCCGTCGCGTTCGACGAGGCCGTCGGTCTCCAGTCGCATGAGCGCGGCGCGCAGGGGGGTGCGGGAGGCGCCGAGGTCGGTTTCGAGCCCGCGCTCGGTGAGGCGGGCGCCCGGCATCCGCTCCAGGTCGAGGATCTGCGCGCGCAGCCGGTCGTAGACGGTCGTTTGCTCTGGCACGCGGTCGCTCCCTTGGTATACCGGAGTGGTATACCGCTAGGGTATACCCGTGATCTCCACCGTACAACGCACCCCGCGGCCGTGGCTCATGCTGTCCTTCGGCGTCATCGCCCAGGCGAGCTCCACGGTGTTCGTCTCCACGCCCGCGTTCCTCATCCCGCTGCTGCACACCGAGCGCGGCCTCAGCCTCGCTCAGGCCGGGCTGCTCGCCTCCGCGCCGACCCTCGGGCTGGTCATCACCCTCATCGGCTGGGGAGCGCTCAGCGACAGGATCGGCGAACGCTGGGTCATCGCCTCCGGGCTCGCGATCACCGCCGCGGTCGCGTTCGCTGCGATGTTCGCGACGGACTACGTGACCCTCGGCGCGCTGTTCCTGATCGGCGGCATGGCGTCAGCGAGCCCCAACGCCGCCAGTGGGCGCGTCGTGATCGGCTGGTTCCCGAAGGAGCGCCGCGGACTCGCGATGGGCATCAGGCAGATGTGTCAGCCGCTCGGCGTCGCCGTGGCCGCGCTCACCATCCCGCAACTGGCAGCGGCGGGAGGCATCGGGCTGGCGCTGGCCGTACCCGCGGCGCTGTGCGCCGTCTCCGCCGTGCTGTGCGCCGTCGGCATCGTCGACCCTCCGCGGCCGGCGAAGACGACAGGAGCGGATGCGCATCCCCAGGCCGTGTGGAAGCCGTACCGCGAGACCTCGCTGCTGTGGCGCATCCACGGGGTGTCGATGCTGCTGGTGGTGCCGCAGTTCACGGTGTCGACGTTCGGGCTTGTCTGGCTGGTGACCCAGCTGCACTACACCGCCCTCGCGGCGGGCATCGTGATCGGGGTGAGCCAGTTCGCCGGGGCCATCGGCCGCATCGGGATCGGCGTCCTGAGCGACAGGGTCGGCAGCCACCTGGTCCCGCTGCGCTGGGTGTCCGTCGTCGCCGCCGCCGTGATGCTGCTGATGGCCGGAGCGTCGGCGCTCGGGGCGGCCTGGGCTGCCGTGATCCTGATCGTCGCGGCGATCGTGACCGTGGCCGACAACGGGCTCGCGTACACGTCGGTGGCAGAGATCGCCGGGCCGTTCTGGTCGGGCAGGGCGCTCGGCACGCAGAACACCGGCCAGTTCCTCGCGGCCTCGGTGGTGGGGCCTGCGGTCGGCGGGCTGATCACCGTGCTCGGCTACCCGCTCGCGTTCGCGGCCGTGGCCCTCTGCCCGGTGATCGCGGCTCCGCTCGTGCCGCGCGACAGGGAGCTCGCCGTCGTGCCGCAGTAGCTCGTCGTTCTGCGGCAGCGGCCCTCGAATAGGCTGGGGGGATGCGCATCGACATCGTCACGATCTTCCCCGAGTTCTTCGATGTGCTCGACATCTCCCTGCTCGGCAAGGCCCGTCAGAGCGGCATCATCGACCTCGGCGTGCACAACCTGCGCGATCACGCCCACGACCGGCACCGCACGGTCGACGACACGCCATACGGCGGGGGAGCCGGCATGGTGATGAAGCCGGAGCCGTGGGGTGAAGCGCTCGACGGCATCCTGGAGTCGACCCCCGGCGACCCGCTGGTGATCTTCCCTTCCCCGGCCGGCGACGTGTTCACGCAGTCGATCGCGCGCGAGCTGGCGGAAGAGAAACACCTGGTCTTCGGATGCGGGCGATACGAGGGCATCGACCAGCGCGTCTTCGACGAGACGGCCTCCCGGGCGCGGGTGCGCCTGATGAGCATCGGCGACTACGTGCTGAACGGGGGAGAGGTGGCGACGATGGCGATGATCGAGGCGATCGGCCGCCTGATCCCCGGCGTGGTCGGCAACCCGGAGAGCCTGGTCCAGGAGTCGCACGAAGACGGCCTGCTCGAGTACCCCAGCTACACCAAGCCCGCCTCCTGGCGCGGCCACGACGTCCCGCCCATCCTGCTCTCCGGCAACCACGGAGCCATCGCCGCCTGGCGCCACGAGCAGCAGCTCGCCCGCACCCGCGCCGTCCGCCCCGACCTCCTCCCCGAATAATCACGCCCGAAACAATCGAGTCGGGACTTATGTACGCGACACGCCGGGGCGGTGCGTACATAAGTCCCGACTCGATTATTCGGGGAGCCGGGGAGGCGCTAGTCGCGGGCGGTGAGGACGAGGGGGCCGGACTCGGTGATCGCGACGGTGTGCTCGGAGTGGGCGCCGCGGGAGCCGTCGGCGCTGCGGAGGGTCCAGCCGTCTCGGTCGGTGTAGATCTCGTCGGTCGACTCCAGGAACCATGGCTCGATCGCGATGACGAGGCCAGGGCGCAGCGGGTAGCCGCGGCCGGGGCGGCCGTCGTTCGCGATGTGCGGGTCGCCGTGCATCGTCCGGCCGACGCCGTGGCCGCCGAACTCGAGGTTCACGGTGTACCCCTCCGCGTGGGCGACGGCGCCGATGGCGGCGGAGATGTCGCCGACGCGGCCGCCGGGCTGCGCGGCGGCGATCCCGGCCGCGAGCGCGCGGCGGGTGGTGTCGATGAGGTGGAGGTCCGCATCCCGCGGCTGCCCCACCACCACGCTGATCGCCGAGTCGGCGACCCAGCCGTCGACGGATGCGGCGAAATCGAGGGTCAGCAGGTCGCCGTCCTCCAGGCGGTAGTCGTGCGGCAGTCCGTGCAGCACGGCATCGTTCACCGAGGTGCAGAGCACCTTGCCGAACGGGCTCGCACCGAACGACGGGTGGTAGTCGATGTAGCAGGACTCGGCGCCCGCCTTCCGGATGAGGTCGTGCGCGATCCTGTCGAGCTCCAGCAGGTTCACCCCCACCTTCGCAGCGGCGGCCGTCTGCTGCAGTACGTCGGCCACGAACCGGCCGGCCGGCCGCATCTGCTCGATATCTGCGGGCGTCCTCAACTCGATCATGCGTTCTCCTTCAGTTCCACCCGCCTAGTTTTCCATGCGCGACGCCGATTCGGCCCACGGCGAACCCGCAGCCGCTGCACAGGCGGCCACGGATACGCTGGTCCCGTGATCCTCCGCAAGGCGTTCTACTGGTGGTTGTTCCCCTCCGCCGTGATCCTGCCTGTCTGGCTGCTCATCGGCTGGGCGATCTTCGGCTCCGGCGGGTGGAGCTTCATCGGGCTGCTCATCCTGTGCCCGATCCTGTTCATCGCGATGCTCGCCATCGGCGGCATCATCATGGCGCGCAAGACCGTCCGGGACTCCAAAGCCGTCTCCTGGCGGGATGTGGGCCTGATCGGTCTGTGGCACGCCTCCATCGTCGTGTTCGGCTGTTTCCTCCCCGGGGTGAACAGCTGGCTGGCCGTCGTCGGCATCCTGCTCGGGCTCGCCGTGTTCTGGGTGTCGCTCTGGGAACTGGTCACGGAGGCCAGGCTGCGCGTGCAGCAGACCTTCGAGGCGTACGAGCGTGCTGCCCAGCCGCAGCAGGTGCGCCAACCGGATGCGCTGTTCGAGGAGGGCTCCGAGGTCATCGTGATCGAGGAGCGCCGCGACGAGCGCTGAGGTCGCTTTGGCAAACACCTCCTGTTCATGGCAGAATTGATCTTTGTGTCGCGGCCAGGCTCTGCCACAGGGGAGCCAGCACTTCTCGCGCACACCCCATACCGTTGATTCCCGGTCGTCCGCCTTGCGCTCCGCGCACAGGGGGAAGGCCCCAAGTCCGTCCTCGACCTGTGGCGGGTACAGAGAGCGAACACACATGCACATCCTCGACTCCGTCGATGCCGCTTCCCTGAAGCAGGACATCCCCGCGTTCCGCGCCGGCGACACCGTCAAGGTTCACGTCAACATCATCGAGGGCAGCCGCTCCCGTATCCAGGTCTTCCAGGGCGTCGTCATCGGCCGCTCCAACGAGGGCGTGCGCGAGACCTTCACGGTCCGCAAGGTCAGCTTCCAGGTCGGCGTCGAGCGCACCTTCCCGGTGCACTCCCCGGTCATCGACCGCATCGAGGTCGTCACCCGTGGTGACGTCCGTCGCGCCAAGCTCTACTACCTGCGCGAACTGCGCGGCAAGAAGGCGAAGATCAAAGAGAAGCGCGACAACTAGGCTTCACGGCCTGGGGCTTCACCGCCCCGACGCGCGGCATCCGCCAACGCTGTTCCTGAGCTCCCTGTCCCATACACTTGGGCAGGGAGCTCAGGCGGTTAAATGACGGATGAAGCAGTGCCCACCCGGTCGGACCGCGTGGCAAGAGAGCGGCGCGGAACGCGCAGGCGCGGTCGGCGAAGCATCAGGCTGTTCCTCCGCGATCTGCTGGTCATCGTGGTCGTCGCCATCCTGGTCTCGTTCCTGGTCAAGACGTTCATCGTGCGGTCGTTCTACATCCCGTCGGCGTCGATGGAGAACACGCTGCAGATCAACGACAGGATCATCGTCAACGAACTGGAGCCCGGCCTCTTCCCGATCAGCCATGGCGATGTCGTCGTGTTCCGCGATCCTGGCGGCTGGCTTCCCCCGCAGCCCCCGACGCGGGAGACCCCGGTCGCGTCGGCGATCGACTCCGCGCTGACGTTCATCGGCCTTTCCGCGTCCGACAGCGACGACCACCTGGTCAAGCGGGTGATCGGACTCCCCGGCGACCATGTCGCCTGCTGCAATGCCGACGGGAGGATCACGGTGAACGGCGTTCCCTTGAAGGAGCCGTACGTGCTCATCCCTCCCGGCCAGACCAACGCCGCGACACTCGCCTTCAACGTCACCGTTCCGAAGGGCGAACTGTGGGTGATGGGGGATAATCGGTATAACTCCCAGGACTCGTCCCGCAACCAGAGCCTCCCCGGTCACGGTTTCGTCCCGATCGATCATGTGGTCGGCCGCGCTTTCGTGATCAGCTGGCCGGTGAGCAGATGGACCTGGCTCGACAACTATCCGGAAGTGTTCCGTGGCGTGGAGGAGGACCAGCGATGATGGCGCCGGTGACACCCACCCTCCGCTTCGAGAAGTCGCTTTATCGTTCGGGCGTGACGTCGATCGTGGCCGTCGACGAGGTGGGCCGCGGTGCCCTCGCAGGCCCGGTCGCGGTCGGGATGGTCGTCATCGACACCACGGTGAAGCGCATCCCGGTCGGGCTGCGCGACTCCAAACTGCTTCCGGAACCCGCGCGCGAGGCGCTGGAGCCGCTCTGCCGCAAATGGGTGCTGCACCACGCGGTCGGCATGGCGTCCGCCGCCGAGGTCGATTCGCTCGGCATCATGCGCTGCCTGGGGCTCGCAGGAGCGCGGCGCTCGCGCTCCTGGAGGAGCGCGGCGCCGAGATCCGGGAGAGCACGGTCATCCTCGACGGCAACTACGACTACCTGAATCCGGCTCTGATTCGGCCGGCGAACGTCGTGACCAGGATCAAGGCGGACAGGGATTGCGCCTCGGTCTCCGCCGCGAGCGTCATCGCCAAGGTCACCAGAGACAGGCTGATGATCCAGCACGATGTCGACTATCCCGAGTACCGCTGGGCGTCCAACAAGGGGTATTCGAGCCGTGAGCACATGGATGCGATCGCCGAGCTGGGGCCGAGCGCCCTGCACCGGCTGACCTGGCTGCGTGATGCGTCGACGCTGCCCATGCCGACATGACGCTCAGTCCGGCATAGACTTGTCGAACAATGGATGAAGACGAGTTCGACGACTACGACCGCGAGGTCGAGTTGGCTTTGTACCGCGAATACCGGGACGTCGTCTCGCAGTTCAAGTACGTGATCGAGACCGAGCGCCGGTTCTACCTCGCGAACGAGGTGGAGTTCGTACGCCGTGACACCGAGCACGACTTCTACTTCGAGCTGACGATGAACGATGTGTGGGTGTGGGATGTCTACCGCTCCGACCGCTTCGTGAAGTCGGTTCGGGTGCTCACGTTCAAGGATGTGAACATCGAGGAGCTCTCCAGCAAGGAGTTCGAGCTCCCGAAGGAACTCGCACTCGACGAGTAGTTCTCCCCAGCCAGTCGCATCGCGGCTGTTCTCCACAGATCTTCTCCCGCTGTTTCCCCGGCGACGCCCCCACGCGAGGCTGTCCTCAGGAGGCAGCAATGGCAGCGAAAGACGAGTTGGGGCGCCGCGGAGAGTGCGTGGCGGCGGAGTGGTTCGAACGACGGGGTTTCGTCGTGCTCGAACGGAATTGGCGATGCGCGTCGGGTGAGCTCGACCTGATCCTACGCGGCGACGGAGTGACGGTCTTCGCCGAGGTGAAGACCAGGACATCGGTGGCGTACGGCCATCCTTTCGAGGCGATCACCGCGGCGAAGGCCGCACGATTGCGACGGTTGGCCGCGGAGTGGTGTCGCGCGCACGGCCCGGTGGGCCATATCCGGATCGACGCGGTCGCGGTGATCGACGCGTGGAGCGCCGAGCCCTCGATCGAACATCTTGAGGGCGTGGTCTGATGCCGCTCGCGCGCACATACGCCGTCGCCTTGAACGGCGTCGACGGCGATGTCGTCGAGGTGGAGGCGGACATCGCGGCCGGGTTGCCCGCGTTCTCGCTGATCGGCCTGCCGGATGCGGCGCTCGGCGAGTCCCGAACGCGCGTGACCGCTGCGGCGACCAACGCCGGGTGCCCGCTGACACCGCGCAAGCTCACGGTCAACCTGTCGCCGGCGTCGCTCCGCAAGCAGGGCTCCGCGTTCGATCTCGCCATCGCGGTCGCAGCCCTCGCCGCTGCGGGCGATCTGCGTCCGGAGTCGGCGGCCGCGGCGGTCCATCTGGGCGAGCTGGGGCTCGACGGACGACTGCGGCCGGTCCCCGGCATCCTGCCCTCGGTCATCGCGGCAAGGGCCGCCGGGTTCGTCCGGGTGCTCGTGCCGACGGCCAACGCCGACGAGGCGGCCATGGTCGACGGCGTGGAGGTGGTACCGATCGCCAGTCTGCGCCACGCCGCGATTCATCACGGCAGCACGCTCGAGCCTGTCGACGTCGACCACGTCACAGTCGGCACCACATCCGCGGCAGCGGCCGTCCCCGCACGTCCGGAGCCCGACCTGTCCGACGTGGCAGGCAACGAGGAAGCCGTCGAGGCCCTCGTCGTCGCTGCAGCGGGCGGGCACCACCTCTCGATGGTCGGACCACCCGGCGCGGGCAAGACGATGCTCGCCACCCGGCTGCCCGGCCTGCTTCCCGATCTGACGGACGACCAGGCACTGGAGGTCATGTGCATCCGGTCGGTGGCCGGAGCGGGCGGAGGACTGGTCAGGCGTCCGCCCTTCGAGGCTCCGCATCACACGGCCTCGGCGGTCGCGATGGTGGGAGGGGGCACCCGCCGCATCGTCCCCGGGGCGATCGTGCGGGCGACGAACGGCGTCCTCTTCCTCGACGAGGCCGCGGAGTTCCCTGCCGTTGTGCTCGACGCCCTCCGGCAGCCTCTCGAATCCGGCACCATCACCATCCACCGAGCCAGCGGCACCGCGCAATTCCCCGCCCGCTTCCAGCTCGTCCTCGCCTCCAACCCGTGTCCGTGCGGCCACCACGGTTCGCCGGACGAAGAGTGTGTCTGCACTCCGATCGCCCGGCGACGCTACCTGGCGCGCATGTCGGGGCCGCTCCTCGACCGCGTCGACATCCGCCTCTCCGTGCGCCGGCTGGGGCTCGCCGCACTCCGGATGCACGGGGACGGCCTGGCGCGCGGACGTGCCGTGCCCGGAGTCGGTGCGCCCACGTCGGGCAGGCCAACGTCCGGCCCTGCAGAGCCTCCGGGGAGCGCGGGGCTTGCCAGGTCTGCCGGGCCGCTGGCGCCGGCGGTCGGCACTCAGACCGCTGTACAGCGGCAGCGGGTGATCGCCGCGCGCGCCGTCGCCGCAGAACGGCTCTCCGAGACGACCTGGGCACGCAACGCCGACGTCGCTGGGAGCTGGTTGCGCACCGGATCCCTCCGCCTGCCCAGGGCAACGGTCGGGGCGCTCGATCGTGCCCTCGACCGCGGCTCCCTCACGATGCGCGGCTACGACCGCACCTTGCGCATCGCCTGGACGCTCGCCGACCTCGACGGCGGTGTCACCCCCACCGGCCACCACATCGGAGCGGCCCTCTATCTGAGACGGGGCGGCGCATGACGCCCGAGCACGCACGCTCCGGTCCCGCGTTCCGGCTGCAGAGTGCCCACTCGCCCGCATCGTGTGCACCGTGCCCGCTTCACACCTACGCTGCGCGCGGACGCCCGCCGATCACTGAGGCTGGCCGCGAAATCTCCACCACAGGGAACTCGCCCTCACCCGCTCAGGAGAGGCACCGATGACGACCAGCGACTACCTCGGGCTCTCTCACGCGCACCTCGCGGCGCTTCTCGGCCCGGTCTCCCCATCCGATACAAGAACGGGCGATGCAGCCGAGCAGCGATCAGGGCTCGACCGTGACGCCACCGAGACGCGATTCGCCTGGGCGGCGCTCTCCACGGTGGTTGAACCGGGCGACACGGATGTGCGGCTGCTCACCGACGTGCTCGGCGCCACTCTGACTCTTCGGTTCATCGTCGATGGCGCTTCCAAAGCCACGATCGTCGACCGGATCCGCGACCGCGACGCGTCCGCCGCCGACGCGATCGGCGCGCGGCTCGCCGCCGCCCTCGAACGCTGGAAGCCTCGGCTGACACTTGGGGCGTCCACGAGGGCTTTGTCGTCAGCGGCGAACCTCCGCGCCACGCTGCTGACGCCGGCCGACCACAATTGGCCGGCGTCCCTGGATGCGCTCGGCGCGGGCGCTCCTCTCGCGCTGTGGGTGCGCGGAGACCCGGCGAGACTCAGCGACCTGAACAGGTCTGTCGCCCTCGTCGGCGCACGAGCGGCGACCGGATACGGCGAGCACGTGGCGATGGAGAGCGCAGCCGGTCTGAGCGACCGCGGCTTCGCCATCGTCTCCGGCGGCGCGTACGGGATCGACGGTGCAGCCCATCGAGCGGCGCTCGCTAGCGACCAGACCACGGTGGCGTTCCTCGCGGGAGGCGTCGACCGCCTCTACCCGACGGGCCACAGCAGGCTCCTCCAGCGCATCGCCGATCGGGGTCTGCTGATCGGCGAGCTGCCGTGCGGTTCCCCGCCGACCCGCTGGCGCTTCCTCCAGCGGAACAGGCTGATCGCTGCCGTCGCCACCGCGACGGTCGTGGTCGAGGCCGGCCGTCGTTCCGGCTCCCTGAACACGGCGGCCCACGCGGCGACGATGGGCCGGCCGCTCGGCGCGGTCCCCGGTCCGATCACGTCGCCCGCCTCGTCCGGCTGCCACCGCCTCATCCGCGAGTTCGATGCCGTCTGCGTCACCTCCGCAGACGAGATGGCCGAGCTGGCGGGGGATTCGCTCTCCGGCAACAGCGAATCGCCACACCGAACCGACGGTTCCGATCGTTCCGCACCGGCGGCGCACCGATCCGATCGCTCCGCACGGGCAGGGACGCCGACGGGATCTGGCAGCCACGTTGGAGCCGCCGAGATCGACGGAGTGGAGACCCGCCTCCGCGACGCGCTCAGTGCCCGACGCCCCCGCTCAGTCACCGACATCGCGTCTCGCTCCGGTCTCGCTCCAACAGACGTGACCGCAGCTCTCGGGCGCCTGGAACTGGAAGGGCAGGTGAAAGAGGGAGTTGGCGGGTGGTTGAGGACATAGTGGGATTCCGTCGACCAGTTGGGTGAGCAACGGTGGTACACGCGGGTGTGCCGTCGGCGGCGTCGGCCGTCGGCATCGTCGGCCGCCGACGTGAGTCGTTCGTGGAGTCCTCGCCGTGTTCGAATGGGTCAGTCGTGGAGGGAGTGAGTCGTGCGCGACGGGGCGGAGTCTCGCCCTGCGGGGCGTCGCGGCGACTCTTCGTGCGGTCGTGGGGGAGGCTTGGGGTGTGGAACTCGCTCGCGCCATCGACGACTTCGCCGTGCATCTCACGGTGGAGCGCGGATACTCGCCGCAGACGGTGCGTGCGTACAGGTCCGACCTGACCGGGCTGGCCGAGTTCGCGAAGGCGCGGCAGGTCGCCGACACTGCCGGTCTGACGCTCGACGTGTTGCGTGACTGGCTCTGGGACTCGTCACAGCGCGGACTGTCGAAGGCGACGCTGGCCCGCCGGTCGGCATCGGCCAAAGGGTTCAGCGCGTGGGCGGCACGGCAGGCGGGAGCCGTCACGGATCCAGCTGTCAGGCTCCGGGCACCGAAACCCGACAAGACGCTTCCGCGTGTGGTCAACCGCACCCAGATCGACGCGCTCCTCGAACGACTCGCGGCGCTCGCCGCGGACGGCGAACCCAACAGGGTCCGCGACCTCGCCGTCATCGAGCTCCTCTACGCCACCGGCATCCGCGTCTCCGAACTGACCGGACTCGACGTCGACGACGTCGACCTCGATCGCCTGACCGTCCGGGTGCTCGGAAAAGGGTCGAAGGAACGGGTGGTCCCGTTCGGCGTCCCCGCCAAAACCGCCATAGTCGGCTACCTCCAACGCGCACGCTCCGCCCTCGCGGCCGAGCGGTCGGGGGCGGCGCTGCTGCTCGGACCGCGCGGCGCCCGACTCGGAACGCGCGCCGTTTACGGACTGGTCGCGGGGCTGCTCGCGGACATCCCCGGCGGCGGACCGGCCGGCCCGCACGCGCTCCGCCACACCGCAGCCACCCACCTGCTCGACGGGGGCGCCGACCTGCGCGCCGTGCAGGAACTCCTCGGACACGCCAGCCTCGGCACCACCCAGATCTACACGCACGTCTCCACGGAACGACTCAAAGAGAGTTACCGCATCGCACACCCCCGCGCCTGATCACCCGGTGCCTTCACGTGCCGTCACGCCGCCCGGTCGCTCTGCAGCGGGAGCAGCACCGCGCGCGGCACCCTGTCGAAGAACAGCAGCGGCGACACGTACGCGCCGTCGACGCGCACACCGATGTGGAGACAGCCGGAGGCGCAGTGTCCACCCTCGGCCACTCGCCCGAGCGGCTGGCCGGTGGAGACGGAAGCGCCCACCGGGAGGTCGGAGACCAGAGGCTCGTAGCTGGAGAGAATGCCGCCTCCGTGATCGAGAGTGAGCACGGGGCGGTCCACCACCAACCCGGAGAACCGCACCGTGGCGCCGGCGGGGGCGGTGACGACAGCGGAGAGCGAGACGGCGAGGTCGATTCCGCGATGGCCTGCGGCGTACGGCGTCGGGGGAGGGGCATACGCCTTCGCGACAACGACCGGGCTCACCGGCCACGCCCAGCGCGGTTGGCCGGAGGCAATGGTCGAGGACGGGGACGGGGGATCGCCAGCGTCTGCCTGCGGCGCCGCGGTGGCGCTCGCCACCGCTGTGGCGCTCACCGGGACCGTGATCGTCCCCGATGTCGCCGCCACTGCGCACATCAGCGCGGCGCGCACCACTCGAATCGTCGTCCGTGTCATTTCCAGCCCAGTCGTTCTTCATCCCGTTGCCGTCTCCCACCCTCCGCCATCGACCAGTCCGGCGCTCCCGATACCTGATACCCGTGGACAACTCCCGCACGGCACCCCCTGTGCAGGGAATCACCCGCCCGCGCCCCGCCCACACTCACCCTCCTCTTGCCCGTTTCCGGCTTCGGAGTATCGTGTGGGTCGCCGGTCCGGCGCTGTCAGCCACGCTGCCTCGCCCACAATCGAAAAGGTCTTCCATGTCTGATCAGCAGAACGTGCCATCGTCGTCGTCGTCTCAGTCCGGGGCATCCGATGCGAACGTGCCGACGCCGACGGGGGCCATGCGCCGCAAGGTGATCGGGCTCGCCATCGCCGCGGCCGTCGGCGGCTTCCTGTTCGGTTTCGACTCGTCGGTCGTCAATGGCGCCGTCAACTCGATCCAGAAGCAGTTCGCCCTGAATGCGTTCGTGACCGGGTTCATCGTCGCCATCGCCCTGCTCGGCTGCGCGGCGGGCGCGTACATCGCCGGAAGGCTCGCCGACCGGTGGGGCCGGCTGAAGGTGATGTTGCTGGGCGCTGTCCTGTTCTTCGTCAGCTCGATCGGGGCCGGGCTCGCGTTCTCGGCCTGGGATCTGGGGCTCTGGCGCATCGTCGGCGGTCTCGGAATCGGAATCGCGTCCGTCGTCGCCCCTGCTTACATCGCCGAGATCGCGCCGAAGCAGTCGCGCGGCAGCCTGGCGTCGCTGCAGCAGCTCGCCATCACCATCGGTATCTTCGTCGCCCTGCTCTCGGATGCACTGCTCGCCGGGGTCGCTGGGTCCGCCTCCAACCAGCTGTGGCTGGGACTGGAGGCCTGGCGGTGGATGTTCCTGGTCGGCGTCATCCCGTCGGTCGTCTACGGTGTCCTCGCCCTCACCCTGCCGGAGTCTCCGCGGTTCCTGCTGGCCACCGGCCGTCACGACGAGGCGCGCGCGATCTTCGCGACGCTGGTGCCCGAGTCGGACGTGGACCGTCAGATCTCGGACATCGAACATGCCATCTCCGAGGACAAGGAGGGCAAGAAGGCGACCCTGCGCGGCAACCGGTTCGGGCTGAAGCCGATCGTCTGGATCGGCATCATCCTGTCGGTTTTCCAGCAGTTCGTCGGCATCAACGTGATCTTCTACTACTCCACGACGCTGTGGAGGGCGGTCGGGTTCACGGAGAGCAACTCGCTGCTCATCACGGTGATCACCTCGGTGACGAACGTCGCCGTGACCGTTGTCGCCATCCTGCTCGTTGACAGGGTCGGGCGCCGCCCCATCCTCCTCACCGGGTCGATCGGCATGGCGCTGTCGCTCGGCGTCATGGCGCTCGCGTTCGCGTTCTCGCAGAAGGTCGACGGGGTCGTCAGCCTGCCCGGGGCGTGGGGCGGGGTCGCCCTGGTGGCGGCCAACCTGTTCGTGGTCTGCTTCGGCGCATCGTGGGGCCCGCTGGTGTGGGTGCTGCTCGGCGAGATCTTCCCGAGCAGGATCCGTGGCAAGGCGCTCGGCCTTGCTGCGGCCGCGCAGTGGATCGCCAACTTCCTCGTGACCATCAGCTTCCCGCCGCTGTCCGATTTCTCGCTGCCGTTCACCTACGGGATGTACGCGATCTTCGCCCTGCTCTCGTTCTTTTTCGTGTTCTTCAAGATCCCGGAGACGAACGGCATGGCGCTCGAGCACGCCGAGACCCTGTTCACGAACGCCGGCAAGAAGCGTGGAGTGCAGGTGCGTTCGACGGGCGACAGCGTCTGAGCAGAGCCCGCGCCAGTCGTCGGCGGCCGGTGCGCTCACCGACCCGTCGTTCCTGATAAGCTGTTCGGAGCACTCCGCCTGTCGGAGTGACTACGCGTGCCCAGAAGGCCCTCACGGGCTGGCGCGACATCCATCGGTCTTCCCTTTCCGAGCGGTCATCCGCGCGGCGAAGCGAAGCGGATGCGTGCGCAGGGCACCAGGAGCGGCGGCCACTCGGCCGCCACTGACAAACCGCAACGCGCATCCGCCTGCCAGGCAGAGACCCCGGCTCCGGATGCCCAGAAAAGGAGAACGGCATCATGGCCGTTGTAACCATGCGCCAGCTGCTCGACAGCGGCGTCCACTTCGGACACCAGACCCGTCGCTGGAACCCGAAGATGAAGCGCTTCATCCTGACCGAGCGCTCGGGCAGCTACATCATCGACCTGCAGCAGTCGCTCGCATACATCGACAAGACGTACGAGTTCGTCCGCGAGACGGTCGCCCACGGCGGCACCATCCTCTTCGTCGGCACGAAGAAGCAGGCCCAGAACGCCATCGCCGAGCAGGCGACCCGCGTCGGCCAGCCCTACGTCAACCAGCGCTGGCTGGGTGGTCTGCTGACCAACTTCCAGACGGTGTCCAAGCGCCTCGCACGCATGAAGGAGCTCGAGGAGCTCGACTTCGAGGGCACCACGAGCGGCTTCACCAAGAAGGAACTGCTCATCAAGAAGCGCGAGCTCGACAAGCTGCACAAGTCGCTCGGCGGAATCCGCAACCTGACGAAGACCCCGAGCGCGCTCTGGGTCGTCGACACCAAGAAGGAGCACCTCGCGATCGACGAGGCCAAGAAGCTGGGCATCCCGGTCATCGGCATCCTCGACACGAACTGCGACCCGGACGAGGTCCAGTACCCGATCCCGGGTAACGACGACGCCATCCGCTCCGTCGGTCTCCTCACCCGCATCGTCGCCGACGCCGCGGCTGAGGGCCTCATCCAGCGTCACCAGAAGCCGGAAGAGGGCACCGAGCCCACCGAGCCGCTGGCCGAGTGGGAGCAGGAGCTCCTGACGTCCTCCGGTGAAGAGGTCCAGGCGAGCGCCGAGACCGAGAAGGCGGCTGACGCCGACCTCGCCGAGGCCAAGGCGGACTCCGCCGAGGTCGTCGCAGAGGGCGAAGCCGTCGCAGAGGCCGTTGCCGAGACCGAGGCTGCCGACGAGGCCGCCGCCGTCGCGACCGACGACGCCACCGAGGCGGTCGTCGAGGCCGAGACCGAAGCCAAGTAGTCCGCTTCTTCTCCAACCAGTTTCAGATAGACAAGGGTTCTCAACGAACATGGCAAACATCAGCATCGCTGACATCAAGGCCCTGCGCGAGCAGCTCGGCACGGGCATGGTCGACACCAAGAAGGCGCTCGAGGAGGCCGATGGAGACATCGACAAGGCCACCGAGATCCTGCGCCTGAAGGGTGCGAAGGGCAACGCGAAGCGCGCGGACCGCTCCACGAGCGAAGGCCTCGTCGCGGCCAAGGAGAACGGCACCTCCGCCACGATGATCGAGCTCGCCTGCGAGACCGACTTCGTCGCGAAGGGCGAGAAGTTCGTCGCCCTCTCCGAGAAGGTTCTCGACGCGGTCACCGCTGCGGGCGCCACCACGGTCGAGGAGGGCCTCGCGGCCCCCGCCGGCAGCCAGACCGTCGCCGAGCTCATCGGTGACGAGGCCGCCATCCTCGGCGAGAAGGTGGAGCTGCGTCGCGTGGCCGTCGTCACCGGCGAGCACTTCGCGATCTACCTGCACAAGACCTCGAAAGACCTGCCTCCGCAGGTCGGTGTCGTGCTCGGCTACGCCGGAGACGACGCGGAGACCGCTCGCAGCATCGCGCAGCACATCTCGTTCGCCAACCCGGAATACCTCACCCGTGAGGACGTCCCGGCGGAGGCCGTCGAGAACGAGCGTCGCATCGTCGAGGAGATCTCGCGTAACGAAGGCAAGCCGGAGGCAGCACTGCCGAAGATCATCGAGGGTCGTCTCGGTGCGTACTTCAAGCAGGTCGCGCTCCTCGAGCAGGACTACGCCAAGGACAACAAGCTGAGCATCAGCCAGGTGGTCAAGGATGCGGGTATCACCGTGTCCGGCTTCGCCCGGTTCAAGGTCGGCGCCTAAGCAGGTCATGAAGGAGTCCGGATCGTCTCGTACGATCCGGACTCCTTTTCTGTGCGCATCCACTGCGCGCAACCAGTAACTTTTAACGAGATCGCTCACGGAAGGACGCATAACGCATGTCGGAATCCAACAAGAGGCGCAGGGTCCTTCTCAAACTCTCCGGTGAGGCGTTCGGCGCAGGACAGCTCGGCGTCAACCCGGACATCGTGAGCGGCATCGCCCGCGAGATCGCGCAGGCGGCGCAGGACGTCGAGATCGCGATCGTCGTCGGCGGAGGCAACTTCTTCCGCGGCGCAGAGCTCTCGCAGCGCGGCATGGACCGCGGCCGCGCCGACTACATGGGGATGCTCGGCACCGTCATGAACGCGCTCGCCCTGCAGGACTTCCTCGAGCAGGCCGGCGCCGAGACGCGCGTGCAGTCGGCGATCGCCATGACCCAGGTGGCCGAACCGTACATCCCGCGTCGTGCGGAGCGTCACCTGGAAAAGGGCCGCGTCGTCATCTTCGGCGCGGGGGCCGGTCTCCCGTACTTCTCGACAGACACCGTCGCCGCACAGCGCGCGCTGGAGATCGAGGCCGACGTGGTGCTCGTGGCGAAGAACGGCGTCGACGGCATGTACGACGACGACCCCCGCACCAACCCGGATGCGCGCAAGATCGACCAGATCAGCCACCAGCAGGCCCTGCAGCAGAACCTGAAGGCCGTCGACTCGACCGCTCTCAGCCTCTGCATGGACAACGGCATGCCGATGCGCATCTTCGGCATCGAGCCTGCCGGAAACGTGACTGCTGCCCTGCTCGGCGCCGAGATCGGCACCCTGCTCGGCTGACGGGCTGCCGCCGTCCTGGGCTCTAGACTAGAAACCGATTCACCGACTGAAGGAGAGACCGTGATCGCGGATGTGATTTCCGACGCCACCCAGCGCATGAGCAAGACCGTGGAGGCGGCGAAGGACGACTTCAGCACGGTGAGCGCTGGGCGCGCGAACCCGGCTCTCTTCCTCAAGGTGCTCGTCGACTACTACGGTTCGCCGACGCCACTCGCGCAGCTCGCCGGTCTCCAGAACCCCGAGGCCCGTGTGCTCCTGGTCACGCCGTACGACAAGTCGGCGCTGAAGGAGATCGAGAAGGCCATCGTCACGATGCCGAACCTGTCCGCGAACGTGGGCAACGACGGCGACATCGTGCGCGTCACCCTCCCGGAGCTGACGGAGGACCGCCGCAAGGAGTTCGTCAAGATCGTCCGCACCAAGGGTGAGGACGCCAAGGTCGCGATCCGCAACATCCGCCGCAAGGCGAAGGACGAGCTCGACGCCCTCAAGAGCGAGGTCGGAGACGACGACGTCGCGCGCGGTGAGAAGGAGCTCGAGTCCGTCACCCGCTCGCACGTCGACGCCGTCGACGAGGCGTTGAAGCGCAAGGAAGCCGAGCTTCTCGAGGTCTAGGCGCTGATGACTGACGGCACACAGGGCGATCCAGAGAAACCGGTCATTCCCAAGCGGGGCCGGTCGGTGTCGAAGGCCGAGTTCCGGGCTCAGGTGCAGGCCACCAGAGCCGACTTCGAGCGTCAGGTCCTCGCCCGCAAGGCGCAACTGGATGCGACGAACGAGCGCATCGCGGAGCGTACCGGCCGCAACCTGGTTCTGGCGATCCTGATCGGCGTCGGTGTCGGCGCTCTTCTGCTGTTCAGCTTGATCTTCATCAAGGAGATCTTCCTGGTCTTCGGGATGGCGATGGTCGGGTTCGCCGCCTTCGAACTCACGCAGGCGTTCCGCGGCCAGGGCCATCGTGTCCCGCGCACGCCGACCCTGATCGCCGCTCTGGCGATCGTCCCCGCAGCGTTCTTGTTCCACGCGGGCGGTCAGCTCGTGTCGCTGTCGGCCGGCATCGTGTTCGTCGTGGTCTGGCGGTTGATCGAGGAGGCCGCCAAACCGGATGCGCGGCGCGGGGGAGCGGCGCTGGTCAGGGACCTGACCTGGTCCGTGCTCGTGCAGCTCTACGTCGTGCTGCTCGGCAGCTTCGCGATTCTGCTGCTCGCCGAGAACGGCGGGGAGTGGTGGGTGCTGGCGTTCATCATCCTGGTGGTGGCCGTCGACACCGGCGCGTATGTGAGCGGTCTGTCATTCGGCAAGCACCCGATGGCTCCGACGATCAGCCCGAAGAAGACCTGGGAGGGCTTCGCGGGCGCGGGCGTCACGAGCGTGATCGCCGGTGTCCTGCTGTCGGTGTTCATGCTGCACATGAGCTGGTGGTTCGGCGTGGTCTTCGGGATCGCCCTGCTGCTGACGGCGACGCTCGGCGACCTCGCGGAGTCGCTGATCAAGCGCGATCTCGGCATCAAGGACATGAGTTCCTGGCTGCCTGGTCACGGCGGTTTCCTCGACAGGCTCGACTCGATCCTGCCGTCGGCGGCGGTCACCTACGCGCTGTTCCTGATCTTCGGATGACACAATAGGCGAGTGAGCACCTTTCCCCGCACCGAGAAATCGGCTCTCGGCTACGACACCGAGCAGGTCGACGAGTTCCTGCTGACCGCGCGCAGGGCCTACGACGGAAACACGGACGACGCACCGGCGCTGAACGCGGCGGACATCCGGCACACCGCCTTCGCGATGAAGAAGGGCGGATACTCGACGTCGCACGTCGATGCGGCCCTCGAACGCCTCGAAGACGCCTTCGCCGCGCGCGAGCGCGAGACGGCGCGGGCCGCCATGGGCGACACGGAATGGTTCGAGCAGGCGCGCACGACGGCCCAGGTCATCCTGAATCGTCTGGAGCGTCCGGCCGGCGAACGATTCCAGCGCGCAAGCTTCCTCACCTACGGATACAACAAGGGCGATGTCGACCGTTTCGCCACCCGGCTGTCCCGGTATTTCCAGGACGGACGGCCGATGAGCGTGGAGGAAGTGCGCACCGTGACCTTCCGTCCGCAGCGCGGCGGATACCGCGAAGTGCAGGTCGATCTGCTGCTCGACGGCGTGACGGATGTGATGCTGGCTGTTCGCTGAGTATGGGAGGGCTGCCTTGGCAGTTCACGGATTCTTCGTTATGGTTCTGTGATCGTGGGTAGACGAGAAGCAGAGATCATGCCGCTGTCTCCGGCCAACCCGGTCGGCGTTGCGTTCAAGAGACCCCGGCGTCCGCACATCCGGTCGCGTGCAGCCCTCTACGGTTTCGCCTTCGCGGCGACAGTGGGCTTCGCGCTGGTGAACGTGGTCGATCCGTATTCGGGGTCGGCGGCGACGCCCGCATACGCGGACACGGTGCAGACCACCAGCCGGTTCGGCGACGCCCCCGTGCAGTCGCTCACCGCGCCGGGCTCGTACACCGCGACCGTCACCCGTGAGGCGATGACGGTCAAGCCGAAGCCGAAGCCCGTCATCACGGCGCCGCCGAAGCCGGCGGCCACGTCCAGCGGTTCCAGCGACTCCAGCAGTTCGTCGTCCGGCGGCGCCCCGGCGGCCGGCACGCCCGACCCGGGATCCGCGCAGGCGATCGCCTATCAGATGCTGCAGGCGCGCGGCTGGGGAGACGACCAGTACAACTGCCTCGTCTCGCTCTGGAACCGCGAATCCGGCTGGAACGTCTACGCGTACAACGCGGGGAGCGGTGCATACGGTATCCCGCAGGCGCTGCCGGGAAGCAAGATGGCTTCCGCCGGTCCGGACTGGCAGAACAGCGCCGCGACCCAGATCACCTGGGGCCTCGGCTACATCTCCGGACGCTATTCGACGCCGTGCGGCGCCTGGAGCCACTCGGAGAGCTCCGGCTGGTACTGATCCCGCTCAGGGCATCCTGAGTCGTCAGGCGGGCTCTCAGCGCTGCAGGACTGGTGCAGTGCCGTCAGAGGGATAGCGTTGGACCATGGAGTTCGCGCTGATCGGCGTCATCGGGGTGATCGTCCTCGTCGTCGTCTCCAAGTTCTCGAAGCAGCTCGGGGTCGCCGCGCCGCTCATCCTGGTGGTCGTCGGGGTGGCGAGTTCGTACATCCCCGGGCTGCCGTCGCCGATCGAGGTCCCTCCGTGGGTGATCCTCTCGGCTGTGCTGCCGCCGCTCCTCTACGCGGCCGCGATCCAGGTGCCGCTGATGGACTTCCGTCGCAACATCGGCACCATCTCCGCCCTCTCCGTCGGACTCGTGATCGTGACCGCCGTCGTGGTCGGCTTCGTGCTCCAGGCCCTGCTGCCCGGGCTCTCGCTCGCGGAGTGCATCGCCCTCGGCGCTGTTGTGAGCCCGACGGATGCGGTGGCCGCGACCGCGGTCGCCAAACGACTCGGCCTCCCAGCGCGGCTCGTGACGGTGCTGGAGGGGGAGAGCCTCGTCAACGACGCGTCCTCCCTCGTGCTGCTCAAATCGGCGCTGGCGGCGACGGCCGCGACGGTGAGCATCGGCTCCGTGGCGTGGAACTTCGCCTTCTCCGTGGTCGTCGCCATCGTGATCGGGCTGATCGTGGGCGTGGCGACCGTCTACTTCCGGTCCCGGCTGAACGACTCGGTGCTGGAGACGGCGATGTCATTCGCAGTGCCGTTCATCGCGTACATCCCGACCGAGGAACTCGGCGCCTCGGGAATCCTCGCCGTGGTGGTAGCCGGGCTGTACACCGGCCACAACGCCGCACGGAGGTTCAGCGCGCAGGCGCGGATCGCCGAGCGGCTCAACTGGCGCACGGTGCAGTTCGTGCTGGAGAACGGCGTCTTCCTGCTGATGGGCGTGCAACTGCACACCATCATCAAGAGTGTCGAGCACGACCAGGAGACGGTCGCCGTTGTCACGGCGATCGGCATCGGGCTGCTCCTCTGCGTCCTGCTGCTTCTGGTGCGCGCCGCGTTCATGGCGCCTGTCGTGCTCTCACTGCGCGCCGCCCAGCGCAAGGCGGAGCAGATCAGCGACAGGGTGAACGACGGCCTCGACCGAGTGCGCAACCGGGAAGAGCCGGCCACGGAGCGAGACAGCCGCCGCTGGCGGAGGCTCACCCGCTACCTCGAACGCCGCTCGGCCGACATCACCGAACTGCAGGAGTCGCCGATCGGCTGGCGCGGGGGAGCGGTGCTCACCTGGGCGGGGATGCGCGGGGTGGTCACCTTGGCGGCTGCGCAGTCCCTGCCGGCCGACGGCAGCATCCACTATCGGGCGGAACTGATCCTGATCGCGTTCACCGTCGCGCTCGTCACCCTGCTCGTGCAGGGAGGCACTCTTCCGCTGCTGATCAGGCTGCTGCGGGTGTCCGGCACGGATGCGGCAGCGGACCGGCGCGAGCTGGCCGGGCTGCTGGAGGAGCTCAGCGAGGCGGGCATCGCGGCGCTGGAACGGCCGGAGATCCCGTTGGCGGAGGGTCAGGAGCTGGACGACGGCGTCGTCGAACGCGTGCGGCAGGACACGCTGCTGCGTGTCGAGGCGGAGTGGGAGCGCGTCGAACGCGCCGAGGCGAGCGAGGAGACGGTCGGCCCGCATCAGCAGTACCGCGCCCTCCGGGCCGCTGTCCTGGATGCCGAACGCGCCGCCCTGCTCGAGGCGCGCAGCAGGGGCAACTACTCGTCGCGCATCCTGAGCAGGGCGCAGACGATGCTCGACTTCGACGAGTCCAGGATGGCGCAGCGCGACGACCGGCCGTAGCGCGCAAGCCGGGGTGCGCCAGCCGCAGCGCACAGGGTGTTTAGACTGGATGGATGCCGCGCAGCAACCGTCCCCGAGGTCGTCAGGGCGCCCCGTTTCCGGGCGACGACGACGAGGAGAACGGCCTCGGCCGTCTGCTTGCCGGATGGCGGCAGACCGAGACGCGCCGCGGCATCGTGTGGAACGTGCAGCCCGTGTCCGCGGCGCAGGCGCAGAAGAGCTACGTCTGCCCCGGCTGCGGTCAGGATGTCGCACCCGGCGTCGCGCACCTGGTGACCTGGCGCGCGGACGGTGTGATGGGGGACGCCGCCGATCTCGCAGCCCGGCGGCACTGGCACGTCCACTGCTGGAAGATCAGCTGACGAGAGAGGTCACCGACGTGACGACCACCCCCACCGAGATCCGCGGCGCCATCGAGCTGCCCGCCAGGCGCGAAGACATCGAGCTGCACACCCGCGACGGGCTGACGCTGGTCGGCGAGCTCGCGAGCCCGCTCGACCGGCCGCCGGTCGCGACGCTCGTGACCTTGCACCCGCTGCCGACCGGGGGCGGGTTCATGGACTCGCACATCCTGCGCAAGGCCGCGGGGCGGCTGCCGGCTCTCGCCGACATCGCGGTGCTGCGATTCAACCTGCGCGGCACGACCTCACCGCGGGGAACGAGCCAGGGCGCCTTCGGGCACGGCGTCGACGAGCGCTACGACGTGGAGGCGGCGATGGACTTCGTCGCCGAGCGCAGACTCCCGAACCCGTGGCTGGTCGGCTGGTCGTTCGGGACCGAGCTCGCGCTGATGTACGGGCGCCAGTATCCGGTGGCGGGCGTCATCCTGCTGTCGCCGCCGCTGCACAGGGCCAAGCAGGAAGACCTGGCGGCGTGGGCGGGGGACACCCGCCCGATTATCGCGCTCATCCCTGAGCACGACGACTACCTGAAGCCGGACGCCGCTGCCGAGCGTTTCGCGCCTCTGCCGCAGATCGAACTGGTCGATGTCGAGGGCGGCAAGCACCTCTGGGTCGGCGAGACCCAGACCCGCCGCGTGCTCGACGAGATCGTCGCCCGCGTGAACCCCGCCGCGCTGCCGCTCCCCACCACCTACACGCCCGCCTCCTAGGGGAGGGCTAGAGCTCGTTCTGGCGGGGGATGACGACCTGCTTGATGATGAGCAGGATCGCGGCGGCGAACGGGATCGCGACCAGTGCGCCCAGGATGCCGAGGAGCGTGCCACCGGCGAGGGCGGCGACCACGACGAGGGCGCCGGGCACCGCGACCGCGCGGTTCATGATGCGTGGGCTGAGCACGTATGCCTCGACCTGCATGTAGATGATGTAGTAGATCGCCGCTGCGATGGCGGTGGGCGGCCCGGCCAGCAGGCAGACCAGCGTGATGATGATCGAGCCGGTGATCGTGCCCACCAGCGGGATCAGCGAGAAGAAGAACGCGACGGACGCCAGCAGGATCGGGAACCGGGCGCCGATGATCGTCAGGAAGATCGCGCTCAGCACGCCGTTGACGAGGGCGAGGGCGACCTGCCCCATCACGTACTTGCCGACGGAGTCGGTGATCTGGTCGCCGAGGTCGGCGAACCGCGACCGCTTGGAGGCGGGCACCAGCTGGTAGGTGGCGCGCTTGATGCTCGGCAGCGAGGCGGTGAAGTAGATGGTCAGGATGAAGATGATGATCCCGCCGAAGACGCCGCTGACGATCCCGATGCCGGTCTGCAGCACCTGCGAGGTGATGTTCGGCAGGTTCTGCTGCAGCCACTTGGTGACGGCGTCGATGTTGTCCTGGTTGACGACGCTCGGGAACTGATGCTGCAGCCCCTCGAACCACTTCTGCGCATCCCCGTGGTTGACCCAGGTGACGATGCCCTGGATCAGTTGCGAGAGCTGATCGATCGCCACAGGCACGATCGCCCAGATGAGCAGGGCGACCAGTCCGAAGATGACGACCAGCGTGATCGTGAGCGCGGCCCACCGGGGGAACTTGCGGCGCTCCAGGAACGAGATCAGCGGTTCGATGCCGAGCGCGATGAACAGCGCGGCCCCGATGTACGTGATGATCGTCGCGAGGTTGACGATCGACGTCAGGAGCAGGAAACCGAGCCCGACCCCGAGGGTTCCGATCAATCCGACACGGAACGGATTCAGGATCTTCACGCGGCCCCCAAGGTTCTTGGTCAGTCTCTGTCGGTTGTCACCTTCTCGGCCTGCTGCAGAACGCCACGCAGGTTTTCGAAGTAGCCGGCAACGGCTTCGCGCTCAATCCTAATCTGGGCCAACCGCTCCTCGGCGTCCGCCACCAGGCGGCGTGTCCGTTCTTCGGCGTCCTCGACCAGCGCAGCTGCACGTTCCTCGGCGTCGGCGACGATGGTACGCCCAGTTTCGTCCGCTTCGGACTTCGACGACTTAATCGTTGCGCGGGCCTCGTTCTCGGCCTTCTCGGCCTCTGCCCTCGCCTGGGCTGTGCGCTTGACGGCGTCGGCGAGCTGGGTGTTGGCCTCGTCGAGGTACTTCTGCGTCTGGGCTACGGCTTCCTGGTGGCGGAGCAGGTAGTCCTTCTCCGCCTCGTCGCGCCTGGCCTTGAGCTCGACGTCGAGGTCGATGCGGGCCTGCTCGATCTCGCGGGTGCGCGCATCCACTGTTTCGAGCACGTCGGTGCGCATGGTGGTGAGTTCGGTGTCGAGGGCCGTCCTGGCCTGCACCGACTCCTGCTCGAACGCGCTCCGGAGGGAGGCGAGCTCGGCGTCGAGCGCCGTGCGCGCCTCCGCGACCTCGGCGGCGAGGGTCGCGCGGGCCTCCGCGGTCTCGCGTTCGAGGTCGACTCTGGCCTGCTCGGTCTCCGCGGCGAGTTCGACGCGGGTCTGCTCCGACTCCCTCTGCAGTGTGAGTCGCTGCTGCTCGCGGTCGTTCTCCAGCTCGTTGGCCGTGGCCTCGCGCTGATCGGCGAGGTCGACGCCGGTGCGGCGGGTGTCCTCCGCGAGCGTGCTCTGGATGCGCTGGACCTCCTCGTCGAGGCTGGATTTGGTCTGCTCGACCTCGGCGGCGAGGGCTGATTTGGTCTGCTCGACCTCGGCGGCGAGCGCCGACTTCGTGGTGGTGACCTCGGTCTCCAGAGCGGACTTGGTCTGCTCGACCTCGGCGGCGAGTGCCGACTTCGTCTGCTCGACCTCGGCGGCAAGGGACGACCTCGTCTGCTCGACGTCGGCGGCCAGCGTCGACGTGGTGGTGGCGACCTCGGCGGCGAGGGCAGCCTGCGTCTGCTCGACCTCGGCAGCCAGCTCTGTCTGCTTCTGCTCGACCTCCGCCGCGAGGGCGGCCTTCGTGGTGGTGACCTCGGTCTCCAGGGCCGACTTCGTCTGTTCGACCTCTGCGGCCAGCGCCGACGTCGTGGAGGTGACCTCGGCCGCCAGCTCGGAGCGGGTGTTCGCTGCCTCGGCGGCCAGCGCGCTGCGCTCCCTGGCGAGCTCGTCGGCGAGGGTGCTGCGGGCCTCGTCGACCTCGGCGGCGAGGGAGGCGCGGAGCTCGGTGGCCTCCGCGTCCAGTTCACGGCGCTGGCGGTCGGCGTCGGCGGCGAGGGCCGCTCTGGTCTGCTCGACCTCGGTGGCGAGCGACGTGGCCGTCTGCTCGCGGTCGGCCGCGAGGGACGCGGCGGTGGTCGCCCGGTCGGCTTCGAGCCAGGCGCGTGTCTCTGTCGCCTCGGTCTCCAGGGCCGTCCTGGTCTGCAGGACCTCGTCGGCGAGCTGCTTCCTGGTGCGCTCGACCTCCTCGGCCAGCGCGCTCCTGGTGGTGGCGGCTTCGGTCTCCAGCGCGCTCTTCGTGGCGCTCACCTCGGTGGCGAGGGCGCTCTGGGTGGTGCTCACCTCGATGGCGAGTGCACTCTGCGTGGTGGTGACCTCGTCGGCGAGGGCGCTCTTGGTGGTGGTGACCTCGTCGGCGAGAGCGCTCTTCGTGCGGGTGACCTCGTCGGCCAGCTCCTGCTTCGTGCGGGTGACCTCGTCGGCCAGCGCGCTCTTGGTGGTTGTGACCTCGTCGGTGAGCGCCGACCTGGTCTGCTCGACCTCTGCATCCAGAGCGGATTTCGTCTGCTGGACCTCGACGGCGAGCGCCTTCTTGGTCTGCTCGACCTCGGTCTGAAGCGCGAGGCGGGTGCTGGTCGCCTCGTTGTCGAGGTCGGCCTTCGTCTCTGCGGTCTCCGCCGCGATGGCTGCGCGCTGCTGCTCGACCTCGGCGGCGAGGTCGGCCCTCGCCTGGGCGGCCTCTGCGGCGAGCGCGTTGCGGGTGGCGGTCTGCTCGGCGACGAGCCTGTCGGTCGTCTCGGCGACCTGACGGGCGAGGTCGAGCCTGGTCTGCTCCGACTCGCGCTCGAACTCCGCCCTGTCTTCCGCGAACGCGTTCGCGAGGTCGGTGCGCCTGGTCTCGATCTCCCTGTCCAGCTGGGCGGCCTCGGCGCGCGCTGCCTCTGCCTCTCGGGTGGCGACCGCCTTGAGCTCCGCCGCCTCACGGTCGGCCTCCGCCCGGACGGCTGCCGCCTCCCGCTTGCTCGTCGACCTGACCTCTGCCGCCTCGGTGGCGACAGCGCCGCGGATCGCGGCTGCCTCGCGCATGGCGTCGGTGAGGAGGGTTTCCTTGTCGGCCCTGGTCTTCTCCAGCAGCTCGGTCGACTCGATCTGCGCGTCTTCGATGGCGGTCGTCGCGCGGGCGCGGGCGTCTGCCAGGATGCGCTCTGCCTGCTGGGCGGCCGTGGTCTTGATCTTCTCGACCTCGGCCGAGACGCCCGCCCGCAGCTTCTCCGCGTCGATATCGGCCTGAGCGATCAGCCTGGTGGACTGCTCCTCTGCGACGCGCAGAGTGTTCTCGAGTTTCGTGCCGAGCCCGGAGAAGGTGGGGCTGCCGACCTCTTCGATCTCGGCGTTCAGCTCCTCCATGCGCGCCTGCAGGCGCTTGATCTCTTTGGTGGCGTCGGCGGACTGCGTGTTCGACTTGATCAGGTCGCGGCGCAGCTCCTGCATGGCCTTGTCGACTTCGTCCTTGTCGTATCCGCGGAAGACCTGGGTGAAGTTCGATTCGTCGGTGGCCACTTCTTACTCCTGAAAGCTCGGGGGGTGCGGCGCCTGGCGTGCACCCCGACGATCCTACATTTCGCAGGATGGGTGCGCACCGGTGGACTGCGCATCCGTTGAGGCAACAGTTAGACGCCTCCCAGGGTGACCCAGTATCTTTGTGTAACTGTGCCTCCCGACGTCTCCGGCACAGAAGGAGCTTGCTTGCGTTTCGTATTCGCCATCGTCGCGTTCGTCGTGGCGGCCGTCATGATCGTCGCGGGGATCGCCCAGCGCACTGTTTTCGCGCCCCCGTCGCAGATTTCCGCGGCCACGACGGTGAAAGGCGACCCTCGATACATCGTGATCGACGGCGCTGTGCTGAACGCGAATCCCGGCCAGCAGACCCTCGCCGTGAGCGGTGGGGACACCAAGTCGCAGGTCGTCGCTTACGGCAGGACGGCCGATGTGAAGTCCTGGCTCGGCTCTGAGAAGTATGTGAGTCTCGGGCTGGACAAGACCACCGGCGACATCACGATGAAGTCGGTCACCACCAAAACGACCGACAACTCGACGGGTACGCCGACCCCTGGTCCGACGACGACCCCTGCGGCTCCGGCCGACCCGGCGACCACCACCCCGGCCGAAGGCGCGACGACTCCGGAGGCGCAATCCACCCCGAACCCCAACCCGGCAGGCTCCGACCTCTGGCTCGAAGAGTTCGACGGCGCAGACGCGCAGGTCACCAGGATGAACGTCCCGGACAGCATCAGCGTGATCGTGGCGAGCGACGGAACGAAGGCGGCGCCGAACCAGATCCGTGTCACCTGGCCCGTCGACTCCAGTACACCGTTCGCCTTCCCCCTGATCATCGGCGGTCTGGTGCTCCTCGTCGTCGGCATCGGGCTCTACCTGTGGGGGCTGTACGCCATCCGCAAGCAGCGTGGACCGCGCAGGAAGGGCGGGCCCAAGATGCCGAAGCTGCCCAAGGCCCCCAAGTACAAGCCCTCCAAGTCGGTCGAGGCGACCCCGAAGGGCCGCAGGTCTACCAGGCGCGCGATGATCGCCGTGCCGATCACTCTCGTGGGCGCCCTGGCACTCAGTGGATGCTCGATCGGCTCCGTGCAGTCGTCCTCCGTCCCCGTGCGCACGGCGAGCCCGATCACCACCGAGCTGCCCAAGGCCAAGGACCAGCTGCCTCCCGCCGTGACCGTCCCGCAGCTCGAACGCATCGTGAAGCGCATCTCCGCGACGGCGACGACCGCCGACGCGAAGGCCGACCCCGCGATCGCGAAGGAACGCTTCACCGGTCCTGCCCTGCAGCTGCGCGAGGCCAACTACGCGATCCGCGCCAAGAAGGCGGACGAGCCTGCCCTTCCTGCGATCCCCGCGAGCCCGATCGCGCTGTCGCTGCCGCAGGCGACGGACACCTGGCCGCGCACGGTCACCGCCGTGGTGGAGACCCCGAAAGACGCCAACGGCGCAGCGCAGGCTCCGCTCTCGCTGACGCTGGTGCAGGAGACGCCGCGCGACAACTACCTGGTCTCGTACGCCGTGTCGCTCGAACCGAAGGCGAAGGTCCCGAACCTCGCTCCGGCGAGTATCGGCTCCGCGGTCGTGCCCCCCGACTCGAAGCTGCTGCTGCTTCCGCCGAACAAGCTCGCCGCCGCATACGGCGACGTGCTGATGAACGGCGACGCGAGCAAGTCGGCGCCCCTGTTCAGCGCGGAGGGCGACACCCTGCGCACCCAGGTCGGCTCGGACTGGAAGGCGCAGCAGAAGGCCGAGCTGCAGCAGAAGTTCGGCGCCACGTCGTCGCTCGACTTCACGAGCGCCGTCGGCGCCGGTCCCGACATCGCGATGGCGACCAACGACTCCGGTGCGATCGTCTGGGTCAACCTCGAGGAGACTCAGACGCTGCGCGTCGTCGAGGCGGGAGCAGAAGTGGACGCCGGTCCGACCTCGGCCGCGCTTTCCGGAGTAGCGTCGTCCAAGACGGGCATCGCATCCACCTTCGGATATCAGCTGGCGTTCTACGTGCCGCCGGCTGGCTCGTCCGCCAAGATCACCCTCCTGGGCTTCGCCCAGGGCCTCGTCTCAGCCAAGGAAGTCCAATGAGCCAGATCCCGCCGAGCCCGACGAACCTGCGCGGAGCCGTCGACCTCACGTCGCTCGTCAACCGGGCCATGACGGCCGGGCAGCCCGCGGCGGCCGGTGCCGATTCTGCGCCAGCGGGGGAGCAGGGCGGCGAGGTCGCCCTTCCCAGTCTCTTCTTCGAGGGCACGGACGCCAACTTCAACGACTTCCTCGACCTGTCGATGAACATCCCCGTCGTCGTCGACCTGTGGGCGGAGTGGTGCGAGCCGTGCAAGCAGCTCTCGCCGATCCTCGACAGGCTCGTCGCGGAATACGCGGGCAGGCTCGTGCTGGTGAAGGTCGACGTGGATGCGAACCCGCAGCTCACGCAGGCGTTCCAGGCCCAGTCGATCCCGGCCGTCGCCGCCGTCATCGGCGGACGACCCGTCCAGCTGTTCTCCGGGGCGATCCCGGAGGCGCAGGTGCGCGACGTGTTCGAGCAGCTGTTGCAGCTCGCCGAGCAGAACGGCGTGACGGGACGCGCAGCGGTCGAGGGTCTCGATGCCTCGGCTGCCGACGCGGGCGTCGACGACGCGGAGCAGGCGGAGCCCGCCCCCGAGCCGCTGCCGCCGCACCACGCGGAGGCATACGAGGCGATCGAGCGCGGAGACTTCGAGACGGCGATCGCCGAATACAAGACCGCCATCGCCCAGGACCCGCGCGACGCCATGGCCGTCGCCGGTCTGGCACAGGTGAGCCTGCTCGCCCGGCTCGCAGGGAAGTCTCTCGACGAGATCCGCACGGCGGGTGCCTCCGCCCCGGACGACGCGGCCGCGCAGTTGCTCGTCGCCGACCTCGACATCTCCGGTGGACACGTCGACGACGCGTTCGACCGGCTGCTGACCCTGTTCCCGAAGCTCGACGCCGACGGCAAGAACGCCGTGCGCACGCGCATCCTGGACTATTTCGAGATCGTCGGTGTGGATGACCCGCGGGTCGCGAAGGCGCGGGCTAGGCTGGCGTCGCTGCTGTACTGAGCCGACTCACCGGCCGCTGCGGCTTTCGCTCCTTTCCGCATCGCACTGTTCAGCCGGGAGGCCTTGCATGACCCGCGTTCTCGTCGTCGGTGGCACCGGTCTGGCCGGACGCGCCGTCACCTCGGAAGCCATCGGACGCGGGCACGAGGTGATCGTCGCCTCACGCCGGGTGCCGGACGATGACAGCGAGCAGTATGTGCGCGGCGCCGTCTACGAGACGGCCGATGTCGTCTCGGGCGACGGCCTGGAGGCCGTGCTCGAGGGCGTCGACGTGCTCATCGATACCACAAACGGCGCCGGTCGCGCCGCCGGACACGTCTTCGCGCACGGCTCGCAGAACCTTCTGCACACGGCCGCGCGGTTCGGCGTGCACCACGCGGTGCTGCTGTCCATCGTGAACGTCGACCGTTCCGCGTACGCGTACTACCGTGCCAAGGCCGCACAGGAGCGGGTCTACCGCGAGTCGCCGCTGAACACGCGCATCCTGCGGACGACGCAATTCCACGACTTCGTCTCCGGGATCTTCGCGCGCGGCACGGGCTTCATCCCCGCGCCGACCAAGACCAGCTTCCAGCCGATCGCCATCGCCGACGTCGCTCGGCTGCTCGTCGACGCGGCCGAAGGTCAGGGCGAAGAGGACTCGACGCTCACCGTCGGAGGCCCGAAGGTCGAGACGACCAGAGCCCTTGCCGAGCAGTGGAAGGCGGCGACCGGCGCGCGCGGCGCGATCGTTCCCATCCGGCTGGGCGGTGCGCTCGGCACGTTCCTCCGGGCGGGCGAGAACCTGGTTCCGGAAGCGGCGCAGCCCGGGATCGACTACGCCACCTGGCTCAGCTCGACCGCGGCTTGAGCCACAGGCCGCCAAGCGGCGGCAGCGTGACCACGGCCGACGCAGGTCGCCCCGCCCACGGCTCGTCCACGGCGGTGACCGACCCGAGGTTTCCGACCCCGGAGCCGCCGAACGCCTCGGCGTCGGTGTTGAGCAGTTCCTCCCACTCGCCGGCGAACGGCAGGCCGAGCCGGTAGTCGCCGTGCGGGTTGCCGGAGAAGTTCATCACGACGGCGATGGGGGAGCCGTCGGCGTCTTTGCGGAGGAATGCGACGACGTTGCCCGCGGCGTCCGAGCCGTCGATCCACTCGAATCCGGCCGGATCGTTGTCGAGCGCCCAGAGCGCCGGAGTCGCCTTGTAAACGGCGTTCAGCTGGGCCACGAGATCCCAGAGCCCGCGGTGCGACGGCTGGTCGAGGATCCACCAGTCGAGGCCGCGCTCCTCGCTCCACTCGGACGGCTGGCCGAACTCCTGGCCCATGAACAGCAGCTGCTTGCCCGGATGCGCCCACATGAACGCCAGGAACGCGCGGACGTTCGCGAGCTGCTGCCAGTGGTCGCCCGGCATCTTGCCGAGCAGCGAGCCTTTGCCGTGCACGACCTCGTCGTGGCTGATCGGCAGGAGGAAGTTCTTCGCTGAACGCGTAGACGAACGAGAAGGTGATCTCGCTGTGGTGGTAGCTGCGGTACATCGGGTCCTCTTCGATGTACTGCAGGGCGTCGTGCATCCAGCCCATGTTCCACTTGAAGCCGAAGCCGAGGCCGCCAGAAGAGGTGGGTGCCGTGACGCCGGACCAGCTGGTCGACTCCTCGGCGATCATGACCGTGCCCGGATTGCGCTTGTACGAGGTGGCGGTGACCTCCTGCAGGAAGCTGATCGCCTCCAGGTTCTCCCGCCCGCCGTGGATGTTCGGCAGCCACTCGCCGTCCGCCCGCGAATAGTCGAGGTACAGCATCGAGGCGACGGCGTCGACCCGCAGGCCGTCGACGTGGAACTCTTCCAGCCAGTACAACGCGTTGGCGACGAGGAAGTTGCGCACCTGCGAGTTGCCGAAGTCGAAAACGTACGTTCCCCAGTCCAACTGCTCGCCGCGACGGGGGTCGGAGTGCTCGTAAAGGGCCTGGCCGTCGAAGCGGGCGAGCGCCCAGTCGTCCTTCGGGAAGTGGCCCGGCACCCAGTCCATGATCACGCCGAAGCCTGCCTGGTGCAGCCGGTCGATCAGGTAGCGCAGGTCGTCGGGGGAGCCGAAGCGGCTCGTCGGCGCGTAGTACCCGGTGACCTGGTAGCCCCATGAGCCGCCGAAGGGATGCTCGGACAGCGGCAGGAACTCCACGTGCGTGTATCCGAGGGCTCCGACGTAGTCGATCAGCTGATCGGCCGCCTCGCGGTAGCCGAGGCCGGGCCGCCAGCTGCCGAAGTGCAGTTCGTAGATGCTCATCGGCCCGTCGTGTGCGTCGTGCGCCGCGCGGTCGCGCATCCACTGGTCGTCGCCCCAGGCGTGCTCGGACGCGGTGACGACGGAGGCGGTGGCCGGCGGCGTCTCGGCCGCGCGCGCCATCGGGTCGGCTTTCCTCACCCACGCGCCGTTCTGGCCGAGCAGGTCGAACTTGTAGATGGCGCCTGCTCCGATGCCGGGGAGGAAGATCTCCCAGACGCCCGAGGAGCCCATGCTGCGCAGGGAGTGGCGTTCGCCGTCCCAGTCGTTGAAGTCGCCGACCACGCGCACGGCGCGGGCGTGCGGCGCCCAGACGGTGAACGCGGTCCCGCTGACGCCGTCGACCTCGCGGAGGTGTGCGCCGAGCGCCGTCCAGAGCTGCTCGTGGCGGCCTTCGGCGATGAGGTGGATGTCGAGCTCGCCGATGGTGGGGGAGAACCGGTACGGGTCCTCCGCCGTCCAGACGCTGCCGTCGGGATAGTGCGCCTCGATCGTGTACGTGTCCGCTCCGACGATGTCGATGCCCTGCCAGACGCCGTGGGCGACGTGCGCGAGCTCGATGTGTGCGCCGGTCGAGAGCACGGCGGCGACCTCGCTGGCGAGCGGGCGGAGCGTGCGGATGACCGTGATCGGATCCGCGATGCCCGGAGCGCTGACCGCGTGCTGGCCGAGGATCGCGTGCGGGTCGTGGTAGCTGCCGGTGGCGACGGCCGCGAGCAGGCCGGTGTCGACGGGCGGCAGAGCGACCGCTGCTGCGCCTTCGGGGATGGGGCTCATCAGGAACCTGCCTTCACGGAGAGGATGTGCACGGGTTCGGTGAACGCGTCGAGGCGGACATAGTCATCGGCGCCCCAGGTCCATTTGGCGCCGGAGACGATGTCCTTGACCTCGAACAGCGCGCCGGGTTCGATGCCGAACGCGGTGACGTCGAGGTGCACCATCGTCTCGCGCACCGAGTGCGGGTCGACGTTCGCGACGACGATGATCGCATCCGGTTTGCCGCTGCGCGTGAATTCGCCTGCGAGGTATTTGGAGTAGACGAGGATCGAGTCGTCGTCGCTGCCGTGCACCCGGAGGTTGCGCAGCTGGCGGAGCGCCGGGTGCTCGCTGCGGGCCCGGTTGAGCATCGTGAGGTACGGCGCGAGCGACTGGCCGAGCGTCTGCGCCCTGGCGTAGTCGCGCGGACGGTACTCGTACTTCTCGTTGTCGATGTATTCCTCGGCCCCGGCGCGCGCCACGTTCTCGTACAGCTCGAAGCCGGAGTAGACACCCCACGTCGGTGCGGCCGTCGCCGCGATGGCCGCGCGCACCTTGAACGCGGCCGGGCCACCGAACTGCAAGTACTCGGTGAGGATGTCCGGGGTGTTCACGAACAGGTTCGGGCGGAGGAAGTCGGCGGTCTCTGTGGCGAGTCCGGTGAGGAACTCTTCCAGCTCCTCCTTCGTGTTCCGCCAGGTGAAGTAGGTGTACGACTGCTGGAACCCGGCCTTGGCGAGCGTCTGCATCACCGCCGGCCTGGTGAACGCCTCGGCCAGGAACACGACGTCCGGGTCGGTGGCGTTGACCGTGCGGATCAGCCACTCCCAGAACGCGAGCGGCTTGGTGTGCGGGTTGTCGACCCGGAAGATGCGGACGCCGAGCGACATCCAGTAGCGCACGATGCGCAGGATCTCCGCGCGCAGGCCCTCCGGGTCGTTGTCGAAGTTGATCGGGAAGATGTCCTGATACTTCTTCGGCGGGTTCTCCGCATACGCGATCGTGCCGTCCGGCAGGGTCGTGAACCACTCCGGATGCTCGGCCACCCACGGGTGGTCCGGCGCGGCTTGCAGGGCCAGGTCGAGGGCGACCTCGAGTCCTGCCTGCTTGGCTTTGCCGACGAAGTAGACGAAGTCCTTCTCGGTGCCGAGGTCGGGGTGGATGGCGTCGTGCCCGCCCTCCGCCGCCCCGATGGCCCAGGGCGAACCGGGGTCGTTGGGCCCCGCATCCAGAGTGTTGTTCGGCCCCTTGCGGAACGCACGGCCGATCGGGTGGATGGGCGGGAGGTAGACGACGTCGAAGCCCATCGCTGCCACTTCGGGCAGGCGCTTCGCCGCCGAGCGGAAGGTGCCGGAGCGCCAGGTGCCGTCCTGCAGCTTCTTCGCACCTTCGGAGCGCGGGAAGAACTCGTACCAGCTGCCGACACCCGCGCGGGTCCGCTCGACCTGCACGCCGCGGGTGGCGGACAGCGTCGGGAGGTCGACGACGGGGCGGACGGTGAGAATGTTCGCGACGCGCGGCTCGACGGCGGCGGCGAACCGTTCCTCGACGGACTTCGTGGTGTCGGCAACGAGCTTCGCCGTCTCGGTCAGGTGGCGGCGCTCCGCGGTGCTGCGGCGCTTGTCCGTTGCAGCACGGGTCAGCAGTTCGTGGCCGATGGTGAGCATGAGGTCGGTGTCGATGCCGGCCGGGATCTTCACCTCGGCGTTGTGCCGCCAGGTCGCGTACTCGTCGGCGTACGCCTGCACGCGGTAGCGCCAGAGGCCCTCCGTCTCCAGCTGGACCAGGACCTCCCAGCGGTCGGTGCCAGGGTCGACCGGGTGCATCCTGTGCTCGGTCTGAACGCCGTCCGGGTCGAGCAGGAGCAGGTCGACGCCGATCTGGTCGTGCCCCTCCCTGAAGGCCGTGGCACGAAACGGGATCACCTCACCGCTGAACGCCGCGGCGGGCCAGAGGCCGTCGTCGACCTGGGGGGAGAGCCCCAGGATGGGGATGCGCCCCAGCAGGGGAACGTAGTCGGTCTGCTCGGAATCGCCGCCGTCCGCAGGGGATGCAGGCTGTCCGGCCGATGCTGTCTTGGTCGCTGCACTCTTTGCCACACCCCGACCGTACACGCGTTAACCTCCCCGTCATCAGGCTCCCCTAGAGTGGCAGCGTGAAGGCAATCCGAAGGTTTACCGTCCGCGCTGTCCTGCCAGAGAATCTCTCTGCCCTCGAAGAGATTGCAGGTAATCTGCGCTGGTCGTGGCACGAGCCGACGCGACAACTCTTCGCGCGCATCGCGCCGGAGCTCTGGCAGCAGGTCGGCCACGACCCCATCGCGCTGCTCGGCGCCGTCGAGCCGTCCAGGCTTGCCGAGCTCGCCGCCGACCAGGGCTACGTCGACTGGGCGAACCACATCAGGGACGACCTGCGCGCCTACCTGAGCGAGCCGCGCTGGTACCAGTCGCTCGACGACTCCGCGCCGAAGGCCATTGCATACTTCTCCCCGGAATTCGGGATCGCCGCCGCCCTGCCGCAATACTCGGGCGGACTCGGCATCCTGGCCGGGGATCACCTCAAGGCGGCCAGCGACCTGGGCGTGCCGCTCGTCGGCGTCGGCCTGTTCTACCGCTCCGGATACTTCGCCCAGGCGATCACGCCGGACGGCTGGCAGCTGGAGAGCTACCCGGTGCTCGACCCGGACGGCCTCCCCCTGTCCGTGCTCCGCAACCCGGACGGCACGCCCGTTCAGATCACGCTCGCCCTCCCGGACGGCGTGCTGCACGCCCGCGTCTGGCAGGCCGCCGTCGGCCGCGTCCGGCTGCTCCTGCTCGACACCGACATCCCGGACAACGAGGAGCGGCTGCGTTCCGTCACGGACCGGCTGTACGGAGGCGGGGGAGAGCACCGCCTGCTGCAGGAGCTGCTGCTCGGCATCGGCGGCGTGCGCGCCGTGAAAGCGTGGACCGAGCTTGCCGGAGCCCCGGAGGCCGAGGTGTTCCACACCAACGAGGGCCACGCCGGGTTCCTCGGCCTCGAACGCATCTCCGATCTGATCGGCGAAGGCCTCACCTTCGACGAAGGCCTCCAGGTGGTGCGTGCAGGCACCGTCTTCACCACCCACACGCCCGTCCCCGCCGGCATCGACCGGTTCGACGCACCGCTGATCGAGCGGTACTTCTCCACCGACCTGCTGCCCGGCGTCGACCCGCACCAGGTGCTCGCACTCGGAGCGGAGGACTACCCGGGCGGCTCGCCCGACGTGTTCAACATGGCGGTGATGGGCCTCCGTCTCGGCCAGCACGCCAACGGCGTCTCCCGCCTGCACGGCGAGGTCAGCCGCCAGATGTTCAACGGGCTCTACCCGGGGTTCGACACGCAGGAGGTGCCGATCGACTCGGTCACCAACGGCGTGCACGCCCCCACCTGGACCGACCCGATGCTGCGCGCGCTCGCCGAGGAACGGCTCGGCACCGACGACACCACCGTGGCGGACTGGGCCAACAGCGGAGCGGTCAGCGACCTCGACCTGTGGTCGGTGCGCACCAGGATGCGCGAACAGCTCGTCGGCGACGCCCGGCGACGGCTGCAGGCGGCCTGGGAGTCGCAGAACCCCGGAGGCATCGCCCCGGCCTGGATGGACGAACTGCTCGACCCGTCCGTGCTCACCATCGGCTTCGCCCGGCGCGTCCCGACCTACAAGCGGCTCACGCTGATGCTGCACAACCCCGAGCGGTTGCGCGCCATCCTGCTGCACGCGGACCGTCCGGTGCAGATCGTGATCGCGGGCAAGTCCCACCCGGCCGACGACGAGGGCAAGCGCCTCATCCAGAAGCTGGTGCAGTTCGCCTCCGAGCCGGAGATCCGCACCCGGATGGTGTTCCTGCCCGACTACGACATCGGGATGGCGCAGCTGCTCTATCCAGGAACGGACATCTGGCTGAACAACCCGCTGCGCCCGCTGGAGGCGTGCGGCACCTCTGGGATGAAGGCGGCGCTGAACGGCGCACTCAACCTGTCCATCCTGGACGGCTGGTGGAACGAGTTCTACGACGGTGAGAACGGCTGGGCGATCCCGTCCGCCGACGCCGCCGGAGACGGCGCGGAGCGCGACGCCCTGGAGGCGGAAGCGCTCTACGACCTGATCGAGCACCAGATCGCCCCGCGGTTCTACGAGCGGAACGTCGACGGCGTCCCGGCGGCGTGGGTCGGTCAGATCCGGCACACGCTCTCCACGCTGTCGCCCGAGCTGAGCGCCGGACGGATGGTGCGCGAGTACGTCACGCGCCTCTACGTTCCCGCCGCGGCGTCCGAGCGCAGGCTCACCGCAGACGGCTTCGCCGACGCCCGCAGCCTTGCCGCGTGGAAGACGCGGGTGCGCGCAGCGTGGCCGGGCGTCAACGTGGCCCACGTGGACGCGGGCGGGGTGGATGCGGTGCCGCAGGTCGGCGACCAGCTGCACGTCCGCGCGCTCGTCCACCTGAACGGCCTGACGCCGGACGACGTGGAGGTGCAGGTCGTCTACGGCCGCAGCCACGAGGGCGACGACCTCACCGACGTGCGCCACGACGCCCTGGAACTCGACCACGCGGAGCCCGGCACCGACGACCCGTCCGTCGCTCGCGAGTACCGCGGCACCGTCACGCTCGCCCACGCGGGCGGCTTCGGGTACACCGTGCGCATCGTCCCGAAGAACGCGCTCCTCATCTCCGACGCCGAGCTCGGCCTGGTGGCCGTCGCCTCGTAGCCGGGGGGCCGGGAGGCTAAGCGGCGATCGCGGCGAACGTGCCAGCTGTGGCGGCGAGCAGGTCGGCGGGAGCGAGCTCCACGTCGACGCCGCGCTTGCCGCCGGAGACGTAGACGGTGTCCCAGAGCTGCGCCGTCTCGTCGACGACGGTGACATGTGCGGTCTTCTGGCCGATCGGGCTGATGCCGCCGACCACGTAGCCCGTCTTCCGCTCGGCGACGGCCGGGTCGGCCATCGTCGCACGCTTGGCGCCGACCGCCGCGGCGAGTGCCTTGAGGTCGAGCATCCCTGTGACGGGGACGACGCCGACCACGAGGCCGAGCTCGGTGTCGGCGAGGAGCGTCTTGAACACGCGATCCGGTTCGACCCCGAGTGCCGCAGCCGCCTCCAGGCCGTACGATGCGGCAGCCGGGTCGTGCTCGTAGGCGTGCACGGCGAACGGGATGCCGGCCGCCGACAGGGCGACCGTGGCTTGCGTTCCCGCGGACGCCGCCGACTTCGCTCTCGCCACTACCTCGCGCCCGCCACTACTCCGCCACCTCAGCCGGGTGTTGCTCCACCGCGGTCTCCGACGGCTCCAGCCGCGGCCCGATCGCCAGGAACAGCTGCATCGACGCTCCGCCGACCAGCCGCGTGGCTCCCGGAGCGAGCGTGCCGTGCTGTTCGTCGATCGGCACCTCCGTCGCGCTGTCCCAGAGCAGCCGGTACGCGTCGACGCCCGGTGCGACGGGCAGGCTCACCTCCACGTCGTCCTCAACGCCGTGCACGATCAGCAGGATGCGGTTGAACTCCTCCTTGTCCGGAGTGGAGGCCGCCAGGTATTGCAGCGTGCGGTTCTCCGGCGAGTTCCAGTCCTCGTCGTCCATCAGCGCACCGGAGGCGTCGAACCAGTCCATGTGGCTGGCGTTCTTCGTCGACTCCCCGAACACCGCGTACTTGCTCGGACGGAGGGCAGGGTTGACCCGGCGCAACTCCAGCAGACGCTTGGTGGTGTCGTACATCTCGCGCTGATCGCGGGTGCGCAGCCAGCTCATCCAGGTGAGCTCGCTGTCCTGGCAGTACGCGTTGTTGTTGCCGCGCTGACTGCGCCCGAACTCGTCGCCCGCGGTGATCATCGGGACACCGGCGGACAGCAGCAGCGTGCCCATCAGGTTCCTGATCGCCTTGTGCCGGTCGAGCAGGATCGACTCGTCCGTCGTCGCCCCCTCGACGCCGTGGTTGAACGACCGGTTGTTGTCTGTGCCGTCGCGGTTGTTCTCGCCGTTCCCGAGGTTGTGCTTGACGTCGTACGCGGTCAGGTCCGCCATCGTGAAGCCGTCGTGGGCTGTCACGAAGTTCACAGACGCGAGCGGTCCGCGCTCCGGCGAGAACGTGTTCGACGACCCGGCGAGCCTCGTCGCGAACCCACCGATGCCGACCGGCGCCTGACCGTTCCTGCGGGCGTCGGAGATGTCGGCCAGCCAGAAGTTCCGCACCCTGTCGCGGTAGCGGTCGTTCCACTCCGACCAGCCCTCCGGGAAGTTCCCGGTCTGCCACCCGCCCATGCCGACATCCCACGGCTCGGCGATCATCTTCACGTCCGCGAGCGCCGGATCGGTGAGCACACTCTGCAACAGTGGATGCTCGGGGCTGTACTGCACATCGGCCCCGCGCCCGAGTGTCGCCGCCAGGTCGAACCGGAAGCCGTCGATCTGCACTTCGTTCGCCCAGTAGCGCAAAGAGTCCTGCACCAGCCGGATCGGGACGGGGTGACCGAAGTTCAGCGTATTCCCGCATCCGGTGACGTCGATGTACGCGCCGTGGTCGTCCTGCCGGTAGTAGTTCGCATTGTCGATGCCGCGGAAACTCGTGCGCGGGCCGCCGAGCCCTTCCTCCGCCGTGTGGTTGTACACGACGTCGAGGATGACCTCGATCCCGGCCAGGTGCAGCAGCTTCACCATGCCCTTGAACTCGTCGAGCACCGCATCCGGACCCGCCGCCTGCGCCGAGCGCGAGGCATACGGAACATGAGGGGAGAAGAAGTTGAGGGTGTTGTACCCCCAATAGTTGGTGAGACCCTGCTGCAACAGCCGCTGCTCGGACACGAACGCGTGCACGGGAAGCAGCTCGACAGCGGTGACGCCCAGATCCTTCAGGTAGCCGATGGTCGACTCGTGCGCGAGACCGGCATACGTGCCGCGCAACTCCTCCGGCACATCCGGGTTCAGCTTGCTGATGCCCTTGACGTGCGCCTCGTAGACGACCGTGTGGTCGAGTGGCGTGTTCGGCTTGCGCGCCTCCCCCCAGTCGAACCCGTCCGCGATCACCGTGCCGCGCCAGCCGTCCGACCCCACCCGTACCAGCCCGCGCGCATACGGGTCGAGCAGCAGCGTCTCCGGATTGAAAACATTGGTGGGCGACGACGGACCGGAGACCCGGATGGCGTACCGGCTGCCCACCGTGAGCGAACGCGACCGGCCCAGCCACACGTTGTTCGCATCCTTGGTCATGGTGACGGTCTTCACCAGCCAGTTCGGATCCTTCGCGTCGAACAGGCACAACTCCATCCCGTCGGCGTGCTCCGACCACACACGCAGCTCACCGCCGTGTGTGCCGACGCGGACGCCCAGATTACGCAGAGGATCAGCGGAGGTCATGCGATCTACAGTAGTGACTAGAGACAAACACCCGGATCGGAAGCGAGGACGACAGGTGCCGGTCTACCTCGACCACGCGGCCACCACGCCGATGCGACCAGACGCCATCGCCGCATACGCGGAAGCGATGGGCGTCGTCGGCAACCCTTCGTCCATCCACAGCCAGGGCCAGCAGGCCAAGCGGATGCTCGAAGAAGCCCGCGAAACCGTCGCGAGCACCCTCGGCTGCGACCCGATCGAGGTCGTCTTCACGTCGGGAGGAACCGAGGCGATCAACCTCGCGATCAAAGGGCTGTACTGGCAGCGCAACACCGGAGCGACAAGGCCGCGCATCCTCGCGCCAGGGGGAGAGCACCACGCGACGGTCGACACGATCGACTGGCTGCAACGCGCGGAGGGCGCGCAGCCGTCGTGGCTTCCGCTCGACCCGGAGGGGCGCATCCTGGTCGACGCCGCAGCGACGGCACTCGCCGAGAACGCGGACGAGACCGCCATACTCACCTTCCTCTCCGTGAACAACGAGGTCGGCACCATCCAGCCCGTGCGGCGACTGGCGGCGCTCGCCGCGGACGCCAGGGTTCCGGTGCACGTGGACGCCGTCGCCGAGTACGGGCACCGGCCGATCGACTTCTCGTCCATCGGCGTCTCGGCGCTGAGTGTGTCCGCCCACAAGATCGGCGGGCCGGTCGGCATCGGGGCGCTCGTGCTCTCGCGCACGGCGAGCGTCGTTCCGCTCGTGCATGGCGGAGGCCAGCAGCGGCAGGTGCGTAGCGGAACGCAGGATGTCGCGGCGGCGGTCTCGTTCGCGGTGGCGGCCAGAGCGGCAGTGGACGAACTGGACGTCGAGCGCGCGCGGCTCACGGCGCTGCGCGACCGCCTCATCCACGGGGTGCTCGCAACGATCCCGGATGCGCGGCTGAGCGGCCCCGACCCCGCCGGTCCTGAGCGGGTGGCGTCCAACGCGCACTTCACGTTCCCCGGCGCGCAGGGCGACTCCCTGCTGTTCCTGCTCGACCTCGCCGGGGTCTCCGTCTCGACGGGCTCCGCGTGCCAGGCCGGCATTCCCGAGCCGTCGCACGTGCTGCTCGCGATGGGCCGCACCGAGGACGCCGCCCGCAGCGCCCTCCGCTTCACGCTCGGCCGCACCACCACCGACGCCGACGTGGATGCGCTGCTCGCCGCCCTCCCCGCGGCGTACGCCAACGCCTCCCGCGCCGGCCTCGCCACCCGCGCCACCCGCCTCGCCTGACGCGAGGCGCGCCCTCGCGCCCCGTCGCTTCGCGCCGCCGCGCGTCCCGTCTCTTCGCGCCACTCGTGCGAAAAGTGCGGTGTCGCGCCGTGTGACCGCACTTTTCGCACGAGGCGCGGGCGGCGCGGGCGGGCGCGGAGCGGGCGGTCAGCGACGCGGCGTACAATCGCCGGGTGAAAGTTTTGGCGGCGATGAGCGGGGGAGTCGACTCGGCAGTGGCGGCGGCGCGAGCCGTCGAGGCCGGGCACGAGGTGGTCGGCGTGCACCTGGCGCTCAGCAGGATGCCGGGGACGCTGCGCACAGGCAGCCGCGGCTGCTGCACGATCGAGGACTCGATGGATGCGCAACGTGCCGCGAACATCATTGGCATCCCGTACTACGTGTGGGATTTCTCCGAGCGGTTCAAGCTCGACGTCGTCGACGATTTCATCGCCGAGTACACGGCGGGCCGCACCCCCAACCCGTGCATGCGCTGCAACGAGAAGATCAAGTTCGCCGCCCTGCTGGAGAAGGCGATCGACCTCGGCTTCGACGCGGTCTGCACCGGTCACTACGCCGCCATCGTCACCGATGAGAACGGCGACCGTGAACTGCACAGGGCGAGCGCCTGGGCGAAAGACCAGTCCTATGTGCTCGGCGTGCTCACCTCGGAGCAGCTCGCGCACGCGATGTTCCCGCTGGGTGCCACGCCGTCGAAGGCCGAGGTGCGGGCCGAGGCGGCCGAGCGCGGTTTCAGCGTCGCCAACAAGCCGGACTCGCACGACATCTGCTTCATCCCGGATGGGGACACCCGCGGCTGGCTCGCCGAGCGCGTCGGCGCCGAAACAGGCGACATCCTCGACCGTGACGGCAATAGGCTCGGCAGCCACGAAGGCGCGCACGCGTTCACCGTCGGCCAGCGCAAGGGCCTCAACATCGGTTACCCGTCGGACGACGGCAAGCCGCGTTTCGTGCTCGAAGTGCGGCCGAAGGACAACACCGTCGTCGTCGGCCCGAAAGAGGCGCTCGACATCGCCGAGATCGCCGGCTCCCGCTACACCTGGGCGGGCCGCGAGCCGGACAACCTGGGCGACGAGTTCGCCTGCGACGTGCAGATCCGCGCCCACGCCGATCCCGTGCCCGCCATCGCCGTCGTCCGCGACGGCGAGCTCGTCATCCGTCCGGACGTCCCTCTGAACGGTGTCGCGCCCGGCCAGACCGCCGTCGTCTACCTCGGAACCCGCGTCCTCGGCCAGACGACCATCGACCGCACCGTCTCCGCCGCCCCCCTCCCCGCCGCAGCCCCCGTCTCCTGACTGCGCGAGCCGCAGGGCTCAGCGTCGGTGGGGGTGAATAAGCTGGAGCACGTGGCAGATGAGACGAGCGCGGCAGGCACGAGCGCGGCAGACACCAGCACCGCAGACAACGGCAGCGCAGCCAGCGACGTGAGCGCGCGTGCGGAGGCGGCCGAGCTGACCACCCGCATCCTGGAGTTGCGCGACGCGTATTACGAGCGGGACACCGTGCTCGTCAGCGACCTGGAATACGACCACATGATCCAGCGGCTCGAAGAGCTGGAGCGGCTGCATCCGGAGTTGCAGAGCCAGGACAGCCCGACGCAGACGGTCGGCGGCCGGGCCCAGACCACCCTGTTCGCGCCGGTCGAGCACGCCGAGCGGATGCTCAGTCTCGACAACGTGTTCTCCATCGAGGAGTTCGAGGCCTGGGCCGCCAAGGTTGAGCGCGACGCCGGACGTTCGGTGCACTATCTGAGCGAGCTCAAAATCGACGGCCTCGCCATCAACCTGCGTTACGAGTACGGCACGCTGGTCACAGCCGCCACCCGCGGCGACGGCGTGGTCGGGGAGGACGTCACCGAGAACATCCGGTACATCCCGGCCATCCCCACCACGCTGGCCGGCACCGGTCATCCTCCGCTGGTGGAGGTGCGCGGCGAGGTGTTCTTCCCCGTCGCCGAGTTCGAGGCGCTGAACGCCGCCCAGCTGGAGCAGGGCGAGAAGGTGTTCGCGAACGCGCGCAACGCTGCCAGCGGCTCGCTCCGGCAGAAGGCCGAGAACAAGAACAAGGCGCAGCTGGCGCTCATGCGCAATCGACTCGTCCGCCTGCACATGCTGGTGCACGGCATCGGCGCGTGGGCCGAGCCTCCGGTGGCGAGCCAGTCCCAGGTGTACGACCTGCTCAAGGAGTGGGGTCTTCCCACCTCCACCCACTACCGCGTGTTCGACGCCGCCTCCACGGTGGCCGAGTTCATCGAGTATTTCGGCGAGCACCGGGCGAGCGTCGAGCACGAGATCGACGGCATCGTGGTCAAGGTGGACGAGCTCGCGCTGCACGACGAGCTGGGCGCCACGAGCCGCGCGCCGCGCTGGGCGATCGCATATAAATACCCGCCGGAGCAGGTCAACACCAAGCTCCTCGATATCGTCGTCAGCGTCGGCCGCACCGGCCGCGCCACCCCGTTCGCCGTGATGGAGAAGGTCAAGGTCGCCGGTTCTGAGGTGCGTCAGGCCACGCTGCACAACCAGGATGTGGTCAAAGCCAAGGGCGTACTGATCGGCGACACCGTCGTGTTGCGGAAGGCGGGTGACGTCATCCCCGAGGTCCTCGGCCCGGTGGTCGAGCTGCGCGACGGCACGGAGCGCGAGTTCGTCATGCCGGAGAACTGCCCGGCCTGCGGCACGAAGCTGGCCCCGGCCAAGGAGGGCGACATCGACCTCCGCTGCCCCAACTCCGAGTTCTGCCCTGCGCAGGTGAGTGGGCGCGTCGAGCACATCGGTTCGCGTGGCGCGCTCGACATCGAGGCGCTCGGCGAGGTGGCGGCCGCCGCCCTCACCCGGCCGCTGCATCCCTCGACGCCGCCGCTGCCGACCGAGGCCGGACTGTTCGGCCTGCAGATGGCGGACATCTTCCCGGTCGAGGTGGTCGTGCGCGATTCGGAGACCGGGCTGCCCAAGCTCACCGACTCCGGTGCGGAGAAGACGGACACGCCGTTCCGCCGTCGCCGCCAGAAGAAGGACGGCGTCCACGATCCGGGGGCAGCCGTGTTCGACGGCGACGCCGACTTCGTGCCGTCGAAGAACGCCACCGAGCTGTTGGCCAACCTGGCTGCTGCGCGGGTCAAGCCGCTGTGGCGCATCCTGGTCGCCCTGAACATCCGGCACGTCGGGCCGGTCGCCGCCCGAGCGCTCGCCACCCATTTCGGGTCGCTGGAGGCGATCCGCTCCGCCACGAGGGACGACCTCGCGGCGGTCGACGGCGTCGGCGGGATCATCGCCGACGCGGTGCTCGCCTGGTTCGAGGTCGACTGGCACCGCGAGATCGTCGAGACCTGGGCGACGGACGGCGTGCAGTTCGCGACGCCGGGCCACCCCGGCCCAGGCGCTGCGGCGGAGGCCGGTGGAGTGCTCGCCGGGCTCACCGTCGTGGCCACTGGCTCGCTCGACGGGTACACCAGGGAGGGCGCCCAGGAGGCGATCATCTCCGCGGGAGGCAAGGCAGCCTCCAGTGTGTCGAAGAACACCGACTTCGTCGCCGCAGGCCCGGGCGCAGGATCGAAGCTCGCGAAGGCGGAGACGCTCGGACTGCGCATCCTGAACGCCGATCAGTTCCGCGTGCTCGTCGAGCAGGGGCCAGCTGCTCTGGACGTTTCGGACGATTCCGAGGCCGAAGGGGAGCAATCCTGAGCTGAGACCGGCGTTTCTACTCCTGAACAGGGGGTAGAATGACCGCCCTGTGGCGTTTGTGCTACCGATAGCATCGAAGAGTGCGCTCGCCCGGGGCGCACTGCAAGGGCTTAGCTCGTCGCTCTCGGAGGGACCCGGACGGAGTGCTGGTCGGCTTTGCAGCTGTTATAGCCATGACCTCGGTCGCCACAGGGCTGACTGGGGTCTCAGTCGCGCCCGCAGAAATCGTTCCCCAAACCCCGTATTCGGTCCACTCGGTGGTCGCGGACGCACCCTCCGGCAGCGGAACGGCGGCCGTCGCACCCGGCTCCCTGCTCGGCTCGATCGCCGGACTCAGCGAGGCCGCCGTCCCCGGTTTCGTGGACGCGCACAAAGCGGACCTCGACCGGATGCTCGTCACCCCACCGCGGGCGGGCGACGTCTCCACAGTCTGGCGCCTGCTTGACCCGGTCAAGCAGGCCGCGCTGGTCAACGAGGCCCCGCACGTGATCGGCAACCTGGAGGGCGTCCCGTACTCCGTCAGGGGCAAGGCCAACGCGCTCGACCTCAGCCGCACCATCGCCACGACGAAGAAGCAGCTCACCACGGAGAACGGCAAGGCGGTGCGGCTCGAACTGGAGCGCAGGCTCAGCACCCTCGACAACGTGAAGAAGGCGCTCGCCAGCAAAGACGGCGTCTCGCGCACCCTGGTCAACCTGGACACCGCGGACGACGCCAGGGCGTCGATCGTCGTCGGCGACCTCTCGACGGCGAAGTACGTGAGCGTGCTCGTGCCCGGCATGTACATGTCGGTCGGCGAGCAGATCGTCGACTGGGCGAAGGTCGCACAGAACCTGCACGAGCAGGAGACCTCGTTCCTGCACAGGCTCCTCGGCCCTCGATCGTCGGGTGGGACGCCCGGTGTCGCCGTGGTCGCCTGGATCGGCTATCAGACGCCCGTGCTCACCAACATCGGCGGGATGCAGCTCGCGACGGACGGCGCGGACAGCCTGGAGCGCACGCTGGTCGGCATCCAGGAGCTGCGGGCGGACAACCCGCCGTACCTCAGCGTGTTCGCGCACTCCTACGGCTCCACGGCGGCCCTGCTGGCCCTCGAACGCCACACGGTGACAGTGGATGCGCTGGCCCTGATGGGTTCGCCGGGCAGCGACGCGCAGTCGGTGTCGCAGCTGAGCGTCCGCGGCGGCAACGTGTTCGTCGGTCAGGCCGACCTCGACCCCGTCGTGCACAGCGCGTTCTTCGGCAGCGATCCGGGTTCGGCGTCGTACGGCGCGCAGCGGATGGATGTCGGCGGCGCCGTGGACCCTGTCACCGGCAGGACGCTCGCCGGGTCGTCCGGTCACAACGAGTACTTCACGGCCGGCACGGAGTGCATGCGCAATCTCGCCATGATCGGCATCGACAAGGGCAGCCTCGTCATCAGCGGATCTTCGTCCTCCGGCAGCGTGCGGTCGGCGGCGGCGCGCTGACCCTGGACAGCGTGCGAGGTTCGCGCATAATGGAGGGCGATGCAGCCCGATGACGAAGGACCTGGCCCGGCCGAGCAGGCAGGCGACCAGGAACGCGCCACCCCGCACTCGCGGCGCGCTTTCCTCAAGACGGCAGGGATCGCCGCGGCGGGGGTCGCCGTCGGAGGCGTCGCGGGCGGGGTGATCGGCGCATCCATCGCCTCCCGCGACGATGACGGTGTCGAGCACGAGACGGGCGAGGAGTTTCCGCCGCTGCCCGCGCCGTCCACGCCCGGCTTCGAGCACCTGATCGTGCTGATGTACGAGAACAGGTCGTTCGACAACCTGCTCGGCTACCTCTACGACGAGAAGAACCTGCCCAAAGGCAAACGGTTCGACGGTCTCGCGTTCGGCGAGTACAGCAATCCGGATCCGGCGGGCGGCGCGATCCCCGTGCATCCGTATGAGGGCACAACCGATTTCGTGATGCGTCAGCCGTCTCCGGACCCCGGCGAGGCGTATCCGCACGTCAACACGCAGCTCTTCGACACGGTCGACCCCGCCTCGAACGCCACGGCGCGCGAGCGGGACATGCTCCCGCCGTTCAACGCCCCGGCCGCGGGCGCCGCGCCGCGCATGAAGGGCTTCGTGCAGGACTATGTCGGCGAGCTGCGCAAAGACCTGAAGCGCGACCCCGTTCCGGACGAATACCGCCGCATCATGGGATCGTTCACACCGGAGATGCTCCCGGTGTTCTCGACCCTCGCCAGGCAGTTCGCCGTCTACGACGATTGGCACTGCGCGGTGCCGTCGCAGACGTTCTGCAACCGCTCGTTCTTCCACGCCTCCACCTCGCACGGCTACGTCACCAACGGAGGGGTGGGCGGCCTGAAGAAGTGGTTCGACCCCGCCAACACGTCGCCGACGGTCTTCAACCGGCTGGAGGAGGCGGGGATCAGCTGGCGCGTCTACTTCGACGACCGGCAGATCATCTCGCTCACCGGGTTCATCCACGCCCCGGCGCTCGAACCGTATTGGCACAGCAACTTCCGCACGATGACCGATTTTTACCGGGATGTGGCAGAGGGCACCCTTCCCGCGTACGCGTTCGTGGAGCCGCGGCTGCTCTACGACCACAACGACATGCATCCACCCGGCGGTCCGATGACCGAGGTGGATGTGGACGGCCAGGTCATCGTCGGGGGCGCCATCTCCGACGTGCGCGCCGGAGACCTGCTGCTGCACGAGGTGTACACGGCCGTGCGCTCGGCCCGCAGCGCGAAGGGCTCGAACGCGCTCAACACGATGCTGCTGGTCACCTTCGACGAGCACGGCGGGACCTACGACCATGTCGCCCCCGGCCCTGCAACGCCACCGGATGCGCAGGCTCAGCCGGGCGAGATGGGCTTCACGTTCGACAGGCTCGGCGTCCGCGTGCCCGCCATCGCGATCTCCGCGTACACCGAGCGCAACACGATCATCAACGAGGAGATGCACCACGCGGCCGTGGTGAGCACCCTGGCGAAGAAGCACGGCCTGAAGCACCTCACCGACCGCGACAGGGGAGCGCGGACCATTGACAACGCCGTCAACAGGCGCACGCCCAGGCAGCCGGGCACCTGGCCGGACACCCACCCGCAGTACCTCCCGGCCAATCCGGAGCAGCAGGCGCCGGGCGGCGACGACGACGACCGGCCGCTGAGCCCGCCCGGCATCGGCCTGGTGGGACTGCTGCAGGCGAGGTACGGGTTGCCGGACGATCAGACGCCGCGCACATACCGCGAGGCGTACGAGGCCGTCACGCGGCTGGGTACGGGACTCTTCGGCTCGCCCTAGAATTGAGGAGTCCACCCTCGAGTCACCACGGAGACGTATGTCCGAAATCAGTGCAGAGCAGGTCGCGCACCTGGCGAACCTTGCCAGGATCGACCTCAGCCAGGAAGAGATCGCGAGCCTGACCAGCGAGCTCGGCCAGATCGTCGAAGCGGTCGCCAAGGTCACAGAGGTCGCTGGGCCGGATGTGCCGGCCACCAGCCACCCGCTGCCGCTCACCAACGTGTTCCGCGACGACGAGGTCGTCCCGTCGCTCACGGTCGAGCAGGCGCTCTCCGGAGCACCCGACCGCGACGGCGACAAGTTCAAGGTCGCCGCCATCCTGGATGAGGAGTAGGACGCACGCATGACTGACCTGACCAGGCTCTCCGCCGCCGCCCTCTCCGGCCTGCTGTCCGCGGGCGACGTGTCCAGCGTCGACGCGACCCGCGCCCACCTCGACCGCATCGAGGCCGTGGATGCGGACGTCCACGCGTTCCTGCACGTCGCGGGGGAGAAGGCACTCGCCACCGCCGCCGCGATCGATGCGCGCCGCGCCTCCGGCGAGAGGCTGTCGCCGCTCGCCGGTGTGCCCATCGCCATCAAGGATGTGCTGGCCACCAACGACATGCCGTCCACCTCCGGATCGAAGATCCTCGAGGGCTGGCTGCCGCCGTACGACGCGACCGTCGTGCGCAAGCTGCGCGAGGCCGACCTCGTGCCGCTCGGCAAGACCAACATGGATGAGTTCGCGATGGGCTCCTCCACCGAGCACTCCGCATACGGCCCGACCCGCAACCCGTGGGATCTGGAGCGTATCCCCGGCGGCTCCGGCGGTGGCTCCGCCGCGGCCGTCGCCGCTTTTGAGGCTCCGCTCGCCCTCGGCTCAGACACCGGCGGCTCGATCCGTCAGCCCGCGGCCGTCACCGGCTCGGTCGGCGTCAAGCCGACCTACGGCGGCGTGAGCCGGTACGGCGCGATCGCGCTGGCCAGCTCGCTCGACCAGGTGGGCCCCGTGTCGCGCTCCGTGCTCGACGCCGGTCTCCTGCACGACGTGATCGCCGGGCACGACCCGCTCGACTCCACGTCGCTCAGCGACACCTGGCCGTCGATGGCCGACGCCGCACGCGCCGGTCTCGTCGACGGCGCCCTGAAGGGCGTCCGCGTCGGCGTCATCAAGGAACTCTCCGGCGACGGCTTCCAGGCGGGCGTCAAGACGCGCTTCGACGAGGCGCTCGCGCTCCTCGAAGGAGCAGGCGCCGAGATCGTCGAGGTCAGCGCACCGAGCTTCGAGTACGCGGTCGCCGCGTACTACTTGATCCTGCCGGCAGAGGCGTCCAGCAACCTGGCACGATTCGACTCCGTGCGGTTCGGCCTGCGGGCCAACCCGGAAGACGGCCCCGTCACGGTCGAGCGCGTCATGGCCGCCACCCGCGACGCCGGGTTCGGCCCGGAGGTCAAGCGCCGCATCATCCTCGGCACATACGCCCTGAGCGCCGGATACTACGACGCATACTATGGCAGCGCCCAGAAGGTGCGCACGCTCATCCAGCGCGACTTCTCCGCCGCCTTCGAGAAGGTGGATGTGCTGGTCAGCCCGAGCGCGCCGACCACAGCGTTCAAGTTCGGCGAGAAGCTCGCCGACCCGATGGCGATGTACCTCAACGACATCACCACCATCCCGGCCAACCTCGCCGGCGTTCCCGGCATGGGGCTGCCGATCGGCCTCGCGCCGGAGGACGGCCTGCCGGTCGGCCTGCAGCTGATGACGCCCGCCAGGGCGGACGCCAGGCTGTACACGATCGGCGCGGCGCTCGAGCAGCTCCTGGAGCAGAAGTGGGGCCACACCCTGCTGAGCCAGGCGCCCGACCTGAGCGCCACCGAGATGTTCGCGAGCGAAGAGGGAGCCGTCTGATGGCCAAAGCGGAACTGATGGACTACGACAAGGCTCTCGAACTGTTCGAGCCGGTGCTCGGCTTCGAGGTGCACGTCGAGCTGAACACCCGCACGAAGATGTTCTGCGGGTGCGCCAACGAGTTCGGCTCCGGCGCCAACACGAACACGTGCCCCACCTGCCTCGGGCTCCCCGGCGGCCTGCCGCAGGTGAACAAGAAGGCCATCGAGTCGAGCATCCGGCTCGGGCTCGCCCTCGGCTGCGAGATCGCAGAGTCGAGCAGGTTCGCACGCAAGAACTACTTCTACCCTGACACGGCGAAGAACTTCCAGACCTCGCAGTACGACGAGCCGATCGCCTTCGAGGGCGCCGTCACCATCGAGCTGGAGTCCGGACGCACGATCACGGTCGACATCGAGCGCGCGCACATGGAGGAGGACGCCGGAAAGCTGACGCACGTCGGCGGGGCGACCGGCCGCATCCAGGGTGCCGACTACTCGCTGGTCGACTACAACCGCGGCGGCGTTCCGCTGGTAGAGATCGTCACCAAGATGATCGAGGGCGCAGAGCACGACGCCCCGGAGATCGGCCGTGTCTACGTGCACGCGATCCGCGACATCGTGAAGGCGCTCGGCGTCTCCAACGCCCGGATGGAGGAGGGCAACGTCCGCTGCGACGCGAACGTCTCCCTGCGTCCCCGCGGCTCCGGAAAGCTCGGCACCCGCACCGAGACGAAGAACGTCAACTCGCTGCGCTCGGTCGAGCGGGCTGTGCGCTACGAGATCCAGCGTCAGGCCGCGATCCTCGCGGCGGGCGGAACGATTACGCAGGAGACCAGGCACTGGCACGAGGACACCGGCACCACGAGCGCCGGGCGCCCGAAGTCCGACGCCGACGACTACCGCTACTTCCCTGAGCCCGACCTCGTTCCGGTCGCCCCGGCGCGCGAGTGGGTCGAAGAGCTCCGCGGAACGCTTCCGGAGCAGCCGTCGCTGCGCCGCAAGCGCCTCATCGCGGCGTGGGGCTTCACCGCCCTGGAGTTCCAGGACATCGCCAACGCCGACCTGCTCGACGAGGTCGAGGCGACCATCGCCGCCGGTGCCACCCCCGCGGCCGCCCGTAAGTGGTGGTCCGGCGAGATCGCCCGTCTGGCGAACGCCCAGGGCGTCCCGGCCGGAACGCTGGTGAGCCCGGCGCACGTGGCAGAGCTGGCAACGCTGGTCGACGCGGGAACGCTCACCGACCGGCTCGCCCGCCAGGTGCTCGAAGGCGTCATCGCCGGTGAGGGCGGCCCGCAGCAGGTGGTAGACGCACGCGGCCTCGCCGTCGTCTCGGACGATGGCGCACTCATCGCGGCCATCGACGAAGCCCTCGCGGCGCAGCCGGACGTGCTGGCGAAGATCCGCGACGGCAAGGTGCAGGCGGCCGGTGCCGTGATCGGCGCCGTGATGAAGGCGATGAAGGGCCAGGCAGACGCCGCGCGCGTCCGCGAACTGGTGCTGGAGCGGGCAGGAAGCGCCGAGTAGCAGCACGCACACGCGACACAGGATGGGCGCGGTGGCAGAGGCCGCCGCGCCCATCCTGTGCGTCCGGCCGGGTTTCGTCCGTCCGGCTGGCTTTCGCGCCGCCGATGTTGCAGATTAGGGGCATGGGCGTCTTCACTCTCGGCGGTCTCACGACCGCACCGGCCTCGACGGCAACGGAACTGCTCGCACCGACCACGGCCGGGGCGCTCACCGCCGCCGGCTGGCTCGACGACGTCGGCGTCGTCGAGATCGATCCAGACGTCTCCGACACCGCTGCCACCCGCGAGAGGTTCGGGCTGGACGCGGCGACGCTCGCGAACTGCGTCGTGGTGGCGGGTAAACGCGAAGGCGTCGAGCGGATCGCAGCCTGCGTGGTGCTCGCGACGACGCGCGCCGACGTCAACAACACCGTCAAGCGCCTCCTGGATGTGCGCAAAGCGTCGTTCCTGTCGATGGACCGCGCCGTCGAGCTGACCGGCATGGAGTACGGCGGCATCACGCCCATCGGTCTGCCGGCGGAGTGGCCGGTGTTCGTCGACAGCAGGGTGGCCGAGACCGAGGTCGTCATCATCGGGTCGGGGGTGCGCAGGTCGAAGATCCTGCTGCCTGGCCGGATGCTCGGCGAGCTGCCAGGTGCGACCGTGATCGACGGGCTCGGCCTCTCGGCATGACCGGCATCCTGGAACCCGTCCGCTCGCGGCTCATCGAGACGCTGGCCGGGCGCTCCGACGAGATCCCGCGCTGGGTGCTGGGGCTCGAAGACGGTGACGATGCCGGCTTCTTCGCACCGGGCAGCGCGCCCTGGGTGGTGCATGGAGGCATGCCGACCCTGGTTGCCGGGGTGCGCGCGCTCCTGCTGCAGGCGCTTCATCCCGGCGCCCTCGCCGGTGTCCGCGACTTCTCCCGGTTCCGCGAGGATCCGCTCGGGCGGCTGGCGGGGACGATCCAGTGGATCCACACGGTCACCTTCGGCAGCACGGGCCAGGCCGTCGCGAGCTCGCAGATGGTGAAGGCGATGCACAAGCGCGTCACCGGAACGTTCGTCGACGGGCACGGCGTCACCCGGCCGTACGCGGCCAACGACCCCGAGCTTGCCGCGTGGGTGCACATCGCGTTCACCGACGCGTTCCTCACCGCCCACGAGCGCTGGGGGAGTCCCATCCCCGGCGGCGCGGACGCATACGTGTCGCAGTGGGCGACCGCCGGTGAGCTGATGGGCGTCGCCGAACCGCCGCGGAGCGCCGCGGACCTGCGGGCGCAGATCGATGCGTACACCGACGACGGTGAACTCCGCGGCGGGCCGGAGGTGGAGGAGATCGTCCGCTTCATCCGCCGGCCACCGCTGCGCAGGATGCTGCGGCCGTCGTACCGGGTGGTGTTCCGAGCGGCGGTGTCGAGTCTCGAACCGCGCCACCGGGCCATGCTCGGCTTCCGCGAGGCCCCGCTCTCCCGGGTGTTCCCCGTCCACGGCGCGACGGCGACCGTGCTGAAAGGCGCCGGGGTCCTGCTCGGGCCGCAGACGCAGGCGGAGCTCGCCGCCCGCCGCCGGCTCGCGCGTCTCGCCGCCGGCTGAGCAGACTCGCAGAAACGGCGACGGTGACGTCGCCGGCGCTTTCCGGCCGGTTTGGGATTACCCTGAGTCCAGCCGGCCCGCTCAGTGGAGAGCGGACCCGAGTCGGTGGGAGCAGCAGAGATGACAGCGACCGTCCCCTCCAAACCGGAGGATGTGGAATCCAAGGGGCTGAAAGGCGGAGCCCTCGGCCTCACCTCCAGCGTCGTCGTCGGAGTGGCCTCGACCGCTCCCGCGTACAGCCTGGCCGCGAGCCTCGGCTTCATCGTCGTCGGCGGCACCGTCGTCGCCGGTGTGAAGGCGCCCGGCATCGTGCTGCTGGCGTTCGTCCCGATGTATCTGATCGCCGTGGCGTACCAGGAGCTCAACAAGGCGGAGCCGGACTGCGGCACGACGTTCACCTGGGCGACGCGGGCGTTCGGCCCGATCACCGGGTGGATGGGCGGCTGGGGCATCATCGTCGCCGACGTGATCGTGATGTCGAACCTCGCACAGATAGCCGGGTCGTATTCGTTCACGTTCGTAGGCAGTTTCGGCCTGCCGGGGGTTGCCGCCCTCGCCACCAACACGCTCGCGACGACGATCGCCGGTCTGTTGTGGATCGCGATCATGACCTGGATCTGTTATCGCGGCATCGAGATCTCAGCCAGGCTGCAATACGTCCTGCTGTCGTTCGAGGTCGTCATCCTGATCTTCTTCGCCGTGTTCGCCCTCGTGAAGGTCTACACCGGGAACGCCGAGTCGTACTCGCTCATCCCGCAGTGGGATTGGTTCAACCCGTTCACCCTCGACTTCAGCAAGACGATCGCCCCGGCCATGCTGACCGCGATCTTCATCTACTGGGGCTGGGACACGGCCGTCTCGGTCAACGAGGAGACCAAGGACCCCGGCAAGACGCCGGGCCGCGCAGCGGTCATCAGTACCCTGCTCCTCCTCGCGACCTACGCGGTGGTCACGGTCGCGACCGTCGCCTTCGCCGGTGTCGGCGACAAGGGGATCGGGCTGGCGAATCCGGCCAACTCCGGTGACGTGTTCTCCGCGATCGGGCCGACCCTCTTCGGCAGCGGACCGGTCGGCACGATCCTGATGGCGCTCCTCGGATTCAGCATCCTGACCTCGGCGTCCGCCTCGACCCAGACCACCATCCTCCCGACGGCGCGCACGGCACTGTCGATGGCGGCGTACAAGGCGATCCCCGAGCAGTTCGCGCGCATCCACCCCCGGTTCCTCACCCCCACCTGGGCGACGATCGGGATGGGGATCGTCTCAGCGGTCTTCTACCTCATCTTCACCTTCATCAGCCCGGCGCTTCTGTCGGCGCTGATCGGCTCGATCGGCCTGATGATCGCGTTCTACTACGGCCTCACCGGGTTCGCGTGCGTCTGGTACTACCGCAAGACGCTGTTCCGTAGCTTCCGCAACATCGTGATGCGTGGCGTCTTCCCGCTGGTGGGCGGCTTGATGCTCACGTTCGTGTTCATCTACGGGCTGGTCAACTTCGCCGCCGTGGACTGGCTGGTAGACGCCGACGGGAAGAACGTGACGATCTTCGGCATCGGCGCCGAGGCCGTCGTCGGCGTCGGCGGACTGCTGATCGGCCTCGTGCTGATGGCGATCTGGTGGTGGCGCCGGCCGGACTACTTCCGGGGCCGCACGCTGCCGACCCGGTCGGACGACCTGGTGCTGTCGAGAGAGGGCGTCGTCCCCGCGTTCGGTCTGCCGGACTCCGGCATCCCGCCGACCATCATCGCGCCCGACCTCTCCAATCTTCCCCCTGGACAGACGGCCATCAACGCCGAGACACTGGAGCCGGTGCGCAAGCCCTCAGACCTGCCGCCGGAGGACACCGAACTGCCAAGGAAGGAAGTCTGAGTGAGCGAACGCCGACGAGTCGTCGAGTGGGAGGACCCTGCACCCGGGGTCGCGGTGATGCCGAGCGTGAGCGGTCTCGACTACCTCCGGTCGATGCTCGCCGGCGAGCTTCCGCCTCCGCCGATCACCAGCCTGATGAGCATGGCACTGACCGAGGTGGGGCCGGGAACGGCGACGTTCGTCTGCACGCCGGACGAGTCGCACTACAACCCGATCGGCACCGTTCACGGCGGTCTGGTGTGCACTCTTCTCGACTCGGCCCTGGGATGCGCGGTGCAGACCACTCTGCCGCAGGGGCAGGGATACACATCCATCGAGATCAAGGTCAACTACCTGCGCCCCGTGCTCGCAGGGTCCGGGCCGTTGACCTGCGTGGCACACGTGACCAAACCGGGGAACAGGGTCGCCTTCGCCGACGGCGTGGTGACGGACGCCTCCGGCAAGGTGGTCGCGACCGCGACAGGGTCGCTGCTGGTGTTCCCGATCGTCTGAGAGCGCTGACCGCGGGCTAGCCCTTCGCGGCGAGCAGCTGGTCGCGCACCTTGCGGCGGATGACCTTGCCGACGATCGAGCGCGGGAGGTCGTCGACCTGCGTCACGTGCCTCGGCACCTTGTACGGCGTGAGGGACTCGCGGGCGAACGCACGGATCGCCGCCTCGTCGAACGACGCACCCGGCTTCATCACGACCGCCGCGACGACGTCCTCCCCACCGTGCGCCTGCGGCACGCCGACCACGGCCACGTCGGCGACGCCCTCGAACGCGCGCAGCGCGTCTTCGACCTCCGTCGGCGACACGTTGAATCCGCCGGTGACGATGAGCTCCTTGATCCGGTCGACGATGCGCACGAAGCCGTCCTCGTCCATCGTGACGATGTCGCCGGTGCGGAACCAGCCGTCGTCGGTGAAGACCTTCGCCGTCTCGTCCGTCCTGCGCCAGTAGCCGGAGAACACCTGCGGCCCCTTCGCCAGCAGCTCGCCCTCCTCGCCGAACGCGCGGACGATCGACGGGTCCTCCTGGTCGACGACGCGCAGCTGCGTGCTCGGGAGCGCGAGGCCGACCGTGCCGTCCCTACGGGTCGTCCCGACCGGGTTCGCCATCAGCACGGGGGAGCACTCCGAGAGCCCGTAGCCCTCGACCAGATAACCGCCGGTCTTGCTCTCCCAGAGCTTCACGATGCTGTCCGGCAGGCTCATCGCCCCGGAGATGGCGATCTCGATGCCGGACAGCGACACCTTCCGCTTCTCCGCGGCCGCCACCAGGCGCTCGTAGATCGGCGGGACCGCCGGCAGGAAGGTCGCAGGGTGCTTCTTGACCACATCCAGCACAAGGTCCGGATCGAACTTGGGGAACAGCACCAGGCGTGAGCCCATGCTCATCGCGAAGGTGAGGCAGAGCGTCAGCCCGTACGCGTGGAACAGCGGCAGCACGGCGTAGACCACGGAGGTGCCGCGCTCGATCGTCGGGACCCAGGCGCGCGCCTGCGCGGCGTTCACCCCGAGGTTGAGGTGCGTGAGCATCACGCCCTTGGGCTGGCCGGTGGTGCCGCTGGTGTACTGGATGAGGGCCAGATCGTCACGCTCCGGTCGCGGGTACGTGGCCTTCAGCTTGCGCCCAGCGGTGAGCGTCTCCCAGGTGATCGTGCCGCTGACCTTGGCGGTGAGCTGCTCCCTGGCCTGGCGGGCGGCGGGGACGGGCAGGCGCAGCGCGATCCGTTTGGATGCGGGCATCGCCCTGGTGATGTCGATGGAGATGACCGTGGTCACTCCGAGATCGGCAGGGAGATCCTGGACGGTCTTCGCGACCTTGTCCCAGACGATGGCGACGGTTGCGCCGTGATCCTCGAACTGATGGCGCAGCTCCCTCGGCGTGTAGAGAGGGTTGTGCTCGATCACGACTGCGCCGAGCCGCAGCGCCGCATAGAACGCGACGACGTGCTGCGGGCAGTTCGGCAGCACGAGCGCGACGCGGTCGCCCTTGCGCACGCCGCGCTTGCGCAGCCCCTCGGCCGCGCGGGAGATCTGCTCGCCGAGCTCCGCATACGTCGTGGTCGCACCGAAGAACTCCAGGGCGACGTTGCGCGGATACTGCGCAACCGACTCGTCCATGAGGTGGGCAAGCGACCCGGCGGGCAGCTCGACGTCGTCCGGGACGTCGGGCGCATAGCTGGCCAGCCACGGCCGGGAGGCGTAATCGCCCGGCGTGCTGGAGGCGGCGGGAGCGGGCTCTGTGCTGTCGGCGGCGGGCGCGTTGTCGGCGGCGGCGTTGTCGGCGTTCTGACTCACGCGCGTCAGCCTACGCGGAGGCGACCAGTGAGCGCACGGCGTCGTCGATCGGCGTCGACCCGGAGACGGCCTCCCAGACATGGCCGATCGTCGCGGGCTCGTCGATGCAGGCGCTGATCAGCCGGGCGACGTCCTCGCGGGGGATGCTGCCCCGATCGACGCTGTCGCCGAGTGTGACGAGCCCGGTGCCCTCGTCGAAGGTGAGTGCCCCCGGCCGCAGGATGGTCCAGTCGAGACCGGACTCGCGGAGCACCGCGTCCGCATCCCGCTTGGCCTCGACGTAGGCACGCCAGCTGGGTTCGGTGTCCTCCGGCAGCGGGTTGTCGACACCCCAGGCCGACACCTGCACGAAGCGGCGGATGCCTGCGAGCACGGCGGCCTGCATCGACTTCACCGAACCCTCGTAGTCGACCGTCCGCTTGCGCTCGATGCCGGATCCTCCACCGGCGCCCGCCGTGAAGACGACCGCCTCCGATTCCGCGAACGCTCCGGCGAGCTGTTCCGGCGTCGCCGTCTCGATGTCGAGCAGCACGCCTTCGCCGCCGAGACGGTAGACGTCGTCCGCGTGCTCGTCCACGCGGACGATGCCGACGAAATCGTCGCCGTTGTCGTAGAGGACGCGCATCAACTGCTGAGCGACTTTTCCGTGGGCACCGACGATCACAACACGAGTCATGCTTCCATCATGGACCCGTCCGGCCTGGATGCGCTTACGGCGAACACCTCCAGCGAATCGGCTGAGAATTTGTTACCGTCGTCACCATGCTGGCGTTCATCGAACTCGTGGGGCGTTTCTTCGTCGCACCGTTCGAGAGCGTTCACGCCGCCTCCACTCCGGCGGGCATTATCGCCGTCGCCGGTCTGGCCGGCGCCATCGGCCTGGTCGCGGTCGTCGCGGCGGCCGGAGTCACCTCGGTTGCCGCCCTGGCGGCGTCCCTGCGCGTCCGCGCGCGCCTCGAACGGCCGATCGAACCGGCGGACAAGGGCGAACTGCTCAGCCAGTCCGATCCGGATGCGGCGGGCCGCCCGCGCCCGCGAGCGCCCGGCTTCTCCCTGCAGACCGCGTAGCAGGCTCTCCAACCGCATCCGGCACAGCCCGGACCGGCACAGCCCTGCCGGGCAGCTTCACGCTGCCCACCGCGGTCAGACGGAACCCACCCCATCCGTTCGACAGCAGGGAAGAACTCTCGTGGACATTTTCTCCTTCGGCCCCATCGCGGCCGTCCTCGACGCGACGTACGGTCTCGTCACCGGTCTCTCCGGCGCACTGGCGCCTGTGGCCGGAACCCTCAGCGGCCTGCTGGCCGTCGTGGCCCTCACCGTGCTCGTGCGCGCCCTCCTCATCCCGGTCGGGATGAGCCAGGTGCGCGCCGAGTACAGCAGACGCCGCCTCGCACCGCACCTCGCGGAGCTGCAACGTAAACACGGCAAGGATCGCGAACTGCTCGCGAGAAAGACCATGGAGCTCTACCAGAGAGAGAAGGTCTCGCCGTTCGCGGGGATGCTTCCCCTGCTGGCGCAGCTTCCGGTGATCTCGCTCGTCTACGCCGTCTTCACCCACCCGATGATCTCCGGTCACGCCAACGCGCTCCTCAGCGAGCACGTCTTCGGAGCGCCGCTCGGCACGAGCTTCGTCGGCCTGACCAGTGCGGGCGCTGCGGTCTGGCCTGCCATGCTCGTCTACCTCGTCGTGCTCGCGCTGATCGCGATCGTGACGACGGTGTCCCGCCGGGTGCTCACGCTCCCGCAGCAGCAGGGCGCGGCGGGCGCAGCGACGCCCGGCGGACTGATCAAGGCCCTCTCTTTCCTGCCGTACGTCACCGTGGTCTTCGCGGCGTTCGTGCCGCTCGCGGCGGCGGTGTACATCCTGACCTCGACGGCGTGGACGGTGGTCGAGCGGTTCACGCTGCGCCGTCTGCTCGACCCGGAGCGCCACACTCCGGATGGACGGATCGAGCCGATCGAGCCGTCGGCCGCACAGTGAACGCCCGCGCCGGTGGGATGCTTGGTCCATGAAGAACCGTAAGACCGCCGTCGAGACCGCACCGGGCTTCGGCGTCGGCGTCCAGGTGTACGTGCGCGAGCCGCAGGAGCAGAGCGGCGAGGACTGGGTGGGGGAGCCGACCGGCGTCATCATCGCTCCGGGCACCGCGAGCCTCCGCAGCGTGAACCTGCCGGCCGGCGACGTGACGTCGTGGCTGGTCGCGTTCAGCGAGCCGCAGCACCGGCGCGACGGCCGAGGGCCGTACGAGCAGGCCAGCATCGCGCAGGGGCTGCTGATCGCCGCCGACCCGATCGACGGCTGAGCGTGCACGCCATCGGACTGGTGCGCGGCATCAACGTGGGCGCCTCCACCCGGGTGGCGAAGGGTGACCTCGCCGCGGCGTTCTCGGACGCGGGCTTCGCGAACGTGTCGACGTTCCTGCAGAGCGGGAACGTCGTGTTCGACGCGTCGAGCGCACCGACCGCCGCCGACGCCGCGACCGTCGAGGCGGGGATCGAGAAGCGGAGCGGGGTCGCCGCGCGGGTGATCCTGCTGACGGAGGCCGAGTTCCGCGCGGTCGCCGCCGCGAACCCGCTGCTCGGCGACGGCGACGACCACTCGAAGCTGATGGTCACGTTCACCGATCACGCCGTGCCGGAGTCTCTCGCGGTGCCCGCCGCCGCCGACATCGCGCCGGAGCTCGTCCGGATCGGGGAGCGTGCCGTGTATCAGTGGTGCCCGCTCGGCGTCTCGAACTCGAAGCTGAAGCCCGCGTTCTGGCGGGAAGTCGGCCCGGTGGCGACCGGCCGGAACTGGCGCACCGTCCTCCGCGTGATCGAGGAGCTGGAGGCGCGAAGCTGAGCATTCTCCGCGAATAGTGCAGAACTGAATTCTTTCAGTTCCGAAACGTTGCAGTTGATGCAACAATAGTTGAGTGATATCGGAAACCCTCGGACTGCGCGAGCGCAAACGCCTGGAGACACGGGCGCAGCTCGAACGCGCCACCGTGCTCCTCGTCGAGGAAGTCGGCCTGGAGAACGCAACAGTGGACGCCATCTGCGCTCGCGTCAACGTCTCCTCCCGCACCTTCTTCAACTACTTCGAGAGCAAAGAAGACGCCATCCTCGGGATGCGCGACCTCCCCGTCGACGACGTGTTCCTCGACCAGTACCGTGCGGACACCGCAGGGCAGCCGGTCGTCGAACAGGTCGTCGGACTGCTGCTCCACGTGCTCGGCCCCGCCATCGGCGACACCGAGTTGCACCAGGCCCGCATGGCCATCGTCAAGCAGCACCCCGAACTGCTGCGCAGGCAGTTCGCCCAGATGACCCGGATGGGGGAGAAGCTCGTCTCAGGCGTCTCCTCCCTCCTCTCGCACGACCAAGCGTTCTCCGCTCTCGAAGCGGCAGAACGCGACTCGCTCGCCGAGCTGATCCTCCCGCTCTGCGGCGGCGCCGTCCGCGCCGCCGTCAAAGAGTGGGTGGCCGACGGCACGGAGCGCGACACAGAAGAACTTCGGAGGCGGGCCGTCGAGCTCGCCGGAAAGGTGATCACGGCACTCGCATGAGCCAGACAGCAACACACCAGGGCACCGCGGACGCATCGTCCGACGGGGCCCCCAAGAAGAAGGCGATCCTCCTCGTCTTCGCCGGCCTGATGGTCACGATGCTCCTCGCATCGCTCGACCAGACGATCTTCTCCACCGCACTCCCGACCATCGTCGGTGAGCTCCACGGAGTCGAGCACATGCTGTGGGTGACCACGGCGTACATCTTGGCGTCCACGATCATGATGCCGGTCTACGGCAAGCTCGGCGACCTGATCGGCCGCAAGGGCCTGTTCATCATCGCCATCGCGCTGTTCATGGCCGGGTCCGTCATCGGCGGCCTCGCCGGAGACATGGGCTGGCTCATCGTCGGCCGTGCCGTGCAGGGTCTCGGCGGCGGCGGTTTGATGATCCTGTCGAACGCGATCATCGCCGACGTCGTCCCCGCCCGTGAGCGCGGCAAGTACATGGGCATCATGGGTGGCGTCTTCGCCCTGTCGTCCGTCGCGGGCCCGCTGCTCGGCGGCTGGTTCACCGAGAGCATCGGCTGGCGCTGGGCGTTCTGGATGAACATCCCGCTCGGCATCCTCGCCATCGCGTCCGCCGTCGCCTTCCTTCGCCTGCCGAAGAACACGAACAGCAAGCCGCGCATCGACGTGGCCGGCATGGGCCTCCTGGCGATCGCATCCACCTGCCTGGTGCTGCTGACCACCTGGGGTGGCACGACCTACGACTGGAACTCGCCGATCATCATCGGCCTCATCGTCGGCACCATCGTCACCGGCGTCGCCTTCGTGCTGGTCGAGAAGGCAGCGGCCGAGCCGATCATGCCGCTCAAGCTGTTCAAGGACCGCAACTTCAACCTGACCACGATCGCCGGTCTGATCATCGGCATCGCGATGTTCGGAGCGCTGGCCTACCTGCCCACCTACCTGCAGATGGTCACCGGAGCGAACGCGACAGAGGCGGGCTTCCTGATGATCCCGATGATGGCCGCGCTGCTCATCACCTCGATCATCTCGGGCCAGTTGGTCAGCAAGACCGGGCGGTACAAGTGGCTGCCGATCGCCGGAACGGTGATCGTGGGCGTGGCCCTGGTGCTGCTGTCGACCATGACCCCGACCCTCCCGATCTGGGTGCTGTGCAGCTTCCTCGCGGTGATGGGCATCGGGCTCGGCATGAGCATGCAGATCCTGATCCTCATCGTCCAGAACTCGTTCCCGGTGTCGCAGGTCGGCACGGCGACGGCGTCGAACAACTACTTCCGTCAGATCGGCGCCTCGCTCGGCTCCGCCATCGTCGGAAGCCTGTTCGCCACCCGGCTCACCCAGCTCCTCACCGAGCGGATGCCGGCCGGAGCCCAGTCGGCAGGGGGCGGGACCAACTCGCTCACCCCCGCGATCGTCAAGGGCCTGCCCGCGCCGATCCGCGACGTGATCGTCGGCTCGTACAACGACGCGCTCACCCCGGTGTTCCTCTACATGGTGCCGCTGCTGATCATCGCCGTCGTGCTGCTCTGCTTCGTGAAGGAGAAGCCGCTGGCGACCACCATCGAGCGCGACGTCGTCGCGACCTCCCTCGAGACCGACGGTGCAACGCACACGTCGCTGGAGGCCGAGGCCGCCGCCCTGACCGAGACTGTGCCCGACACGGCGCAGCTCGCCGAGGACGACGAGAGAGACGGCACCCTCATCCGGAGCTGACCTCCTCGTCGACCGCACGGCCCGCCCTCCCCGGCTTCGGGAGGGCGGGCCGTTCTCGTGTGCGGACACCCGCGTATCCACGTGTACTGGTGGCCTGCGGCTGACGCTCATACAATGACGGCATGTTCGTCGAAGGCACCCTTCGATGGCAGGTCACAGAGGACTGTCCCTGGGACCTGCTGATGGCGCTCGCCCTCCGCGACCTCGGACACCTCGACGGCATCGGCGATCCGGTCATCCCGCGCCTGTCCCCAGCGGTTGCGCCGGTGCTGCATCCGGCGACCGGAGCGCTGCCGGTGCTCCCCGTTCGCCGTTCGCCCGTGCATCCTGGAGGGGCGCGGAGCACGCTCGCCGAGCAGTGGCTGGCCTGGTTCGCGGTGGCTTCCGACCGGGAGCGACGGGCGTCCGGATCGCTGTTGCAGCCGCCGCATTTCACCGCGTTCGACCGGGCGATCGAGCTGCAGGACCTCATCCTGGAGCATTTCGACGAGGCGCTGCTCTGGGCGACGGAGCGGCACGACGAGTACGCCCGCGCGAGCATCGAGACGCACGCGAGACGCGCGGCGGACATCGTCGACGTCGTGCGCGACCGCGAGCACGAGCTGCGCCGTCAGGCGGGCTACTTCCGCCTCGACCTCGCCGTCCTGCCGCTTTCCGAGCGCGGAGCCTGGATCGTGGGCCCCCACTCCGTCGTCCTCAGCACCACCCTCCGAGACGACTCCCAGGCTTTCCGCGCCTGGTTCGCTCCCGTCGTCGCCGCCCTCGTCTAGCCCCCTGACAATCGAGTCGGGACTTATGCACGCGACACGCCGTGGTCAGGCGTGCATAAGTCCCGACTCGATTGTGGGGGGACCGGGTCAGGCGGGGCGGTGTGCGGGGGAGACGGTCTGGGCGGGGTCGGTGACGGCCACGTCGCCGACGGCCTCGTCGATGCGGGCGAGCACGTCGCCGGAGAGGCGGATGCCGGCGGCGGCCGCGTTCGAGGCGACCTGCTCCGGCCTGGATGCTCCGACGATGGCGCCGGCGACGTTCGGGTTCTGGAGGACCCACGCCACAGCGAGCTGCGCCATCGTGATCCCGAGTTCGTCTGCGATCGGGCGGAGCCGCTGCACGGCGGTGAGCACGTCGTCGTTCATGAACGACTTGATCGCGTTCGCCCCGCCCTTCTCGTCGGCGGCGCGGCTGCCCTCGGGAGCCTCAGCGCCCGGCAGGTACTTGCCGGTGAGTACGCCCTGCGCGACCGGCGACCAGACGATCTGCGAGAGGCCGAGCTCTGCCGAGGTCGGCACGACCTTCTCCTCGATGACCCTCCACAGCATCGAATACTGCGGCTGGTTGGAGATGAGCTGCACGTTCAGCTCCTTGGCCAGCGCCGCGCCGGCGCGCAGCTGCTCCGCATTCCACTCCGAGACGCCGATGTACAGCGCCTTTCCGGCGCGCACGACGTCGGCGAACGCCTGCATCGTCTCCTCGAGCGGCGTCTCCGAGTCGTAGCGGTGCGCCTGGTACAGGTCGACGTAGTCGGTGCCGAGGCGTTCCAGCGAGCCGTCGATCGACTCGAAGATGTGCTTGCGGGAGAGGCCGACGTCGTTGTGCCCCTTCGGCCCGGTGGGCCAGTACACCTTGGTGAAGATCTCCAGGGAGGCGCGCCGCTCGCCCTTGAGGGCGTCGCCGAGCACGCGCTCCGCCGCCGTGTTGGCGTATGCATCAGCCGTGTCGAACGTGGTGATGCCCGCATCCAGTGCTGCCCGGACGCTCTGTGTCGCGATGTCGTTCTCCACCTGGGAGCCGTGGGTGAGCCAGTTGCCGTAGATGATCTCGGAGATCTTGAGTCCGCTGTTGCCGAGGTACCTGAATTCCATGCTGTTCACGCTACCCGAAACCGTTTTCCAGCGCCCGTGTCGGTGGTGCGTGGCAAGCTGGAGTCGTGGGACGAGCGGACGGCAGCGACAGACGGGTGACCACCGAGCCGATCGATGACTCGTCCGCCACCATCCTGCACGTCGACATGGATGCGTTCTTCGCCTCCGTCGAACTGCTCGACCGGCCGGATGCGCGCGGCAAGCCCGCCATCGTCGGTCACCCGGGCCCGCGCTCGGTCGTCACCAGCGCCACCTATGAGGCCCGCAAGTTCGGCGTGCGGTCCGCGATGCCGATGTCGCAGGCGATCCGGCTCTGCCCGCAGGCGATCATCCTGCCGCCGCACATGCACAAGTACAAGGAGTACTCGGAGCAGGTCATGGCGATCTTCTCCGAGGTCACCCCGATGGTCGAGGCGCTCAGCATCGACGAGGCGTTCCTCGATGTCGCAGGAGCCCGGCGGCTGCTCGGCTCGCCGCGGCGCATCGCCGAGCTCGTCAGGGCGCGCGTGTTCGAGCAGACCGGGCTCACCTGCTCTGTGGGAGCGGCCCCGACCAAGTTCATGGCCAAGCTCGCCTCCGGCCGGGCCAAGCCCGACGGCGTGCTCGTCATCCCGGAGACCGCGATCGTCTCCTACCTGCGCCCGCTGCCGGTCGGTGCGCTCTGGGGCGTCGGCGCGAGCACCCAGCAGGCGCTCGAACGACTCGGAATGCGCACGGTCGCCGACCTCGCGGACGCCCCGGTGCACGTACTGGTGAAGGCGGTCGGCGAGGCGTCAGGGCGCAAGCTGCACGAACTCGCCAACGGACGGGACCCGCGCTCGGTCGTGACGGAGTCGCGCGAGAAGAGCGTCGGGCACGAGATGACGTTCGAGACGGACGTCTCCGACCAGGACCGGCTGCGCCGCGAACTGCTGCGCCTGTCCAACCAGGTGGGGGAGCGGCTGCGCAAGAACGGTCTGGTGGGGAGGACGGTCGCGCTCAAACTGCGGTTCTCCGACTTCCGCACGGTCACCCGGTCGCGCACGCTCGGCGAGGCCACGAACGTCGGCCGGCGCATCTTCGAGGAGGTGTGGCAGATCTACGAGGGCCTCGACCTCGGGCGCACCCCGATCCGGCTGATCGGTGTGCGGGCGGAACAACTCCTCGAAGCGGGCGGCGACACGCTCGCGCTCTGGGACCCCGACGACGAATGGCGGGAGACCGAGCGGACCCTCGACGCGGTCAGCGCGCGATTCGGACGGGGGATGATCGGGCCGGCCTCGCTCGTGAAACGCCAGCGCGACGCGGAGGCGGCGGCGGACGACGGCCGCAACCCGCGGTGGCTCAGCGACTGAGCCCGGTCGGCGCATCCGAGGTCGGCGCATCCGGAATCGGCGTATCCGGGATCAGCGCAGGCCGACGATGATGCCGCGGTGGTCGCTGCCGTTGTCGGGCAGCACGTCGCTGGTCACGTTGGTCAGCCCGCGCACCAGCGCGTGGTCGAGGCGGGTGACCGGGAACTCGGCCGGCCAGGTGAAGCCGAAGCCGAGCGTGCTGTCCGGCGCCTCGGTCAAGGTCGACAGCAGCGGCTGGAACTTCCTGTCCGTGCTCGCCGTGTTGAAGTCGCCGACGACGATCAGCTTGGTGGCGTCGTCCGCCTTCACGGTCTGCGCCAGCTGGGCGAGCATCGTGTCGCGCGACTGGTAGGCGCCGGGCCGCACGGACGCGAGGTGCACGGCGTAGACGCGCGTCGGGGTGCCGGGGGTGGCGAGGTCGACGCGGAGCGCCCTGTCCCAGCCGAGGCCGAGGTCGAGGCGCTGCTCATCGCTGATCGGATACTTGCTCCACAGGCCGACCGTTCCGACGATCGAGCTGTGCGGGTAACCGGGGGCGAGCACAGCGGCGACCGTCTCCCGGGAGGTGGCGTCGAGTTCCTGGAGGGCGATCACGTCCGGTGCGCGGGCCGCGAGGTCTTTCGCGATGCTGCCCGCCGCGCTGTTCTGGGCGTGGATGTTCTCGCTCGCGACGGTCAGCGACGGCGCTCCGGCGTGCATCGACGGCAGCAGCGCCGGGACGAACGTGCTGCCCCACACGGCGGCGGCTGCGGCGACGCACAGAGCGCCGAACAGCGACAGCCGCAGCAGCGACGCGATGCCGAGCAGCAGGATGAGGGCGCCGAGCCAGGGCAGGAACGTCTCGATCATCGACGCCGAGCCGGCGATGTTCGGCAACAGGTCATGCCAGAGCAGCACGGCACCCACCACCAGGGCGAGCAGGCCGACGACGATGCCGCGGGGGCCACGGCGGGAACGGATCATCGACACTCGCACGATTATTCACGGTGGACTGCTGAGAACCCGCCGCAAACGCTGGATGCGGGCTGAGCAGTGCCCTGGTGAGCCTGGGAGCGGAAGGGTACGGTGGCTGCATGACGAACATCTCCTTGAAGCTCGCGGAAACGATCAGCTCGAACGGCATCAAGTCCGTCTACGGGGAGCCGGTGGAGATCGACGGGACCACCATCGTCCCCGTCGCCGCCGTGCAGTACGGCTTCGGCGCAGGATCCGCCGGTGAGGGCGAGGACGCGGACGCCCCGGGCGGCGCGGGCGGCGGTGGGGTGAGCATCCCGTTCGGTGCATACATCAACGACGAGACGGGCGTGCACTTCCGCCCGAACATCATCACGCTGCTCGTCGTCGCCATCCCGTTCGTGTGGGTGGCCGGTCACGCGTGGGCCCGTGTCATCAAAGCCCTGAAGAAGTGACGAACGCACTAGACTGACTCACGAACACGGGAGTCCGGTGAGCCGGGCTGAGAGGAAACTTCTCAAGTTTCGACCGTTGAACCTGATCTGGATCATGCCAGCGCAGGGAGACATTCTCATTCATCCCGTGCCCTCTTTTCCTTGAGCGAAAGGGCACGAACAGTGCACGCAACAATCTCTCCGAGCACCACCTCCGGTCGTGGAACGCGCGTCCTGCGCTGGCGGGTCGTCGACATCGTCGTGGCCAGCGTCGTCGCGGTCGCCGCCGGCGTCATCTTCTGGGCGTGGGGCCAGATCGACAACCCGATCTCCGCACCGGTGAGCGCCGTGCTCCCGGGCTTCCAGGGCATCCTGAACGGCCCGTGGCTGTTCGCGGGCGTGCTGGGTGCGCTCATCATCCGCAAGCCGGGCGCCGCGATCTACACCGAGCTGGTCGCCGCCATCGTGTCCGCCCTGATCGGCACGCAGTGGGGCTTCGCGACGCTGCTCTCCGGCGTCGTGCAGGGCCTCGGCGCCGAGCTCGTCTTCGCGGCGTTCCTCTACGCCAACTGGCGGCTTCCCGTCGCACTGCTGGCCGGTGCCGGGGCGGGCATCGCCGAGTCGATCCTCGATCTCCTCTACTGGTACCCGGGCTCCAAGCCGCTCTTCATCGTCACGTACACGATCACCACGACCATCTCCGGGATCCTCGTGGCCGGGCTGCTGTCCTGGCTGCTCGTCCGCGCTCTGGCGAAGACGGGGGCGCTCAGCAGGTTCGCGTCGGGCCGCGAGGCGACAGGCAGGGTCTGATCATCGGGAGCGGAGACGACGCTCGGCAGCGCGGGGCGTCGGCTCCGGCTGCCGTCGAGCTCGACGACTGGGGCTGGCGATACTCCGGACGGCACGCTTGGGCCGTCCGGGGTCTCAGCCTGAGCATCCGGCCGGGCGAGCGCGTGCTGCTGCTCGGCGCTTCCGGAGCGGGTAAGAGCACGGTGCTGGCAGGCCTCGCCGGAGTGCTCGGCGGTGACGACGACGGAGAGTCGACGGGGTCGATCGCGGTCGGCGGGCGGCGTCCGGCCGAAGCGCGCGGCGCCAGCGGTCTGCTGCTGCAGGACCCGGACGCGCAGGTGATTCTCGCTCGCGTCGGCGACGACGTCGCCTTCGCCTGCGAGAACCTCGGCGTGCCGCGGGAACAGATCTGGCCGCGGGTGCGGCAGGCACTGGATGCGGTCAACCTGCGGGTGCCGCTCGACCATCCCACCGCGCAGCTGTCCGGCGGGCAGAAGCAACGCCTCGCCCTCGCCGGACTGCTGGCGATGCGACCGGGGCTCCTGCTGCTCGACGAGCCGACGGCGAATCTCGATCCGGAGGGGGTCGTCGAGGTGCGCGAAGCCGTCGCCTCGGTGCTCGCCGACTCCGGCTCGACGTTGATCGTGGTCGAACACCGCGTCTCGATCTGGCGTGGCCTGGTAGACCGGGTGATCGTCCTCTCGGCCGAGGGCGGCGTGCTCGCCGACGGGCATCCGGATGCGGTCCTCTCCGACACCTCGAACGAACTGCGGCGCGCAGGTGTCTGGCTGCCGGACGAGCCGGTCCCCGCTGCGGCGGCGGTGACCGCCGGCGCGCCGCTGCTGACCGCGGACGCGCTGGCGTTCGGGCGCGGCCCGGCCATCGCCCACCGCGCGAAGCGGAGGAGCGGAGCCGCGAAGCGACCAGCGACCGCGCACGCGAGCGTGCTGCCGGACCGAGTGGATGCGCGCATCGCCGCAGGCTCGGCGCTTGCGCTCGTCGGCAGGAACGGCGCGGGCAAGTCGACCCTGGCGCTGACCATCGGCGGCCTACTCCCTCCGCTCGGCGGAGTCCTCCGCGCCGAGCGCGCGCTCGCGGGCGACGCGGACGCCGAGCCGTCCGCCTGGCGTTCGCGCGACCTGCTCACCCGCATCGGCAGCGTGTTCCAGAATCCGGAGCACCAGTTCGTCGCCTCCACGGTGCGGGAGGAGCTCGCGGTCGGACTGCGCGCCATGCGCGAACCGGACGGCACGGTGACGGCGCGTGTCGACGAACTGCTCGCCAGGCTCGCTCTCGCCCCGTTCGCCGACGCGAACCCGTTCACGCTCTCCGGCGGCCAGAAGCGCCGCCTCTCCGTCGCGACGGCGCTGGCGACCAGGCCGACCCTGCTCGTGCTCGACGAGCCGACGTTCGGCCAGGATGCGAACACCTGGGCCGGACTGGTCGAGATGATCGCCGAGCTCCGCGCGGACGGCCACGCCATCGTCGCCGCCACCCACGACGACGAGTTCGTCACCGCCATCGGAGCGGACCGGTTGCGCCTCGGAGCCTCATCGGAGGTGGCCGCGTGAGCATCATCGCCCCGGTCCGCTCCGGACCGCTCGCCGCCCTCAACCCGGTGGCCAAGCTCGGTGCGGCGTTCATCGTCACGGTGGTGCTGCTGCTGTCCATCGACATCGTCTCGGCCGCGGTCGCCCTCGGCATCGAACTGGTGCTGATGTGCTTCGCGCGCATCCCGTTCCGGGTGCTCGCGGTGCGGACGGCGCCGGTCTGGATCGCGGCGCCGCTCGCGGGTATCACGACGCTGCTCTACGGGCGCACCAGCGGCATGGTCTACGTGCAGTGGATGTTCGTGGAGATCAGCGACGGCTCGATCCAGCTGGCCGTCGCGACGACTCTCCGCATCCTGGCCATCGGGCTGCCCGCCGTGCTGCTGTTCATCACCATCGACCCGACCGACCTCGCCGACGGGCTGGCGCAGGTGCTGCGCCTGCCCGCCCGGTTCGTGCTCGGCGGTCTCGCGGGGCTGCGACTGGTCGGGCTGTTCGCAGACGACTGGCGCGCCCTCACGCTCGCCCGCCGCGCGCGCGGCCTCTCCGAGAGCGGTGCGGTGCGCCGGTGGCTCGGCCAAGCGTTCGCGCTGTTCGTGCTGTCCATCCGCCGCGGCACGAAGCTCGCGACAGCGATGGAGGCGCGCGGCTTCGGCGCGAGCAGTGCGCGCACCTGGGCGCGGCCGAGCGTGTTCCGCGGCAGGGACTGGGTGGCGTTGGCGGTGGCGCTTGGGGTCGCCGTCACGGCGGCGTCGGCCGCCATCGCGGCAGGGACGTGGCATGTCTTCGGGGCGTGAGGTGGAGCAGCGGCCGGGAGAGACCGTGCGGGCGGGAGAGACCGGGCGGCCGCGAGAGAGCTTTCGTCCGGGAGACCCGGTGCAGCGGCTCCGGGAGGCCGTGCAGCGGGCGATCGCGGCGGCGGCGGCACAGGATGCTGCCCCCGTCGTCCTGATCGACGGCCCGAGCGGGGCGGGCAAGAGCTCGCTCGCCGACCTGCTCGTGAGCGACTGGCCGGGCGACGTGACGCCACGGCTGGTGCGGATGGACGACCTGTACCCGGGCTGGGGCGGGCTGGACGCCGCGAGCGACGCGGTCGGGACGGACCTGCTCGCGCCGCTCCGCGCATCCGGAGCCGGATGGTGGCGGCAGTGGGACTGGGCGGCGGACCGGCCGGGGGAGCGGCACACGGTCACCGGCATCGCGCCCCTGATCGTGGAGGGCTGCGGAACGCTCGCCCGCGCGAACACCGCACTGGCCGACCTGGCGCTCTGGCTCGACGCCGACGACACGCTCCGCAAGGAACGCGCGCTCGCCCGCGACGGGCTCTCCTTCGCCACCCACTGGGACCAGTGGCAGCACGACTTCGAGCGCTATGTGGCGCGCGAGCATCCCAGGGACAACGCCTCGCTGGTGCTCGACGTGACCGGGTGGCCGCTGGCCGCCGCGCGTCTGAACGCCCCGGGCGGCTCAGTCGGGGCTAACGTTGTCTCATGAGCGCTGATCAGACTGAGACCGAGTACATCGTCGAGTACGTCGACGGACCCCTTGCCGGCACGACCGAGCGCCGCCTCCTGATCGGCGGCAAGGTCGACGAGCGGATCGGCGCCGTCGCCGCGATCGAGGGTCTCGAGTCGCTGTTCTGGTACGTGGCGGGAGCCGAGCGCACCGTCGGCGGCGAGAAGTACGTCTCGTACTCGTTCGACGCCCCGGACAGCGACCCCGTCGAGACCGAGAAAGAGGAAGAGTCCCTCTAACCCGTCGATCGATTCGTGCGAAAGGTGCGGTGCGGCTCGTCCGCACCGCACCTTTCGCACGAGCGGAGCGCGCGCGAGTCGCGCGCGAGCGGGACGCGACGCGCGGGCGGAGTGCGATTCAGGCCCAGCCGAGCTCGTGCAGCCGGTCGTCGTCGATGCCGTAGTAGTGCGCGATCTCGTGCACGAGGGTCACGTGGACCTCGTCGCGGAGTTCGTCGAGGTTCGCGCAGATGGAGAGCAGCGGCTCGCGGTAGAGGATGATCCGGTCGGGCATCTCGCCGAACCCGTAGCTGTCGCGTTCGGTGAGCGCGACGCCGTCGTAGAGCCCGAGCAGGTCGAGCGAGCCGTCCTCCGGCCTGTCCTCGACCACGAACACCACGTTGTCGAGGCCGTCGATCATCTCGTCCGGCAGGTCGTCCAGCTCGTCGGTGACCAGCTGCTCGAACGCGTCCGCATCCAGCTGGAGGGGCACGGTCACCAGGCCTGGGCGGTGGCGGCGTGCAGGTCGAGCAGGGCGACGGTCCGCTCGCTGGGGCCTCGGCCGAAGCCGCACTCCGTCGCGACCCCGAATCGTGGCTGCGCGGTGGTCGCCGCGGCGATCCGGCGCTCGGCGCCCTCGACGCCGTCCTCGTGGTGCAGCAGCCCGAGATACAGTTCGGTCTCCTCCGGCACCTCCACGGCGGCGAGCGGCGCGAAGTATGCGGCGTCGTCGCGCTCGATCGGCACGGGCAGGTGGAACCAGGCGATGGGGCGGGCGGTCGCGGCGAGGACGCCGGAGACGACGTCGGCCAGGTGACCCGCATCCGTCGGCTGCACGAAGTGCGACTCCTCGACATCGCCGTAACAGAGGTGGTAGCCGACCTCGACATCGGCAGGGACGGCGGCGGCCTGACGAACGGCACGCTCGATCACGCCGCCGAGCACGTCGTCGAACCACGGCACGATGGCGTGGTGCGACCGGATGTTCGCCGACTCCAGCAGCGCGAACTCGACCGCGGTGTCCCACTGGATGGCGAGACTGTCGTGCGGGATCGCGTCGACGATGCGCTGGAGCTCGCCGAACAGCGCACGCTCGTACGCGCGCTCGAACGCCGCACGGTGGTCGGCGACGACGAACGCACCCGCGATGGCGGCCGGGGTGGGCAGCGACACCTGGAACCGGGTGCCGTCCGCGATCTCACCGGCCGCGCGCAGCCGGTCGAAGGTCGCGTACGACTCGATGGCCGCGTCGGCGTATCCGAGGTTCGGGAAGACGAGGTCGTCGGCGGAGACCCCCTCGTCGATGACGAAGGGGCGCCCGTCGAAGATCTCGCGGATGTAGAACGGCTCGATGGGGAGGCGGGAGAGGCCTTCCATCGTGTCGAACCGCTTGGTCTGGAACTGGATCCAGTAGAAGCGTTCTCCGACCTCGCCGTCCGGGATGCGGCGCATCCGGTCGCCGAGGTGGGTGCTGACGGTACGGAAGACGCTCTCCGCGTCCGGCAGGTTGACGCTGCCGACGAGGTGGGCTCCCTGGATCGCGTGGGTGTTCACCCGCGCGAGTCTACCGGGGCCGTCGCTCCGCTGCGGATCAGCGGATCAGTACCAGTTGACCGACTGCGAGTGCGACCAGGCGCTGCAGGGGGTGCCGTACGACCGCGAGATGTAGTCGAGGCCCCACTTGATCTGCGTGCCGGCGTTGGTCTGCCAGTCGGTGCCGAACGAGGCCATCTTGCTGCCGGGGAGCGCCTGCGGGATGCCTGTCGCCCCACTGCCGGCGTTGAACGCCTGGTAGTTCCAGCCGGACTCCTTCTGCCACAGGTTGTTGAGGCAGCTGAACTGGTCGTCTCCCCAGCCGTGCGTGGCCAGGAGCGAGCGGGCGACGGACTTGGCGCCGTCCGGGGTGTTGGCGTTGGCGAGGGCGGCGGCTGCGGCGGCCGCGGCCTGGCGGTCGGCCTCTGCTGCGGCGGCGGCGAGGGCGTCAGAGGCCGCCTTGGCGCTGTCGATGGTGGTGCGGAGCTTCGAGTCGTCGAGCTTGTGGTAGCTGTCGAGACCGGCGATGGCGGTCTTCGCGGCGGTCGGGTCGGCCTTCGTCTGGTATGCGGCGACCGTGCGGCTGGCGCCCACGATCGTGGTCTTCGCTTCGTTCTCGAGTCGGTCGCGCACGATGCTCTCGTAGACGCCGAGCTGCTCGTGGTGCATCCCGGTGGACTCGGAGAGCTCGCGGGTCTGCTTCTCGCTCTGCTGCTGCGCGATCGTCGGCGCGAAGAGCGACGCCGTCATGAGGGCGGCGGTCACACCGGTGACGATGTGCTTGAGGGAGATGGGAGTGTTGTTGAAAGTGAGGGGCATGTGGTTCCTGTGTTCGGGCTTCCCCGCCTGCCGTCCAGGCGCAGCGGGGCGCAGGGAAGGCACGGGCCGCGTTTCGAAGAACCGCGGTCCGGCGGGCTGACGACCGCGCAGGCACAGGGGTGAGCCACCGATGACCTGGGCGGTCCGATGGCGTGCAGCGTGCAGCGCGGGTGTGCCGCGCGAAACGAAGGCGGGCATCCGGAAAGTCGGGGGATGGATGCGGGCAGGTGCACGGCACGACGGCGTACAGTGCCGTCGACCCGATTACGTTAGACGGTCAGTCTGGACGGTTCAGGCACAGAGCCTGGCAAAGTCGTGTGTGCGGTGGTGCTGATCAGAGGCCCTTTTGCTCAGCGGCGAGGGTTGCGAGGTGCTCCTGCTCCGCCGCAG